>JAJZWA010000070.1 GCA_021846965.1 Pseudomonadota bacterium | reverse complement strand
GCCACGGGCTGGGCCTGGTGCAGGTCGGCTGGGTCACCGGGGTGTACGGGCTGAGCTGGGGCGCGTCGCAACTGTGGACCGGGCCGCTGTCGGACCGCATCGGGCGCAAGCGCCCGGTGGTGGCCGGACTGTGGCTGCTCGGCGCCGGCGTGGCCTGCGCGGTGCTGGTGCGCGGCTTCGCGGCCTGGCTGGCCAGCGCCGTGGTCATGGGCGTGGGCATGGCGCTGCTCTACCCGAACCTGATCGCCTCGGTGGCCGACATCGCCCACCCGAGCTGGCGCAGCTCGGCGCTGGGCACCTACCGCTACTGGCGCGACACCGGCTACGCCATCGGCGCGCTGGTGCTCGGGCTGGTGGCGCAGGCGCGCGGCACGATCGAACCGGCCTTCTGGGTCAGCGCGGCGTGGCTGCTGGCCTCCGGGGCGTGGGTGCTGCTACGTGCACAGGAAACCCATCCGGGCCGCCTGCTTCCATGAGGCATGGGTCCGCCGGCCGGGCGGCGGCCCCGCAGCGCCGTGGCCCCGCCCGGCCGGCTTGAACATGCCGTGACTCCCGAAGAGGGGTCGAAGCAACATCAGAACCAGAAATGCACGCCGACGACCACGTCGGCCGTGTCGCGGCGCTCGCCCGCCGCCTGCGCGTAGTCGCCGGTGCGCCCGAAGCGCCCGCTCCACTCCACGCCGATGTAGGGCGAGAACTGGCGTGAGATGTCATAGCGCAGGCGCAGCCCGGCGGTGGCGTCGGACAGGCCGCCGCCGATGCCGCGCGCCGGATCGTCCTTGCCGTAGGCGTTGATCTCGAGCTGCGGCTGCAACACCACGCGCTGGGTCAGCAGCAGTTCGTAGCTGGCGCTCAGGCGCAAGGCGCTGCGTCCCTGGTCGCCCAGGTAGCCGGTGGCCTCGACGTTGAACCAGTATGGCGCGAGGCCCTGCACGCCGAGGGCCAGCCAGTTGCGGTCGGGGCCGCCGCCGTTGTCGTGGCGCACGCCGAGTTGCGAGTCCCAGTACGCGGCGATGGCGTGGCCCCACAGCAGTTCGGTACGCGCATCCTGCAGACGCCCCTGCGAGGCCTGCCCTTCGGCCTTGAGCACCAGGCGGTTGAAGTCGCGCCCGTACCAGGCCTGCACGTCATAGGCGGTCCAGTGGCCGGAGTCGTGGCTGTAGGCACGTTCCAGGCGATCCACCAGCCCGGAGCCGAAGCTCTCCTGGTCCGCCAGGCGCGGCGGCTTCACGCCGGCCGGGATGTACGGCCCGGTGGTCAGCGTGTAGCCGCCCGGATCGGTGTCGGCCGTGCGAGGCGCGGCCTGCGCGGGAGCCGGGGCCGCGCTCGGGGGCATCGCCATGCCCGGCATGGTCATACCGGCCATGGAGGCGCCCGGGGCGGGCGCGGACGCGGCCGGCTTCGCGGACGTCGGGCCGGCCGGCATGGCCATGCCCTGCATGTCCATCGCCCGCGCCGACGCCGGAATCGCGGCCGCGATGGCTGTCGCGAGGATGCTCGCATGGAACGTCGTGTGGATCGTCTTGTGCATGTTCGTTTCCTCAGGCTGCCAGGATTTCGCGGAACATGCCCGCATCCATGTGCATCATCAGATGGCAGTGCCAGGCCCAGCGCCCCACGGCATCGGCGCTGACCCGGTAGCTGAGCTGCTGCGCCGGCTGCACCGGCACCGTGTGCTTGCGCACCAGGAAACGTCCGTTCGCGTCCTCGACCTCGCTCCACATGCCGTGCATGTGCATCGGGTGGGTCATCATGGTGTCGTTGACCAGCGTGACGCGCAGGCGCTCGCCGTGGTGGAACAGCACCGGGGCGGAATCGCCGAAGCTCACCCCGTCGATGGACCAGACGTAGCGCTCCATGTTGCCGGTGAGGTGGAACTCCAGCGTGCGCCCCGGCTCGCGCGCATCGAGCGGGCCACCCACGGTGTGCAGGTCGGCCAGGGTCAGCACGCGCCGGCCGTTGCCGCGCAGGCCCACGCCGGGGTCGTCCAGGTTGGTGCGCGGGCTGTCGACGCGGGCGTCCACGCCGGGGCCGTACTCGGTGGGCGCGTGGCGCGCTGCGGGCGCCGTGCCCATGTCCATGCCGGGCATCGAGCCCATGCCGGCCATCGACGACATGTCGCCCATCATGTCCAGCATGCTCAGGTTCTGGCGCGCGTCCATCGCCGGCACGGGGGCGCTCAGCCCCGGCCGCGCCGCCAGCGTGCCGCGCGCGTAGCCGGTGCGATCCATGCTCTGCGCGAAGATCGTGTAGGCGTCGTCCGTCGGGCGCACCAGCACGTCATAGGTCTCGCCGGGGCCAAAGCGGAACTCGTCCACCGTCACCGGCTCCACGTCCTGGCCGTCGGTGGACACCACGCGGAGCTTCAGGCCCGGGATGCGCACGTCGTAGAAGGTGTTGCCGGCGCCGTTGATGAAGCGCAGGCGCGCGACCTTGCCGGGGTTGACCTGAGCCGTCCAATTGCCGGCCGGCGTGGTGCCGTTGGCCAGGTAGGTCAGCGTGGCTCCCGACAGATCGGACAGGTCACCCCAGCTCATGCGCATGCGCTGCCACATGGCGCGCTTGTCCAGCGCGGCGCGCAAGCCGTTGCGCCTGACGTCGTCGAAGAAATCCACCGCCGTGGGTTGGTGGTAGTTGTCGAAGCCGCTGTCGGCCTTCAATTTGGCCAGCACGCGCATCGGGTCCGCGTCCATCCAGTCCGACAGCACCACCACTTGGTCGGTGTCGGACTGCACGCCGTGCCCGTGGGCCGGATCGATGACGATCGCGCCGTACAGCCCGGTCTGCTCCTGCATGCCCGAGTGCGAGTGGTACCAGAAGGTTCCCGACTGACGCACCTGGAAGCGGTAGACGAAGGTCTGCCCCGGGGCAATGCCGGCGAAGCTCAAACCCGGGACCCCGTCCATCTGGTAGGGCACGAGCATGCCGTGCCAGTGGATCGACGTCATGCGGGCCATGCGGTTGGTGACGCGAATGGTCACCGTGTCGCCTTCGCGCCAGCGCAGCGTGGGTCCCGGCAGCGAACCGTTGACGGTGGTGGCCATGCGCGCATGGCCGGTGAAGTTCACCGGGGTCTCGGCGATCACCAGGTCGAATTCGGTGCCGCGAAGCTCCGGCGCGCTGCCTGTGTGCGTGACCGCGGGGCGGCCCTGGGCCTGGGCGGCCAGCGTGGGCAGGCCGAACAGCACGCCGCCGGCAGCCAGGCCCTGGACGAAGCGGCGCCGGGCGATTCCAGTCCCACGGAGAGCATCTGGGTATGAACGTCGCATGGATTCCTCGGTTCTTGAAGGAATTCGCCGCGCGACTGGCTCGTGCCGCGCGGACGTTGTGGAGTGGAAGCTTTCCACTCCGAGCAACGCATGCTAGAAACGCCATACTTTCCGGAGCATGACCGGCCCATGACGGTTTTGTCATCTGCGGCGCCACGGATGTCATCCCGCTCGGATCAACTCGCCGGAGGTCTTGCGACGACGGTCGCCGGCGGCAGACACAAGCCCGAATCCTTGCAGGCTTGGACCCACACCCGCACCTGCACAGCGCGCACGTGGGTCAGCCCCGGCAGATCGATCCTCGTCCCGTTCTCATAGACCAGGATGGTTTGCCTTTCGATGCGCACGCCGATGTCCTGCCCCGGCGGATAGCGCGGAGTGATCGGCAGCGCACGCCCCGCACGAAAGACGGTCACGCTGGCCGGAATCAGGTACGGCGTGGAAGGCGGGTTGGAATACACGTGCCATCCTCGCGCGATGTCGAGCGTCACCAGCGCCCCGGCCGGCGTCGAGGTCACGCGGGCGCCCACCTCGTCCGCAGAGTCGCTCGGTGCGCCGACGTTGGTCGACACGATCGGGGTGGGCAGTTCGTGCAGGCGGCCGATCAACGCGCCCGCGCTGAACAGTCCGGCGAAATGGCCGACCTCCCGGCCCTGGCTGTCGAGCACTGCCAGGAACGGCAGCCCCGCTCCGCCATAGCGCGTGAGCAACTGCTGCAGCACGGGGTCCGGCCGGGTCAGGTCGGCCTGAAGCGCGACGGCGCCGGATTCACGCACCGCCTTCAACACCGCGGGGTCGCGATAGACCATGCGTTCCATGATCCGGCAGTTCAGACACCATGCCGCGGTGAACTCGACCAGCGTCGGCCTGTGCAGCGCGGAGATCTGCGACACGGTGTCGGCGCGAGGCGGTTGCCACGGCATGCCCTGCCCCGCCACGGGCCAGACGCTGGAGCCGAAGTAGGCAAGCAGCAATGCCGGAAGGGCCGCGAGCACCGCCGCCCATCGAGTGCTCCGGTCGCGGGCACGCATCGCGATGAACCCGACCCACAGCGCCAGCGCGGCGAACCAGGCCAGCCATAGCGCATTGCCGAGCCATCCCGGCAACAGGCTTTGCACGAAAAACAGCGCGGCCGCGAGCAGCAGCCAACCGAAACTGTGCCGAACCACCTCGGTCCATGCTCCGGCCCGCGGCAGGCGCTGCAACCAGGAAGGGCGAAGCAGCAGCAGCGCGTACGGCAGTGCCATGCCCAGGCCCATGGCGACGAACAAGGTGACGATGTCGAGCGTGGGCCGGGTCAGCGCGAACACCAGCACGCCGCCCAGCAGCGGCCCGGTGCACGGTGTCGACAGGATCCCCACGGCCATGCCCGATGCGAAGGGCTCGAAATAGCGTGCGCCTCCCAGCTGTGCAAGCCCGCCGGGGATCGGAAGCGAGCGCCCGCTGAAGCTGGCCGCCGCGAGCAGGACAAGCATCAGGACCAGCCCCGCGAGCACCCAACGCGACTGGAACAGCACGCCCCATTGCAGGTGCGCGAACGCCGTGAGCAGCCCCAGAGCCGCGAAAAAGGAAACCGAGCCCAGGGTGAACAAGGCAGCCGACAGGACCCTTGAACCAGCGGCGTCGCCCGCCTCGCGCAAGATGGTGCGCACCTTGATCGGCACTGCCGGAAGCACGCACGGCGTGAGATTGAGCAGCGCGCCGGCTGCTATCGCGAGCCCGGCCTCGATCCAGAAAGAAGCATTCATGATCGTGTTCACGCCGGGCTCACCACGCACACCTGCCCCACGGCACCGATTCAGGAATCGGATGCAGTCGGCGCGTCACTCGCCGCGGCCGCAGCGCAACGCGTGTCCCACGCGTCGGCGAAGCTTGAGGACCCGCGGATATCGATCCACCGATTCTGCCGCACCGCGACTCGACCGCGCGCAGCGAGCCGGAACGCACCTACCGCCGCGTCGCTTCTCATGCACCTACACCTTCGCATGCCGCAGCCGCAACGCGTTGGCCACCACCGAGACCGAACTGAACGACATCGCCGCGGCGGCGATCACCGGCGACAGCAGGACGCCGAAGAAGGGATACAGGATGCCGGCCGCCACCGGCACGCCCAGGCTGTTGTAGACAAAGGCGAAGAACAGGTTCTGGCGAATGTTGCCCAGCGTGGCGCGGCTCAGGCGGCGCGCGCGCACGATGCCCCGCAGATCGCCCTGGATCAGGGTCACGCCGGCACTTTCCATGGCGACATCGGTGCCGGTTCCCATCGCGATGCCCACCTGCGCCTGTGCTAGCGCCGGCGCGTCGTTGATGCCGTCGCCGGCCATCGCGACGAAGCGCCCCTCGGCCTGCAGGCGCTTGACCTGCTGCGCCTTCTGGTCCGGCAGCACCCCGGCGATCACGTCGTCGATGCCCAGGTCCCGGGCCACGGCCTTCGCCGTGGTCTCGTTGTCTCCGGTGAGCATGACGATGCGCAGGCCGTCGTCGTGCAGTTCGCGAATCGCCTGGGGCGTGCTGGCCTTGACCGCGTCGGCCACCGCCACCAGGCCAGCCGGCTGGCCGTCCACGGCCAGGAACATGGCCGTGCGCCCCTGCGTACGCTGCACCTCGGCCGGCGCGACCAGCGCCGAGATGCCGATGCCGTGCCCCGACAATAGCGCGGCGTTGCCCAACAGCACCGCGCGCCCACCGATGCGCCCGCCGATGCCCCTGCCAACTGCTGCCTGGAAGTCGGCGGGCGCCTCCAGCGCGAGCGAGCGCTGCTGCGCGCCCTGCACGATCGCCGCCGCCAGCGGGTGCTCGCTGCCGCGCTCCAGGCTGGCCGCCAGGCGCAGCACCTCGTCGGCGTCCCAGCCCTGCATCGGCACCACCTCCTGCAGGCGCGGCTTACCTTCGGTGAGGGTACCGGTCTTGTCCACCACCAGGGTGTCGACCTTGCGCAGGGTCTCAATGGCCTCGGCGTTCTTGAACAGCACGCCCATCGTGGCCCCCTTGCCCGTGGCCACCATGATGGACATCGGCGTGGCCAGCCCCAACGCGCAGGGGCAGGCGATGATCAATACGGCCACCGCGTTGATTACGGCATAGGCCATGGACGGCGCCGGGCCGAGCCACGCCCACAGCACGAAGGTAAGCAGCGCCACCACGACCACGATGGGCACGAACCAGGCGGCCGCGACGTCGGCCAGGCGCTGGATGGGCGCGCGGCTGCGCGAGGCCTCCGACACCATGTGCACGATCTGCGCCAGCAGCGTGTCCGAACCCACGCGTCGGGCCTCGATGATCAGCGAGCCGCTACCGTTGACGGTGGCGCCCACCGCCTTGTCGCCGCTCGACTTCTCGGCCGGAATGGACTCACCGGTGATCATCGACTCGTCCACCGACGAGGCGCCTTCCAGCACCACACCGTCCACCGGGATCTTCTCGCCGGGGCGCACGCGCAGGTGATCGCCCACCCGCACCTGCTCGAGCGGAACGTCCGCTTCCGAGCCGTCGTCCGCGATGCGGCGTGCCATCTTCGGCGCCAGGCCCAGCAACGCGCGGATCGCCGCATTGGTGTTGCTGCGCGCGCGCAGTTCCAGCACCTGACCCAGCAGCACCAGGGTCACGATCACCGCGGCCGCCTCGAAGTACACGTCCACCGCACCGGTGGCCGGATCGCGGAATGCCGGAGGAAAGACCTGCGGCGCCAGTTGCGCCACCATGCTGTACAGGTAGGCCACCCCGACACCGAGGGCGATCAGCGTGAACATGTTCAGGTTGCGCGTGCGCAGCGAATCCCAGCCCTTGACGAAGAACGGCCAGCCACCCCACACCACGACCGGCGTGGCGAGCACGAACTCGATCCACGAGAACAAGGCCTTGTACGGCGCGAGCGCACCAGACAGGCCGGGAACATGGTCGCTCATCGCCAGCGCCAGCACGGGGATGGCGAGCACAAGGCTGGCCCAGAAGCGCCGGGTCATCGATTCCAGCTCCGGGTTGCGCTCCGACTGCGCGGCCACGCTGCGCGGCTCCAGCGCCATGCCGCACTTCGGGCAGGAGCCCGGCGTATCGCGCACGATCTCCGAGTGCATAGGGCACACCCACTGCGTGCGCGATGCTGGCGCCGCCGGCATCACGGGCTCCAGCGCCATGCCACACTTGGGACAGGCACCCGGAGCATCGCTGAGGACATCGAGATGCATCGGGCAGGTGTAGCGCGCGCCGGGCGCGGTGGAGGAATGCGCGGCCTGCATCGATCCAGCCGATTCGGGCCCGCGCACATGCGAATTCCCATGTTGATGCTCAGGGGCGTGTTCGTGGTTGTGCGAGCACGACGGCGCTTGCGTCGCCGCCTGCTCATGCGATCGGTCGTCCATCGTGTTCCCTCCTGATCGGGATCGCTTCGACCCGCGCGCATCCAGTCAACGCGGGGACCGCGTCCGCAGGCTCGCCCGGAGCCCGGACTCCTTTGCCGATCGTTCACAGTCTAGGCATCCATTTCCATCGGGCACATGACCGCCCGATGACGATCCTGTCATGTTCGAGGTCACGCGGCCTCGGGACCGCCCTGACATGGATTCCGGCGGCTTCAAGTCAAAGGGCATCCGGTCGATCACAGCCACGGCTTGCTGCGGCGAACCGACGCCGCATGCTTCAGCGACTCGAAACCCCGATCATGAATGCGCATCCGATACAACGCCTCCTCGCCCTGCTCGCCATGCTTCTCGCAATCGCCGTGGGCGCCACGATCACGCAAGCCGCCGCCCCCTTCCAGAAGGGCACGGGCTACAACGAGCTGTCCGCCCACCAGCCGGTGGGGCGCCCGGGCAAGGTCGTGGTCACGGAGTTCTTCTGGTACAACTGCCCGCACTGCAATGCGCTCGAGCCTGAACTCGACGCGTGGGTGCGCAGGCAGCCGTCCTACGTGGTGGTCGAACGCGTTCCGGTGGCCTTCACGGCGCAGTTCATCCCGCAGCAAAAGCTCTACTACACGCTGGTGGCGCTGGGCAAGGCCGACAGCCTGCAGGGGGACATCTTCCATGCCATCCACGAACAGCACATCGCGCTGAACACTCCGGACCAGATGGCCGCGTGGCTGGCCGCGCACGGCATCGCAAGGCAGACCTTCCTGGCGACCGTCAACTCCTTCGGCGTGGCCATGCAGGTCCGGCGCGCCACGCAGCTGATGAATGACTACGGCATCGACGGCGTGCCGACCATAGCCGTGCAAGGAACCTACGAGGTCTCGGCCGATCTTTCCCGGATCCCGACCGACGAACGCATCCTGCAAGCCGTCGATTACCTCGTGGGCCGGGTCCACGTGCAGCAGGCCGGCACCAGGTAAGCGCGGCCGTCGGGCCGCCCGGATCCCGGCGAGAGCACCGTACAGCCGCTACGCCGCTGCCGTGCGCGCCATGATCCAGGTGCCCGAAAAGCCCGTGACCGTGATGCGCTGCCCCGGTTTCAGGCAGGGGTGCTGCATCATCGCGTGGGTGTGGACCACCACGATGCGCATGCCGTTGTCAAGGTCGATCCCGTTGTGGCAATGGCTCAGGCCCCGTGCGTCGGGCGCGCAGTTCGTGTCGCTGGTCACGGTCCCGCGCAGCGTCGCTCCGCGCGGCAGCGCGATGCCGTCGACGATCTGCAGCAGCGACAGCCCCGCTTGGCCATTGTCGGCCCAGCTACGGATCGGGGCACCGGCAGGAATGCGAGGTTCATCGGGCACCGCGAACTGCGTGGCATGAGCTTGGGGCACCCACAACAGCGCTGCGCCCGCCATGCCGGCAAGCGCCAGCATCGCGGCGACACGCCGAATGAAGCCCAGGGAAAGGCTTCGTGAGACTTGCATGGTCGTCGATCTCCGGACGAATCAGGGATGCGCACAGGCGCGCTGCGCCTGCGTTTCCAATCATGATCGCGCCCGGTTCCCGACACGTCGATGACCGTGTGATGACAATTCCGTCAGGTTCGCGCGGAACCTGCGATACCGCAGCCGGGCAGGCCGCTCACGGGCATCACCGGACGATGAAGCGGCCAACCATGCCCTTCTCGGCGTGCTCCGGTGTCGGACACACGTACCAGTACGTTCCCGGCTCGCCGGCGACGAAGCTGGTGGAAAGCTCCGCGTAGCTGGCAGCCTGCAAGCGGCTGTCGCTGCGCCACGGCAGCAAGGGCTCGAGTTGGACCAGCCCCGGGCCCGTCGCCATCATGGACATGTAGGGATAAGGCGGCGGAGCGGGGGTAATGATCAACCCGTGCTCCATGTTGCGGCCATAGTCCATGTTCACCAGGTCGATGCGCACGGTGGCACCGCGCGGAACCACCAGCGTCGGGTTGGTCAATCCGGCCACCTCGAAGGTCTGGTCCGGGTGGCCGGGCTGCACCGCGACCATCGCGATGCGCACGTCACGGCCGCTGTAGGTAACCGTGTTCGCACGGGCGTACACGCGGGCGCCCGGCGCGCTGGCGGCGAGGAAATCACGCACCTGCGCGTAGTCCAGCACTGCCCCGCCCCAGCCAGGCTCGACGGGCCGGTCGGACTGGGCGAAGCCCATCATGCCGCCGCCCATCATGCCGCCGTAACCTTCGTAGGCTCCGTAGCCTCCACCGGCCATTTGTGCCTGGCAGCTGGTACCCCAAGCCGCAGCCAGCAGGGCCGCCATCACGAAGGCACCGCGCGCGCAGCGCCTGATCGTCGGTCTCATTCCATGCTCCAGTTTGGCGAGTTCCATCGCACGCCCCGAGGGGCTCCCGCGCTCGAACGGTTTCCGCCGGGCCAGCAAGCGGGGGGTTCGTCCCCGCGCGGGCCGCCCCGGCGGGAGCGGACTCACGGCGCGTCGCCGATGCTGTCGCGCTGCTGCGGCGTCAGCACCGCGTCGATCTGTTTGGCCGCCTCGAGGTGGTTGCGCAGCATCTGCAGGCGCACTTGCGACAGCGTCGTGGCGCGCTTCATGATCGCGTCGACATCGAGCTTGCCGTCGGCGGCCCGGCCCCAGGACTCGAACATGACCTTCTGCATGGACTGCATCAGCGGCCACTGCTTGTCGAACAAGGCCTTCTCGATACCCACGACTTTCGTGCGCTGCGCGGCACTGAGCTGGGGATTCACGCCCCATCCCCCGTAGGCGCCGAAGCCGCCCATCATCCAGGGGCCCATGCCATAGCCGCCGTAGCCTCCCATCATCCCGGGACCGTAGCCACCGTAGCCCGCCATCATCCCCGGACCGACGCCGCCATAGCCGCCGTAGCCCGCCATCATGCCCGGACCGAAGCCGCCATAGCCGCCGTAGCCTCCCATCATGCCGGGGCCGTAGCCACCATAACCACCATGTGCCCATGGGTGCGGGTGCGCACCCGCCGATCCACGCTGCCAGGCCCCGCCCGCGTAGCCCGGTCCGTAGCCGCCCATCATTGCCGGGCCCATGCCATAGCCGTAGCCCGGGCCGTAGGCGTCGGACTGGGCCGTCGTCGCGGGCGCACTGGCCGTGCCCGCCGCCAGGACAGGAAGCGCGGCCGCGCCGAGGACCATCACGGGCGCGGCCACCAGGCCGAGCGCCAGACGCTTGTTCCACTTGATCATGATTCGCTCCTTTGCGAACAGAAAATCCGAGTCAACGCAGGTCCAGGTCGGCGCGCCGGCGCTTGTACTCGTCGGCGTCGATCTCACCCCTCGCATAGCGCTCGTCAAGGATGGCTCGTGCCGAGGACCCCGGGACCCTCGGCGTGGCGTGATGCCCACGCATGCCGATGAACACGTCGCGCAGCAGTCCCACCACGAGCGCCACGACCACGATGACCAGCAGTAGCATGAACACCCAGCCGAAGCCGCCCATCATCCCGTAGCCCCATCCCCATCCGCCGGGGTGTCCGTACCACATCATGTCGTTCTCCTTTCGGTCGATTCGCGTCCGACGGTCGCAGCGAGTCGCCTTGCGCGCTGCCACCGGATGCTTGATACAGACATTAGTATCCGGAGCCTGTCCCCCCGATGACCAGTCGATTACATTGATGTCATCTCGCGGTCATGACTGCGCAAGCAGGCGCGGGCTAGAGTGCGGGTAAGGACGGTGCATTGATGAAACTGCTCGTGGTCGAAGACGAGGCCAAGACGGCCGACTACCTGCGCCAGGGTTTGAGCGAAGCTGGCTTCGTCGTCGATCTCGCGCGCAACGGCCTGGACGGGCACCACCTGGCGATGACCGGCGACCACGACCTGATCGTGCTCGACGTGATGCTTCCCGACGTCGACGGCTGGCGCATCCTGCGAGCGCTGCGCGAGGCCGGGCGCGACGTCCCCGTGCTGTTCCTGACCGCGCGTGACAGCGTCGACGACCGCGTCAAGGGGCTGGAGCTCGGCGCCGACGACTACCTGGTCAAGCCCTTCGCCTTCACCGAGTTGCTGGCGCGCGTGCGCTCGCTGCTGCGTCGCGGTCGCAATCCCGCGCTGGCCGAGAAGCTGCAGGTGGCCGACCTGGTACTCGACCTGCCGCGGCGGCGCGCCAGCCGCGGCGGCACGCGCATCAATCTGAGCAACAAGGAGTTCGCGCTGCTCGAGCTGCTGGTGCGGCGCCAGGGGGAGGTGCTGCCGCGTTCGCTGATCGCCTCGCAGGTCTGGGACATGAACTTCGACAGCGACACGAACGTGATCGACGTGGCCATTCGGCGTCTGCGCGCGAAGGTCGACGACGCTTTCTCACCCAAGCTGATCCGCACCGTGCGCGGCATGGGCTACACGCTGGACCTGCCGGATGCCGACGGCTGAGCTGCTCGGGGCTCGCGCCGGACGCCACGCACGCCGCCCGGCGTCGCTGGCGCTACGCGTGACGGCGTGGGTCGGCCTGGCCACCACGCTGACTTTCCTGGTCGCCGCGGCGGCGCTGGAGTCGTCGATCGAGGAGCATTTCGCGGGCCAGGACCTGGGGCAGCTTCGCCCGGTGGCGCAGACCCTGCGCCTGGCCCTCGACGACGCTGCCGCGGGCGTCGGCAGCGAGGACCTGCAACAGCGTTTCGCCGAGACCATCGCGGATCACCACGAGGTGTACTTCCGCGTCGAGGGTGCCGACGGTCGCGTGCTGTTCGACGCGACTCCGGCGGGACTTGCCGCGCGCGCGCATGCCGACCCGGCCGTCCCGCAGCTGGACGCTGGCGCGCTGCGCATCTGGACCACCGGCGGGCGCAGCTACCGCGGCGCGGTGCTGCGAATCGACCGCGACACCGTGATCCTGGCCACCGCCATCGACTACCACCTGCGCTTCCTGGCCGCGCTGCGGCGCGCGCTGTGGCTGGGCACGCTGGCGGCCAGCGCATTCAGCGTGCTCGTGGCCTGGCTGGCGGTGCGCCAGGGGCATGCTCCGATCCGGCGCATCGGCGCGCGCATGCGCGAGGTCAGCTCGGAGCGCCTTGACGTGCGCCTCGACCCGGACAGGGTGCCCGTGGAACTGGCCGGGCTCGTCGCGTCGTTCAACGCGATGCTCGAGCGCATCGGGCAGAGTTTCGAGCGTCTGTCGAATTTCTCCGCCGACATCGCGCACGAATTGCGCACGCCCGTCACGAACCTGCGCACGCAGACCCAGGTCGCGCTTTCGCGCGCGCGCAGTGCCGACGACTACCGCGAGATCCTCTACTCCAACCTCGAGGAGTACGAACGCATGAGCGCGATGATCGGCGACATGCTGTTCCTCGCACAGGCCGAGCACCAGTTGATCCGCCCGGAGCAGGCCGAGGTGGACCTGAGTGCCGAAATGATCGAGCTGTTCGAGTATTTCGAGGCCTGGGCCGAGGAACGCGGAGTCGGGCTGCAATCCGTCGGCGAAGCCCCACGGATCCGTGGCGACCGCGCGATGCTGCGACGCGCACTTTCGAACCTGCTGTCCAACGCGATTCGCCACACCGCGGCTGGGGCCACGGTCACCGTACGATTTGAAGGCGACCCCTCCGGCTGGCTCGAAGTCTGCGTCGAGAACCCGGGCGCCGCTATTGCCGCCGAGCACCTGCCCCGCCTGTTCGACCGCTTCTACCGCGCTGACCCCTCGCGCCAGCGCAACGGCGAGGGAGCCGGCCTGGGGCTGGCCATCGTCAAGTCGATCGCCGAAGCCCACGGTGGAAGCGTGGGCGCCATGTCCGCCGCAGGCCACACGCGCTTTTGCATGCGTCTGCCAGCACCCGCGTCGAGAGCGTGACGGAGACGTTTCCAGGGTGCTTCCCAGCTACGATCCTTCATCAAGTAGGCAGCTCAGCAACAACGACGCCCTGGGCGGATGCACTGGCTCGGGACACCAACGACAGCATGCTCCCCCGCGAGTCCAGCGCTCGGTCGATGGCCCTGAAAGCGGCGGTTCACGAGTCCGACGGTGTCGGCGGCCGCTGACCACACCATTGCCGTCGCAGCCGCTGGCAGCGCCTAGTGCCCGCATTGGCCGAGGTGCCGACACCCGACCAACGACGGGAGGTCGGCCAAAGCGGGCATCAGGGCGTGCCGGTGGCAACGGCTGCAGCCGTGTGCAAACCGGCCACCGAGATCACCGAGATTGCAATCTGACATCCGGCAGCACGGTATTGTCGTGTCGGTGCCGATGTGACTCTGACCCACGGAACTTCCGCAGTCGTCATGGCATCGATGACTGTGCCGCGGCAGTCCCCCCCGGCTCCACCGCCACGAACCGCGCGAAGCAAAGTGCCAGGGTCGGCAGCACCAGTAGGGTCAGTGCGGTCGAACTGAACAAACCGCCGAGAATCACGATGGCCATCGGCCCTTCGATCTCCTGACCCGGAAGATGTGCGCCGATCGCCAGTGGCAGCAAGCCCAGCGCCGTGACCGAGGCCGTCATCAGGATGGGCGCAAGGCGATTCATCGCTCCGAGGCGCGCCGTCTCCCAGGACCAGGGTAGACCCTCCTCGGTCACCAGGGTCCGGTAATGCGACAGCAGCATGATCGAGTTGCGCAGAGTAATCCCGAACACCGTCACGAAGCCAACTGCCGCGCCCAGCGAGATGGGCAAGCGGGCGATCCAGATGGCTGCGATCCCACCTACCAGCGCGAAAGGAAGGTTCACGGCCAGCAGCGCCACCGTTCGCCCGTCGTGCAGCGCGATGAACAGCAAGGCCAGGATCGCGGCCAAGGCCAGCCCGAAATCCAGCGCCAATTGCAGTCTGGCTTGGCCCGACGCTGCCGCCGTGCCGCCGATGCGCAGGTAGTCGCCCGACGTCAAGGGGAGACGCGCAAGCCGGTGGCGGGCCAAGGTCACGAAGTGGCTGGCACTACCGCTGACGTTGGCGGTGACGAGCTGCACGCGCTGCGCGCTGCGGTGAAGGATGAGCGATTGGCCGGAGCGCTCGCGAATGCGTGCCAGCGCACCCAGCAACACCACCGTGCCGTCGCGGTTGACCAGCGGCACCTTCGCGATCGTTGACGGGTCCGAGCGCAGGGCGGGGGGAAGGACCACCACGATGGGCAGCGATGCCCCTGCCGTGTAGACCCGGCCGACCGTGGTGCCGCTGTAACAGGTCTGGATGGCCTTCAGGACCTGCGCTGGCGTGAAGCCATAGCGGGTCAGCGCCGCGCGGTCGAGCGTGATCGAGAGTTCCGGAGTACCGGCGGGCGCCTGAATGCGCACCCCGGCCGCTCCCGGTACTTGACGCAGTGCCTCGGCGACGCGCTGGGCGTCGCCGTTCAACGCCGAGAGACGGCGGCCGTAGAGGGTCACCACAACGGGTGCGGTCACGCCCGACAGCGTCTCGTGGATACGCTCAGTCAGGAAGGTATTGGCCCACCAGCGCACCCCGGGCGCTCCACGGACCGCCTCCAGGATGCGTGCCTCGGTGGCAGCGCTGTCGGCGTTGCCCTGGGTGCTCAAGCCGACATCGATCTCCGCCTTGTTGGTCAGCGCGTTGCCGTTGGACAGATGGGCGCGCCCGGCGTGCATCACCACATGCGCCACCTCGGGCATGCGCTGCATGATCGCCACGGCGCGCTCGCCGATATCCATCGTCGTCGCCAGCGATGTACCGGGCGCCGTCTGGAAATGCACGATGAGGTCGTTCTCGTTGAACCGAGGCAGGAAGCTGGTGCGCAGCAACGGCACGCTGGCCAGGCCGGCGACGACGATCAACCCTACCAGCGCTCCCACTGGGCCAGGACGCCGGTGCACGCCGGCCAGCAGCCGGCCGTAGCCCCGCTTGGCGCCGGCAACCAGGGGCGGATCCTTGGGATCGAGATGGCTATGCCCAAGCAGCAGCATCGCCAACGCGGGGGTCACCGTGAGCGCGACCGCCAGCGAGGAAAGGA
>JAJZWA010000069.1 GCA_021846965.1 Pseudomonadota bacterium | reverse complement strand
AGCCGGCCAGCGAATACCCATCAGGGACAGCGAGCCTGGGCTCGCAGCAAAGTCCGGATGTACGGGTGCAATCCTTACCTTCCGCCATCACCCACTGAGCGCTTGGCAAACCGGGGGCGTCCATGTACGGGGGGACGGAGCGGGGGTCGCCCCCCGCGACGGAGGGGGCAACCTTCCGCGCCCGGCGACGGAGGGGCCCCGTCAACCCCTCAATCCGTCAATCGCATCGGGATGCCGCGCTCGGCCATGTAGTGCTTGGCCTCGCTGACGGTATGTTGCCCGTAGTGGAAGATGCTGGCGGCCAGCACGGCGTCGGCGTGGCCGAGCTGGATGCCGTCGGCCAGGTCCTGCAGGCCGCCGACCCCGCCCGAGGCGATCACCGGCACCGGCACGGCGTCGGCCACCGCACGCGTGAGTTCGAGGTCGAAGCCCGACTTGGTGCCGTCCCGGTCCATGCTGGTCAGCAGGATCTCCCCGGCACCGGCCTCGGCCATGCTGCGCGCCCATTGCACGGCATCCAGCCCGGTGGCCCGGCGGCCGCCGTGGGTGTAGACCTCCCAGCCCGCCTGCCCGGCTTCGCGCCGGCGAGCGTCGATGGCCACGACGATGCATTGCGCACCGTAGCGCTGCGAGGCGCGACGGATCAGATCCGGTTCGGCCACCGCGGCGGAGTTGAAGCTGACCTTGTCGGCCCCGGCGTTGAGCAGGCGGCGCACGTCCTCGACGCTGCGCACGCCCCCGCCCACGGTCAGGGGAATGAACACCTGCGCGGCCACCGCCTCGATCATGTGCAGCAGCAGGTCGCGCCCGTCGCTGGTCGCGGTGATGTCGAGGAAGGTCAGTTCGTCGGCGCCCTGCTGGTCGTAGCGCGCGGCGATGTCCACCGGATCGCCGGCATCGCGCAGGCCCACGAAATTGACCCCCTTGACCACGCGCCCGCCGGTCACGTCCAGGCAGGGGATGATGCGCTTGGAAAGCATGGCGCCGCGACTCAGGCCTTGCCGGACGCGGCCTCGGCCTCGCCCACCCGCTGCAGCGCGGCGCGGAAATCCAGCGCGCCGGTGTAGATCGCGCGCCCGCAGATCACGCCCTCGACCCCGCTGGACTCGGCCTGCAGCAGGCGATCGATGTCGGTCATCGAGGCCAGGCCACCGGAGGCGATGACCGGGATGCTCAGGGCCTCGGCCAGACGCACCGTGGCGTCGATGTTCAGGCCGGTGAGCATGCCGTCGCGCCCGATGTCGGTGTAGATCACGGCCTCGACGCCATATTCCTCGAACTTGCGCGCCAGGTCGACCACCTCGTGGCCGGTGAGCTTGCTCCAGCCGTCCGTCGCGACCTTGCCGTCGCGCGCGTCCAGGCCCACGATGATGTGCCCGCCGAAGGCGCTGCAGGCTTCCTTCAGGAAGCCGGGGTTCTTCACCGCGGCGGTGCCGATGATCACGTAGCTCAGGCCGTCGTCCAGGTAGCGCTCGATGGTTTCGAGGTCCCGGATGCCGCCGCCCAGCTGCACCGGCACGTCGTCGCCCACGGCGCGCAGGATGGCGCGGATGGCCGGCTCGTTCTCCGGGCGCCCGGCGAAGGCGCCGTTGAGATCGACCAGGTGCAGCCTGCGCGCACCCTGCTCCACCCAATGCATGGCCATCGCCGCCGGGTCGTTGGAGAACACGGTCGCGGCCTGCATCTCGCCCTGTTCGAGGCGTACGCACTGGCCGTTTTTCAGATCGATCGCGGGGATCAGCAGCATGGGCTGGGAGGCGAAGGGGAACGAAGGAAGGAAAAGAGGGCGGCAGCCGCCGTGGCGACATGCGCCCTCAGGGTTTCCAGGACAGGAAATTGCGATACAGGCGGAGTCCGGCCGCGGCGCTCTTTTCCGGGTGAAACTGGGTCGCGAAAATGGTACCCCGTGCGATTGCACTTGCAAATCGCAGGCCATATTCGGTCCGGCCGGCGATGTTGCGCGGGTCGGACGGTTCGGCGTAGAAACTGTGCACGAAATAAAAAGCGCTCAAATCCGGGACGCCGTCCCACAGGGGGTGCACGCTGCCTTCGTGCGCCACCTGCTCCACCTGGTTCCACCCCATGTGTGGCACCTTGTAGCGACTGCCGTCGGCCTGCACCGCCTGGCCCGGCTCGAAACGCCGCACCGTGCCGCCGAAAAGGCCCAGGCCCTCCGTGGGGCCTTCCTCGCTGTGTTCGAGCAGCATCTGCATGCCCACGCACACGCCGAACAGCGGCTTGCCGGCCTGCACGGCGCCCAGCACCGCCTGCTGCAGTCCGGACTCGCGCAGCTCGCGCATGCAGTCGGGCATCGCGCCCTGCCCGGGCAACACGACGCGCTCGGCCTGCTCGATCTGACGGGCCTCGGAGCTGACCACGACCTGCCAGGGCAGGCCCTTGGCCACGTGTTGCACGGCCTGCGATACCGAACGCAGGTTGCCCATGCCGTAATCGACGATGGCGACGGTTTTCATTGGCGAGAATGCTCGCGGCGCGCCGCGGTCGCGGCGCGCGGGAATGTCACAGCGAACCCTTGGTGGACGGGATCTGCCGACCCAGCCGGGGATCGGGCTCGGCGGCCTGGCGCAAGGCGCGCCCGAAGGCCTTGAACACGGTCTCGCACTGGTGGTGCGCGTTCTCGCCCCGCAGGTTGTCCACGTGCACGGTGATGAAGGCGTGGTTGACCAGGCCCTGGAAGAATTCGTGCGCCAGCTCGACGTCGAAGGTGCCGATGCTCGCTCTCGTGAACGGGACCTTCCAGATCAGGCCGGGACGCCCGGAGAAGTCGATCACCACGCGGGACAGCGCCTCGTCCAGCGGCACGTAGGCATGGCCGAAGCGGCGGATGCCGGTCTTGTCGCCCACCGCCTTCGCCAGGGCCTGGCCGACGGTGATGCCCACGTCCTCCACCGTATGGTGGCCGTCGATGTGCAGGTCGCCGACTGCATGCACCTTCAGGTCGACCGCGCCGTGGCGGGCGATCTGGTCGAGCATGTGGTCGAAGAACCCGATGCCGGTGTGCAGGTCCGAACGGCCGGTGCCGTCGAGGTCGAGCTCGACCTCGATACGGGTCTCGGCGGTCTGGCGCAGGATCTGTGCGGTACGCATGATGCCCCGATTATTCACCAAGCCCGACCGCGCCGGCCTGGACGATGCCGCGCAGCGCGCTGACCAGCGCCTCGCACTGGGCCTCGGTGCCGATACTGATGCGCAGGAACTGCGCGATGCGCTCGGGGCGCCGGAAGTGGCGCACCAGGATGCGCTGTTCGCGCAATTGCGCGGCAAGCTCGGCCGCATCATGCCCCGGGTGGCGTGCGAACACGAAATTGGCCGCGGAGGGCAGCACCTCGAAACCCAGCTCGCGCAAATGCCCCGAAAGCTGCTCGCGGCTGGCGACGATGCGCGCGCGGGTATGGGCGAACCAGGTGTCGTCGTGCATCGCCGCGACGGCACCGGCCAGGGCCAGGCGGTCCAGCGGGTAGGAGTTGAAGCTGTCCTTCACGCGCACCAGCCCCTCGATCAGCTCGGCCTGCCCCAGGGCGTAGCCCACGCGCAGCCCGGCCAGCGCGCGCGCCTTGGACAGCGTGCGCACGACCAGCAGCTGGGGATGGCGATCGATGAGTTCGGCCGCGCTGTGCGCGCCGAAGTCCACGTAGGCCTCGTCGATCAGCACGGCCGAATCGGGGTTGCCCTGCAGCAGGCGCTCGATGTCCTGCAGCGGCAGCGCGATGCCGGTCGGAGCGTTCGGGTTGGCCAGCACGATGCCGCCGTTGGGGCCGGCCTCCAGGTAATCCCCGACCTGCACGCGCAACTGCTCGTCCAGCGCCACGCTGCGGGTCTGGATCCCGTAGAGCTGCGCGTACACCGGGTAGAAGCTGTAGCTGATGTCGGGCATCAGCAGCGGCAGATCCTGGCGGAACAGGGCCATGAAGGCATGCGCCAGCACCTCGTCGGAGCCGTTGCCGACGAACACCTGCTCGGGCTGCAGGCCGTGGTGCGCGGCGATGGCCTCGCGCAGCTGCGTGGCCTCGGGGTCGGGGTACAGGCGCAATTCCTCCCCGGCGGCGTCGCGGATGGCCTGCAGCACGCGCAGGCTGGGCGCGTAGGGGCACTCGTTGGTGTTGAGCTTGATCAGCCCGGCGATGCGCGGCTGCTCGCCCGGCACGTAGGGCGTGAGGCCGTGCACGGCCTGGCTCCAGAAACGACTCATCGGAAAGGTGCGGAAAGGACCATCGGTGGGCGGATCCCCAGGGATCAGCCCGCTTCGTGTTCGAGATCGATCAGGCGCATCTCGGCCGCGTTGGCGTGGGCCTGCAGGCGCTCGCCGTGCCCCAGCACCGAGGCGATGCGCCCGAGATGCGCCGCGCCGCGCCGGCTGACCTGGATCAGGCTGGTGCGCTTGACGAAGTCGTACACACCCAGCGCCGACGAGAAGCGCGCCGTGCCCGAGGTGGGCAGCACGTGGTTGGGCCCGGCGCAATAGTCCCCCAGGGACTCGGAGGTGTAGGCACCGAGGAACACGGCACCGGCATGGCGCAGGCGATCGGCCAGCACGCGCGGCTCGCGCGTGGCGAGTTCCAGGTGCTCGGGCGCGATGCGGTCGGCCAGTTCGCAGGCCTGCTCCAGGTCGCGCACGCGGATGAAGGCGCCGCGCCCGCGCAGCGAGGCCTCGATGATGGCGCGGCGCGACATGCCCGGCAACAGGCGCTGCATGGCCTGATGGACCTGCTCCATGTAGGCCTCGTCGGGACACAGCAGGATGCTCTGCGCCAGCTCGTCGTGCTCGGCCTGGCTGAACAGGTCCATCGCCACCCAGTCCGCCGGCGTGCTGCCGTCGGCGATGACCAGGATCTCCGAGGGCCCGGCGATCATGTCGATGCCGCACACGCCGAACACGCGGCGCTTGGCAGCCGCCACGTAGGCATTGCCCGGGCCGGTGATCTTGTCCACCTTGGGCACGCTGGCCGTGCCGAAGGCCAGCGCGCCCACGGCCTGGGCGCCGCCGATGGCGAAGGCCCGGCTGACGCCGGCCACCGCGGCGGCCGCCAGCACCAGGGGATTGCGCTCGCCGTCGGGCGTGGGCACCACCATGACGATCTCGGGCACGCCGGCCACATGCGCGGGGATGGCGTTCATCAGCACCGAGGACGGATAGGCGGCCTTGCCCCCGGGCACGTAGATTCCCACACGATCCAGCGGGGTGATCTTCTGGCCCAGCAAGGTGCCGTCGGCGTCGTGGTACTCCCAGCTGCCGCCCATGTGCTCGCGCTGGCGCTCGTGGTAGGAGCGCACCCGTTCGGCCGCCGCCTGCAGCGCCTCGCGCTGCTCGGCGGGAAGGGAGCGCAGGGCTTCGTGCAACTCCTGCTGGCCGATTTCCAGCGCCGCCATCGAAGCGGCCTCGACGCGATCGAAACGCCGGGTGTATTCCAGCACCGCGGCGTCGCCGCGCCGGCGCACGTCGTCGAGCATCTCGGCCACGCGCGCATCGATGGCCGCGTTCTCCTCGGAGATGCGGTCGAAGAGCTCGGCGTAACGGGCCTCGAAATCAGGCGCCGTGGCGTCCAGGCGGCGCAGCTGGGGCGCCGGGTCGGTGGATGTCGGTTCGGACATGATGCGGGCTCGGGGCGGGATTCAGGCCGCGGACGCGGCGTACGCGGCCTGCGCGGCGTCGCGCAGCGAGGCCACCAGCGGCTTGAGCGCCGCGGCCTGGGTCTTGAAGGCGGCCTGGTTGACGATCAGGCGCGCGGAAATGTCCATGATGCGCTCGACCTCGACCAGGCCGTTGGCCTTGAGGGTGCCCCCCGAGGACACCAGGTCGACGATGGCGTCGGCCATGCCGGTGAGCGGGGCCAGCTCCATCGAGCCGTACAGCTTGACCAGGTCCACGTGCACGCCCTTGGCCGCGAAGTGCTCGCGCGCGAGGTGCAGGTACTTGGTGGCCACGCGGATGCGCGCGCCCTGGCGCACCGCCGCCGCGTAGTCCCATCCCTGGGGCGTGGCCACGCTGAGGCGGCAGCGCGCGATGCCCAGGTCCACCGGGCGGTACAGGCCGTCGCCACCGTCCGCGGCGTCGGCCTCGAGCAGAACGTCCAGTCCGGCCACGCCCAGGTCGGCGCCGCCGTAGCGCACGTAGGTGGGCACGTCGCTGGCGCGCACCAGCACCACGCGCAGCTCGGCGCGGTTGGTGCCCAGGATGAGCTTGCGGGTGCTTTGCGGGTCCTCGGAGACCGTGATCCCTGCGCGCTGCAGCAGCGGCAGGGTGTCGTCGAAGATGCGTCCCTTGGACAGCGCGAGGGTGAGCATGGCGAGGGCGTTGGGGGTCCGGGAAAATCGGCGCGCGACTTCAGCGCAGGCGCTCGATGCGCGCGCCGAGGGCGGCCAGCTTGTGCTCGATGGCCTCGTAGCCTCGATCCAGATGGTAGATGCGCTCGATGCAGGTGCTGCCCTCGGCCACCAGCGCGGCGATCACCAGGCCGGCCGAGGCCCGCAGGTCGGTGGCCATCACCGTGGCGCCGGACAGGCGTTCGACGCCCTGCACCACGCAGGTGTTGCCTTCCACCGCGATGCGCGCGCCCAGGCGCACCAGCTCCTGCACGTGCATGAAGCGGTTCTCGAAAATGGTCTCCGTCACGGTGGCGGCGCCGTCGGCCACGCAGTTCAGGGCCATGAACTGGGCCTGCATGTCGGTGGCGAAACCCGGGTATTCGCTGGTACGCACCGACACGGCGGCCGGGCGCGCGCCGGGCAGCGCGTCGGCGCGCAGGCGCACCCAGTCGGGGCCGCAGTCCACCCGCGCGCCCGAGGCGCGCAGCTTGTCGAGCAGGGCGTCGAGGTGCCGGGGCACGCAGTCGAGCACCGTGACGTCCCCGCGGGTGGCGGCCGCGGCGCACAGGAAGGTGCCGACCTCGATGCGGTCGGCCACGATGCGGTGGCGCGCCCCGCCCAGCTCCGGCACGCCGCGTATGCACAGACGCGAACTGCCCGCGCCCTCGATGTCGGCGCCCATGGTCTGCAGCATGGCCGCGAGATCCACCACCTCGGGTTCCTGCGCGGCGTTCTCGATCACCGTCTCGCCATCGGCCAGGCAGGCGGCCATCATCAGGTTCTCGGTGCCCGTGACCGTGACCATGTCGGTGCTGATGCGCGCGCCCCGCAGGCGCCCGCCGGGCACGCTGGCCACGATGTAGCCGTGTTCCACCTCGACCCGCGCTCCCAGTTGCTGCAAGCCGCGGATATGCTGGTCCACCGGGCGCGCGCCGATCGCGCAGCCTCCGGGCAGGCTGACCCTGGCGTGCCCGAAACGAGCCAGCAGCGGGCCCAGCACCAGCACCGAGGCGCGCATGGTCTTGACCCGCTCGTAGGGAGCTTCGCAGGCCACGATGCGGTCGGCCTGGAGCTTCAGGCTGCCGCCCTCGCGCTCGACCTGCGCGCCCATCGAGCGCAGCAGATCGCCCAGGGTGTGCACGTCCATCAGCGCCGGCGCGTTCTCCAGCAGCACCGGCCGGGCGGTGAGCAGGCTGGCCGCCATGAGGGGCAGCGCGGCGTTCTTCGCGCCGCTGGCGCCGACCTCCCCGTGCAGGGGTTGGCCGCCGTCAATGCGCAGTTTGTCCATCGTGGCGCTCGATCGTGGAGGGAATGCCCGGGAGCTCAGGCGCCGCGCCGCGCGGACCCTGCCGCTCGCGCAGCCCTCGCGGGCCCGGCAAAACCCTGCATTCTACCGGGGTGCCTGGGCTTCGGCTGGCCGTCGCCCCGGGCACCTCGGGCTCAATCCGGCAGCGCTTCGCCCGGCGCCAGCGTGCGCATGGACAGGGCATGCACCCGCTCGCGCATGCCGTCGCCCAGGGTCGCATAGACCAGGCGGTGGCGCGCCAGGCGCCCGAGGCCGCTGAAACGGGGGCTGACGATGGTGGCGAAAAAATGCTGGCCGTCGCCCTGCACCTCCAGATGGGTGCATTCCAGGCCGGCGCCGATCAGCGCACGCAATTCTTCGGGGGTAGGCAGGGACATCGCGAATCCAGCGGCTCGGGTTGATGCGAAAGCTTCAGTTGCGCAGCTTGTAGCCGCGCCGGACCCAACCCCAGGCCAGGCCCGCACAGAGCAGGTTGCCCAGCAGCGCGGCCCCCAGGCAGGTCCACGGCGAGACGTCCGAGACGCCGAAAAAGCCGTAGCGCATGCCGTCGACCAGGTAGAAGAAGGGGTTCAGGCGAGATACCGCCACCCAGAAGGGCGGCAGCGTGGTGACCGAGTAGAACACGCCCGACAGGAAGGTCGCCGGCACGATGATGAAGTTCTGGAAGGCCGCCATCTGGTCGAACTTCTCCGCCCAGATGCCCGCCACCATGCCCAGCGAGCCCAGCATGGAGGCCCCCAGCATCATGAACAGCAGCGACCACAGGGGGTCGTGCCATTGCAGCGGCACGAACCATGCCGTGGCCAGCAGGAGCCCGCAGCCCACGAACAGGCCGCGCACCACCGAGGCCCCCACGTAGCCCAGGAACAGCTGCCAGGGCTGGAGCGGCGACAACAGCACGAACACCAGGTTGCCGGTGATCTTGGACTGGATCAGGGACGAGGAGCTGTTGGCGAAGGCGTTCTGCAACACGCTCATCATCGCCAGGCCGGGAATCAGGAAACTGGTGTAGGGCACGCTGCCGTAGACCAGCATGTGCCCGGCGATGGCATGGGAGAAGATCACCAGGTAGAGCAGGCTGGAGACGACCGGCGCGGCCAGCGTCTGCAGCCACACCTTCCAGAAGCGCAGCACCTCCTTGCCGAACAGCGTACGCAGTGCGTTCATGCGCCTGCCCCCGCCTGCCCGGCCATGATCTGGAGGAAGGCGTCCTCCAGGTCGGCGCGCCGCACCTCGAGCTCCTCGATCTCGCAACCCGCCGCGCGCAATTCTCCCAGGATGCGCTCGACCTCCGCGGCATCGCGCACGGTCCAGGCATGGCGCGCGCCCACCGCGCGGGCGCGCTGCGCCAGCGCCGGCGGCAGCGGCTGGCCGCTGGCGCGCAGGAGCAGATGCGTGGAAGCGAACCGCGCCAGCAGCGCATGCGTGGCGTCCAGCGCCACCAGGCGACCGAGCTTGAGCATGCCGATGCGGCTGCACAGGGACTCGGCCTCCTCCAGGTAATGGGTGGTCAGCAGCACCGTGTGGCCCTGGCGGTTGAGGTCGGTGATGAACTGCCACAGGCTCTGGCGCAACTCGACGTCGACTCCGGCCGTGGGCTCGTCCAGCACGATCACCGGCGGCTTGTGCACCAGGGCCTGCGCCACCATGACGCGGCGCTTCATGCCCCCCGACAGCGCGCGCATGTTCTGCTCGGCCTGCTGGGCCAGCCCCAGGCGCTGCAGCAATTCGTCGATCCAGGCATCGTTGCGCCGCAGGCCGAAATAGCCCGACTGCAGGCGCAGCGCCTCGCGCACCGTGAAAAAGGGATCGAACACCAGCTCCTGCGGCACCACGCCGAGCAGCCGTCGCGTGACGTAGGGCTCGCGGGTCACGTCGTGGCCCAGCACCTGCACCGTGCCCGAGCTGGGCCGCGCCAGGCCCGAGAGCATGCTGATCAGGGTGGTCTTGCCGGCCCCGTTGGCACCCAGCAAGGCGAAGAATTCGCCCTGCGCGATGTCCAGGCTCACGCCGTCCACCACGTTGCGCGCGCCGTAACGCTTGACCACCCCCTGCAGGCGCACCGCGGGGGCGGCTCCATACGCGGGATTCATTGCTGCCGCGGATCCCCGATCGAGCCAGGGGCCTCGTTGTCGCCCCCGTCGAGCACGAAGCCCACGCCATAGGCCTGGGCCAGGGTGCGCAGGCGCTCGGGCGCACCCAGCAGCCGCAGGCCGCCGGAGCCGGCACGGCGGCGCAGCTCCATCAGCAGCGCCAGGCAGGAGGAATCGAAGCGTTGCAGACCGCCGGCGTCGATGCGCCAGGGGCGCGGACGCGGCGACAAGGCCTGCAGGGCTTCCTGCAGCAGCGCCGGAACGCTCTGCACCGTCACCTCCTCGGCGAGCGCAAGGTCGGCACGGGTCTGCGTGCTCATGGCTTCACTGCTCCTGCTGGCCGCCCTTCGCCAGCTCCTGGTTGCGCTGCTTGAGCACGCCGATCAGGCCGTCGATTCCCTTGCTGTTGATCTCCTGCGCGAACACTCCGCGGTAGTTGTCGACCAGCCACACGCCCATCACGTTCACGTCGGAGATCTTCCAGTCCTTGCCTTGCTCGAGCAGGCGGTAGTCCAGCTGGATCTGTTCGCCGTTGTCCAGCACCCGCGTGCGCACGACCACGCTGGTGGCGTGCGGCGCCGCGCGCAGAGGCAGGTACTGCACCTTCTGGTTCTTGATGCGCCCGATGGCCCCCGAATAGGTGTGGATGAGCAGCTGCTTGAACTGCTCCTGCAACTGCTCGCGCTGCTGGGGCGTGGCACGGCGCCAGGCCGGGCCGACCGCCGAGGCGGTCATGCGCTTGAAGTCCAGGTACGGCAGCACCTTGGTCTGCACGAGTTGCTCGATCTTGGCCTGGTCGCCGGCCTTGAGGGTGGGATCCGAGCGCACGGCATCCATCACCGAATCCGTCAGGCTGCGCACCACCTGCACGGGCGGCGGCAGCTCGTCGGCATGCGCGACGCCTCCCACCATGAAGGCCAGCAGGGCGGGCAGGAAAAAGGCTCGAAACTTGGCAAACATGATCTGCTCCATTGCTGTCTGCGGCAGGTGGCGCCGCGGTGTCGGGGCTTCCCGGACTTCAGTTCCCGGAGGCCTGGCTGGCCGCGGCTGCCGGGACGTCGCCCGCGAGGGGCGCTTCGGCATCCCCGCCGGAACCTCCCTCCGCGCTGTCGTCGGTCGGCCCGGTGGACAACACGCCGGTATCGCGCGTGGCACGTACGCGCGAGCGGCGCTGCTGCATGTAGGCGTCGCGGGTGAACACATAGGGATCCAGGGAGATCTGGTCCAGCAACGCGGTGGTGCTGAGAAGATTCGCCCGGGTGTTGATGAAATCCAGTGCAACCTCGGAATAGCGAACACCCGAGTTACTGCTGGTCGAGTTGAGCGGAGAGTACACGATGCCCACCGCGGTGCCCGCGGCGTCCCGGACATCCGAGGGCCCGAGCAGCGGAAGCACGACGTAGGGGCCGGAGCCCAGTCCCCAGCGCGCCAGGGTCAGGCCGAAGTCGTTCGGATGCCGGTACAGACCCATCGGCGTGGCGATGTCCAGCAGCCCGAACAGGCCGAACACGGTGTTGACGCCGACCCGCATGATGCCGTCGAAACCCAGGGTGACATGGCCCTGCAGGAAATCATTCCCGGTGGACCAGACGTCGCCGAGGTTGCCGAAGAAATTGGTCACGCCGCGCCGCATCAGCCTGGGCGTGACGTTGCGATAGCCGATGGCCACCGGCTTGAGCACGATCTTGTCGACCTGCCGGTTGACGCCGAACATCGCGCGGTTGTAAGGCTCCAGCGGGTCTTGCGGATCGCGCGTGGCGCACCCCCCGAGCAGCAGCAGGCCGGCCAGCGGCCCGGCAAGCCAGGCCGCCGGCACGCGCAAGCCGCGCATGCTGCGGGAAACGGAACGATGGGTCAACGAATACTCCTGCTGTGCGTGCGAGGGCCGCCGTGACGTCACTTGCTGCCGCTCGCGGCCTTGTCGTAAAGGAATCGCCCGATGAGATTCTCCAGCACCAGGGCCGATTGCGTGTTTTGAATCACATCGCCATTGCGTAGATTCTTGTCCGAGGACCCCGGATCCAGGCCGATGTACTGGTCGCCCAGCAAGCCCGAGGTGAGAATCTTGGCCGAGGTGTCGGCGGGAAATCCATAGCGCTTGTCCAGCGCCAGGGTCACGTCGGCCTGGAAGGTCTGGTTGTCGAAGCCGATCGAGGCCACACGGCCGACGACGACGCCGGCGCTTTTCACGGGCGCGTCCGCCTTGAGGCCTCCGATATTGTCGAATCGCGCCACCACGTCATAGGTCGGGGCGAAATTCAGGCTCAGCAGGTTGCCGGCCTTGAGCGCCAGGAACAACAGCGCCGCGGCGCCGATGAGCACGAACAGTCCGACCCAGACGTCGGTGGAACGCTTTTCCATGATTCGATTCCTTCAGCGCGACGGGTTCAGGTACTGAACATCAGCGCGGTCAACATGAAATCCAGGCCCAGCACCGCCAGCGACGCCACCACCACGGTGCGGGTCGTCGCCCGCGATACGCCTTCCGGCGTCGGCTGGGCGCGCCAGCCCTGGTACAGCGCGACGAAGCTGACGGCGACGCCGAACACCAGGCTCTTGATCACTCCGTTGCCCACATCCTTGAACACGTCCACCCCGGCCTGCATCTGGCCCCAGAACTGGCCGGGATCGACGCCGATGAGCAGCACCCCCACCACGTAGCCCCCCAGGATGCCCACCGCGCTGAACACCGAGGCCAGCAAGGGCATGGCGATGATGCCCGCGGCATAGCGCGGCGCCAGCACCCGCGCCAGGGGGTCGACGGCCATCATTTCCATCGCCGCGATCTGCTCTCCGGCGCGCATCAGGCCGATCTCGGCGGTCAGTGAGGTTCCGGCACGTCCGGCGAACAGCAGCGCGGTGACCACCGGCCCGAGTTCCCGCACCAGCGATAGGGCCACGACGATGCCCAGGGAACTCGAAGCCCCGTAGCGTGACAGGGTGTAGTACCCCTGCAGGCCCAGCACGAAGCCCACGAACAGGCCGGAGACGGCGATGATCAGCAGGGAATCGTTGCCCAGGAAGTACACCTGCTGGGTCACCAGGCGAAATCGGCGCAGCGTGGCCGGCAACAGCACCGCGAGGCGCAGGAACAGGCGCAGCCCCCAGCCCAGGTCGGCCAGCACATGCCGCGTGCGCGAGCCCAGGCGGGCCAGTCGGTCGAGCAGGAAGTTCATCGCCCGCCCCCTGCTGCCACGCCCAGGAAATCCTCGCGCAATTCGGGCGCGGGATAGTGGAAACGCACGGGCCCGTCGGGTTCGCCCCGGACGAACTGATGCACCAGTGGGTCCTCGCTGGCCCGCAGTTCCTGCGGCGTGCCCTGGGCCAGCAGGCGCCCGTTGCCGAGGATGAACACCCGGTCGGCGATGGCGAAGGTCTCGTCCACGTCGTGGGACACGATGATGCTGGTCAGTCCCAGCGCGTCGTTCAGGGTGCGGATCAATCGCGCGGAAATGCCCAGCGAGATGGGATCCAGCCCGGCGAAGGGCTCGTCATACATGACCAGGGCCGGGTCGAGCGCCAGCGCGCGCGCCATGGCCACGCGGCGCGCCATGCCGCCGGACAGTTGGGAGGGGAACAGGTCGCGCGCGCCGCGCAGGCCCACCGCGTGCAGTTTCATCAGCACGAGATCCCGGATCATGGCCTCCGACAGACGGGTGTGTTCGCGCAGCGCGAAGGCCACGTTGTCGAACACGGTCTGGTCGGTGAACAGCGCGCCCATCTGGAACAGCATGCCCATGCGGCGCCGGGCAGCGTACAGGCGCGCGTGGCTCATCGACGCCACTGCCTCGCCGTCGAAACGCACCTCGCCGGAGCTGGGGCGCAACTGTCCGCCGATCAGGCGCAGCATGGTCGTCTTGCCGCCGCCGGAGGCCCCCATCACCGCGACGACCTCGCCGCGCATCACGCGCAGGTCGATGCCGCCCAGCACGGGGCGCTCGTCGTAGGCAAAGTCGACGCGGTCGAATTCGACCAGCGGAAGGGTGTCGGATCCTGGCATGCAAGAGAGCCGGAGCCGCCCAGGCCCGGCGGCCGGAGCAGGCAGCCGGCGAAGGGGCTGCGCCTGGACACGCGGGACGACAAGGTTCCGCGCGCGCGGCAGGGATTTGCCATTCTAGAGGCGCCCGGCGCGGCTTGCCCGCCCTGGCTCGCGCATGCTGCGGTGCGGAAGCACGAGCGGGCGGGATCTCCAGGGATCGCAGGGCCGGAATCCCGGGGCCGCCCCAGGATTCCTGCCCCCCCCTCAATACCTTCCGTCCAGGGCCGCGCTGCCGTTCATTTCCGCAACCAGGCCTTGCATCTCGCCGAACTCCGGCTCCCGACGCCCAGCGAACAGGCGCATGGATTCCGGCTCGACCAGTTCGATGCCGCCGTAGCGCAGGCGCAACTGGCCCAGCGAGGACAGACGCTGCAGGGCCTGGTTGACGCGCTGGCGCGACAAGTGGCAGATGTCGGCCAGTTCTTCCTGGGTAATGCGAAGCAAATGGCCGACCGCCGGATGAAGCACCGCATCGAACAGCATCAGCAAGGCCTGCGCCACGCGCTCGTCGGCACTGCCGGGCCGCCCGGAACGCAGCTGCTGGCGGCACAGGCGCATGCGCTGCTCCAGGCGGGACAGCAGCATGTGGCTGAAACCCAGGCTGCGCTCGCGCAACCAGAAATAGGTGTCGCCGGGAAGCAGGCCGAGATGACTTTTGCGCAGCGCGACCAGGTCTTCGGACCAGGCCTGGCTGCCGGCGATCGTGTCCTCGCCGACCCAGCCGCCAGGAGCCACGGCGTTGGCGCCGATGGGTCGCTCGGCCTCGCCGCGCAGCAGCAGCAAGCCGCTGAATACGCCGATCCAATGCTGCGTGGACTCCTCGCGTCGTCGCACCAGGCTGCCGGCTTCGAAAGTCTGAATCTGCAGATCGCGCTGGAGGCGCTGCAGGGAGGTGTCGTCCAGCCCCGACATCCAAGGGCAACACCTAGGCAAATTGAGAACGTCTTTGGCTTTCATGGGGCTTCTTGCGCATTTCTTTGAGGAATATGCGACAAGAAGGGGTATGTGCAGTGTTACTAGGTGTAAGCATTCGTATCTACACTTTACCACCGCGCCCCCGTGGCGGCCCTCCGGACGATCGTTGAGCGCATCAATCATCCTCGCCAGAGGCCTTTTCGCCTGCGGAAAAGGCACACGTAACTTTTTGTGATGCGCGTGGCGCGCAACCCACAAAATGCAAAACGGCGCCGCCCCTCGCCGGGGCAGACGCCGCTCGCATGGCTTGCTCCGGCACGCCGCGCGCGCCGGCGGAACCGGGCTCAGACGATCAGGAAGTCTTCCTTGCGCTTGCCGGTGTTGACCTCGGCCTGCAGCCACTTGGGCATCTTCCCGCGACCGGTCCAGGTTTCGCCCGTGCGCGGATGGCGGTATTTGGCGGCCACTGTCATGCCCTTGCTGCGCGAACCGCGTCCGCTGGAGCCCAGATCGTTCACGCTGATGCCGTACTCCTGCATTTTGGCGCGAATATCCGCCACAACGTTGGCGATTTCCGCCTTGCGTTGCGACTCTGCCTGTTGCTTCAGAACTTCGATTTGCGACAACAATTCTTTATACGAGGACATTGGAACCTCCAGTGAATGCATGTAGCGACGCCAGCGGTCACCCCACATGCGGGCACACGAAACACGAATAATGCGCATGGTAACCCAAGAATGCGCGGAAAAAAAAGGCCGCCTCGAAGGCGGCCTTTTCAGGGTTTTCTCGCAATCAGCCATGCCGGCTGACAGCGCCAGCGTGTCCCGTTATTCGATGGCCTTGGCGATGTCCTCGATCACTTTCTTGGCATCCCCGAACACCATCATGGTTTTATCGAGGTAGAACAGGTCATTATCCAGTCCGGCATAGCCGGTGGCCATGGAGCGCTTGTTCACGA
>JAJZWA010000012.1 GCA_021846965.1 Pseudomonadota bacterium | reverse complement strand
CGAGGCCGGGCCCGGATGCGGGTGCGACGAGGCCCCGGGGTGTTCAGCCCGCGGCGGGCTGCGGGCCGGTTGCGGCCGTGGGCGCGGGCTCCGCCACGCCTCCATCGTGCGCGAAGATCTCGCGCAATTCGGCCTCGCTGAGGGTTTCCTGCCGCAGCAGGCGCGCGGCGCCCAGGTCCAGGGTCGCGCGGCGTTGCTGCAGGATGGAGCGCGCGCGCTCGAAGGCGCCCGTCATCAGCTCACGCACCGCGCAGTCGATCTCGCGAGCCGTCTGCTCGCTGTAGTTGCGCTGCGCGGGCACCGGCGTTCCCAGCAGGTTCTGCGGCGCATCCTCCAGCGCGACCTGGCCCAGCGAGTCCACCATGGCGTAGCGCGTGGCCATGCTGCGCGCGATGTCGCTGGCCTTGGCCAGGTCGTCGGCCGCTCCCGTCGACAAGGCCCCGAACACCAGGGACTCGGCCGCGCGCCCGCCCATCAGCACGGCCATCTTGTTCTCCAGCTCGGCGCGGGTCATCAGGTAGCGATCCTCGGTCGGGCGCTGGATGGTGTAGCCCAGCGAGCCGATGCCGCGCGGGATGATGGACACCTTGTGCACCACCTCGCCGCCGGGCAGGCTCATGGCCACCAGCGCATGGCCCATTTCATGATGCGCCACCACCTCGCGCTCATGCGGATTGAGCAGGCGGTTGCGCTTTTCCAGGCCGGCGACGATGCGCTCGACAGCCCGCGTGAAGTGGCCCGCGTTCACCGCCGGCGCGTCGTCACGCGTGGCCAGCAGCGCGGCCTCGTTGACCAGGTTGGCGAGATCGGCCCCGGAGAATCCCGGCGTGAGCGATGCCACCTGTTCCAGGTCCACCGTGGGATCCAGGCGCACCTTGCGCACGTGCACCCGCAGGATCTGCACGCGCCCGATCTTGTCGGGCCGATCCACCAGCACCTGGCGGTCGAAGCGTCCGGCACGCAGCAGGGCCGGGTCGAGGATCTCCGGGCGGTTGGTGGCCGCCAGGATCACCAGGCCGGAACTGGGGTCGAAGCCATCGAGCTCGACCAGCAGCTGGTTGAGGGTCTGCTCCTTCTCGTCGTGCCCGCCTCCGCCGAAGGGCGCGGCGGCGCGCGCGCGCCCCAGCGCGTCGAGCTCGTCGATGAAAATGATCGCGGGCGCCTTGCCCCGGGCCTGCTCGAACAGGTCGCGCACGCGGGCGGCCCCTACGCCCACGAACATCTCGACGAACTCCGAACCGCTGATGGAAAAGAAGGGCACGCCGGCCTCGCCGGCCACCGCGCGGGCCAGCAGGGTCTTGCCCGTGCCCGGCGGGCCCACCAGCAGCACGCCCTTGGGCGCGCGGGCGCCCAGGCGGCCGTGGCCCTGCGGGTCCTTGAGGAACTCCACCACCTCCTGCAGTTCCTGCTTGGCCTCGTCCACCCCGGCCACGTCGGCGTAGCTCACGCCGGTGCTGTTTTCCATGTAGACCTTGGCGCGGCTCTTGCCGATGGACAGGAAGCCCCCGCCCAGACCACCCTGGCGGTCGGCGAAACGTCGCACCATGAAATACCACACGCCGAAAAAGGCCAGCGCGGGAAACACCCAGGACAGCAGGTTGCCCAGCCAGGCCTGGCTGGGCATCTGCTCGTAGCGCACGCCGTAGCGTTGCAGCTGTTGCGCGATCTGCGGATCCACGCGCACCGCGACCAGCCGGGTGGGCCCCTTGGGCGCCGGCTGGCGCAGCGTGCCGGTGATGGTCTGCTCGCCCAGCTGCACCTGGCTGAAGCGCCCCTGCTGCAGCGCGGTCTCGAATTCGCTGTAGGGCACGGTCTGCACCTGGCTGGCGCCCTGCCACAGTCCCTGCAGCCACAACAGCACCATCAGCGCGACCAGCCAGTAGCCGAAATGGATGCGCGCCTTCGGGTCCATGCGCGGCAGGCGCAGGCGCCGCTGCCCTGCCCGCCCGGGATCTTCGCGGTCGTCCGCCGCATCGGGCTGCCGCCCGGCTCGAGGCTCTTCGTCAGGCTGGGACATGTCGCATGCTCCGGCTACCTTCGCTGTGCCCAGCATACGCGCTGCCCACGGCGCCTACCTTGCGCTCACGCATCCCCCATGATCAACATCCAGGCCGCGCGCAGTTGCAGTGGCAGTCCGGCGACGAACATCGCCAGCCCCGCGTAGTGCTGGTCCTGCAGGGGGCTGAGGTTCCACAGGCACAGCACGTCCAGGTAGGGCATGTACAGCACCCGCGGGCTCCAGACCCAGACGGCGGCCACCAGCATCATCGGCAGGCTGGCCAGCCAGGCGACCAGCCCGGCCAGCCAGCGCCGCCGGATGCCCCGACTGCCGTCGAGCAACTGCGCCCACATCATCAGGCCGCCGAGCAGCAGCAGCAGGCCGATGGGCGCGCTGTACACGGCATCGGCCAGCGCGGTCTCGAACAGGCCGGGAAGATTCAGCGCCAGGGTGAGCAGCACGAACACCGCCACCGCCACCCAGGGATCGAGCAGCCATTTCGCCCACCAGCGCTGGCGCGGCTGCCTCCACTGCCCACGCACCGCGGCGGGGACCCCCAGCAGCAGCAGCGGCGACACGCCCTGGCCCAGCAGCATCAGCGCGGCGGCGTAGACACTCATGGATTGCAGGGGATCGTGCAGGCCCCAGGCCGCGGCCAGGGTGCCGGCGCAGCCCGCGGCGAACAGCAAGGCGCGCCACGCGCCCCAGCCTCGCCGCCAGGCCAGCCAGGCGTAGCCCAGCAGCAGCGCCAGCACGCCGGCCGTCCATGCGCTCCAGGCACCGGATCCCCAGGCCGCGGAGCTCATCGCAGCAGGGCTCGCAGGTCACCACGCAGCAGGCCCGGCGCGGCCAGCTGGGCGTAGCCGTAGCGGGCGCGGAGGTGGCCCTTCGGGCCCACCAGCGTGACCGACGCGGTGTGGTCGAACCAGTAATCGGCCCCGCCCCCGGCGGGCGCCACGCGGCGCCAGCGCACGCCCCACTGCGCGGCGCTGCGCGCCGTGGCCGCGGCATCGCCCCGCAGGCCCGTCGCGCCCGGCAGCAAGGCGTCCAGATAGGCCTGGAGCACCCGCGGTGTATCGCGCGCGGGATCCAGCGTGACGAACACCACCCGCACCCTGCGCGCCCCAGGCCCCAGGCCGTCCAGCACCCGCGCCAGGCGCACGAGGGTCAATGGGCACACATCGGGACAGTGGGTGTAGCCGAAGAACACCAGCACGGCATCGCCGCGCCGGGCGGCCCAGTCGAAGTCCCGGCCGCGGGTGTCCTGCAGGCCCTGGAAGGCCGGCGCGGCCCGCCCGTCGAGGGGCTGACCGTGCAGCGCGGGGCCGTCGCGTCCGACGCGGCCCCAGGCCCACAGCAGCAAGGCGATCAGCGCGCAGGCGATCAGCGCCCGCAGCGCCGAGCCGCGCCAGCCCTCGACAGGCCCGGCACGGCCCGCGCCCGCATCACCAGATGTGGAAGCCGACGGCATGGATCGGATGCGTGAGCATCGGCCACAGCGTGGGGATGTACACCGCCAACGTGATCACCAGGGTGATCACGGTCCACAGGCCCAGGGGCTCGGCGATGCGGGCCATCACGGAGTTCTCCGGCCCGGTGATCACCTGGGTGAAGGGGATCTGGCGCATCGCCTGCTCGTCGCGGCGCCCGAACAGGGTGCCGAAGAAGCAGATGAAAAAGCCGATGGCCCCCAGCCCCGCGATCGCGCCGCCCACGCCCACGATTTCCAGCGCGCCGTGCACGGCGCCGTACAGGCGCATGTACTGCGCGTGCGGCAGGGCCGAGATCCAGGCGCGGCGCGGCACGCCGTCCAGTCCGGCCCAGTGCCCCGCGAAGCCCCACACCATCAGCCCGGTGAACCACAGCCACACCGAGGCCAGGGCCAGGCGCGGCGCGAACAGGCGGCGCCCCGTGAGGTGCGGCAGCAGCCAGAAGCTCACGCCCATGAATACCAGCGTGGTCATCGTGCCCACCGTGAGGTGGAAGTGCGCGGGGATCCACAGGGTGTTGTGCACCACGTTGTCGAGCTGCCAGCTGGCGTTGACGATGCCGCCTGCGCCGCCGAAGATGAAACTGACCAGGGCCAGCACCTGTGCCGCGACCGAGGGGTCGCGCCAGGGCAGCGCGTTCCACCAGCCCATCAGGCCCTTGCCGCCGCGGCGTCGCCCGGCGTACTCGAGGCTCAGCGCTACCGTGAAGGCGGTGATCAGGCTGGGAATCGCCACCGACAGGGTCAGTGCGGTCACCACGCCCTTGATCACCGGCGCGATGCCGGGGTCGGTGTACTGGTGGTGGGTCCCCACCGGCACCGAGAACACCATCAGCAGCAGGAAGGCCAGGCGCGCCAGCGGATCGGACACCAGCTTGCCACCCGCCTGGCGCGGCAACAGCGCGTAGATGGAGATGTAGCCCGGCATCAGCCAGTAGTACACGATCGGGTGCCCGGTCCACCAGAACAGGGTGCGCGCCAGCAGCGGATCCACGGTCGAGGTCAGGCCCAGCGACCAGGGATCGAGCAGGAACACGGCCTCGCTGGCCGCGCCCAACGCGGCCAGCAGCCACATGAGCAGGATGCTCGCGCTCATGAAGGTCACCAGCGGCGTGAGCTGTCCCGGGTTCGCTCGCTTCCAGCGCGCGCGCAGGTCCAGCACCACGATCAGCGGCAGCAGGCTGGCGACCACCACCAGGGTGATGCCCAGGTAGAAGTAGGGGCTGCCCTGCAGCGGCGGATAGAAGGTGTACAGCACGCTCGACGAGTTGTCGAACATGGCATAGGCCGCCATCAGGGTGCCCAGCAGCATGAGCCCGTAGGTGAACCAGCCCAGCGCCAGGTTGGGGCGAAGCTTGAGCTCACGCGCCGGCAGGTACATCAGCCAGCCCGAGATGGTGAAGAAGGTGAACACGAAGGCGTTGAGCACGCCGTGCAGGGTCAGCCCCTGGTAATAGGTCTTGAGAAAGGGAGCCAGGTAGGGATAGAGGTCGATTCCCGCGTAGTTCGCCCCCTGCAGCACGCCGATGGTGATGCCCACCAGCAAGGCGCAGAACCCGGTGACCCAGAAGGCCAGCAGCAGGCGCTTCGCCGCGGCCACGTCCTGGCTCACGGCGACCCCGGCGGAGCGCGCTCCGCCTTGCGTCATGACGGCGCTCATGCCTTGGCCCTCCCCGTGATGATGATCTTGCCGATCATCGCCTGGTGCCCCGCCCCGCAGTACTCGTTGCAGATGATGTAGTAGGTGCCGGGCTTGTCGAAGGTGTAGCTGACATGTCCGACCACGCCGGGAATGGCGGTCAGGTTGATGCTGGTGCCCTGGATCTCGAATCCGTGCAGCACGTCGCCGCTGGTGACGTAGAAGGTCACGTGCGCGCCCGCCGGCAGGGTCAGGGGGGTGGCCGTGCCCGGTGTCCAGGACCAGATGCGACCCATCTCGTAGACGCTGTAGGAGTTGGGGCCGGTCTGCTTGACGCCGCTGCCCTGGAAGTCGGCCAGGGTCGCGGGAGTGTTCGGATCGGCGTAGATGCGCGCGGTCTTGGCCACCACCCCGTAGTCGTGCACCACCAGGTACACCGCGGCAATGAACAGGACCGCGATCATGGCCACGGAGATGAACACCCATGCGCGCTCGTGACGCTGCGCGGCGGCATGGAAGCGCTGCTCGAAGGGGTCGCTCGTCGTCGAATGCATGGTCACTCCTCAGGCGTGCGCGGAAAAGAACACCGCGACCATCGCCCACAGGGCGATGACCACCACGAACAGGGCGCCGACGATCACCCAGGCCCCCATGGGGCGGGCGAAGCGCAGCTCGGGCTCCGGCCAATCGGGCTCGGCCAGCGCCGGCGCACCGTCGCGCGTACCGGCGAGCGCCAGCGGCTGATAGGGATGTTCCACGGACATGAACCAGGCTCCTTGCGTGATGGCGTGCCCGAATCGGCACCAGCTCAAAGCCTAGACAGCACAAAGGCCCGTTTGCTTGCGTTGTGTCATGGCGCGACGCGATTGGCGTCACGCAGTTGCATCCGGTTGTTTCGCTCCCCTGCAAAGCGCAACGAAGCCGTGGCGCTTCGGGCACAAAGACCATGAACTCAGTGTTGGAATAAGGTCGTGCAGCGCGCCCTAGGATGGCTTGTCATGGATCAAGCCGCTCCCCAGCCCCCAGCCCGTCGCGCATGGCCCGCGCAGCCCCGTGCATCGCAGCTTCGCCGGCGCTGGCGACACGCGCTGCACTCGGGCCTGCTCGGCTTCGCCACCTGCGCCTGCGGCGCCGTGACCGGCGACGCGCTCGCACTGCAGAGCCTGGAGCCCCCCTCCTCCTCGAAGCCGCTGCGCGACACCTGCGAGGGCGCCTGCGCGCCCACCCGCTTCCGCGTGGACAACCACCTGCCCGGCACCTTGCACGATTTCCGCCTGCAAGTCGCCGAGGACCGCTGGCTGCGCATCGGCGACCTCGGGCCCGGCTCCAGCGTGTTCACGGCCGAGGTGCCGCGGGATCTGCCCTTCGGGGTGTTCGAGTTCCACTTCGCGAACCCGCCCGCCAGCGGCGACGCCTCCATCGACACCTCCGTCGACGCCTCCATCGACGCCTCCATCGGCGCCTATCGCATCGCCGCCGACGGCGAGGTGCGCATCGACCTCGAGCCGGCGCCGGGCGGGCTGGGCGCCGCCGGCACCGGGCCCGGCGCGGCGACCTTCGGCTTCGACCCGGCCGGGCCCATGCCACCCGGGCCCCTGCAAGCGGGGCCGCAATCCCCGGAGCCGCCTCAGCGCTTCCCGCTGGTCACCGTGGCCGCGCAGCGCGCGGAGTTCACCACCGGCATGTTTTGCGGCGACTGGAGCATCGGGGGCGGCGTGCTGCTGTGCTGGACTCCGTTCATGCATTACTACGCGCCGATGGTCGGCGTGGGTGCCGGGTTGTCCTGGGGCGCCTTCCTGAGCGTGCTGCCGGCGTCGCGCCTGCTGCAGCTGTTTCCGGTGAAGGCCACGCATGTCGGGCTGCTGCTCAGCGTGGTCGATTTCTCCACCGTGCCGGCGCAGCCCGACACCCCCAGCCTGCATGTCGGCGCTTTCGTGGGCATGGGCTTGGACGCCGCGATGGGCCACGCCGCGCTCGGCGGCTTCACGCGCCCCGGCCACGACGCCCTCCCCACCGGCAGCTATCGCGCCAGCTGCGGACAACCGGCCTACGATCCCGAGCGAGCGACCCTGCGGGCCGACTGCCTGGACAGCCGCGGGCGCATCCAGGGCTCGACCCTCGAGGTCGACGCCTGCCACGGCTCCGGGGTCATGAACGACGACGGGCAACTGGCCTGCGAACACCCGCGCGGCAGCTATGAGCAGAGCTGCGCGCCGATACGCTACCAGTCCGGCCTGCTGCAGGCCGCCTGCACGATCGCGGACGGCCAGGGCACGCTTGCCGCCGAGCTGGACTACGCCGGCAGCTGCGAGCCCGGCTCGGGGGTCTCCAACGTGGACGGCGCGCTGCGCTGCGATGCGCTGCGCCTTCCTCCGGGCCCCTATCGTCGCGCCTGCTCGAACATCCACTTCGACGCGGGCATGCTGCGCGCCGATTGCGGCGGCGGGCCCGACACGCGCAGCACCGGGCTGGTGCTGGACTACGCGCGCAGCTGCCGCGCGGGCTCCGGCGTGGGCTACGCCCCGCGCTACGCGGCGCGCGGGGCGCTGTTCTGCGAGCAGGCTCGCTGAGCCCGGCCGGTCCCGGGCAGGCGCGGGGCCGCCGCGGCGTTCCCGGCCCGCTGGCGGGCGTTCAGAACGGCGTGGGATGCCCGAGGGCGCGCGACACCAGCCACAACATGCCGATCAGCAGCGGCTGGTGCAGCAGGTAGATGCTCAGCGGCCAGCGCCCCAGCCAGGCCAGCACGCCCACCCGCGGCAGCGCGCGCAGCGGGCGCAGTTGCACCCGCCGCAGCAAGGCACCCAGACCCGCCCCGGCCCAGAACACCCCCAGCCAGGGAAGCAGCGGCACATAGTCCTCGGTGATGGGCTTGCGCGTGATCAGCCCGGTCCAGTTCCACCAGGGCGGATTGAAGCGGGCGGAGGCGAACAGATGCGGCGCGGCGATGGCCAGCGGCGCCAGCACCAGCACCCAGGCCCCCAGGCGACGACCCAGCAACTGGTGCACCAGCAGCATGGCCGCCACGCCCTGCAGGATGCCGAAGTAGATGAAGCTCTCCGGGAAGGCCAGCCAGCTTCCCGCGACCACCAGCAGCCCGGCACCGAAGATCTGGCCCCAGCGTTTCCAGAAAGCCGCCTCGCTGCGCGCCCGCGCATCGCCCACCGCCTGGCTCAGGCCGGAGCTGAGCAGGAACAGGCTGACGATGCACACACGCTGCCACAGCCACAAGGGGTTGGTGTAGAAGTCCGTGTGGATGTAGCCGAACCAGTTCAGGTCGAAACTGAAGTGGAAGGACATCATCCAGACGATGGCCAGCCCGCGCAGGCTGTCCAGCCCGCCCAGCCGGGGCGTGCGACTCAGGGCCGGGCGAGGGTCGAGCTCAGGCACACCAGGCTCGCGCATTCTGGAACATGCGCGCCCAGGGCGAGGCATCGCCCCATGCGCCCGGCGCCCAGCTGAACTGCAGGCCGCGATGCACCCGCTCCGGGTGGGGCATCAGCGCGGTGAAGCGCCCGTCGGCGGTGGTCACGCCGGTCAGCCCGCCCGCGCTTCCGTTGGGGTTGAGCGGATAGGCCTCGGTGGGGCGTCCATGGCCGTCGACGAAGCGCAGCGCGGCGTCGACCCGGCTCGCATCGCCCTGCTGGGAGAAGTCCGCGTAGCCCTCGCCATGCGCGACCACGATGGGCATGCGGCTGCCGGCCATGCCGCTGAAGAACAGGGACGGCGACGGCAGCACCTCGACCATCGCCAGGCGTGCCTCGTACTGCTCCGAGCGGTTGCGGGTGAAGCGCGGCCAGGCCTGCGCGCCGGGAATCATCGGCGCCAGCGCGGCCAGCATCTGGCACCCATTGCACACACCCAGCGCGAAGGTGTCGCCACGTCCGAAGAACTCCGCGAAGGCCTGCTCCAGCGCCGGGTTGAAACGGATGGTGCGCGCCCAGCCCTCGCCGGCGCCCAGCACGTCGCCGTAGCTGAAGCCGCCGCAGGCCACCAGGCCGCGGAAGGAACGCAGGTCGGCACGCCCGGCGATGAGGTCGCTCATGTGCACATCGTGCGCGGCGAAGCCCGCCCGGTCCATGGCCCAGGCCATCTCGCGCTGCGAATTCACGCCCTGCTCACGCAGGATCGCCACGCGCGGACGCTGGCCCGCCAGCACGTAGGGCGCGGCCACGTCCTCGGCGAGGTCGAAGCTCAGTTCCGCGTGCAGGCCGGGGTCGTCCGCGCAGGCCAGCGCGTGTTCCGAATCGGCGCATTCCGGGTTGTCCCGCAGGCGCGCGATGGCGTGCGACACATGGTCCCACTCGCGCATCAGCTCGGCACGAGGAAGCTGCAGGATGCGCCGCGAATCACGCCACACCTCCAGGGTATCGCCGGGCCCGACCTGGCCCACCACATGGCTGCAGGCCGAAAGCCCGTGCGCCCGCAGGATGCGCATCGCCTCGTCGCGCTTGTCCAGGCGCAGTTGCAGCACCACGCCGGGTTCCTCGTTGAACAGCACGCGCAGCGCCAGGTCGTTGCGCCGCTCGGCCACCTGCTGCGCCCAGTTCTTCGCATCGCCCTCGTCGGGCAGGGCTTCGGCGGCCGCGATGGGCATGTCCAGGTTCAGCGCCAGCCCGGCGCGGCCGGCGAAGGCCATTTCACAGACGGCCGCCCACAGGCCGCCGTCGCTGCGATCGTGGTAGGCCAGCACCATGTCCTGCCGGCGCAAGGCATCCAGCGCCGCGCACAGGCGCAGCAGGTCCTGCGCGTCGTCCAGGTCGGGCACCGGCTGCACCGCCTGGCCCAGGGCCTGCGCCAGGATGCTGCCGCCCATGCGCTGGCGCCCGTGGCCCAGGTCGACCAGCAGCAGCACGCTGGGGCCCTGGTCCACGCGCAACTGCGGGGTCCAGGCACCGCGTACATCCTCCAGCACCGCGAAGGCCGACACCAGCAGCGACACCGGCGAGCTCACCGAGCGCTCCGAGCCCTCCGCCTGCCAACGCGTATGCATGGACAGCGAATCCTTGCCCACCGGCACCGCGATGCCCAGGCGCGGGCACAGCTCCATGGCCACCGCGCGCACGGTCTCGTACAGCGCCGCGTCCTGGCCCGGCTGGCCGCAGGCGGCCATCCAGTTGCAGGACAGCTTGACCTGGCTCAGCGAAGCCAGCGGCGCAGCCAGCAGGTTGGTCAGGGCCTCGGCCACCGCCATGCGCCCGCTGGCCGCGGCGTCGGCCACCGCCAGCGGCGTGCGCTCGCCCATGGCCATCACCTCGCCGCGCGTGCCCGCGTAGTCGGCCAGGGTGATGGCGCAGTCGGCCACCGGCACCTGCCAGGGCCCGACCATGGGGTCGCGGTGCGACAGGCCTCCGACCGTGCGGTCGCCGATGCTGATCAGGAAACGCTTGCTGGCCACGCTGGGGTGGCGCAGCACGGTGCGCGCCGCCCATTCCAGCTCCACGCCGGTGAGATCGATGCCCGGCAGTCGCAGCGCCTGGCTGCGCACGTCGCGCACCATGCGCGGGGGCTTGCCCAGCAGCACCGACATGGGCATGTCCACCGGGGGCTGGCCGAGCAGGCGGTCGGTCATCTGCAGCAGCTCGCGATCCTGCGCGCGGCCCAGCACCGCGAAGGGACAGCGCTCGCGCTCGCACAGCGCGGCGAATTCCTCCAGCGCCTCGGGGGCGATGGCGAGCACGTAGCGCTCCTGGCTTTCGTTGCACCAGATCTCGCGCGGACTCATGCCGCTTTCCTCGACCGGCACGTCGCGCAGCTCGAGCGCGGCCCCCAGGCCGGCTCCGTCGACCAGCTCGGGCAAGGCGTTGGACAGGCCGCCGGCGCCGACGTCGTGGATGGCCAGGATCGGGTTGGCCGCGCCGAGGCCGCGACAGGCCTCGATGACCTCCTGCGCGCGGCGCTGCATCTCGGGATTGCCGCGCTGCACCGAATCGAAGTCCAGGTGCTCGGCATTGGTGCCGGTGGCCAGGCTGGAGGCGGCGCCGCCGCCCACGCCGATGCGCATGCCCGGGCCGCCGAGCTGCAGCAGCAGCGTGCCGGCGGGGAACTCGACCTTATGGGTATGCGCGTCGGCGATCTCGCCCACGCCCCCGGCGATCATGATGGGCTTGTGGTAGCCCCAGCGCCGCTCGCCGGCGGTCTGCTCGAACACGCGGAACACGCCGCACAGGTTCGGGCGGCCGAATTCGTTGTTGAAGGCGGCCGCGCCGATCGGGCCGTCGATCATGATCTGCAAGGCGCTGGCCAGGTGGCCGGGGCGCCCTACGTCCTCGCCCTCCCAGGGCTCCGGCTGCGCCGGATCCAGGCGCAGGCTGGACACGTGGAATCCGCTCAGGCCCGCCTTGGGGCGGCCGCCTCGTCCGGTGGCGCCCTCGTCGCGGATCTCCCCGCCGGCGCCGGTGGCGGCTCCAGGGAAGGGGGAGATGGCGGTGGGGTGGTTATGGGTCTCCACCTTCATCAGCGTGTGCACCAGCGCCGGCTCGGCCACGTAGCGGTGGTCGGCGCCCTGCGGCTGCCAGCGCTGCACGGTGCCGCCTTCCATGACCGCGGCGTTGTCCGAGTAGGCCACCACCGTGCCCTGGGGATTCGCGGCATGGGTGTTGCGGATCATGCCGAACAGGGTGTGCTCCTGCTCGCGCCCGTCGATGATGAACCGGGCGTTGAAGATCTTGTGCCGGCAATGCTCGCTGTTGGCCTGCGCGAACATCAGCAGCTCGACGTCGGTGGGGTTGCGCCGCAGCTGCCCGGCGAAGGCCTGCACCAGGTAATCGATCTCGTCGTCGGACAGGGCCAGGCCCTGCTCCACGTTGGCGCGCGCGAGCGCCTCGCGCCCCTGGCCCAGCACGTCCACGCTGCGCAGCGGCTGCGGCTGCAGGTCATCGAACAGGCGATGCGCCTCGGCACGCGACAGCACCACGCTCTCGGTCATGCGATCGTGCAGCGCGCGCGCCAGCACCAGCAACTGCTCCGCCCGCGGCGCGCTGGCGCGCCGCGCCAGCTCGAAGCGGAATTCCACCGCGCGCTCGATGCGCCGCACCCCGGCACCGCAGTGACGGGCGATCTCGGTGGCCTTGCTCGCCCAGGGGGAGATCGTGCCCAGGCGCGGCACCACCAGCAGCGACGGACCTTCCTGCGGCCCGGTGTAGGGCGTGCCATAGCGCAGCAGCTCGGCCAGGCGTGCGCCCAAGGCCGCGTCGGCCGGCCGCTCGCTGGCTACGAAATGCACCAGGCGAGCATGCAGCGCCGCGATGCCGGCGACCTCGGCCGGGCAGGATTCGCGCAGGCGCTGCATCAGCGCGCGCAGGCGGAAGGTCGACAGCGCGACGCCGCCTTCGAATTCGAGGATGGGGGGGCGCTCGCCCGTGCGGGCCGGATCGGAAGCGCTGGAGCCGGGGGTGGGGGCGGAGGAATCGGTGGGATGGGACAAGGCGGGAACTCGCGTAGCGGCGGATCGGCGGCGCCGCCGCGCCGGCCCGGGCGCATGTCCGAGCGCATGTCGGACGGACACAGGGACGCAGGCTGAAGCGGGGCAGGCGCATTGTAGGGTGCCCACGCCCACGCGCACGTGCGACGGCCGCGGGTGAGATAATGCGAAACATGAGTATTTCCATCAAAACCGAGCAGGACCTGGCCGAGCTGCGCATCGCCGCCCGCCTGGGGGCCGAATTGCTCGACTACCTCACGCCCTTCGTCAAGCCCGGCATCACCACCAAGGAGATCGACCGGCTGGCGCACGAGTACACCGTCAAGGTGCAGGGTGGCATTCCCGCGCCGCTGAACTACGCCCCGCCCGGCTACACGCCCTACCCGGCCTCGATCTGCACCTCGGTCAACCACGTCGTCTGCCACGGCATCCCCAACGAGCGCGCGCTCAAGGATGGCGACATCGTGAACATCGACGTCACCGTGATCAAGAACGGCTGGCATGGCGACACCAGCCGCATGTTCCTGATCGGCAAGGTGGCCCCGCATGTGGAACGCCTGTGCCGCATCACCTACGAGGCCATGTGGCATGGCATCCTGCAGGTGCGCCCCGGCGCCCACCTGGGCGACATCGGCCACGCCATCCAGACCTTCGCCGAGGCCGCGGGCTACAGCGTGGTGCGCGAGTTCTGCGGCCATGGCATAGGACGCAAGTTCCACGAGGATCCCCAGGTGCTGCACTACGGCAGGCCGGGCACGCTGGACGAACTGCGCCCGGGCATGGTGTTCACCATCGAGCCGATGATCAACGCCGGGCGTCGCGAGATCCGCGAAATGCCCGACGGCTGGACCATCGTCACCAAGGACCGCTCGCTGTCGGCGCAGTGGGAACACATGGTGCTGGTCACTCCCACCGGCTACGAGGTGCTCACGGTCTCCGCCGGCACGCCGGCGCCTCCGGCCTTCGTCGGCGCCGCTCAGGCCGCCTGAACCGGCGTGAACACCGCCGCGACCGCGACCGAAGCGCCCGCCCCGGCGGGCCAGGGCGCCGAGGCCGCGCGCATCCGCGGCGCCTGGCGCGCGACGCGCCAGCACTGCATCGACGATTTTCGGGCGCACCCCGGGCGCCTGACCCATCTGTTGCGCGGCCTGTGCCGCGGCGCCGAGCAGGCGCTGCGCGAGGTATGGTCCCTGGCGCGCATGCCCGAGACGGCCGCGCTGCTGGCCGTGGGCGGTTTCGGGCGCGCGGAGCTGTTCCCCGGCTCGGACATCGACGTGCTGGTGCTGCTGCCCGATGCGCCCGACGCGGCCACGCAGGCCGCCGCCGAGCGTTTCGTCGCGGCCTGCTGGGACGCGGGGCTGGAAATCGGCCCCAGCGTGCGCACCGTGCAGGCCTGCGTGGAGGAATCGGCCGCCGACCTGACGGTGCAGACCTCGCTGCTGGAGGCACGCGCCCTGTGCGGCAACGCCGCGCTGCTGCGGCGCTTTCGCACGCAATGGAGCGCCGGGCTGGATCCGCGCGCCTTCTTCCAGGCCAAGCTGCTGGAAATGCGCCAGCGCCATGCCAAGTTCGAGAACACGCCCTACGCGCTCGAGCCCAACTGCAAGGAAAGCCCCGGGGGCCTGCGCGACCTGCAGATCCTGCTTTGGGTGGCCCGCGCGGCGGGCCTGGGCTGCAGCTGGGGGCAGCTGCTGGCCGGCGGCGTGCTCAGCCCCTACGAGGCGCGCAAGATCCAGGCCAATGAACGCGTGCTCAAGCGCATTCGCGCCCACCTGCACCTGGCCGCGGGCCGGCGCGAGGACCGGCTGGTCTTCGACCTGCAGACGGCCGTGGCGGGTTCGCTGGGCCTGCAGCCCGAGGCCACCAAGCGCGCCGGCGAAGTGCTGATGCAGCAGTACTACTGGGCCGCCAAGGCGGTGGAGCAGCTCAACCAGATCGTGCTGCTGACCATCGAGGGCAGGCTGTGGCCGGAACTGGCCGCGCAGAGCGGACGCCCCATCACCGGCGTCGACGGCGTGGTCGACGGCATGTTCCTGGACAAGGACGGCCGCCTGGAGCCGGCCGACCCGCGCCTGTACGAGCGCGACCCGCCGGCCATTCTCGAGACCTTCGTGGCCTTCACGCTGGCGCCGGGGATTCGCGGCCTGACCGCGCCCACGCTGCGCGCGCTCTACCACGCGCGCGAAAGCATGGACGCACGCTTTCGCGCCCACCCGCGCAGTCGTGCGGCCTTCATGCGCATCCTGCGCTCGCCCAGCGGCATCACCCACGCGCTGCGCCTGATGAACCGCACCAGCGTGCTCGGACGCTACCTGCCGGCCTTCCGGCGCATCGTCGGACGCATGCAGCACGACCTGTTCCACGTCTACACGGTGGACCAGCACACGCTGATGGTGGTGCGCAACGTGCGACGCTTTTTCATTCTCGAGCACGCCCACGAATACCCCTTCTGCGCCCAGCTGGCCGCCAGCCTGGAAAAGCCCTGGCGCCTGGTGCTGGCAGCGCTGTTCCACGACATCGCCAAGGGGCGCGGCGGCGACCATTCCCAGCTCGGCGCCCAGGAGTTGCGCTCCTTCGCCCGCGCGCATGGCATGGACCGCGAGGACACCGAATTCGTCGCCCAGCTGGTCGCGCACCACCTGACCATGTCCCGCGTGGCCCAGAAGGAAGATCTCAGCGACCCGGAAGTCGTGCTTCGATTCGCCTCGCAGGTGGGCAACGCGCCGCTGCTCACCGCGCTGTACCTGCTGACGGTGGCCGACATCCGGGGCACCAGTCCCAAGGTGTGGAATGGCTGGAAGGCCAAGCTGCTCGAGGACCTGTACCGAGCCACGCTGCGCGTGCTGGGGGGCCAGGCCCCCAATCCCCAGGCCGAGATCGAGCAGCGCCGGGCCGAGGCGCGGCGCCTGCTGAACCTGTACGGGCTGGACGAGCAGGCCTCGGCGCGGTTGTGGGACACGCTGGACTCGAGCTATTTCCTGCGCCACGACCCGGCCGACGTGGCCTGGCACACCCGCGAACTGCTGCGCCGCGGCGGCGGCGACGGCAGCGTGGTCAGCTGTCGCCTGGCCCCGCACGGCGAAGGCCTGCAGGTGCTGGTGTACTGGGCCGACCAGCCCGACCTGTTCGCCCGCATCTGCGGGTTCTTCGACAGCCACAACTTCAGCATCCTGGACGCCAAGGTGCACACCACGCGTGCCGGGCACGCGCTGGACACCTTCGTGGTGGCCGAGCCTTCGCTGGCCCAGCGCTACCGCCACCTGATCTCCCTCGTGGAGGTCGAACTGGCGCGTACCCTGCGCGAGCGCGGCTCGCTGCCGGAGCCGGTGCGCGGGCGCGTGTCGCGCCGGGTGCGCAACTTCCCGGTGCAACCGCGGGTGGACCTGCGCTCCGACGACCGCCGCAACCACTGGATCCTCAGCGTGCGCGCCAGCGACCGCACCGGCCTGCTCTACGCCATCGCGCGCGTGCTGGCGGCCCGGGGCATCAGCGTGCACCTGGCCAAGATCAGCACCCTGGGCGAGCGCGTGGAAGACACCTTCCTGCTGCAGGGGGATGGCCTGGGCAGCGAACGCACCCAGATCGAGCTGGAGAGCGAACTGCTGGCCGAGCTGGCGCCGCAGTAGCCTGGCGCCACGGTAGTCCTGTCCGGCGCGCCGCGCTCAGCCGGGCGCATCCAGCCCGGCGCGCCGCAGCTGGGCCTCCAGGCGATCCATGCGCTCCAGCAACTGCAGCGCCAGCGCCGCGCCCTCCAGGTTGACACCCAGATCGCGTTGCAGGCGATGCACGCGTCGCGCGACGAACAGCGCCTGCCCGTCGAACACCATGCGCGCCCGGGAGCCTTCGGCGGTGTCCAGGATCGCGGCCTGCACGAGCTCCAGCACCCAGGCCTCGGATTCGCCGCAGGCGCGCGCGATGTCCGCGGCCTGCAGCAGCACGCCGTCGTCCATGGCCAGGCATTCGACAAGGGGCGCTTGCATCGCGGGGGCCCTCGGGTTCAGGCGCCCGCCGGGGAGCGCGGGTTGAAGGGAATCTCGGCGGCCATGCGGCGCCAGGCCTGCGCGACCTTGGGGTCCTCGGCCGGGGGCAGCACGACGCGCAGTTCCACGTACAGATCACCCGGCGGCTTGCCGGGCAGGCCGCGCCCCTTCAGGCGCAGCTTGCGTCCGCTCTGCGAGCCCGCGGGCACCTGCAACTCGACCTTGGCGCCGGGCACCGCGATCTGCAGGCTGGCGCCCAGCGCGGCCTCCCAGGGGGCCACGGGCAGCTCCATGTACAGGTCGCGATCCACCAGGCGCCACGAGGGATGCGGGCGAAAGTGGATCTCCAGGTACAGGTCCCCGCGCGTGCCGCGCGGGCCCGCAGCGCCCTGCCCGGCCAGACGCAGGCGCTGCCCCGCGCGCACCCCCGGGGGAATGCGCACGCGCAGACTGCGCTCGACCAGGCGCGCGCGTCCCGAGGCGTCGGTCTGGGGGCTTTGCAGGGTGATGGTGCGTTCGGCGCCGCTGAACGCATCTTCCAGGTCGATGTCCACGCGCGCGTGGTGGTCGGCACTCATGCCCGCGTGGCCTCCGCCGCGACGCGCGGCACCGAACAGGGATTCGAAGAATTCGCTGAACGCGGCCTCGTCTTCCTGCGAGCCGGCGTCGCCGCCGCTGTACTCGAAACCGCTGCCGAAATCCGGCGGAGGCTGGAATTCCTGGCCGCCGCGCCAGCGCGCTCCCAGGCGATCGTAGGCCGCGCGCTTCTCGGCATCGCCCAGCACCTCGTAGGCCTCGCCGATTTCCTTGAATCGCTCCTCGGCCTGCGGCTCCTTGCTGACGTCCGGGTGGTACTTGCGCGCGAGCTTGCGGTAGGCACGCTTGATCTCGTCCGCGCCGGCGTCACGGGGCACGCCCAGAAGCTCGTAGTAGTCCTTGAACTGCATGGAGATGGCGCCCAGGAAATGCGGGAAGGCCCAGCATAGCGGTTGCTGCCGTGGCGCGCGATGCGCTGCGACAAGTTCCCGGACTCAGGAGGCTGCTGCGCTTCGCCCCCGGGGATAGTGGATGAGATCCAGGAAGACCGCGGGCTCGGCTCCGGCATTGCGGTAGCCATGCTCGCGGTCGCCCGCCAGGCGCAGGCCCTCGCCCGGCTGCAGCCGCACCCAGGCGCCATCGCTCAGGACCTCCAGGCTTCCGCGTTGCACCACCACATGCTCGACCACGCCGGCCACATGGGGCTCGGACACGCGCTCGTAGCCCGGCAGCAGGGTCAACTCGAAGACCTCGAACGCCAGCGCGGGATCGAAGGCGAACAGCGGCGCCACCAGCATGGCGTCGCTGGCCGGCCGGGCGCGCACGCGCCCCGGATCGCGGACTTCGGCCGGGGCCCCCGCCTGCCGGGGCAGCAGATCGCTGAGCGCGCAACCGAACCCCCCCGCGATGCGCCACAGCAGGGCCACCGTGGGGCTGGATTCGCCGCGCTCGATCTGCCCCAGCATGGCCTTGCTCACGCCACAGGCCTCGGCCGCGCGCTGCAGGCTCCAGGCGCGCTCGGCACGCAATGCGCGCAGGTGCTGCGACAAGGCGCGGGTGATGTCGGTGCCGGCCTCGCCCATGGCGCTCGCCGGATGGTCGGCATCCCCCTTGTGCGTTATAGCGTCCATCGGTTAGGCTCGGGTTGTCGTGCGTTATGACGTACGACCGCAGCTTAGCGCAGGCCTCGCGCTCCCCCAAGCCCCACCCCTTGCCCGGCCATGTCCCAGCCCACACCATCCACGCCAGGAGCCTTCGGGCGATGGCTGTCCCCCTCGCACATATCGGCCGGCTTTGTCACGGTGCTGGTCGGCTACACCAGTTCGGCGGCCATCGTGTTCGAGGCGGCGCGGGCGGCCGGAGCCGGCCCGGCCGAGATCGCTTCCTGGCTGTGGGCGCTGGGCCTGGGCATGGCCCTGAGCTGCATCGGGCTGTCGCTGCGCTACCGCGCGCCGGTGCTCACCGCCTGGTCCACGCCGGGGGCCGCGCTGCTGGCCACCTCGCTGCACGGCGTGCCGATGGCCCAGGCGCTGGGCGTGTTCGCCTTCGCCTCGCTGCTGGCCGCGGTGGCCGGTTTCAGCGGCTGGTTCGAGCGCCTCATGCACCGCATTCCCCGCGCGCTGGCCGCCGGCATGCTCGCCGGCGTGCTGCTGGAGTTCGGCCTCGGGGTATTCGGAGCCCTGCAACAGCATCTGCTGCTGGTGGGCGCGATGCTGGCCACCCTGCTGGTGGCGCGGCGCATGGCGCCGCGTTACGCCGTGGCGCTGAGCTTCGCGGTGGGGCTGCTGGTGGCCACGCTGGGATCGCAATGGCACCTGACGGCCTTGCCGCTGCGCCTGACCCGGCCCGTGTGGACCACCCCCAGCTTCGCCTGGGGCAGCCTGCTGGGCATCGGCCTGCCCCTGTTCATCGTGACCATGGCCTCCCAGAACGTCCCCGGCATCGCCATGCTGCGCACCCATGGCTACCAGACCCCCGCCTCGCCCCTGGTGGGCTGGACCGGCCTGCTCGGCGTGCTGCTGGCGCCCTTCGGGGGGTTTTCCTTCAACCTCGCGGCGATCACCGCGGCCATCTGCATGAGCCCCGAGGCCGACCCCGACCCGCGCCAGCGCTGGCGCGCCGCGGTCTGGGCCGGGGTGTTCTACACCATCACCGGCTTGCTGGGCGCCAGCGTGGCGGCGCTGTTCGCCGCCTTCCCGCACGCGCTGGTGGCGGCCATCGCCGGCCTGGCCCTGCTCAGCACCATCGGCAACAGCCTGCAGTCGGCGCTGGCGGACGAGGCCTGGAGGGATGCCGCCTTGGTGACGTTCCTGGTCACCGCCTCGGGCTTCAGCCTGGGCGGCGTGGGCAGCGCCCTGTGGGGGCTGCTGCTGGGCCTGGCCACCGCGGCCCTGACACGGCGCGCCTGAGGCGCGGCGCATCAGCGGTCGTGGTGCCAGCCCCGCTCGTCGTCGTCTTCACGGTGCCAGCGGCCGCGCCCGCGCCAGCCGTAGGCGGGCTGCGCCACGTAGCCCGGCGCGTAGTACACCGGCTGCGGAGGCGGGGCGTACACCACCGGAGGCGCCACCACCACCGGCGGGGCCGGCAGCACATTGCCCAGGTTGGCCACCAGGCCCGGTGTTCCCACCGACAGCGACCAGTAAGGTTCGTCCGCGTGCGCGGCGGTGAACACTCCCCCGCCGAGCAGCAGGGCGAGTGCGGAAATCTTCCATTGGCGAGTCATGGTCCAGGCGCTCCCTTCACGAGTTCGGACATTGCTGCGCCCCCCTGGGTCGTCGATGCTCAGGGCATCAACATGTGAATTTTTCCCACATAATAATTGCTGGCGCGGGCGGCATTGCCGCCCTTCGCAGCATCGCGTTGCCCTCGCGCCACAGGCTCGGGCACGGCCCTCGGCTCAGTCCTGCTCGCGCAGGAAGGGCAAGGCTGCGTCGAGCAGTTCGCGCGGCGCCTCCTCGGGGATGTAGTGGCCGCAGGGCAAACTGCCGCCGCGCACATCGCCGGCCACCTCGCGCCACTCGTCCAGCGGGCGGAAACAGCGCTGCACCACCCCATGCTCGCCCCACAGCACCTGCAGGGGCATGCCCAGGCGGGCGCCACGCGCCCGGTCCGCGGCGTCGTGCTCGAGGTCGATGCTCGCCGCCGCGCGGTAGTCCTCGCACAGACCGTGCGCGGCTCCCGGCTGGGCCAGGCTGCGGGCATAGGCCTCCAGGGCGCGCGCATCGAAGGCCTCCAGGCCGCCGTTGCGCGAGCGCATGAGGTCGCGCACGTAGGCACCCGGGTCGGCCTGGATCAGGCGCTCCGGCAGCGGCGCCGGCTGGATGAGGAAGAACCAGTGCCAGTAGGCCCGCGCGTAGGCCTCGTCGGTCTTGCGATACATGGCCAGCGTGGGCGCGATGTCCAGCAGGGTCATGCGACGCACCGCCTCGGGATGGTCGGCGGCCAGGCGGTGCGCCACGCGCGCACCGCGATCGTGGGCCAGCACGGCGAAACGCTCGTGCCCCAGGCTGCGCATGACCGCCAGCATGTCGCCGGCCATGGCGCGCCGGCTGTAGGGCGCGTGGTCGGCTCCACCCGGCGGCTTGGAGGAGTCGCCGTAGCCGCGCAGGTCGCACAGCACCACGCGGAAATGGCGCGCCAGCTCGGCGGCCACGCGGTGCCAGATGACGTGGGTCTGGGGATGGCCGTGCAGCACCAGCAGGGGTGGCCCCTCCCCGCCCTGCAGGGTGCGGATCCAGACCTGTGGCTCGGTGGCCACGAGCCGGGGCTCGAAGTCGGGGAAGAACCAGGCGTCGTCGGCGGCGCTGGCGCTGGACACGGCGGGGGCGGAAGGGTCGATGGGCATGGTGGCGCAAGCATACGGCCGGACGGTGCCGCGCGCCGCCGCGCGGTGCTAACCTCGAGCGCATGTCCACGCGTCGCCAGCATCCCACCGAAACCCCCGCCACCGCCTGGCTGCGCAGCCGCGGCGTGGAGTTCAGCCTGCACCCCTACGAGTACGTCGACCATGGAGGCGCCGCCTGGGGGGCGCAGGCGCTGGGCCTGGACCCGCATGCGGTGGTGAAGACCCTGATCATGCAGGACCAGTCGGCCCGGCCGCTGGTGGTGCTGATGCACGGGGATCGCCAGGTGTCCACCAAGAACCTGGCGCGATCCATCGGGGCCAAGCAGGTGCAGCCCTGCGATCCGGTAGTGGCCGAGCGTCACAGCGGCTACCAGGTCGGGGGGACCTCCCCCTTCGCGCTGCGCAAGCCCATGCCGGTGTACCTGCAGATCAGCGTGCTCGAGCTGCCGCTGATGTACGTGAATGCCGGACGCCGCGGCCTGCTGCTGGGCATGCCGCCGCGCCAGCTGGAGCAGCTGCTGCAGCCCGTGTCGGTGGACTGCGCGCTGGCGGCCTGAGAGCCTGTCCGCCCATGGAAGCTCCCCCACGCGACAGCCCGCCCGGCGCGGCTCCCGCCGAGGTGCTGCGTCTGCGGGGCGGCCAGGCGCTGCCCGGGCGCGACTGGTTGTGCGAGGAGATTGCGGTGGCGCTGGAATTCAACGGCATTTCCCATGCGGTGATGCTGGCCACGCCCGCCGATCTGGAGGATTTCGCTCTGGGATTCGCCCTCACCGAAGGCATCGTCGACCATGCCGGCGAGGTGTTCGACATCCGGATCGAGGAATCGGCGCAGGGCATCAGCCTGCAGGTGGACATCGCGTCGCGCCGATTGCAGGCGCTCAAGCTGCGCCGGCGCAGCCTGGCGGGACGCACCGGCTGCGGCCTGTGCGGCACGGATTCGCTGGACCAGGCGCTTCGCCCGGTACCGACGGTGGGGGCCGGCCCCCTCGTGGAGCCCGACTCGCTGGCCCGCGCGGTGGAGGCCTTGCGCCCCCTGCAGCCCTTGTTCGAGGCTACCGGCTCGGTGCATGCCGCCGCGCTGTGTTCCGCCCATGGCCAGGTGCTGCTGGCGCGCGAGGACGTGGGGCGGCACAACGCGCTGGACAAGTTGCTGGGCGCCGCCGCCCGCGGCGGCCTCGATGCGGGCGAGGGGGTGGTGGTGATCAGCAGCCGCGCGAGCATCGAGATGGTGCAGAAGGCCGCCAGCAGGGGCTGCACGGTGCTGGCCGCCGTGTCCGCGCCCACCGCGCTGGCGGTGCGCGCCGCGGAGCAGGCCGGCATGACCCTGGTCGGACGCATCCGCGGCAGGGACATGGTCGTGTACAGCGGCACCCGGCGCCTGGCCCCGTCGCCGGGCCCTTGAAATCCTCGCCCCCCGCTCGCAGATAGCCTGCAAGGGGCGCAGTCGCCACGCGGCGCGCCGCCCTCCCCGACCATCTGCAAGGAGCCAGGACCATGATTGCAACCATGCTGAAGACGCCGGCGAGCTGGTTCGCCGATCTCGACCGCCTGCAGCGCGAACTCGACCGGGATTTCGCCGGACTCGGACTGCCCGTGAGCATCCGCGCCGTGGGCGGTGCCGGCTTTCCCGCGATCAACGTCGGCTCGACGCCGCAGGAGGTGGAGGTCTACGCCTTCGCTCCCGGCATCGACGCCTCGCAACTCGAGGTCACGGTGGACCACAACCTCCTGACCATCGCCGGCAAGCGCGAATTGCCCGCCGCGTCCAAGGGACAGGTCAGCTACGCCGAGGAGCGCTTCAGCGGCAGCTTCCGGCGCGTGATCTCCCTGCCCGAGGACATCGACCCCTCGAAGATCGAGGCCCGCTACAGCGACGGCGTGCTGCGGGTGAACATCGCGCGGCGCGAGGCCGTGCAGCCGCGGCGCATCGCGGTGAACTGAAAACCCCAGCGATCGCAAGGAGTCCGACCATGAACACGACGAACACCCAGATCACGGCTGCCGCCACCGCGCCCTCCCCCGCCTCCGCGAAGTCGGCTGCGCGCGACACCCTGGCCCAGGCCCCGCGCGTGGACATCCTGGAGGATGCCGACGGCATCACCCTGCGTGCCGACATGCCGGGCGTGCCGCGCGACCAGCTGCAGGTGCAGGTCGACGGTGACACGCTGACCCTGCGCGGAGCCCTGCAGATCGAGCTGCCCCAGGGCATGCAGCCCTTTTACGCCGAGCTGCGCAGCGGAGCGTGGGAGCGCAGCTTCACGCTGTCGCGCGAGCTCGACTCGGCGGCCATCCAGGCCAGCATGAAGGACGGCGTGCTCGAGTTGCGCATTCCCAAGGCTGAGCACGCCAAGCCGCGGCGTGTCGAAGTCCGGCTGAGCTGAGGCGCCGGTGGCGCGGGTGGCGGCGGGCCTGGATTTCGGCACCAGTGGAGCGCGCCTGTGCGTGATCGACCGGCGCCAGCGCCGCCTGTTCGAATCCGCCATTCGCTACCCGCATGCGCGCCGGCAGGACTGCGGGGACTGGGAGCAGGCCCTGTTCGAGCTGCTGGGCAGCCTGCCGCCCGGGCTGCGTGCCGGGATCGACGCGCTGTCGCTGTGCGCCACCTCGGGAAGCGTGCTGTGGGCCGGCCGCGACCTGCGCCCTCGCAGCCCGGTGCTGATGTATTGCGAGCACCGGGAGGCGGATTTTCCGGCCGGCCACCCGGGCCCGCTGGACGGACTGGCCCGGCTGGCCTGGCTGTGGAACCAGCAGGGGGGCCCTGACGCGCTGCACGATGCGTTGGCCCTGCACCAGGCGGACTGGCTGTTCGCCCGCCTGCGCGAGGGCGGCCTGGCGCGGGGCGGGGTCAGCGACTGGCACAACGCGCTCAAGAGCGGCGCGGACCCGGCGCGCTGCGCCTGGGGCGAGGTGGCGTCGGCCCAGGCCTTCGCGTCGCGCCTGCCGCGCATCGTGGCCCCCGGCAGCCGGCTGGGCCGCGTGGATCCCCTGCTGGCGCGTCGCCTGGGCCTGCCGCGGGGCCTGCGCCTGGTGGCCGGCACCACCGACGCCAACGCCGCCTTCCTGGCCAGCGGCGCCGACCGCCCGGGCCTGGGCCTGAGCAGCCTGGGCAGCACCCTGGCCCTGAAACTGCTCTCGCAGCGCCGCATCGACGCGCCGCAGCATGGCGTGTACAGCCATCGCTTCGGCGCCCTGTGGCTGGTCTCGGGGGCCAGCCGTGCCGGAGGCGCCGTGTTGCGCGAGATGTTCGACGACGCCCGCCTGCGGGAACTCAGCGCGCGCATCGACCCCGAGCGCGACAGCCCCCTGGATCTGCTCCCGCTGCCCGGCGTGGGGGAGCGATTTCCGCAGGCCGACCCGGCCATGCGCCCCCGGCTCGAGCCGCGCCCGGCCGACGACGTGGAATACCTGCACGGCCTGCTGCAGGGGCTGGCCCGCATCGAGGCCGCCGGCTACGCCCGCCTGGCCGAGCTGGGCGCGCCCAGGCCCACCGAGGTGCTGAGCAGTGGCGGCGGCGCGGCCAATCCGGCATGGACCCGCCTGCGCGAGCGCGCGCTGGGCCTGCCCGTGCGCGCGGCGCGCCAGACCGAGGCGGCCTTCGGCGCGGCGCGCCTGGCACTGCTGGGTACGGCCGTCTTTCCGCGCCTGCCCCCATGAAGAAAGGATGACGTCCACCCTCCTGGCGGAGGACAATATTGCAAGGAGATGTCACCCACGCGCCCGTCTGGGCCATTCGGCCTATGAACGCCACAAGCATTCCCAAGGAAGTCGTAGAACTCGCGCAATCGGGAGACATGGTCGCCCAGGAATGGCTGGGCGACCATCTGCGCAATCTCGGCCAGCATGACCAGGCCGGCATCTGGTACGAACGCGCGGCCAGCCAGGGCTCGGCCAGCGCGCAGTACAACCTGGGCTGGATGCACTACCACGGTCGCGGCGTGGCCCAGGACTACGCGCGCTGCATGTACTGGTGGAAGAAGGCCGCGGAACAGAACATGGCGCGGGCCATCGGGTCCATCGGCATCCTGTTCGAGAACGGGCAGGTCGTGGCGCGCAGCCACGCCGAGGCCGCGCGCTGGTATCGGGCCGCCGCCGACCAGGGCGACGCCCCCTCCAACTGGTTCCTCGGGCGCCTGTATCTGCAGGGCCTGGGGGTGCCGCGCGACCGCACGCTGGCCCTGCAGTTGTTCCGGCGCGCCGCCGAGCAGTCGCATCGTTCGGCGCAGTACACCCTGGGCCTGACCCTGCTGTCGGGACATGCCCGGGAACGCTGGCCGGAGGCCGTCGACTGGCTCAGGCGCGCGGCCGAGGAGGGGCACGATGCCGCCCAGTACATGCTGGGCCTGACCCTGCTGCGCGGACGTCGCGCCCCCAGGGACCTGGAGGCGGCGCTGCGCTGGCTGACCAAGGCGGCGGAACTGGGGCATGTGCTGGCCCAGTACCAGCTGGGCAAGATGTACTGGCGCGGCATCGGCGTGCTGCCCGACGTGGGCATGGCCAAGCACTGGTGGAAGCTCGCCGGGGCCCAGCGCCACATGCCGGCGCGCGCGGCCCTGCGCGAGCTGCGCGGCCAGATGCTCGAGCACGGCATCGACTTCGAGCACACCGACTTCTCGCCCACCGTGGCCGGCGCGCCGGCAGGGCGTCGCCGCCGCTCCACCAGCTGAGCCCTGGCTGCCCGGCGTGCGCCCGGCTCAGCTCTGGCGCAACGAGGCGTCGCGACGCCCGGCGAGGATCTTGCGCCCCAGGCTGTAGCGGTGCACCTCGCTGGGGCCGTCGTAGATGCGGAAGGCGCGCATGTCGGAGAAGATCCGCGACACCACGCGCTCGCCCGTCACGCCCTGGCCGCCGAGGATCTGCACGCTGCGGTCGACCACCCGCCATTCGGCTTCGGAACAGACGACCTTGGCGCGGCTGGATTCGAAATTCGCCCGCTCGCCGCGGTCGAGCAGCCAGGCGGTGTGCCAGATGTGCAGGCGCGCGGTGTGCAGGTCCATCTCATTGTCGGCCAGCATGAACCCGACCCCCTGGTGCTCGCCCAGGGTGCGGCCGAAGGCCTGGCGCTCGCGCGCGTAGGCCAGGGCCTCGTCGTGGGCGCGCTGCGCCTGGCCCAGCCAGCGCATGCAGTGGGTCAGGCGAGCCGGCGCCAGCCGCACCTGGGCATAGCGCAGCCCCTGTCCGAGCTCGCCCAGCACGTCGCTCGCGGGCACGCGCAGGCCACGCAGGCGCACCACCCCATGCCCCCCGGTGAAGCACGAGTCCATCGCGTCCATGGTGCGCTCCACCTCGATGCCCTGGCGATCCATGTCGCTGAGGAACATGGTGGCCGAACCGTCCTCCATGCGCGCCATGATGATGGCCATGGCGGCGCCCTGCGCACCGGTGATGAACCACTTGACCCCGTCGATCACGTAGTCGTCCCCGTCGCGCACGGCGGTCGTGCGCAGCATCGACGGATCCGCGCCCGCCCCCGGAGGCGGCTCGGTCATGCAGAAGCACGAGCGCGCGCTGCCCTGCACCAGCGGGCGCAGCCAGCGTTCCTTCTGCTCGGGCGAAGCCACCACCTCCAGCAAGTGGATGTTGCCTTCGTCCGGGGCATGGATGTTCATCGCGGTCGGCCCCAGCGCCGAGTAGCCCGCCTCCTCGAACACAACGGCCTTTTGCACATGGCTCAGGCCCAGGCCCCCGAATTCCCGCGAGGCGTGCGGGGTCAGCAGGCCGGCGCCGCGCGCCAGCGCGACGAGCTCGTCGCGCAGCGACTCCGCGGGCCCATGCGCGCCCCAGCGCGGGTCGGTCTCGAAGGGCATGATGCGTTCATGGATGAAACCGCGCACGCGCTTTTGCAGGTCTTGCAAGTCCGGGCTCAGCGCAAAATCCATCGAAATCTCCTGGACACGCGGCGAGGCCGCGTCGACAGCCGCTATTTCAACACCCCGGCGACTCGAAGGCCACCGTCCGTACAAGGTTCATGCCACCCGGCACACCGTACTGGACGCGCTCCAGTCCGTCAGGGGCTGCGCCAGATCGGCGCCGCGTTGCACGGCGGTCATCTCGGCGACGATGCTCATGGCAATCTCCGGCGGCGTCAGCCCGCCCAGGCGCAGTCCCACCGGACCGCGCAGCCGCGCCGCCTGCTCCGGCGTGACGTCGAACTCCAGCAGGCGCTCGCGACGCCTGTCGTTGTTGTGCCGCGACCCCAGCGCGCCGACGTAGAAGGCGGGGCTGCGCAAGGCCTCCATCAGCGCCAGGTCGTCGAGCTTGGGGTCGTGGGTCAGCGCCACCACGGCGGTACTGTCGTCGGGTTGCATGGCCAGCACCTCGTCATCGGGCATGCGGGTGGACAGGCTCACCCCCGGCACGGCCTCCCAGCCCTCGTGGTATTCGACGCGCGGCTCGCACACGGTGACCCGGTAATCGAGCATGACCGCCATCGAGGCCAGGTAGCGCGACAACTGCCCGCCGCCGATGAGCAGAAGGCGCAGGCGCGGGCCGTGCACGGTGCGTAGCACCTGGTCGTCGTAGTACACGGCCTCGCGGCGCTCGGCGGGAGACAGGCGCACCGCGCCGCTGGCCATGTCCAGGCTGCGCTGCACGCGCTGCGAGGATTCGATGTGGCGCAGCAGCGCTTCCAGCCCGGAGGCCTCGCTCAGGGGCTCGAGCACCACCTGCACGCTGCCCCCGCAGGGCAGCCCGAAGCGACGGACCTCCTCGGCGCTGCGGCCATAGACGGTGGCCTCGGGACGGTGCAGCGCGAGTTCTCCAGCGGCCACGCGCCGGATCAGGTCGTCCTCGATGCAGCCTCCGGAGACCGAACCGGCGACCTGGCCGTCGTCGCGGATGATCATCATGGAGCCGGGAGGTCGCGGCGCCGAGCCCCAGGTGCGGACCACCGTGCCGAGCACGACGCGATGGCCGCGCTCCAGCCAGTCCAGCGCGTTGCGGATGACTTCGATGTCGATGCTGTTCATGATGTGCAAACCCTCGGGCCCCTGCCCGATGCCGGGGATTCAGGCCGCGGCATAGCCGCGCAGGCGATCGCCGCCCTGCGCCGCATGCACGCTGGCATTGAAGGACACGATGATGCGATCGCGCTCGCCGCGGTACGCCATCGCCTGGTGCGCGAGCCACGACGGAAACACAATCAACTGCCCCGGCAGCGGCGCGATGTCCAGGTGCGCCGATTGCAGGTACGCGTTGCCGAGGTCGGCATGGGCGCCGCCGAGCCGCGGGAAATACGGGCCGTAGAACCGGGTCACCCCGTTGCGCGAGCCCAGCACGGGGTCGGCCACGCGCCGGGGCTCGTCGTCGACCTGCACGCAGTACACGCCGGACCACGAACAGTTGCCGTGGGTGTGCACGTCGTGGCTGGCGCCCTGGTTGGCGACCTGGAACCACATGCCCCGCAGGTGCACCTGCAGGCCCGGCGCGGGATGCGGCCAGGCGCCGCGGTTGGCCTGCGCCACCGTGGCGTGCAGGGAATCGACGACGAAACGCAGGAAATCCTTCCACTCGGGCAGGCGGATGCGCTCCAGCAGGTCGTCCTCGCTGGCGAAGAACCCCGCGGGCCCTGGCTGCGCCATCGCCCGCAGGCTGCCGAGCACCCGCGCCAGCAGCGGATTGACCTCAGCGGCCTGCGCCCAGCGGTGCACGCCCATGGGGGTCGGCCACAGCGCCAGCTGGCCCTGCGCGACCGCGTCGGCGCCGGAGCCGCTCATGGCTGCACCGCGGCCGAGGCCAGGTCCTGCGGCCAGCGAAGCCGGTGGCCGGTGCGCTGTGCAAGCGCCTCGATGTCCTGTTCGGTGTCGATGTCCACCGCATAGCGCCGGTTGGCGGTCGACCAGCGCAGCACCTGCGCCGCATGGCGTTCCTGCCAGCGGCGGCAGGCCACGTCCCCGGGGCCGGCGAGGATCTGCTCGCGCACCGCCGCGCTGAGCACCAGGGGGTTGCCGGGCTGTCCGTCGACCTGCGGTTGCACCAGTTCGATGCCCTCGGGGCGCTGCTTGTACGCCTTGATCAGGTCGGCCACGTCCTGCGCATGCAGCAGGGGCTGATCCGCCAGCGCGACCAGCACGCAGTCCACCGCCGGCAGCGCCTGCAGACCGACCCGGGTCGAGGAGGCCTGTCCCTGCTCGGGATGCGGATTGCGAACCAGCGTGACGGGAAACTCCGCCACGACCGGCTCAATGCGCTGCGCATGGTGCCCGAGCACGACCACCAGCTCGTCCACCCCACCTCCGGACAGGGCGATCAATTGCCGTCGCACCAGCGGCACGCCTCCGAGTTCGAGCAGGCATTTGGGACGCCCGCCGAGGCGCGAGCCCTCCCCCGCCGCCAGCAGCACGGCCCCGACGCGCAGCCGGCTGTACAGGCCGCCGCCGCCCTTCAGGATGCATCCCATGGCGCTCAGTGCCCGCAGCAGGAATGGGTTTCGGCCGCATGCTCCGCGGGCCTGCCCGCCACCGCGGCGGGCTCCGGCTCGCGAGCGGCGCAGCACGAGGCCGCCTCGGGCCGCGGGGGTTCGGCCGAGCTTGCGCCGTGGCCGCAGCACGTTGCGGACTCCGGCACCGCGGACTCCGGCACCGCGGACTCGGGCGAGGTCGCGCCGTGGCCGCAGCACGTTGCGGACTCCGGCATCGCGGGCTCGGGCGAGCTCGCGCCGTGGCCGCAGCAGGAAGCCGCCTGCGGCTCCGGGGACAGGCCCTGCGCCGTGCCTGCGTCCGACTCCAGCGACTCCGGCGCGGGCACGGCCCGCGCCGCCGGCGCGCCGCACCGGCGCGCGGCGACCACGGCTGCCAGCACCGACAAGGCGATTTCCGGCGGCGTGTGGGCGCTGATCGGGGTGCCCGCGGGGGCCACGATGGACTGCACGGCGTGCGCATCGGCGCCCGAGGCGATCAGGCTCTGGCGCAACACCGCGGCCTTGCGGGCGCTGGCGACGAACCAGACCCCGGCGGCTTGCAGCGCCAGCGCGGCGCGCAAGCCCTGCAGGTCGCGCTGGCCCTGCGTGGCCACGACCACGAAGCCGCCCTCGCCGAGTTCCCGGCGCAGCAGCTGCGGGTCGTCGCCGGCGAGGCATTGCACCCCCTCGACCTCCTGCTCTTGCAGGCCGACTCCGGCCCAGGCCACGCGCAGCCCCAGTTGCGGCGCCAGCGACACCAGGGAGCGCGCCACCGGCGTGTTGCCGATCACCACCAGCAGCGGGTCGGCCAGCACCGGGTCGACGAAGAGTTCGAGGGTTCCGCCGGAGTGGCAGGCCATGCCGAACTCGAGCACGTCCCCCAGGTCGCGCTCGCTGCCCTGCGCCGCCGGCGTGATGCGCACGCTGCGCGCACGTCCGTCCTGCAGGGCCTGGCGCACGGTGCGCAGCACCGCCGGCTGGGCGCAGCCGCCGCCGATCCAGCCATGGATGGTGCCGTCGGCCAGCACCAGCGCCTTGTCTCCGGGGCGCGCCGAGGCCGGCGCCTGCACGCGCAACACGCTGACCAGGGCGAAGGCGCGGCCCTGCTCGCGCAGTCGCGCTGCCTGGGTGATCCAATCGAAGGTGGACATGGGGGGTCTCCTGTCAGTGCAGCGATTTGCGCGCGGCCGCCAGGTCGGCGATCGAGGCAAGGGGTACGAAGGTGTCGATGCAGGCGCGCGCGCGCTGCAAGGCGGCGGCCTGCGGAACCGACCGCGTGGGGTGGAACCAGCTGATGCGCGCGCCGCGCCCGCGAAGCGCACGCAGCGCGTCGCCAAGCAGCTCCGGGGTGTCGGTGTCGAATCCGTCGGAGAACACCCACACGCGCGAACCGCGCACCAGCTGGTGGCGCGCCGCGCCACGCGCGAAGGCCTGCATGCACGCTCCGATGCGCGTGCCGGCGCCGAACCCGGCGGTGACGGCGTTGACCTGCTCCTGTGTGGCGGCGCTGTCGCGGCGCAACAGCGCGGTGACCTCGGCCAGGCGCACGTGGAACACGAACACCCGCGCGTCGCACTGCTGGGCGAAGGCGCGTGCCACGCGCAGGAAAAACGCGCCGTGCGCCTCCATCGAGCGGCTCACGTCGGCGAGGATGAACAGTCGCGCAGGCTCGACACGCCGCACGCGCCAGGCCGCCTGCAGCGGCTCGCCGCCCCAGGCCACGCTGCGGCGCAGGGTCGCGCGCAGGTCCAGCCTCGACTGCGCCCGCGCCGGCGCCGCCCGCCAGCGGCGCGTCGGCCGCGGGCGCAGGCGCTGCGCGATGTCGGCGGCCAGGCGCTGCAAGGCGGCGAGCTCCTGGGGCAGCCACATCTGGTGCTCGCGCGCGTGCAGCGCCTCGGTGCGGCTGGCGCCTCCCTGTGCGCGCTCGCGCCCGGGCCCCTGGGAATCCTCGGCCAAGGCCTGGTCGGCGCTGCCCCGCGCATCGCTCGTGCGGGCGGCCTGGGGCCCGGCGGAGTCGGCATCGAGGCGCTGGTGCAGGTCCTGCACGGCCTGGCGCAGGTCGCGCGAGCGCCGGGTCTGCTGGCTCACGCGAACCTGGCCGCGCACGCGCTGCGGCCACCAGAAACGCTCGAAGATCTCGTGCCAGCGCCGCCAGTCCTGCTGGTCGCTGCAGGCGATGGCCCGCCACGCGAATTCCACCGCGGAAGGCTCGCCGGGGCCCAGCTGCTGCGCCACCCGCAGCATGCAGCGCTGCTCGTCGACGCCCACGCAAAAGCCGTGATCGCGCAGCAGCGCGGCGAATTCGCCCATGCGCTGCAGGGGGGAGACAGCCGCGACGGAAGGCATCCCGGTCTCCTGCGCCGCGTCAGCGCATGCCCGCCGCGACGCCCGCGTCGCTGCGCTGCTCGAGGAGTCGCAGGACACGCTCTGCCTGCACCGCGAAACGATCCTCCTGGGTCTTGAGCAGGCAGCCCAGGGTGGCCAGCAGCAGCTCGACCTGCGCGGGAAGCTCGCGCTGGCCCAGGCCGTGCAGCGCGCGCACCCAGTCCAGGGTCTCGGCGACTCCCGGGGTCTTGGCCAGGTCCTCGCGCCGCAGACCCTGCACGAAGGCCACCGCCTGCTCGACCAGGCGCGACTCCACCTGGGGCAGCGACAGGCGCACGATGGCGATCTCGCGCGCCAGCTCGGGATAGTCGAGGTAGTGGTAGAGGCAGCGCCGACGAAGCGCGTCGGACAGCTCGCGCGTGCCGTTGCTGGTCAGCACGACCAGCGGGATGGTGCTGGCTCGCAGCGTGCCGATTTCCGGCACGGTGATCTGGTATTCGGCCAGCACCTCCAGCAGGAAGGCCTCGAAGGCCTCGTCGGCGCGGTCGATCTCGTCGATCAGCAGCACGCAGGGGCGCGCGCTGCTGATGGCGCGCAGCAATGGCCTTTCGAGCAGGTACTCGCGCCCGAACAGATCCTGCTCGCGCAGGCCCTGGCCCCCGGCCTCGTGCAGGCGGATGGCCATCAGCTGGCGCCCGTAGTTCCACTCGTAGGCCGCCTGCGACAGGTCCAGGCCCTCGAAGCACTGCAGGCGTACCAGCTCGGCGTCGTGCACCCGCGCCAGCGCGGCGGCCAGCGCGGTCTTGCCCACCCCCGCGTCGCCCTCCAGCAGCAGCGGGCGCTGCAACTCGCGCGCCAGCCAGCATGCGGTGGCCAGCGACTCGTCGGCGACATAGCCCGCCTCGTGCAGGGCCTGGCGCAGCGCGCGTGGCGCCGCCATCGTCGCGGGCGCCAGCGGGTTCATTGCACGCGCCGCACGAACAGCCCGCCGAACCAGCCCTTGATCAGGGCCCACAACAGGGCCAGACCGTTGATCTCGCGCGCGGCCTGGCGCGGCGCCGCGGCGGGGGCCGCCGGCGCCTGGACGGCCGCTCCGGCGGACTCCGGGGCGGCGGCGGAACCTGCCGGGACCACGGCCTGCTGCGCGGCGAGCTCTCGCGCGGCGACACGGAAGTTGTCGACGAACTGCCCCAGCATCATTTCCGAGACCTGGGTCATCATGCGCCCGCCGAACTGCGCGAACTTGCCGTTGACCACCACCGTGGCCTGGCCGTGCAGCATGGAACGCGCGGCGCCGTCGGCGGCCGGCTCGATCACCGCGTTCAGGTCCATCGACGCGGAGGACCCGCTCTTGTCGGCCCCCTTGCCGCGCATCACCATGCGCCGCGCCTGGGGCTCGCACTCGAGTACGTCGACGGTGCCGCCGAACTGCGCCAGCGCGGGGCCGACCTTGACCTTCACCGCTCCCTTGTAGGAGTTCGCGTCGATCTGCTCGGTGATCTCGGCCCCGGGCATGCAGCCGGCGACCTGGCGCAGGTCGCTGAGCAGGGCCCACGCCGATGCGGCGTCGACGTCGAGCTCATAGGTTTTTTCAAGTTTGACTTCCATGGTGCAGGTTCAAGGGTTTGGGCAGGGATCCGGGGGCCGGCGCGCCGCCGGCCCCCGGAGGACTCAGAGTGCCACGCCGTGCTTGCGCAATTCCTTCCAGACGCGGAAGGAGTTGTGCGGCATGTCCATATGGGTGACACCCAGGTGCGCGAAGGCGTCGACCACGGCCGAGGTGAAGGTGGGGATCGAGCCGACGTGCGGCGACTCGGCCACGCCCTTGGCGCCCAGCGGATGGTGTGGGGACGGGGTGACGGTGTAGTCGGTCTCCCACTTCGGCGCCTCCACTGCGGTCGGCAGGAAGTAGTCCATCAGCGTGTTGCCCAGCAGGTTGCCCTGGGCGTCGAAGGGCATCTGCTGGCCCATGGCGACGGCGAAGCCCTCGGTCAGGCCGCCGTGGATCTGGCCCTCGATGATCATCGGATTGATGCGCGTACCGCAATCGTCGAGCGCGTAGAAGCGGCGCACCTTGGTCTCGCCGGTGGCACGGTCGATGTCGACCACGCACAGGTAGATGCCGAAGGGATAGGTGAAGTTCGGCGGGTCGTAGTAGTGCACCGCCTCCAGCCCCGGCTCCAGGCCCGCGGGCGGCTGGTGGTAGGCGGCCCAGGCGATGTCCCCCATGGTCTTGAAGCGGCTGTCGTCGCCCTTGACCTTGAAGCGATCGACCTCCCAGTCGAGGTCCTGCTCGTTGACCTCGAGCAGGTGCGCGGCGATCTTGCGCGCCTTGGCGTGGATCTTGCGAGCGGCCAGGGCGATGGCCGCGCCGGCCACCGGCGTGGAGCGGCTGCCGTAAGTGCCCAGGCCGTAGGGCGCGGTGGAAGTGTCGCCCTCCTCGACCTGGATGACCTCGCTGGGAATGCCCAGCTCGGTGGCGATGATCTGCGCGTAGGTGGTCTGGTGGCCCTGGCCCTGGGTGATGGTGCCCATCCGGGCGATCGCGCTGCCGGTGGGGTGCACGCGGATCTCGCAGGAGTCGAACATGCCCACGCCGAGGATGTCGCACATCTTGCTCGGACCCGCGCCGACGATCTCGGTGAAGGTGACCAGGCCGATGCCCATGAGGGTCGGGCTGTTCGGATCGGCGCGCCTGGCCGCCTGCTCGGCACGCAGTTCGCGGTAGCCCACCGCGTCCAGCGCCTTGTGCAGCGCGGTGTGGTAGTCGCCCGAGTCGTATTCGAAGCCGAAGGCGCTGCGGTAGGGGAACTGCTCCTTGCGGATGAAGTTCCTGGCGCGGATCTCGGCCTTGTCCATGCCCAGCTTCTGCGCCAGCACGTCGACCATGCGCTCGATCAGGTAGACCGCCTCGGTCACGCGGAAGGAGCAGCGATAGGCCACGCCACCCGGCGCCTTGTTGGTGTAGACCCCCTTGACGCTGGCATGAGCCGCGGGAATGTCGTAGGAGCCGGAGCAGATGTGGAACAGGCCCGCCGGGAACTTCGTGGGGTCGGCGCAGGCGTCGAAGGCTCCGTGGTCGGCCACCACGTTGACCCGCAGGCCGGTGATGCGCCCGTCGGCGGTGGCGGCGAGTTCGCCGTCCATGTGGTAATCCCGGGCGAAGGCCGTGGTCGAGATGTTCTCGATGCGGTCCTCGACCCACTTGACCGGGCGCCCCAGCACGATCGAGGCCACGATCGCGCACACGTAGCCCGGGTAGATGCCGACCTTGTTGCCGAAGCCGCCGCCGATGTCGGGGCTGACGATGCGCACCTTCGACTCGGGAATGCCCGAGAGCATCGACACCACGGTGCGCACGACGTGGGGCGCCTGGGAGGTGATCCAGGTGGTGAGCTCGCCGCGCACGGGGTCGAAGCTGGCCACGCAGCCGCAGGTCTCCAGCGGGCAGGGGTGCACGCGCGGGTAGTACATGTGCTGCGAGACCGTCACCTCGGCACCCGCGAATGCCGCGTCGGCGGCGGCCTTGTCCCCGGCCTCCCACGTGAAGATGTGGTTGGGATGCTCGCGCGGCCCGTGCGCGCCCTCCGTCTTGCCCGCCAGGTCCTCGCGCAGCACCGGGGCGTCGGGCGCCAGCGCCGCGTAGGGGTCGATGACCACGGGCAGCTCTTCATACTCGACCTCGACCGCCTCGACCGCGTCGGCGGCGATGTAGCGGTCGTCGGCGACCACGATGGCCACTTCCTGCATCTGGAAGTGCACCTTCTCGTCGGCCAGCACCGCCGCGACATCACCGGCCAGCGTGGGCATCCAGTGCAGCTTCAGCGGCTTGAGGTCGTCGGCGGTGAGCACCGCGTGCACCCCGGGCATGGCCAGCGCGGCTTCCTTGTTGATGCGCTTGATGCGCCCGTGGGCGATGGGCGAGCGCACGATGTCCATGTGCAGCATCGAGGGCAACTTGATGTCGTCGACGTAGTTGCCCTTGCCCTGGATGAAGCGGGCGTCTTCCTTGCGCAGGCGCGAGGCGCCCATGCCGGCCAGGGCCAGTTCGCGGGCCTCGGCGCTTTGTGCCGGTGCGTTCATGAGTGTGGTCTCCGTGTGGGGTGGGCCTCAGGCCGCCTGCTCGGCCGGCTGCTGCAGCTTGGCCGCCGCGTACTGCACGGCCTTCACGATGTTCTGGTAGCCGGTGCAGCGGCACAGGTTGCCGCTCATGCCGGCGCGGATCTGCTCCTCGGTCGGATTCGGGTTCTCCTGCAGGAAGCGGTAGGCGCGCATCAGCATGCCGGGGGTGCAGAAGCCGCACTGCAGGCCGTGCTCCTTGTAGAAGCCCTCCTGCACGGCGTGCAGCACGCCCTTTTGCGCCAGGCCCTCGACGGTGACGACCTGCGAGCCCTCGCACTGCACCGCCAGGTGGGTGCAGGACTTGATCGAGCGCCCGTCGACGTCGACCGTGCAGGCGCCGCAGTGGCTGGTCTCGCAGCCGATGTGCGCGCCGGTGAGGTTGAGCTGTTCGCGCAGGAAATGCACCAGCAGGGTTCGCGGCTCGACGGCCGCCTCCACGGCCTGGCCGTTGACCTTCATCGAGACGAGTTTCTTGGACATGGGAGCTCCTGCTGTTTCACTGACAACGCGACCAGGCCTTGCTGAGCGCGCGCTTGACCATCTGCGCGGCCATGGCCGTCTTGTATTCCACGTCACCGCGCAGATCCTCGGCCGGATCGCAGATCGCGGCGGCGGCATCCGCGGCGGCCGCAAGCGACTGCGCGTCGAGCGCGCGCCCCTGCAGCAGAGCCTCGGCATCGGTGGCGCGCAGCGCCATCGGCCCCACGTTGGTCAGCGCGATGCGCACGTGCTCGATGCGCTCGCCGGCGCGGCGCAGCACCACCGCGCATCCGGCGGTGGCCCAGTCTCCGGTCTTGCGCTTGAGCTTCTCGTAGGCCCAGCCGGTGCCGGGCCTGAAGGCCGGCACGTGGATCTCGCACAGCACCTCGTCCTCCTGCAGCAGGGTCATGTAGGTGCCGAGGAAAAAGCCGTCGGCGGCGACGCTGCGCCGGCCCTTCGGGCCCTGCAGCACGAAACTCGCGTCCAGCGCGATGGACAGCGCCGGATGGTCGTTGCCCGGATCGCCGTGGGCGATGTCGCCGCCGATGGTTCCGCGGTTGCGCACCTGCGGGTCGGCGATCAGCGCCGCCGCCTCCGGCAGCAGCGGCACCTTGCTGCGCAGCACGGGCGAGGCGATCAGGTCGTTCTCCACCGTCATCGCGCCGATCACCACGGTGTCGCCCTGCTCGCGGATGCCGCGCAGTTCCTCGATGCGGTTGAGGTCGATCAGCGTGCCGGGTTGCGCGAAGCGCAGCTTCATCATCGGCAGCAGGCTGTGGCCGCCGGCCAGCAGTTTCGCGTCGCCTCCCAGGCTGCTGAGCAACGCGATCGCCTCGTCCACGGAGCGCGGCGCGTGGTACTCGAAACGCGGTGGAATCATGGGTGTCTCCGAATTTGTCTAGGACAGACAAACTATACGGATTCACCAATTTTTTTGCACTTTATCAAGCACTTGGCACATTTTTACACCAAATGCACCAGGATGCTCACGAAATGCACACACAAAGCCATCAGGCGCCGGAAGGCGCCGAAGTCGCTTCGACAATCCGGGAAAGTCCCTATCAAACCGCTCGCGGCCTGCTAGGCCTTGCGCTGCACCCCCAGCAGCGAGCGCAGGCGCGCGACCTCGGCGCGAGACACCGGCACCCAGGTCGGCGGATCGCCGCGCATGCGCAACTGCACCTTGCCGTCCACCCGTCCGAGCTCGAGCACGGCGTCGAGGTTGACGATGAAGCAGCGATGCACGCGCACGAAGCGCTGGGGGTCCAGGCGCGCCTCGAGGTCGCCGATGCTCAGGTTGCAGAACTGGAAGCCGCTGGTCGTCAGCACCCTCGTGTAGTGCGCCTGGGACTCCAGGAACACCACCTGCGCGGTGTCCACGAAGGTGACACGGTGATTGGCCACCAGCGGGATGCGCGCGAGCTGGCGCTTCTCGCCGGCCTGCGCCCCGGCGACCGGTGCCGCCGCGGGTGCCACCGGCGCCTCGCCCTGGACCACGAGCTGGGTCACGTCGTAGAACACCAGGGCGAAACCCGTGGTCTGCCCGTCCTCGCCGGCCAGCCGCGTGACCTTGATCAGAAGCACCTGTTCCGGGATGTTGATGATCATGGTCATCGGCATGGCCGCGGCCACCGGGCAGGCCGAGGCCTGGTCGAGCAGGAAGCTGACCTTGGCGGCCGAGCGCGGCGGATGGAAGGAGGTCACCAGCGCGTCGAAGGGACGCTTGTCGCTCACCGGCAGGATGCGGCGCGCGAAGTCGTTCATCGCGAGCACCTTGCGCTGGGCGTCCAGGTGCACCACGCCGACCTCGAACTTCTCGAACAGGTACAGCGCCGACGCGGGGCCCTGCGGGGTGGTCATGGTGTGGTCTCCGTTTCGCCGCGGGGGAGGATCGTGAGGCTTGCCGGGGCCCGCGCGACCGCGCGCAGCAGGAGCAGCGCGGCCACCGAGCCCCAGGCCATGCCGGCCTGCATCGCCGCCAGCATCGTGGCCGCGCCGGGCGAAGCGCCGGCGGACGCGCGCGCATGCACCAGCAGGGGCATGCCCAGGTTCATGCCGAGCAGCATCAGGCCCACGCACAGCAGCGAGGGCAGCAGGCCCGCGCGCGGGCCGGCGGCGGGGCCGGCCCGCAGCTGCCACAGCACCGGCAGCAGGCCGGCCAGCGCGAGCGCCGCGTTGCTGGGAGCCAGCAGGCCGAGGTGCCAGCGCAGCAGGGATCCCAGCGGCAGGCCGGCGCCGCACAGGGAGGCCAGCAGGACGAGCCGGCCGCGCGAGGCGTCGATGGCCAGCCCCGCGAGCATGCCCAGCATCGCCGCCGTCATCGTGCCGGCGGCCGGACGCAGCTGGGCGGGCAGCACGCGGTGCAGCCTCAGGTGCACCAGCATGCCTGCGGCGGCGACCAGCAGATAGGCGAACCACGACGGCATCCACGACCCCATGCGCGAGACCTCGCATGCCCGACCCGGGTCGGGCGTGTCCGCGATTGTGCGTCAGCTGCGACGAGCCTGCCATGCGCGGCCTCCCGCGTGCGCGTGCGCACGCGGCGCCGCGCGCGCAGGCACAATGCCCGCATGCTCGCCAGCTATGTCCTGCTCGATCTGGAGACCACCGGCGGCAACCCGGTGCACGATCGCATCACCGAGATCGCCGCGATACGCGTCGACCACGGCCTGGTCAGCGCGCGCTGGCAAAGCCTGGTCGACCCCGAGCGCCCGATCCCCGGCACCATCCAGCGCCTGACCGGCATCACCGACGCGATGGTCGCCGGCGCTCCGCGCTTCGAGCAGATCGCGGACAAGCTCCTGGAATTGCTGGAAGGAGCGGTGCTGGTGGCGCACAACGTGCGTTTCGACCACGGCTTCCTGAAGAACGCCCTGGCGCGGGCCGGCGTGGACCTGCGCGCACGCACCCTGTGCACGGTACGCCTGTCCCGGCGCCTGGAACCCCACTGCAGCGGGCACGGGCTGGATGCCATCCAGGCCCGCCACGCACTGGTGAACCCGGCGCGCCACCGCGCCATGGGCGACGTGCTGGTGCTGCAGGCCTGGCTGCAGCGCATGGCCGAGCTGCACGGCGAGCAGGCGCTGCGCGAGCATGCGCAGGCGCTGATGCAGGCCGGCGCCAGCCTGCCCCCGCATCTGCAGACCGACGTGGCGCAACTTCCCGAAGGCCCCGGGGTGTACCTGTTCCACGGCGACGGGCAGATCCCGCTGTACGTCGGCAAGAGCGTGAACCTGCGCCGCCGCGTGCTCTCGCATTTCCAGGCCGACCACCGGGAGGCGCGAGAAATGCGCATCAGCCAGGAGGTGCGCCGCATCGAGATCCGCGAAACCGCCGGCGAACTCGGCGCGCTGCTGCTCGAGGCACGCCTGGTCAAGCAGCTGCAGCCGCTGTTCAACCGCAAGCTGCGGCGGGACAACCGCCTGTGCAGCTGGCGCATGGCCGACGACCCGCGCGAGCAGCCGCTGCTCAGCCTGGTGCGCGACGAGGTGCTGGATCCCGCGCGCTTCGGCCAGCTGTTCGGCACCTACCGCAGTCGGCGCCAGGCTCTGGAAAGCCTGCGCAGCCTGGCCGAGCAGCATGGGCTGTGCCTGCGCGTGCTCGGGCTGGAGTCGGGCCGCGGACGCTGTTTCGCGCACCAGCTCGGGCGCTGCCGCGGCGCCTGCTGCGGCGAGGAGACGCCGCAGCACCATGCCGCGAGGGTGCAGGCCGCGCTGGCCGCGGAGCGCCTGCGCGCTTGGCCCTACGACGGCCCGGTGGGACTGCGCGAGGTGGCCGCCGACGGCCAGCGCAGCGAGGTGCACGTGTTCGACCAGTGGCGCCACCTGGGCACCGCGCGCGACGAGGCCGAGCTCGACGAATTGCTGCACGCGCGCCAGCGCGACGACGCCTTCGGCTTCGACCTCGATACCTACCGGCTGCTGCTGGCCCACCTGTGCAACCCCCGGCGCCCGCCGCCCCAGATCCTGCGCCTGCGCGGACCCCGCTCCGCCTGAGCGCCAAGGCGCGCGGCCCTGCAGCCTGGACGGGAAGGGGCTAGGATTTTTTCCTTCCGTTGACGAACATCCAGGGAGAAGGTCGATGAGTCTGCGCATGCGCGACATTCGAGGACAGGTGGCGGTGATTACCGGGGCTTCCAGCGGCATCGGCGCCGCCGCGGCCCGCGCGCTGCACGCCGAGGGAGTGCGCGTGGTTCTGGCCGCTCGCAGCCGCGAGCGCATCGAGGCCCTGGCGCGCGAGCTGGGCGAAGGCGCCCTGGCGGTGCCCACCGACGTGGGCGATGCGGGCCAGGTAGCCAGGCTGTTCGACACCGTGCGGCAAGGTTTCGGCGGACTGGACCTGCTGTTCAACAACGCCGGCGTGGGTTACCACGGCGCCTTCGAGCATGGCAAGCCCGAGGAATGGAAGGCCACCATCGACGCCAACCTGTGGGGCGTGCTGTACTGCACGAAGGCGGCCATCCCCCTGCTGCGCGGGCGCGAGGGCGCGATGATCAGCACGGTGTCCAGCGTGGGCGGTCGCCGGGGCATCGAGGGCTGGGCGGTCTACAACGCGACCAAGTTCGCGGTGGTCGGGCTGCACGACGCACTGCGCAAGGAACTCGGCACGGAAGGCATCCGCGTGTCCTTGATCGAGCCCGGGGCCGTGTACACCGAATGGGGCCACAACGTGCCGGCCGAGCAGATGAAGGCCCGGCGTGATTCCATCCAGGCCCTGCACGCCGAGGACATCGCCCAGGCCCTGCTGTGGGCCTTCGCGCAGCCCGCGCACGTCAACGCGCTGGAGTCCCTGATCCTGCCGACGCGTCAGGTCCAGCCCTGAGCCGGGCGCCCGCGGCACCCGCGCGCAGCTTGCGCCACAGGGTGCTGCGCGCGATGCCCAGGCGTTCGCAGGCCAGCGCCTGGTTGCCGCCGCATTCGGCCAGCGTGCGCTCGATGAGCTCGCGCTCGGACTCGGCGCGCTGCCCGGCGAGGGTGCGGGCGCGGGCGCCGGGCGGCGTGTGCCGGGAAGCCGCCCCTTCCCCCGCGCGCAGCGAGTCGGCGCCAGGCGCGCCCTCCCCGTGCCGCGGTGGGTGCTCCGCGCGCGCGGGCAGCGCCAGCTCGGGCAGCAACTCGGCCAGGTCCACGGCATCGGCGCCGGCGGGGTCGTGGCCCACGGCGCCGGCCACGCGCTCGCACAGGTTCTCCAGCTCGCGCACGTTGCCGGGCCATGCGTAGTGCCCGGCCGCGCCCAGCAGGCGCAGCACTTCGCGCAGCAGCGGCGCGCGCGCAGCCGCCGGGGCCCGCGCGCGTTCCAGCGCCCGCTCCAGCAGGTGCGCGCACAGCGCGGGAAGGTCCTCGCGGCGCTCGCGCAGGCTGGGAAGCTCCAGGCGCAGGATGTTCAGACGGTAGTAGAGGTCGCGCCGGAACAGGCCCGCATCGATGCGCGCGGCCAGGTCGCGGTGCGTGGCGGCGATCACCCGCACGTCCACCGGGGTGGGCTCGGTGGCGCCCACGCGAAGGATCTCGCGCTCCTGCAGCACCCGCAGCAGGCGGGTCTGCAGCGACACCGGCATGTCGCCGATCTCGTCCAGGAACAGGGTGCCGGTGTGCGCGGCCTCGAACAGGCCCGCCTTGCCCGCCCTGCGAGCGCCGGTGAAGGCGCCTTCCTCGTAGCCGAACAGCTCGCTCTCCAGCAGGGACTCGGGGAAGGCGGCGCAGTTGATGGCCACGAAGGGCTGCGCGCGACGCCGGCTGGCCGCGTGCAGGCCCTGGGCGAACAACTCCTTGCCGGTTCCGCTCTCGCCCACCAGCAGCACCGTGGCCTCGCTGTGCGCGAAGCGCTCGGCCTGCGCCAGCGCGCGCCGCATGGCCGCGGACTGCCCCACCAGGTCCGACAGGCGCCAGCGCGGCCCCGCGGGCGTGGGGCGATTGCGCGCCCGCAGGTTGCGGTCCACGCGCTGGATCGCGGCCGGATCCTGGCAGGTCAGCACGGCGCCCGTGCGCACGCCGCGCTCGACGATGGGGCTGCGGCTGATCACCAGGGTCTGCGATCCCAGGCGCACGATGTCCTCGGCCTGCTCGGTGCCGTCGCGCAGCGTGCGCGCCAGCGTGAACTCGGGCGCCACGTCGCCCAGCACGCGCCCCAGCAACTGTGCGCGGCTGCGCCCGAGCAGGCGCTGCATCGGCGGGTTCACGGCCTCGATGCGCTCGGCCTCGTCGACCGCCACCACGCCGTCGCGCAACTGCTCCAGGATGGTGTTCAGGCGCTCGCGCTTGGCCGAGGCCAGGCGCGAGGCGCGCGCGATCTCCACGGCGTCGTCGATGGCCGCGCGCACGGCGTCATGGGAGTACAGCAGGATGCCGCGCATGCCGGCCTGCTCGGCCAGATCCAGCACCATGCCGGGCGCCACGACCACATCGATCCCTGCGCCGCGAAGCTCGGCCACGCAGGCCGCCGCCTCGGCCTCGCTGCGGTAGCTGCGCTGCACGATGTGCAGGCCGAAGCCGCGGCTGAACTGCTCCACCTCGGAGCTGATGGCGCCGAAGCTGACCAGCGCCACGCGCGCCGACCATTCGCGCGCCCGCGCCAGCGCATGCATCAGGTCGAAGCCCCCGACCTTGACCAGCACCACCGGAAGCTCGCAGTGCCGGCGCAGGAACTCGCCGTGCAGGCCGGCGGCCACCAGCACGTCCACGCGTTCACGCGCGCGCAATGCCTCGATCTCGGCCAGGGCCTCCTCGAAGCCGCGGTCGACCACGTCCACGCGCGCGCGATGCGCGTACTCGGGGGCCACCTCGTGCAACAACTGCTTCAGGCGCAGGAAGCCGATGGCCAGGATGCGCGGAGGCAGCTCGGCGGCTTGCGCGGCATCGACGGTCGCGGTGGGGGCGGAGGACATGGGGGTGGCGTCGGGGCATGCACGCGGGGGGTGCCCGCGCAATGGAGGTCCATGGGGATCCCTTGCAGCACAGTGTTTCACAATTGAAACCTGCATTGCAAGCCTGCAACACGAAAGCGGCAACACGCGGGCGCGATGCTGCGTGAATCTTGCGTGATTTCAAGGCCTTGCAAGGTGGGCCAGCGATGGCACGCTCCTTGCAAACCCGAGGCCCGTAGCTTCCACCGGACCCCCACCATGCCCTCTCCCGGATCCCTGTTTCGTGCCGCGCTGGCCGCGGAAAGCCCGCTGCAAGTCATCGGCGCCATCAACGCCAACCATGCGCTGCTGGCCCAGCGCGCCGGCTATCGCGCCATCTACCTGTCGGGCGGCGGCGTGGCCGCCGGCTCGCTGGGCATGCCGGACCTGGGCATCAACACCCTGGACGACGTGCTCACCGACGTGCGGCGCATCACCGACGTGTGCGATCTGCCGCTGATGGTGGACATCGACACCGGCTTCGGGCCCAGCGCCTTCAACATCGCGCGCACGATCAAGGGCCTGATCAAGTTCGGTGCCGCCGCCTGCCACATCGAGGACCAGGTGGGTGCCAAGCGCTGCGGGCATCGCCCCGGCAAGGAAATCGTCTCCTCGGAGGAAATGGCCGATCGCGTGAAGGCCGCGGCCGACGCGCGCACGGACGAGCAGTTCTTCCTGCTGGCGCGCACCGACGCCATCGCCGTGGAAGGGGTGGAGCGCGCCATCGAGCGCGCCCGCGCCTGCGTCGAGGCGGGCGCGGACGGGATTTTCGCGGAGGCGGTTCCCGACCTGGCCACGTACCGGCGATTCGTCGACGAGCTCAAGGTGCCGGTGCTGGCCAACATCACCGAATTCGGCAAGACCCCGCTGTTCACGCTGGACGAACTGCGCTCCGCCGGCGTGGCCATCGCGCTGTACCCGCTGTCGGCCTTCCGCGCCATGAACAAGGCCGCCGAGAACGTGTACCAGACCATCCGCCGCGAGGGCACCCAACGCGCCGTGCTGGACACCATGCAGACCCGCGAAGAACTCTACGACCGCATCGGCTACCACCGCTACGAGCAGAGCCTGGACCAGATGTTCGCCGGCCGCCGCACCCCCCAATGATCCGCACCCAGGAGCACGCAAGCATGTCCGAGACCACCACCCCCGGCTTCAAGCCCAAGAAGTCCGTTGCCCTGTCGGGCACCGTCGCCGGCAACACCGCCATCTGCACCGTGGGACGCACGGGCAACGACCTGCACTACCGCGGCTACGACATCCTGGACCTGGCCGAGACCTGCGAGTTCGAGGAGATCGCCCACCTGCTGGTGCACGGCAAGCTGCCCGGCGCGGCCGAGCTCGGGGCCTACAAGAACAAGCTGCGCGCGCTGCGCGGCCTGCCGCAGGCGCTGCGCCTGGCGCTGGAGGCCCTGCCCGCATCCAGCCACCCCATGGACGTGATGCGCACGGCCGTGTCGGTGCTGGGCTGCCTGCTGCCCGAGAAGGACGACCACAACCTGCCGGGCGCGCGCGACATCGCCGACCGCCTGATGGCCAGCCTGGGCTCGGCGCTGCTGTACTGGTACCACTTCAGCCACAATGGCCGGCGCATCGAGGTGGAGACCGACGACGATTCCATCGGCGGGCATTTCCTGCACCTGCTGCACGGCCGCAGCCCCTCGGAGCTGTGGGTGCGCGCCATGCACACTTCGCTGATCCTGTACGCCGAGCACGAGTTCAACGCCTCCACCTTCACCGCTCGCGTGGTCGCCGGCACCGGCTCGGACATGTACTCGGCCATCGCCGGGGGCATCGGCGCGCTGCGCGGGCCCAAGCACGGCGGCGCCAACGAGGTCGCCTTCGAGGTGCAGAGCCGCTACGCGGGCCCCGACGAGGCCGAGGCCGACATCCGCCGCCGCGTCGAGAACAAGGAGGTGGTGATCGGCTTCGGCCACCCCGTCTACACGGTCAGCGATCCGCGCAACAAGGTGATCAAGGCCGTGGCCCGGCGCCTGGGCGAGGACCAGCGCGACCTGCGCCTGTTCGCCATCGCCGAGCGCCTGGAAAGCGTCATGTGGGACATCAAGAAGATGTTCCCCAACCTGGACTGGTTCTCCGCCGTGAGCTACCACCTGATGGGCGTGCCCACCGCCATGTTCACGCCGCTGTTCGTGATCTCGCGCACCTCGGGCTGGGCCGCGCACGTCATCGAGCAGCGCCAGGACGGCAAGATCATCCGCCCCAGCGCCAACTACGTGGGCCCCGAGGACCAGGCCTTCGTGCCCCTGGCCAAGCGTTCCTGAGCCCGACGCCATGAACAAGCGCCATCGCAAGAACCTTCCCGGCACCACGCTGGACTACTTCGACGCCCGCGAGGCGGTGGAAGCCCTGCGCCCGGGAAGCTGGGCCGGCCTGTCCTACACCGCCCGCGTGCATGCCGAGAATCTGGTGCGGCGCTGCGACCCGCAACTGCTGGACGAATGCCTGCTGCAGATCGCCGAGGGCCGGCGCGACCGCGACTTCCCCTGGTATCCGGCCCGGGTGGTGTGCCACGACATCCTGGGCCAGACCGCGCTGGTGGACCTGGCCGGACTGCGCGACGCCATCGCCGCGCAGGGTGGCGACCCGGCGCGGGTCAACCCGGTGGTGCCGGTGCAGCTCATCGTGGACCACTCGCTGGCGGTGGAATGCGGAGGCGACGATCCCGAGGCCTTCGCCAAGAACCGCGCCATCGAGGACCGGCGCAACGAGGACCGCTTCCACTTCATCGAGTGGTGCCGCACGGCCTTTCGCAACGTGGACGTGATCCCCCCGGGCAACGGCATCATGCACCAGATCAACCTGGAGCGCATGTCCCCGGTGATCCACGCCGAAGCCGGCGTGGCCTACCCCGACACCCTGGTGGGCACCGACAGCCACACCCCCCATGTGGACGCGCTGGGCGTGATCGCCGTCGGCGTGGGCGGGCTGGAGGCGGAGAACGTGATGCTCGGGCGGGCATCGTGGATGCGCCTGCCCGAGATCGTCGGCGTGGAACTGTCCGGGCGCCCGCGCCCCGGCATCACCGCCACCGACATCGTGCTGGCACTCACCGAGTTCCTGCGCAAGTCCAAGGTGGTGGGCGCCTACCTGGAATTCCGTGGCGAGGGCGCCGCAGCGCTCACGCTGGGCGACCGCGCCACCATCTCCAACATGGCCCCGGAGTACGGCGCCACGGCGGCCATGTTCGCCATCGACCCGCAGACCCTCGAGTACCTGCGCCTGACCGGGCGCAGCGCCGAGCAGGTGGCGCTGGTGGAGACCTATGCGAAGGCCGCCGGGCTGTGGGCCGACACCCTGCTGGGCGCGCAATACGAACGCACGCTGCGCTTCGATCTGGGCAGCGTGGTGCGCAACATGGCCGGCCCGTCCAACCCCCATGCCCGCGTGGCCACCACCGAACTGGCCGCCAAGGGCATCGCCAGGCCCTGGGAGCAGCAGCCCGGGCGCATGCCCGACGGCGCGGTGATCATCGCCGCCATCACCAGTTGCACCAACACCTCCAACCCGCGCAACGTGATCGCCGCCGCGCTGCTGGCACGCAACGCGCGCCGGCTCGGCCTGCAGCGCAAGCCCTGGGTGAAAAGCTCGCTGGCGCCGGGCTCCAAGGCGGTGCGCCTGTACCTGGAACAGGCCGGGCTGCTGCCCGACCTGGAGGCGCTGGGCTTCGGCATCGTCGCCTACGCCTGCACCTCCTGCAACGGCATGTCGGGCGCGCTGGACCCGAAGATCCAGCAGGAGATCGTCGAGCGCGATCTCTACGCCACCGCCGTGCTGTCGGGCAACCGCAATTTCGACGGACGCATCCACCCCTACGCCAAGCAGGCCTTCCTGGCCTCGCCGCCGCTGGTCGTGGCCTACGCCATCGCCGGCACCATCCGCTTCGACATCGAGCGTGACGTGCTGGGAGTGGCCGACGGGCGCGAGATCCGCCTGGCCGACATCTGGCCCGACGACGCGGAGATCGACGCCCTGGTGCGCTCGGCGGTCAAGCCCGAGTTCTTCCGCCAGGTCTACGAGCCCATGTTCGCGCTGCGCCCCGAGGGCTCGGGCTCCACCGAGCCGCTGTACGCGTGGCGCGAGCGCTCCACCTACATCCGGCGTCCCCCGTACTGGGAAGGTGCGCTCGCCGGCGAGCGCACGCTGCGCGGCATGCGCCCCCTGGCCATCCTGCCGGACAACATCACCACCGACCACCTGTCGCCCTCCAACGCCATCCTGCCGGACAGCGCGGCCGGCGAGTACCTGGCGCGCATGGGGCTGCCCGAGGAGGATTTCAACTCCTACGCCACGCACCGCGGCGACCACCTCACGGCGCAGCGCGCCACCTTCGCCAACCCGACGCTGCGCAACGAGATGGTGCGCCAGGCCGACGGCAGCGTGCGCGCCGGCTCGCTGGCCCGGGTGGAGCCCGAGGGCCGGGTGATGCGCATGTGGGAGGCCATCGAGACCTACATGCAGCGGCGCCAGCCGCTGATCATCATCGCCGGCGCCGACTACGGCCAGGGCTCCTCGCGCGACTGGGCCGCCAAGGGCGTGCGCCTGGCCGGCGTGGAGGCCATCGCCGCGGAAGGCTTCGAGCGCATCCACCGCACCAACCTCATCGGCATGGGCGTGCTGCCGCTGCAGTTCCAGCCCGGCACCACGCGCATCAGCCTGGGCCTGGACGGCACCGAGACCTACGACGTGCTGGGCGAGCGCAAGCCCGGCGCCACCCTCACGCTGGTGGTGAACCGGCGCGATGGAAGCCGCGTCGAGGTGCCGGTGACCTGCCGCCTGGATACCGCCGAGGAAGTGTCCATCTACGAAGCCGGCGGAGTGCTGCAGCGCTTCGCGCAGGATTTCCTGGCCGAGACCAAGGCCGCCTGAACCCCGAGGAGCCAGCATGTCCGATCTGCCCCAGATCCGCATTCCCGCCACCTACATCCGAGGCGGCACCAGCAAGGGTGTGTTCTTTCGCCTGCAGGACCTGCCCGAGCCCGCGCGCCAGCCCGGTCGCGCGCGCGACCGGCTGCTGCAGCGGGTGATCGGCAGCCCCGACCCCTACGGCAAGCAGATCGACGGCATGGGCGGCGCCACCTCGAGCACCAGCAAGACGGTGATCCTGGCGGCGTCCACCCGCCCGGGGCACGACGTGGACTATCTGTTCGGCCAGGTGGCCATCGATCGCGACTTCGTCGACTGGAGCGGCAACTGTGGCAACCTGTCGGCGGCGGTGGGCCCCTTCGCCATTGCCTCCGGGCTGCTGGGCGCCGACAAGGTGCCGCGCGACGGCGTCGCGGTGGTGCGCATCTGGCAGGCCAACATCGGCAAGACCATCGTCGCCCACGTGCCCATGCGCGCCGGCGAGGTCCAGGAAACCGGTGACTTCGAGCTCGACGGCGTGACCTTTCCCGCCGCCGAGGTGGTGCTGGAATTCCTCGATCCCGCGGCCGACGAGGAAGGCGACGGCGCCGCAGGCGCGATGTTCCCCACCGGCAAGGTCGTGGACACGCTGGAGGTTCCCGGCGTGGGCAGCTTCCCCGCCACCATGATCAACGCCGGCATCCCGACCATTTTTCTCAACGCCTCCGATCTCGGATACCGCGGCACCGAACTGCAGGACGCGATCAACTCCGACCCCGCCGCGCTGGCGCGCTTCGAGACCATTCGCGCGCATGGGGCGATGCGCATGGGCCTGATCCGCGACCTGGCCGAGGCCGCCACGCGCCAGCACACGCCCAAGGTGGCCTTCGTCGCGCCGCCGGCCGAGTATGTGGCCTCCAGCGGCAAGCGCGTCGCGGCCGGCGACGTGGACCTGCTGGTGCGGGCCATGTCCATGGGCAAGCTGCATCACGCGATGATGGGCACGGCGGCGGTGTCCATCGGCGCGGCGGCGGCGGTTCCGGGTACCCTGGTCAACCTGGCCGCCGGGGGCGGCGAACGTTCCTCGGTGCGCTTCGGCCACCCCTCGGGCACCCTGCGCGTGGGCGCCGAGGCGGCGCTGCGCGACGGGCAATGGACCGTCACCAAGGCCGTGATGAGCCGCAGCGCGCGCGTGCTCATGGAAGGCTTCGTGCGCGTGCCGGGCGAGGTGCTGGGCGCCTGAGCCCTCCACGGGGCGGCATCGCGCCGCCCCGCGCACTGAGCGAGAATGCGGCGCATGAGCTCGCACGTTTCCCAGGGCCGCCCCGCCCCCGACCCGCTGCTGGTCGACATCGCCGACTATGTGCTGGACCGCACGCAGTTCCTCGGCCTGGCGCTGGAGACCGCGCGCCTGTGCCTGATCGACACCCTGGGCTGCGGCCTGCAGGCCTTGGACTACCCCGCCTGCACCAAGCTGCTGGGCCCGGTGGTGCCGGGCACCATGGTTCCGCAGGGGGCGAAGGTCCCAGGCACGCCCTATCAGCTCGATCCGGTGAGTGCCGCCTTCAACCTGGGCGCGATGATCCGCTGGCTGGATTTCAACGACACCTGGCTGGGCGCCGAATGGGGGCACCCCTCGGACAACCTGGGCGGCATCCTGATGGTGGCCGACTGGCTCAGCCGCGGCGCCGTCGCGGCGGGCAAGCCGCCGCTGATCATGCGCGACGTGCTCAACGCGATGGTGCAGGCGCACGAGATCCAGGGCGTGCTCGCGCTGGACAATGCCTTCAACGAGGTGGGGCTGGACCACGTGCTGCTGGTCAAGGTGGCGACCACGGCGGTCACCGGGCGCCTGCTCGGCCTGAGCCGCGCCGAGCTCATCGACGCGATCTCCCTGGCCTGGGTGGACGGCCAGGCGCTGCGCACCTACCGGCACGCGCCCAACACCGGAAGCCGCAAGAGCTGGGCCGCCGGCGACGCCACCAGCCGCGGCGTGCGCCTGGCGCTGATCGCCCGCACCGGGGAGATGGGCTACCCCACGGCGCTGAGCGCGCCCACCTGGGGCTTTTGCGACGCCAGCTTCGGCGGCAAGCCCCTGCGCCTGCAGCGCCCCTTCGGCAGCTACGTGATGGAGAACGTGCTGTTCAAGATCAGCTTCCCCGCCGAGTTCCACGCGCAGACCGCGGTGGAGGCCGCGCTGAGCCTGCGCGAGCAACTGGCCGGCGCCGGGCGCGACGCATCGGACATCGAGCGCATCACCATCCGCACCCACGCGGCCTGCCTGCGCATCATCGACAAGCAGGGGCCCCTGCACAACCCGGCCGACCGCGACCACTGCATCCAGTACATGGTGGCCGTGGCCCTGCTGCACGGGCGCCTGAGCGCGGCCGACTACGAGGACCAGGCCGCCGCCGATGCCCGCATCGACGCACTGCGCGCTCGCATCCACTGCGTCGAGGACCCGGCTTTCACCGCCGACTACCACGACCCCGGCAAGCGATCCATCGCCAACGGGCTCACGGCGGTGCTGCGCGACGGCACCACGCTGCCGGAGCTGCTGGTCGAATATCCCCTGGGCCACAAGCGCAGGCGCGCCGAGGGCGAGCCCCTGCTGGAGGCCAAGTTCCGCGCCAACCTGGCGCGCCGTTTCGCGCCCCGGCAGCAGCAGGCCATCCTCCACGCCTCGCTCGATACCGCGCGCCTGGCCCAGATGCCGGTCCACGACTACGTGGACCTGTACTGCCCGCGCTGAGCGGGTGCAGCGGCGTTCAAGCCAAACTCCTTGACTTGCCACCTCCATCGCTCCGCGCAGGCGTTGGAGAGTCGATCCCTGGAATGCCGAGTTCCAGGCGCGGGGAGGTCGTCGAGATCGGGGGACGCCCAGCCCCTGCCACCCTGTGCATGGATCCATGCTCCACCAGGTAAACGCGGTCCAGCGATCCAAGCAGACCCCTCTGATGGGAAACCACGACCACAGCTCGATCGGGGGGCAGCCGCTCGATAAAGCGCGCCACCAACTGCTCGTTGGTCGGATCCAGGGCGGATGTTGGTTCATCCAGAAGAATCAGACGCACATCACGCAGAAGCGCGCGGATGAGTCCGATGCGTTGGCGCTCGCCACCGGAAATGCGTGCCCCATGCTCTCCGAGGCAAAGCCCCAGATCGACGCCAGCAGCTCCCTGCAGCCGACCGAGACCGAGGCTATGGAGCAGGCCAATCAAATTTTCATCATCGACGCGGCGATGGACTCCGTAGAGCAGGTTCTCACGCAGCGATCGATGGAGGATCGCCGTCTCCTGCGACACGTAGGCCACGCTGCTGCGTAAGTGCCCGGCAGGCAAATGCGCCAGATCCACCCCCGCGCTACGCACAGTGCCACTATTCGGAGCCCATTCGCCCCGAAGCAAATGGAGCAGCGTGGACTTGCCGGAGCCCGACGGCCCGATGATGCCAATCCGATCTCCCGAATCGATCCGGAGGTTCAACCCCGTATACAGGGGCGCCTGACCAGGGTAGGCAAATGCCACGTCTACGCACTCGATCGGAAATACTCCCTTCGATGGCTGCTCGGCCACGAGTCCGCGATCGCGCTCCTGCCCTGAGTCATCAGGCTCCATTGCCAGGCCAGACAGCGACTGCTCCAGTCTGGACAGATATTCTTGAAGGGAAATGGCGCTCTGCCCCAACGCGTCAAACTGGTAGGCAAGCATCCAGGCGATCACCATGACCACGGGCACCCCCGTCAAGGGGATCCGCCCGGAATGAGCATCCCAGGCCACGACCGAGGCAATAGCCGCGATAAGCAGAAAAAGAAAGCTTCGCTTCACCACCATGGCGCGCTCCACCTCAAGTTGCCCCTTGAGGTAGAGTCTGCGCTCGGCGCTTAGCAGCGCATCCAATGTACGGCACTCATTCGCCTGCTCTCCAGAGGCCTGAACCAGATCGATGTTCCTCAAGACGTCCAGAATGAAGCCGCCCACCTTGGAAGTAGCAGCAACGGCGGCTCCAGCCAAGGCTGGTGCCCGGTTGAATCGAGAACTTGCGCAAAGCACGATGAAACACACCAGCCACGCTGCGAATACGGCACTCAATCGCAAGTCGTAGAAGCCGAGCGCGATGGAGGCAAAGGCTGTCAGCGCGAAAAGCCTGATCAGGGACGTTGCCAGATCCTGATAAATCCCTCGACAACACATCGAGGCGGTAGATACCAGGGACTCGAGACTACCCGCGGGCCTCGCCGCAAAGAACGATCGATCTTCCTTGCGCACGAGCAGGGAAAAGGCGACACGCTTGCCGACGACCCTCAGTTCCTGCATCACGACGGCATTGCAGAGCCCGGAGAGCGCCTGTAGCGCTGATGCTCCAAGCCACAACAGAACAAAGGCGCCGAGCGCCGCCGCGGGGCTCACCGAGGCAGAGTGCCCCTTCAGCGAACTGGCAAACAGCGAAATCATCTTGCCGAGAGCCACGGGCTGGGCGACCACCAGCGCCTGGCCGCTGATGGTGCCAAGGACGCCACCCAACAACCACCGCTTGTCGGTGCGCCGCCATACCTGCTGCAGGAACCCGAGCATGCGATGCCGCGCATGGGTTCTCATGGCCGTGCCCGTCGCTCAGTGCCCTGAGGAAGAATTGGCAGCGGAGCGGCGTGGCGACAGGGCGAACTCTGGCGATCGCCTGATAGACGGCGATCCGCTGTAGGGCAAATCAGTATCAGTCAGCCGTGCCTCGCCGTCAACGACGCCGCAAGAGAAACCACACAAGCAACCGTGATGAGCGCTTGCAGGGGCATTCACAGGGCCTCGCGCCGGAGCCCGGGCCGGCGCGCCGCCCGCCGGAAGGCTTCAGGCAGCGACGAGCAGGCGCTGCAGGGCCTCGCGCAGAGGCGCCGGCAGCGGCACCGGGCGCGAATCGGCGCGGCGCACGAACACGTGCACCATGCGCGCCAGCGCGCAGGGCTGCAGGGGCTGGGTCGAGCGGGGGTCGAACAGGCCCAGGCGGTAGGTGACCGAGGAGTTGCCCAGGCGCTCCACCGCCAGGCCGACCTCCAGATCCCCGGGGTAGGCCACCGGCGCGAGGTAGTCGCATTCGGAGCGCACGATGAAGCCCACGGTGTCGCCGGCGTGGATGTCCAGGCCGCCGCGCTCGATCAGGTAGGCGTTGATCACGCTGTCGAAGTACTGGTAGTACACCGCGTTGTTGACGTGGCCGTAGACGTCGTTGTCGCCCCAGCGCGTGCTCAGGCGCGCGCGATGGGGGAATTCGGGAACCGGCTGCTGCGGGGCGGGCATCGCGGCGCGGATCAGAAAGCGGCCTCGTAGATCGCCAGCGCGTCCGCCTCCTCGAGAGGGCGCGGGTTGTTCTGCAGCAGGCGCTGCTGCCCCATGGCCTCGCGGGCCAGCAGCGCCAGGTCGGCGGCCTCGACCCCGCAGTCGCGCAGGCGCGTGGGCAGGCCACTGCGCGCGCACAGGCCGGCCATGTGCTCGATCATCTGGCGCGCCCCGGCGGCACCGGGCGCGGCTTGCGGCAACATCACCGCGGCCAGCTCCGCGTAGAGCTCCGCGGCCGCCGGCTCGTTGAAGCGCAGCACGTGCGGCAGCACCAGCGCATTGCTCAGCCCATGCGGCAGGTGGTGGATGCCGCCCAGCGGATAGGCCAGCGCGTGCACCGCCGCCACCGGGGCGTTGTCGAAGGCCATGCCGGCCAGCATGGCGCCGCGCAGCATGTCCTCCCGGGCCCGCAGGTCCTCGCCCTGCTCGACCGCGCGCAGCAGGCTGCCCCCCAGCAGGCGCAGGGCCTCGCGCGCCAGCATGTCGGACATCGGGTTCTTGCGCCGCGCGCTGGTGTAGGCCTCGATGGCGTGCACCATGGCATCGACGCCGGTGGCCGCGGTCACCGCCGGCGGCAGCCCGCGGGTCAGGGCCGGGTCGAGCAGCACGGCATCGGCCAGCAGGGTGGCGTTGACGATACCCGATTTGGTCGTGGCCCCGGTGGTGACGATGGCCACCCGCGTGACCTCGGAGCCGGTGCCCGCGGTGGTGGGCACCTGCAGCAGGGGCAGGCGCCTGGCGCGCACGCTCTCCACCCCGTACAGCTGAGGCAGCTCCAGGCGATTGCCGGGGTGGGCCAGGCAGGCGACGATCTTGGCCACGTCCATGCTGCTGCCGCCGCCGAAACCGATCACCAGGCCCGCGCCCACCTCCCGCGCCTGGGTGCAGGCGAACAGGGCCACGTGGTCGGGCGGATCCGCCTGCACGCCGTCGAACACCTGCACCTGCAGGCCGCCCTCGCGCAGCGCACGCAGCGCGGGCTCGTACAGGCCGGCCTTGCGCACCCCGGCGTCGGTGACCAGCAGGGCCGAGCGGGCCTCGGGAGCGTAGCGCGCCGCCAGTTCGCCCAGTCGGGCGCTGGCTCCGATGCCCGCTTCGACGTGGCGCACGGTCTGGAAGGCATAGTCCTGCGCGGGTTGGGTGGCCTGCATGCTGCTGTCTCCATCGATCGGGGCGCCGCCGGCGCACCCGTAGCTCGCATCCTAACGCTCGGGAAGCGCGGGCTTCGCCGGTTCGCGGCCGGACTGCAAGCTTGATGCGCTGCAATGTTTCCGTTTGTATCCTTGATTAGTATTTCCCCGTATAACAACCCCGCACAGGCAGCGGCCGCCGCCTGCATGCATGCACGCCTGCACGCATGCACGCATGCACGCATGCACGCATGCACGCAGGCGCCGCGGCCGACCGGAGAACGCCATGGATCGCCGAAGCCCCTCCCCCCGCCCACCCCGTGGGCGCAGCCCCCGCCTGCGCCCTGCCGCGCGGGCACGCCTGGCCCTGGGGCTGCTGCTGGCGCTTGCCTGGCTGCCGGCCTGGACGGCGGGGCCGGCGCAGGATGCCAGTTTCATCGCCATCGACGCCGCCCAGCGCACCGCCCTCGGGGTGCGCGTGGCCGAGCTCCGCCCGGCTGCGTCGGCGGCGCTCAGCCTGCCCGCGCGCGTGGTGGTGCCGGCGCAGGCCCAGGCCGTGGTCGCGGCGCCGGCTCCAGGGGTGCTCACACGCGTGGATGCGGCCTCCGGTGACGCCGTGCGTCGTGGTCAGCTGCTGGGCGAGATGCAAAGCACCGAGGTGGCGCAACTGCAGCGCGACGCGGACGATGCGCGCATCCAGTTCGACCTCGCCCGCGAACAGCACCGGCGCGACGCCGCGCTGCTGGCCGAGGGCATCATTCCCGCGTCGCGTGCGCAGGCCGCGGCCGCGCGCGAAAGCCAGGCCGCCTCCCTGCTGCGCGAGCGCCGCCTGGCGCTGCGCCTGCGCGGCGCGGGCAGCGGCCTGGACGGCCGGGTACGCCTGCTGGCCCCGATCGACGGCGTGGTGGCCCAGACCCAGGCCCTGCCCGGGCAGCGTGTGGAGGGCGGCGCGCCCCTGTTCCACCTGATCGCCGCGAACGCGCTGGCCCTGGAGATCGACGCCACGGCCGAACAGGCCGCCGCACTGCGCGCCGGCGCCGAAGTGCACGTCGCGGGCAGCTCGGCACGCGGCGCGCTGCTGGCGCTGACTCCCGCCTTGACGCCTGGGCAGCATGTGGTGCTGCGCGCGCGCCTGAGCGAGCCCGCCGGACTGCACGCCGGAGCCCTGGTGCAGGCGCGGGTGCAACTGCCCGCGCGCGCCGGCATGTTCTCGGTCCCGCCCTCGGCGCTGACCCGCGTGGCCGAGCGCGATTCGATGCTGATCGAACAGCCCCAGGGCTTTCGGGTCGTGCCGGTGCGCGTGGTCGCGCGCCTGCCGGATGCGGTGATCGTCGACGGCCCGCTGCGAGCCGGCCAGCAGGTCGTCATCAGCGGCGTGGTGGCCCTCAAGGCCGGCGCGGGCGCCAAGCCATGATCCTGCACGCCCTCACCCATGCGGCGCTGCGTCAGCGCCTGGTCACGCTGGGAGCGACGCTGGCGCTGGCGGCCGCCGGCGTGTTCGCCTGGCGGGCGCTGCCCGTGGATGCCTTCCCCGACGTCTCCTCGCCCCAGGTCAAGGTGATCATGAAGGCCCCCGGCATGACCCCGGAGGAAGTGGAGACCCGGGTCGTGCTGCCCATCGAGCAGGAAGTGCTGGGCATCGCGCGCAAGCGCATCGTGCGCTCCATCTCGAAGTACGGCATCGCCGACGTCACCGTGGATTTCGAGGAGGGCACCGACGTGTACTGGGCGCGCCAGCAGGTGGCCGAGGCCCTGTCCAACGTGCGTGCCGACCTGCCGCCTTCGGTGCAGGGCGGCCTGGCGCCGATCACCACGCCCCTGTCGGACGTGTTCATGTTCACCGTGGAAGGCCCGGCCAGCCTGGCGCAAAAGCGCAGCGCCCTGCAATGGCTGGTGCGCCCGGCCCTGCGCACCGTTCCCGGGGTGGCCGACGTGAACATGCTCGGCGGCGACCAGCGCGTGTTCGAGGTCGTGCCCGACCCGGCGCGCATGGCAGCAGCCGGGATCGGTCTGGAAGCCCTGCGCTCCGCGCTCATGAGCAACAACAGCAACGACGGCGCCGGCCGCCTGGACGAAGGCGAGGAAACCCGCATCGTGCGCGTGCAGGGAGCCTTTCGCGACGCCTCCGACATTCGTGACACGGTGATCGCCTCCCAGGGCGGCAGCGTGGTGCGCGTGGGCGACGTGGCCGAAGTGCGCATGGCCAGCAGCACGCGCTACGGCATCGTCACCGAGGATGGCAAGGGCGAGGCGGTGGAGGGCATCGTGCTGGCCTTGCGCGGCGCCAATGCCTCCAAGGTGATCGAGGGGGTACGCGCGCGCCTGGCCGAGGTCGAGCCGCGGCTGCCCCAGGGCATGAAGCTGCGCGTGTTCTACGACCGCAGCCAGCTGGTCGGGCGCGCGGTGGGCACGGTGATGCGCGCCCTGGCGGAGGCCGTGGTGCTGGTCGTGGTCATGCTGCTGGCCTTCCTGGGCAACTGGCGCGCCGCCCTGGTGGTGGCGCTGACCCTGCCGCTGTCGGCGCTGGCGACCTTCGTGCTCATGCGCTGGGCCGGGCTGTCGGCCAACCTGATGAGCCTGGGCGGCCTGGCCATCGCGCTGGGCATGCTGGTCGATGCCGCGGTGGTGGTGGTGGAGAACCTGGTCAGCCACATGAGCCATGACCCCAGCCGGGCCGCGTCTGGCGACGCCGGCGCGGCCACCAGCGACCGCCTGGCGCGGGTGCTGCGCGCCGTCTCGGAAGTCGCCGGCCCGGTGCTGTCGGGGGTGGCCATCATCGGCATCGTGTTCCTGCCCCTGCTGTCCCTGCAGGGCCTGGAGGGCAAGTTGTTCCGCCCGGTGGCGCTGACCATCGTGTTCGCGCTGGCGGCCTCGCTGCTCATCGCCCTGACCACGGTGCCGGTGCTGGCCTCGATGCTGCTGCGCAACGTGGGCCATGCCGATCCCTGGCTGGTGCGCAAGCTGTCGGCCGCCTACGCCCGCGTGCTGGACTGGAGTTTCGCGCATGCGCGCACGGTGGTGGTGCTGGCGCTGGTATCGCTGGTCGCCGCAGGCTTCGCGTACACCCGCGTGGGCAAGACCTTCATGCCCACGCTGGACGAAGGGGACATCATCCTGCAGTTGCAGAAACTCCCCTCGGTGGGCCTGGGCGCCACCGCCGCGCTGGACCTGCGGGTGCAGCGCGCTCTCTTGCAGCAGGTGCCGGAAATCCGCGCCATCATCGCCCGCAGCGGCTCGGACGACCTGGGACTGGACCCGATGGGTCTGAACGAAACCGATACCTTCCTGGTGCTCAAGCCGGCCTCCGAATGGCGCGGCGACAAGGCCCAGGTGATCGAGGCCATCCGCAAGGTGATGCAGAGCTTCCCCGGCGTGGACTACACCTTCACCCAGCCCATCGAGATGCGCGTGTCGGAAATGCTCACCGGCTCGCGCGGCGACCTGGTGGTGAAGATCTTCGGGCCGGATCTGGAGCAGCTGGGCAGCCTGGCCCAGCAGGTGGCCCAGGTGCTGCGCAGCCTGCCCGGCGCGCAGGACGTGCTGGCCGCGCGCACCGAGGGCGTCCAGTACCTGACCGTCGACGTCGACCGCCTGGCCGCGGGACGCGCCGGATTCGACGTGCAGACCCTGCAGAGCGACCTGCGCGCCCTGGTCGAGGGCCAGCAGCTGGGCGTCGTGCTCGAAGGAGTCCGTCGTACCCCGCTGCTGCTGCGCGGCGGCCAGGAACTGCGCGATCAGCCCCAGAGCTTCGCCGATTTGCGCATCACCGGCCCCGACGGCCGCAGCTGGCCCCTGTCCTACCTGGCCCGCCTGCGCCCCACCCTGGGGCCGGTGCTGGTGACCCACGAGGACGGGAGCCGCTTCGCCACCGTCCAGGCCAACGTGGGCGGTCGCGACCTGGTGGGCTTCGTCGACGAGGCCCGGCGCGCGGTCGCCGCCCAGGTCAAGCTGCCGGAGGGGGTTCGCCTCCAGTGGGGCGGGCAGTTCGAGAACCAGCAGCGCGCCGCCGCCCGCCTGGGCCTGGTGGTGCCGCTGGCCCTGGGCCTGATCTTCGTGCTGCTCATGACCACCTTCGGCTCTCTGCGCCAGTCGGTGCTGGTGTTCGCCAACATTCCCTTCGCGCTGGTCGGCGGCGTGCTGGCGCTGTGGATCAGCGGGGAATACATGTCCGTGCCGGCCTCCGTGGGATTCATCGCGCTGCTGGGAATCGCCGTGCTCAACGGCGTCGTGCTGGTCAGCCATTTCAACGAACTGCTGCAGCGCGGGCTGCCGCTGGCACAGGCGGTGCGCGAGGGTTCGATGCGCCGGCTGCGCCCGGTCATGATGACCGCCAGCATCACCGCGCTGGGCCTGATCCCGCTGCTGTCGGCCAGCGGCCCGGGCTCGGAGATCCAGAAGCCCCTGGCGGTGGTGGTGGTCGGCGGGCTGTTCAGTTCCACCGTGCTGACCCTGGTGCTGCTGCCGTTGCTGTTCGCGCGCTTCGGCGTGCCCGGCATCGCACGACAGGCCGCCGAGGCGGCTGCGGAGGAGCAAGCATGAAAGCCTTGCCGGGCATGGTCATCGCGGTCGCCTGCGCGGGCCTGCTTCCCTGCGTCGCGGCCGCGGCGCCCACCGCCGCGCCCACCGCCGCGCCCATCACCCCCGCCATGCCGAGCGCGCAGGCGCGGCCCTCGAGTTCCGACTCCGGCGCGCCCGATGCATGGGCCCTGGCGCAGCCCACGCTGCCGCGTGCCGACCTGTTGCGCGACCTGCTGGCGCAGGCTCCTTCGCTGGCCGAGGCGCGTGCGCTGCGCGATGCCGCCGGCGCCCGCGGCGACGCGCTGCGCGTGGGCTCGCAGGAGTTCACGGCCCAGGCCCAGCTGCAGCAGCGCCGCGTGGACGAGCCGCCGGACAACGGGCGCTACACCGAATGGCAGCTGCAGCTCAACCGCCCCTTGCGCCTTCCCGCCCAGGCCCGGGCGGACCGCGAGCTGGCCGACGCCCTGGCCGCTCAGGCCCGCGATGCCCAGCGCATCGCGCGTCGCGAGCTGCTCGATCAGTTGCTGCGCGCCTGGTTCGACACCCAGCTGGCCGACGCCGATGCCCGGCTGGCAAGCGCCTCGGCGCAGGCGCTGGACCGTCAGGCCGGCATGGTGCGGCGTCGCCAGCAGCTCGGCGACGCCAGTCGTCTGGAATTCGACCTCGTGCATGCCGAGCAGGCGCGGGCCGATGCCGCCGCGCTGCAGGCCCAGGGGCGCGCCTCCAGCCAGCGCGCCGCGCTGCTGGCACGCTGGCCGCTGCTGGCCTCCGACCCCGGACTGCGCGGCGACCCGGACAGCGCGGCCGGGCTGCTCGATGCGCCCGCCGACGGCGAGGCGCTGCGCGAGCGGGTGCTGGAGCACAGCGCCACCCTGGCGCAGGCGCGCAGCGCCGTGGCTCAGGCCCAGGCACAAGCCGACCAGGCACGCGCGGCGCGCACGCCCCAACCCACGGTGGGAGCCTACCTGGGCTCGGATCGCGGGGGCCGCGAGCGCATCGTCGGCCTGCAGCTGCAGATCCCCATCGGAGGCGCTGCCCGCGCCGCCGGAGAACGCGCGTCCCTGGCCGATCTCGAGGCCGCGCAATGGCGCCTGCAGGAACTGCGCATGCGCGTGCTGGAACAGGCGCAGAGCCTGAGCGCCCAGGCCCGCGCCCAGGCGCGTGCCGCCCAGGCCTTGATGCAGGCCGAGCAGAGCCAGCAGGCAGCGCTGGCACGCACGCAGCGCGCCTGGGAGCTCGGGGAGGCCGGCGCGGCGGACTGGTTGCTCGCCTGGCGCAACGCGCTGGACACGCGCATGCAGGCCCTTCAGGCGCGCTTCGACGCGGCACGCATGAACGCCTTGCTGCGACTGCAGGAAGGCCGGATGGACGAACCCGGCGCCGACGCGCCGGCCCCGCGGCCCTGAGACAGTTCGCGCGGCGCGGGTCTCAGCGCGCCTGCGCCTGCAGGCATTGCGCCTGCACCTGCTGCGCGCGCGCCTGCGGGCTGAAGGCGCGGCTGTCCGGGCTGCTGTAGATGGCGCGAGCCAGGCGCTGCAGGATCAGCGATTGATGCGGGTGTTCCGGGCCCAGCAGGCGCATGCCGTCGGCCTGGGCCTCCTGGAAACTGCGCCCGGCCAGGAAGTCCGCCTGCAGGGTGGAGGCGATCAGACCGAAGCGCTGGCAGTCCGGCGGTCCGCCCAGCGCGGCCCGCGCCGACGGGGGCGCCGTGGCCAGCAGCAGCGCCGCGACGGCCAGCCAGGGCGGCAAGCGGGAGCATCGACGAGTCATGCGGCGATTGTCGCACCGCAGGAGCCTCCGGCGTGCGCCAGCCCTGCCCCGTGGCTCAGGTACCGAAATCCAGCGGCAGGCCCACGTAGTTCTCGGCGATGGTGCGCTGGCCGGCTTCGGAATGCAGCAGGTATTCCAGTTCGGCCTCCTGGAAGCGCGCATGGATGTCGCCCTGCTCGGGGAATTCGTGCATGAGCTGGGTGAACCACCAGGAAAAGCGCTCGCCGCGCCAGATGCGCTTGAGACAGCGGGCGGAATAGCCGTCCAGCCCAGCCTCGCTGTGCTCGGCGTAGTACTCGATCAAGGCACCGGAGAGGTATTTCACATCGCTGGCCGCGAGGTTCAGGCCCTTGGCGCCGGTGGGCGGCACGATGTGCCCCGCGTCGCCGGCCAGGAACATGCGCCCGAATCGCAGAGGCTCCGTGACGAAGCTGCGCAGCGGCGCGATGCTCTTCTCCAACGAGGGGCCGGTGACCAGTTGCTCGCGCGCGGGCGGGTCCAGGCGGGCGCGCAGCTCGTCCCAGAAGCGCTGGTCGCTCCAGTTCTCCGCCTTCTCGCTCAGGGGTACCTGCACGTAGTAGCGGCTGCGGGTCAGCGAGCGCTGCGAGCACAGGGCGAAGCCGCGCGGACTGTTGATGTAGATGAGTTCATGGTGCACCGGCGGGGTGTCGGACAGCAGGCCCAGCCAGCCGAAGGGATAGACCCGCTCGAACTCGCGGATCGCCGCGCGCGGTGCGCTGGCCCGGCACACGCCGTGGAAGCCGTCGCAACCGGCGATGAAGTCGCAGTCCAGACTGTGGCGGGCACCCTCGTGCATGAAGCTCACGCTGGGCCTGGAGGTGTCGAAATCATGCACCGTGACTTCCGAGCTCGAGTAGAAGCTGCGCAGGCCGGCGGCCTGGCGAGCCTCCATCAGGTCCCGGGTCACCTCGGTCTGGCCGTAGCAGATGACTGTCTTTCCACCGGTCAGACGCTCCAGGTCGATGCGGTTGCGCTGGTTGTGCCAGAGCAGGTCGAAACCCGTGTGCACCAGACCCTCGCGATGCATGCGCTCGCCCACGCCGGCCTCGTCGAGCAGATCGGCGGTCACCTGTTCGAGGATGCCGGCGCGGATGCGCGACAGCACGTGCTCGGCGCTCTGGCGCTCGATGATCACCGCATCCACGCCGGCCTTGTACAGCAACTGGCCCAGCAGCAGCCCGGAAGGGCCGGCGCCGATGATGGCGACTTGGGTTCGCATGAGAGGTCTCCGTATTGATATATCGAGGATCCGCGAACTCTAGGCCCGCATGGCTGCGCTTCGCAGCAGGCCCTGGCGGTCATTGCGCGCTGCATGCACAATCTGTGCGATGATCGCGCAGAATTGCGCATCCGCCCGCTCCCCGGCACTCCACCCGCCCTCCCCCGGCCCGCTCCCGCATCGCCTGCCCTGCCATGCCTGCCCGATCCCGCTCCGACCCGAGCCGCGCCGGCATCGCGCATGCCGATTTCATCGAAGGCATGGCCAAGGGCATGGCGGTGCTCGAGAGCTTCGACACCGAGCGCCAGCGGCTCAACGCCACGCTGACCGCCGAGCGAGCCGGCATCACCCGCGCGGCCGCGCGCCGGCATCTGCTCACGCTGGCCCACCTCGGCTACCTGGAGACCGACGGCCGCTATTTCTGGCTGTCCAGCAAGGTGCTGCGCTTCTCGGGCAGCTATCTGGCCTCGGCCCGCCTGCCTCGGGCCATCCAGCCCACGCTCAACCGGCTCGCCCTGCAGGCGCGCCTGGCCTTCTCCGGCGTCGTGCTGGACCGCGACGAGGTGGTGATCGTCGCGCGCAGCGGTGCCGATCGCGGCGCCGCGGAATCCGGCGCCCAGCGCATCATCGCCTACGGCGTGCACCTGGGCGCTCGCCTCCCGGCCCACGCCACCTCCACCGGGCGGGTGATGCTGGCCGCGCTGTCACGCGCCCAGCTGGCGGCATGGATGAAGGGCCGCAGCTTCGCGCGCCTGACTCCGCTGACCCGCACCGAGCCGCGCGAGCTGCGAGCGGCCATCGAGCAGGTGCGCCGCCAGGACTGGTGCCTGGCCAGCGAGGAACACGAACTCGGCGTGCATGCGCTGGCCGTTCCCGTGCGCAACGCGGCAGGCGCCACGGTGGCCGCGCTCAATGCGGTGAGCTCGCCCCAGCGCCTGAGCGCGGAGCTGATGCAGCGCGAGCTGCTCCCCCTGCTGCAGGAAGCGGCGCACGAGCTGCGCCCCCTGGTCTGAGACCGGCGCATGCACTCCACCCATCCCTCCGTGGCCATCATCGGCGGCGGACTCAGCGGCCTTGCCGCGGCGCTGCTGCTCGAACGGCAAGGACTGCACGACGTCGTATTGTTCGAGGCCCGCGACAGTCTCGGCGGGCGCATCGCGTCGATGGACGCCGACGGCGCGCTCGTGGACTGCGGCACGCCCGGGCTCGACCGCTTCGACCTCGGGCCGAGCTGGTTCTGGCCCGACTACCAGACACAACTCGATCACCTGGTGCAGGACCTGGGCCTGCGGAGTTTCGAGCAGTTCGGGCAAGGCGACATGCTGGTCGAGCACACGCCCGGCCAGGCCGCGTTGCGCCGGCCGGCATTCGCCAGCGCGCCGGCCTCGATGCGTCTGGCCGGTGGAACCGGGTCGCTGATCGCGGCCCTGTACGGCAGGCTCGATGCGCGACGCGTGCTGCTCGGCCACACCGTGCGCCGCCTGCGCCATGCGCACACCCATGTCGAGCTCGACGTGCGGCAGGCCTCCGGGCAGACCGCCAGCTGGCGCGCCACGCAGGTGCTGCTGGCGCTGCCGCCGCGACTGGCCGCCAGTCACCTGACCTTCGAACCCGCGCTGCCCTCCGAGCTTTCGCGCGGCTGGCGCGCCACGCCGACCTGGATGGCACCGCACGCCAAGTACCTGGCCATCTACGACACCCCGTTCTGGCGCGACCAAGGCCTGTCCGGCGACGCGCAAAGCGCGCAGGGACCCATGGTGGAAATCCACGACGTATCCATGCCCGGCGGTCACGCCGCCTTGTTCGGCTTTGTCGGCGTGCCCGCACGGGTGCGCCAGGGCGTGCCGCAGCAGGTGCTGATGGCGCATTGCCGTGCGCAGCTCGGGCGCCTGTTCGGGCAGGAAGCCGCGCATCCACGGGCCGAGCGTCTGAAGGACTGGGCCGCCGATCCGCTGACCGCGACCGAGGAGGACCAGGCGGCCGCCGGGCAGCATGCCGAGGCGCCGCCGAGCAGGCCGGCCAGCGGCCCGTGGAGCGACTGCCTGATGGGCATCGGCAGCGAGTGGTCGCAGGCCTTCCCGGGCTATCTTGCCGGCGCGCTGGACGCCGCGACTCGCGGCGTGCTGTCGATCCTGGCGCCCACGGCCTGAGGCCCCCCGCGGCGAGCCCGCGGGCACGGTGCTAGTTAGCGGGACAGGACACTAGCTCGGCACCAGCATCCCCGGCGCGGCGCCGGCGTACAGGGCGTCGACCAGTTCGGCACGGTGCTGCAACACCGCACGCTGGTTGATCGAGCCCTTGTCGGTGATCTCGCCGCGGTCCAGCGACGGCGGCTCGACCAGCACCAGCGCGCGCGCCACACGCGTGGCGCTGCCGGTGCCCTGCTGCCACAAGGCATCCACCAGACGCTGGAAAAACTCCCGCACCTGCGGATGCTCGAGCACCTGCGCCGCCGGCGTGCCCGGCGGCAGGCCGGCCAGTGCCCGGCATTCGTCCAGGCGTGGAAGGATCAGCGCTCCCAGCTCGTCGCGATCGGGGGCGGTCAGGACGGCATCGTGCACACAGGGCGCACCCAGCTGCGCAATGCGTGCGCGCAGCGGCCCGCAGCTCACGAAGGTGCCGCTGGAGAGCTTGAAGTCCTCGGCGATGCGCCCGTCGAAGCGCAGGCCGCGCCGCGGATCCTCGGGGTCCACGAAGCGCGCGGCGTCCCCGGTACGGTAGTAGCCTTCCTCGTCGAAGGCCGCAGCCGTCTGCTCCGGCGCGCGCCAGTAGCCGGGCATGACGTTGGGACCGCGAAAGCGTACCTCCAGCTTTCCGTCCAGCGGGACCAGCTTGAGCTCCACGCCCGGCACCGGCAGCCCGATATGCCCGGACTCGACCTCGGGCCCCAGGGCGAACATGGCCGAGGGCGCGGTTTCGGTCATGCCCAGGCCGCTGAGCATGCAGATGCGTTCGCCCACCTCGGCCTCGCCCAGCGCGTCGAGCTCGTCCCATACCGCCTGCGACAGGCCGGCTCCGGCGAAGAAAAAGGCCTGCACGCGTGAGAACAGCTGCTTGCGCAGCTGCGCATCCTCGCGCATGGCCGAGGCGATCTCCTCGAAGCCCTTGGGAACGTTGAAATACACCGTCGGCGCGATCTCCCGCAGGTTGCGCAGGGTCTCGCCGATGCCCTGCGGGGTCGGCTTGCCGTCGTCGATGTACAGCGTGCCGCCGTTGTACAAGGCAATGCCAACGTTGTGGTTGCCGCCGAAGGTGTGGTTCCACGGAAGCCAGTCGACCAGCACGGGCGGCTGCTCGCCCAGGAAGGGCATGCACTGCAGGATCATCTGCTGGTTGGCGCACAGCATGCGCTGGGTGTTCACCACGCCCTTGGGGTTGCGGGTCGATCCCGAGGTGAACAGGAACTTGGCGATGGTGTCTGGGCCCACGTTCTCGTGGGTGTGTCGCAGGTCCAGCGGCTGCGCCTGCAGCAGGGTGTCGAAGGCCGTGCTCGGGCGCGCCTGCAGCTCGCCGCGCGCCAGGACCACCTCGATCCCCGGGTCGATGACCGCGCGCAGGGCCGGCTCGTACGCCGCGTCGCTGGCGAACACCAGGCCGGGGCTCAGGGTCTGCACCACATGGCGCAGCTTGGCGTAATCCCGGGACACCAGGGCATAGGCGGGCGAGACCGGCGCGTGGGGAATGCCGGCCAGCATGGCGCCCAGCGCCAGCTGCAACTGCTCCAGGCTGTTCTCTCCCAGCACCAGGATCGGGTGCTCGGCGTCGAGCCCGCGCTCGAGCAGGGCGGTGGCGATGCGCCGCGCCCGCTCGAGCATCTGGGCGTAGCTGATGCAGATCCACTCTCCATCGGCCCCCCTGCGCGCGGCGAACACCCGCTGCGGCGCCTCCCGCGCCCAATGCTCCAGGCGATCGGTCAGGCGCTGCGGGTACGCACCCAGGGGCTCCGGCGAGCGCAGCACCAGGCTGCCGTCGGGGCGCCGCTGTATCCGGACCTCCACGCAGCCGCCGATGTGGCAGTCGCGCGCGGGAGGGCGTCGGCGCGAGGCCTTCGCGGAGCTGGCGATGGCGTCCATGCTCAAGCCTCCTTGCGCACCTTGGCGGCGCGGCCGGCCAGGAAATCCTGCAGGCGCTGCTTGGCCGCGTCGTCGCCCTGGGCGATGGCGGCCATCAGCGACTCCACGAACAGGCCCTCGGCCTGCGGCATGCCGGCGATGCGCGGCAAGGCATGCTGCACGGCGAAGTTCGACAGCGGCGCATTGGCGGCGATGCGCCGGGCCAGCGCGAAGCCCTTGTCCAGGCCCTCGCCGGCGCCGACCTTGTACTGCACCAGCCCGGCGGCCAGGGCCTCGTCGGCATCGAGCACCCGTCCAGTGAGCATCATGTCGGTCATGCGCGCGTGCCCGATGAGCTGGGGAATGCGCGAAGAGCCGCCGCCGCCGACGAACAGCCCGCGCTGGCCCTCGGGAAGACCGAAGATCGCATCCGGCTCGGCCACGCGGATATGCGTGGAGGCCGCCAGCTCCAGCCCGCCGCCGACCACGGCGCCGTGGAGCACCGCGACCACCGGCGCGCGCCCGAACTGCACGCGCTCGAAGGCGGCGTGCCAGGAACGCGAATGCAGGATGCCTTCGGCGACGCTGCGCTCGCTGAGTTCGGACAAGTCCAGTCCGGCACAGAAATGCTCCCCGCGCGCCGACAGCACCACCGCCCGCACCTGCGCGGGCAGCGTGGCGAAGGCCTGGTCGATGGCCGCGATCAGCTCGTCGCTGATGGCGTTGCGCTTGGCCGGGCGGTCGAGCTCGACATGCGCGATGCCCGGCTCGGGCTGGGAGACGTGAAGCAGGGGTGCGGAGCGGGCCATGGCTGTTGAGGGTCCCTGAAAAAGCTTCATAGTAGTAACTATCCAAGAGCCCAGCCCCTCGGGAAAACCCTGCGTTATTGCACTCCGATCGCGCCGCACAGGGTACGTTCGGCGATTATTATTTGCAGTTCTGAACTGTTTTCCCCAAGGCTTGCGCCGCCTGGAGCACCGCATGAACCCCGATGATCTGATCGCCATCGACGTGCACACCCACGCCGAGGTGTCCTGCTGGAACCCCTTCGACAACTACGGCGAGGAGTACGACCGCGCGGCCGACAAGTATTTCCGCTCCACGCGCCGCCCCACCATCGAGGAAACGGTGGCCTATTACCGCGACAAGCGCATCGGCCTGGTGATGTTCACGGTGGACGCCGAGACCCAGCTCGGGCGCCGGCGCATCCCGAACGAGGAGATCGCAGCCGCCGCGCGCGACAACCCCGACATTCTCATCGCCTTCGCCAGCATCGACCCCCACAAGGGTCGCATGGGCGCGCGCGAGGCACGGCGGCTGGTGGAGGACTACGGCGTCAAGGGCTTCAAGTTCCACCCCACGGTGCAGGGCTTCCATCCCTACGACCGCATGGCCTGGCCCATCTACGAGGTGATCGCCGAGTACGGCCTGCCGGCGATCTTCCACAGCGGGCACTCGGGCATCGGCAGCGGCATGCGCTGCGGCGGCGGGCTGCGCCTGGAGTACTCCAACCCGATGCACCTGGACGACGTGGCCATCGATTTCCCCGACATGCAGATCGTCATCGCCCA
>JAJZWA010000011.1:67046-68381 GCA_021846965.1 Pseudomonadota bacterium | reverse complement strand
GAGTGTCCCGCAGGACATTCAGGGAGATCAGGACCGGAAACACCCGGCCGCTGCGCGATCGGCGCAGCACTTCGCCATGGAAGGACCCATGCGCCACCGCCTCGCGTACCAGCGCGGCCGCGTCGCGTTCGGGGTCGCTATCGGGAGGACGCAGGGCCTCGGGGCCCTGGCCCACGACTTCCTCGGCGGTGTATTCGAACAGGCGCGTGAAGGCTGGATTGACAAAGCGGTAGCGAAGATCCGGTCCCGAGATGGCGAAGGCGTCCTGGGTCTGGCGCAGCGCCTGATCGAACAGGCTGAGCTCGGACATCGCATGCAGTTCCTCGCGCAGGCGTCTGTTCTCGCGCGCCGCGGAGGCCGAGCGGGAGAACTCCCGGCCCAGGGCCAGGACGGCGACCGAGGCGTTGTTGTACCGGCTGACGCCGTCGTCGGCCATGCCTCCCTCGCCGAAGCTGCAAAAGCCCGCCAGGGGGGCGTGGGGGGCGAGGCGGGTCATGTGCTCGATCTCGGTCTCGGCGGCCTCGCTGCCGAGGATCGCCATGCGAAGCGCGCAATCGTGCACGAGCACGAAGGCCGGCTCGCTCGTGGCGGCGCGCAGCAGGGCCTTGCGCAGGGCGTTCGCGCCTGCGTCGTGCGTGGCCTCGCCGGCGGACATGACATGCAGCGAGGCCCCGGGCGCCACGGGCTGGGTCAGCAGCAGGCCGTCGCGCGGGGTGGCGTAGCTGACCACGTTGACCGAGTATTGTTCCAGCGGGTCCGGTGTGCCCAGCACGGTGCGGGTGCTCAGCGTGATGTGTTCTCCACGCAGATCCTGCGCACCACAGCCGAGGCGCCTGGCCAGAGCCGGAAGCGCCGGCTCGTCGTCCAGCGAGAGCAGTTCCCGACCCGTGCTGCCCGTCACGCGCAGGGCCTGCGTGGAGGGCTGGAATCCGTGGCTCATGGCGATGCCGAAGCCCAGTTCGGTCTCGAACAGCGCCACCAGGAGGCCGTCGTCATGCACGCGGGAGCCATGGAACACGGCGTTGCCCTGCATGCGCCAGTCGTCGGCGCTCGCGCCGGCGATGACGGGAATGCTGCCCAGGGTGCGCTGCTTGAAGGCCTCGACGATCTCGTAGCCGGGCGAGGGGCGTCGCAGCGTGTTCCCCGGCACCAGCAACATGGCGAAGAGTTGGGAGCCGCGCTCGGCGCGCGCCCGCACGAGATCGTCGTCCGGCGCGAGCGCGGCGCGCAGCGCCGGGGTCTGCAGCGCCTGATCCAGGGCGGCGCGCCAGTCCGCGCCGGCGCCGTCGCCCACCCCCACGCTGCAGCGCAGATGGGGGGAGGCCCAGGCCGTGA
>JAJZWA010000011.1:0-66946 GCA_021846965.1 Pseudomonadota bacterium | reverse complement strand
GCGCCTGCCCGCGGCGCTCAGCGCTCGCCGCGGATCCTGCTGCCCCAGAAGGCGGCGCCCACGATCATCAGCGTGGCCGCCATGATGGAGGCGTCGGGCCGCTGGTGGTGCACCGCCATGAGCAGGGCGGTCGACAGCAGGGGCGTGAGGAAGGCCAGCAGCCCGATGCGCCGCGGGTCTCCGCGCTTGAGCGCGGCATCCCAGAGGAAAAAGGCTCCGCCCAGCGGGCCCAGGCCGAGCACGGCCAGCAACTCCCACTGGGCCATCGACAGGCTGGCGCGAGGTTCGAGCACGGCATGGCACAGCAGCGCCAGCAGGCCGGCGATCGCCGCGAAGCCCCCGACCGCAGCGGTGGGAAATCGCGGAAGACGGCGTGTCATCAAGGAATAGGAGGCCCAGGTCAGCGCCGCGCCGAGGGCGAACAGGTAGCCCCAGCGAAAACCCCCGGCCAGCATGGAGCCGCCGTGCGCGCGCCCGAGGATGGCGGTGGCCGCCCCGGCGAAGCCCAGCAAGGCAGCCGCGACGTGGCCCGCCCGCACGCGCATGCCGGGCAGGAACAGCGGCGCCATCACCACCATGCCCAGGGGCCACAGGTAGTTCACCAGATTGGCCTGCACCGGCGGCGCCAGGCGCAGGCCCATGAACAGCAGGAAGTGGTAGCCGAACAGGCCCCCCGCGCCCACGGCCAGCGTGCGCCCGGGCACGCGCCAGCGGCGCAGGTCGAAGCCCGAGAGCGGCAGCGCGATCAGGCTGCCGATGAGCAGGCCCGCTCCGGTGAGCAGGAAGGGCGGCACCTGGGCCAGGGCCACGCCCAGCGTGGCCAGGGAACTCCACAGCACGATGGCCGCGAGTGCGAGCAGATCGGAGGTCATGACGCTAGCGTAGCGTGCCCGGCCCGGGTGCCCGTGCGAGGGCCCTGGGGCCGGCCGAGCCTAAAGACCCTATCCATTGCCTGGGTATGCGGCGCCCGTCGGATGGTTTTGTCGAACATGGAGTCGAATTGTCCTAGACAAAAAAGGAAACGCCATGCGCATCCATCGTCCCCTCGCCCAAGCCCTGGGCGCCTGCTGCCTGCTCGCCGGCCTGTCCTTCGCGGTTCCGGCCGCGGCAGCGACCTGTCCCTCGCTGCTGGACAAGACCTTCCGTTCCCTCGACAGTGGCAAGCCCGAGAACCTGTGCCGCTACGCCGGCAAGGTGATCCTGGTGGTCAACACGGCCAGCCACTGCGGGTTCAGCCCCCAGGAAAAGGGCTTGCAGCACCTGCAGGCCGAGTACGGCCCCGAGGGCTTCGTCGTGCTGGGCTTTCCGTCGGATGACTTTTTCCAGGAATTCTCGAATCCCCAGCGCATCCTGCCGTACTCGCAGGCGACCTATGGGGTGCAGTTTCCCTTGTTCGATCCCTCGCACGTGCACGGCTCGGATGCCAACCCGCTGTTCGCCCAGCTGATCCGCGAGTCCGGCACGAGCCCGAAGTGGAATTTCTACAAGTACCTGATCAGTCGCGACGGCAAGGTGGTCGCGGCCTACTCGAGCCTGACTTCCCCGGACGACAAGGACTTGAACGCCAAGATTCGCAAGCTGCTCGCGCAGCATCCCTGATCCGCCGTCGCATCGCCCGGCCCCGACCTGAAAGGATTCACCGTGAACTCCCCCGACCTGCTGATGCTGCGTGACCAGGGCCTTGCCCTGCCCGATGTCCAGTCCAGCCCCGATCGACGCAGCATCGCCATCCAGAAGGTGGGGGTGCGCGACGTGCGCTACCCGCTGCGCCTGCGCGGCGGTGCCGGCGACGCCCAGGCCACCATCGGCACCTTCCAGATGACGGTCGCGCTGGCCGCAGAGGTGAAGGGGACCCACATGTCGCGCTTCCTGGAGGTGCTCGACGCGCACGCGGGCGAGATGGACGCGCAGGGCCTGGGCCAGCTTCTCGACACCATGTTGCCGCGCCTGGGCGCCAGCGAAGGCGCCATCACCCTGCGTGCCACCTACTTCCGGCGCAAGAGTGCCCCGGTGTCGGGGGTGTCCAGCCTGCTCGACTATGGCGTGAGCCTGCACGCCGAGACGCGTGCCGGCCAGCGGCTGCTGCGCCAGACCGTGGACGTGCCGGTCACCAGCCTGTGCCCGTGTTCGCGCGACATCTCCGATTACGGCGCGCACAACCAGCGCTCGATCATCAGCATCGGCGCCGAGCTGCGCGACGTGTTCACCCTGGACGAGCAGATCGCCATCGCCGAGACGGCGGCCTCCTGCCAGCTCTGGGGCCTGCTCAAGCGCCCGGACGAGAAGTTCGTGACCGAATACGCCTACGACCACCCCAAATTCGTCGAGGATCTGGTGCGCGACGTGGCCGTGGCGCTGCGCGCGGAGCCGCGCGTGGCCGCCTACACCGTGGCCTCGGAGAACTTCGAGTCCATCCACAACCACTCGGCGTACGCGTGGCTGGAAGGGCGCAACGACTGAGCATGGCGCACCGCGGCAACAAGGCCGGCCTGCCCAGCAAGCCCTGCCGGGTCTGCGGGCGTCCCATGAGCTGGCGCCGCGCGTGGGCGGCGAACTGGGAGCAGGTTCGCTACTGCTCCGAGGCCTGCCGCAAGCGCAAGGGCGCCGCGCGTGGATCCGGAGCCGGCAAGGGATCGATCCAGGAGATGACAGCTTGAACATGCCCAAGGTCGTGATGGTCACCGGCGCGGCAGGAGGCATCGGCCGGGCGCTGATGCAGCGCCTGCACGAAGCCGGTCACACGCTGGTGGCGGTGGGCCGCGACCCGCAGCGCCTGGCCGAGGTGCCGGCCCGACTGCGCATCGTGGCCGACACCACGCAGGCGGCGCAGGCGCAGGAGGCCGTGCAGGAATGCATTCGCGGCGTCGGTGTGCCGACCGCGCTGGCCCATCTGGTCGGCAGTACCCTCATCGCCCCGCTGCACCGTACCCAGCCCGAGCAGTGGGAGCAGATCCTGCAGGTCAACCTGGGCAGCGCGCTGTCGGTGTTGCGAGCCTGGACCTCGGCCCTGCGCGAGGCGCAGGTGGCGGGTGCGGCCGTGCTGGTCAGCTCCGTGGTGGCGCGGGTGGGGTCGGCCAATCACGAAGCCATCGCGGCGGCCAAGGGCGGCGTCGAGGCCCTGGTGCGCAGCGCGGCGGCGACCTACGCGGCCTCGGGGCTGCGCATCAACGCCGTGGCGCCGGGCCTCACGGAGACCCCTCTGACGGCCGGGATGCTCAAGCTGCCCGCGCAGCGCGAGGCCGCCGCTCGGCAGTACCCGCTGGGCGGCGTGCAAGGCGCCGACGAGGTCGCGGCGGCCATCGAGTGGCTGCTGTCGGACGCAGCGTCGCGGGTCACCGGCCAGGTGCTGCCGGTCGACGGCGGCTTCACCGCCGTGCGTCCCCTGGTCAAGTGAGTCGGTCCGTGCGCCGCCCCGCCACGGGGCGGGCCTGGCTCACCTGGAAAACTGCGCGCCCATGGTGGCGCCCTTGGACAACTGCGTGAGGTAGGCCACGAGGTCGACCATCTCGGGGCTGTCGTAGGCGGGAGGCTTGCCCAGGATGCCGGCGCGCACGCAGTGCACGATCTGGCGCTCCAGGGTGTAGACCTCGTGCTTCTTGCCCTTGAACTTGGGGTATTTCGCGGCAGCGCCGATCAGGCTGGGAATGTGCTGCCCGGCCGGGGTGGTGCCCTCGGGCCTGCCGCCGTCGGTGTGGCAGGCCGCGCAGGTCATCAAGTGGTTGCTGAAGGCGTTCGGAGGCACCCAGGTCTGGTGCGTGCCGAAGGTGTCGTTGGCAAAGACCTGGGCGCCCTGCGCTGCCGCCTGTTCCAGGGACGAGACCTTGGCCGTGGCACTGAACTTGCCGGCGGGCGCCGTGTCGGCCCTGGCGGGAAGGCTGCAGGCGGCGGCCAGTGCGACCCCAGCGACGGCCAGCAGCGGGTGCAGCGAGCGCGCACGCCCTGCCCGCGCAACTGCCTGGCAGGGGCTGGCGGGGGGCGTACTTGCGGGAAGCGGGCGGGGCATGACAGGTCTCCTCGAAGGGTGGCGCCGCGAAGGCTCCCCGCAGTATCCCTTGCCGGAAACCGCCGGGCAACGCCCGGGACGTATCCAAGTGTTCGCCGGAACGCGGCAGCATGCCCATGCGATATATTCCGCCGTGCATAACCGTGCGCCGGACATGGTCCGGATCTCAGCCGACAACAGGAGCTTTCCATGCAACGCAAGACCCTCGTCCTGATGGCCGCCCGCCTTTCGGCGCTGGTCGCCGCGGTGTGCGCAAGCTGCGGCGCGCAAGCCGCGCAGCCCGTGCTGGCGGTGGCTTACGCGGGCTCCATGGGCGCGCTGATGGACAAGGCCCTGGGGCCCGCGATCGAGCACAGTGCGCATGTGCGTTTCGAGGGACGGGGTGGCGGCGCCTACGGCCTGGCCCACCTGCTGGCCGACCGGCAGATCCAGGCCGATGTGTTCGTGTCCATCACCCCGGGGCCGGTCGAGGTGCTGCAAAAGGCCGGGCTGGTCGGCACGGCCGTGCCGGTGGCCAGCACGCAGATGGTCATCGCCTACAGTCCCCGGGGCCCGCACGCGCAGGCCTTCCGCGAGGCGGCCGAGGGCCGGCGGGCGTGGTACGAGGTGCTGGAGCAGCCGGGCCTGCGATTCGGGCGTACCGACCCCACCACCGACCCGCAGGGCCGCAACATCGTGTTCACCATGCTGCTTGCCCAGGATTACTACAAGCAGCCCGGGATGGCCGCGAAGATCCTCGGGGACTACCAGCACAACAGCTCGCAGATCTTTGCCGAGCCTTCGCTGCTCAGTCGCCTGGAAAGCGGCCAGATCGACGCCTCCTCGGGCTATCTCAGCGCGGTGATCTCGCACAAGCTGCCCTACATCAAGCTGCCGGCCCAGGTGAACCTCAGCGACCCGGCGCTGAGCAGGGATTGGTACGGGCGAGTCCACTTCCGCATCGTCGCGCCCGACGGCAAGACGCAGACCCTGTCGACCCAGCCCCTGGTGTTCTACGCCGCGGTGCTCGACAACGCGCCTCACCCGAAGGCAGCCCGGGAGTTCGTGGAATTCATGCGTAGCCCGCAGGGCCGGAAGATGTTCCACGACTTCGGCTACAGCGAGCCCAAGGGGCCGGATCTGCGGGCCCCTTGAGCGGGCCCCGGGGCGAGCCAGGCATCCGGCAAAGGCCTGGGTTTGACAGCAGGAAGGGATGGGCTTATGTTTGCCAAAGGCGAATTCGTTCGCAAATGTCAAACAATACTCCTGACCCGGATTCCTCCCCATGGCCAAGACCTTTGCCTCCGCCGCCGATCTGGTGGAAAAGCGCGTGACCTTCGAGCAGCTCTCCGAGCATGCCTGGGCCTATACCGCCGAAGGTGATCCCAATACCGGAATCATCATCGGTGACGATGCGGTGCTCGTGGCCGACACCCAGGCCACGCCGGCCATGGCCGCCGACGTGATCCGGCGCATTCGCGAGGTCACCGACAAGCCCATCCGCTACGTGGTGCTGACCCACTACCACGCGGTGCGGGTGCTCGGCGCCAGCGCCTATGCCCCGCAGCAGATCCTGGCCAGCCAGGACACCTACGACCTGATCGTCGAGCGCGGAGAGGCCGACAAGGCCAGCGAGATCGGCCGCTTCCCGCGCCTGTTCCGCAATGTCGAGACCGTGCCGGCCGGCCTGACCTGGCCGACCATGACCTTCCAGGGGCGCATGAGCCTGTGGCTGGGCAAGCTCGAGGTGCAGTTGCTGCAGCTCGGGCGCGGGCATACCAAGGGCGACACCGTGGTGTGGCTGCCCGGCGAACGCACCCTGCTGTCCGGGGACCTGGTCGAGTTCGACGCCACCCCCTATGCGGGCGACGCCTACTTCCAGGACTGGCCCCAGACCCTGGACAACCTGGCCGCGCTCAAGCCCCTGGCACTGGTGCCCGGGCGCGGGCCCGCGCTCAAGGGCGAGGCCCAGGTGCAAAAAGGCCTGCAGGTCACGCGGGACTTCATCCGCGATGTGTGGACCCAGGTGAAGGCCGGCGCCGACGCGGGCAAGGAGCTGGGCGTCGTCTACAAGGAGACCTACGCCGCGCTCAAGCCCAAGTACGGGCACTGGGTGATCTTCGATCACTGCATGCCTTTCGACGTCACCCGCTGCTACGACGAGGCGACCCGGTACCGCGACCCGCGGGTGTGGACCGCCGAGCGCGACCGCCAGATGTGGGAAAGCCTCGAAGGTTGAACTCCTGAACCGCCACGGCCATGAACACACGCAGCTATCTCGCCGGATTCGGCAACCAGTTCAGCAGCGAGGCCGAAGCCGGCACGCTGCCCCAGGGGCGCAACAGCCCGCAGCGCGCCCCGCGAGGCCTGTACGCCGAGCTCATCTCGGGCAGTGCCTTCACGGCGCCGCGGCACCAGAACCAGCGAAGCTGGGTGTATCGTCGCCAACCCTCGGTGGTGACCGGAGCCTATGCGCCCTACGAGCAGCCTTACTGGAAAAGCGGGGCGGCGCAGGGCCAGGACGTGGCGCCGGACCCGCTGCGCTGGCATCCCATCGCCATTCCCGACCAGGCGCTGGATTTCGTCGACGGCCTGCGCACCATCGTGGTCAACGGCGATCCGGAGGCGCAGATCGGCGTGGCCGCCCACCTGGTGCTGATGAACCGGTCGATGCAGGCGCGAGCGCTGGTCAATGCCGATGCGGAAATGCTGCTGGTGCCCCAGCAGGGCGAACTGAGCATCGTCACCGAATTCGGCATCCTCGACGTGCGCCCGGGGGAAATCGCGCTGCTGCCCCGCGGCATCGCCTTCAGCGTCAAGGTGCAGGGCCCGTCGCGGGCGTATGTGTGCGAGAACTACGGCGCGCCCTTCCGCCTGCCCGAGCTCGGCCCCATCGGCAGCAACGGCCTGGCCGCCGCGCGCGACTTCCTGGCGCCCGTGGCGGCCTTCGAGCAGCCGCAGGACCAGCCCTACGAGATGATTCGCAAGTTCGGCGGGCGCTTGTGGCATACCCGCCAGGCGCGCACGCCCTTCGACGTCGTGGCCTGGCATGGCAACCTGGTGCCGCTGAAGTACGACACGGCCAACTTCATGGTCATCGGCACGGTCAGCTTCGATCACCCCGATCCCAGCATTTTCACGGTGCTGACCAGCCCCAGCGACACCCCGGGCACCGCCAACTGTGATTTCGTGATCTTCCCGCCGCGCTGGATGGTCGCCGAAGATACCTTCCGGCCGCCCTGGTACCACCGCAACCTGATGAGCGAGTTCATGGGCCTGGTGTATGGCCAGTACGACGCCAAGCCCGAGGGCTTCAAGCCTGGCGGCATGAGCCTGCACGACTGCATGGTGCCCCATGGCCCCGATGCCGAGGCCTTCGACAAGGCCAGCCAGACGGCGCTGGGCCCGCACAAGCTGGAGGGCACGCTGGCCTTCATGTTCGAGAGCCGCTGGCGCTTCAAGCCCACCGCCTACGCGATGCAGTGCGGCGCGCTGGACACGGCCTACGCCGAGTGCTGGGCCCCGCTGAAGGACGGCTTCCGATGAGCGCGGGAATCGACGCCACCCACGACCCGGCGCTGCGCAGCTGGGTGGCTTCGGCCAACGAGCCGGGCTGCGAGTTCCCGATCCAGAACCTGCCCTTCGGGCGCTTGCGCCTGCAAGGGCAGCCCTGGCGCATCGGCGTGGCCATCGGCGACCAGGTGCTGGACCTGCGACTGGCCCTCGAGGCGCGGGCCCTGCCGGACGCGCTCGCGCCCGGGCTGGTGCCCCTGGCGGCGGGCGATCTCAACGCCTTCATGGCCCTGGGGCCGGCCGCGCGCAAGGCTCTGCGCGCGGCCCTGTCCGTCGCCCTGGCGGCAGGCAGCGAGGCGCAGGCGCGCCTCGCTGCCTGCCTGGTGCCGCAGTCGCGGGTGGAACTGGGCCTGCCCTGCGCCATCGGCGACTACACGGACTTCTACGTGGGCATCCACCATGCCACGGCGGTGGGCAAGCTGTTCCGTCCCGACAACCCGCTGCTGCCCAACTACAAATGGGTGCCCATCGCCTACCACGGGCGATCGTCGACCATCCTGCCCAGCGGGCAGGCCTTCGCGCGCCCCTGGGGCCAGTCCAGGTCGCCCGAGGCCGAGGCCCCGGAGCTGCGCCCGACGGCGCGCCTGGACTTCGAGCTGGAAATGGGCATCGTCATCGGCGGGGCCAACCCCCTCGGCGAAGCCGTGCCCATCGAGCGGGCCGAGGAACAGGTCTTCGGCCTGACCCTGTTCAACGACTGGAGCGCGCGCGACGTGCAGGCCTGGGAATACCAGCCCCTGGGGCCGTTCCTGTCGAAGAACTTCGCCAGCACCCTCTCGCCCTGGGTGGTCACGCTGGAGGCGCTGGCGCCGTTCCGCCGCGCCTTGTCGCGTCCTGCCGGGGATCCGCGGCCCCTGCCGTACCTGCACTGCGCGGCGGACGAGGCAGGAGGTGGCTTCGACGTGCAGCTGGAGGTCTGGTTGAGCACCGAGCGCATGCGCGCGCAGGGCCTGGGCGCGCATTGCATCAGTCGCTCCAACTTCGCCGACGCGGCCTACTGGACGGTGGCGCAGATGGTGGCCCACCATACGGTGGGTGGCTGCGCCCTCCGGCCGGGCGACCTGTTCGGCTCGGGCACGCTGTCGGGCCCGCGGCCCGAGCAGGCAGGCTCGCTGCTCGAACTCTCGCAAGGCGGCAAGCAGCCGATCGAACTGCCGGGAGGCGAGCGCCGCAGTTTTCTGCAGGACGGCGACGAGATCACGCTGCGCGGCCTGTGCGAGAGGGCGGGCGCCGCGCGCATCGGGTTCGGCGCGTGCACGGCGCGTGTGCTGCCCGCCGCAGCGCGCTGAGCACGGCGCCCGCGGGCCGGCGCCACGCCCAGCTTGCGCCGGCCTTCTCAGCGCGCCGGCGCGCGAAGTCCCAGACGCTGGGAGATGCGCGCCGCGGCGTCTCGCACCGCGCGCGCCGTGGGTCCGTCCCAATCCGGCGAGAGGCGATCCGCGTGGTCGAGCGCGGTGAGCACCAGCACGGCCGTGCCCTCATGGTCGAACACCGCGGCGCTGAAGGCGTTGACTCCGGGAAGGGGGCTGCCCGCCGCGCGCGTGACCCCATGGCCTGCCATTTCGGCGCGCACGGCCTGCAACTCCCGCGCCGAAGGGGCGCGCCCCGCCGGACGCGCGCTGGAGCTCAGCTCGCCGAAGGGGCCCGTGGGCTCGACCAGGCGCTCGGCCGGCAGCGTGGCCGCGAAGGCGCGGCCGGTGGCGGTTTCCAGCAAGGCCATCACGCTGCCCACGCGCAAGGCGATGTGCAGGGCCTGGCGGGCCTCGATCAGGCGCACCACCGTGGGCCCGAAATTGCCCCATACCGCGAGCATCACGGCATGCCCCGTCTGCGCGGCGAGCTCCTGGATCACCGGCTCGGCCTCGCGCATCGGATCGAGCTGGTGCAGGCAGGTCAGCCCGATGCGCAGCGCCGCCGGCCCCAGGCGATAGCGAGCGCCCAGCTGCTCCTGCTCGACCAGGCCCAGGCGCGCGTAGCTGACCAGGTAGGGATGGGCGCGCGAGGCGCTCAGCCCCGCGCGCGCGGCCAGGTCCTTCAGCGCCAGGGGCTCGGCGCTGTCGGCCAGCACCAGCAGAAGGCGACCCCCCACTTCGATGGACTGGATCGCGCGTTGTGCCTTGTCACCCTGCTGCATCTGCGGGTCTCCGGAAGGGGAAGGGGAGAGGGGTGTGTTCATGGTAAATCAATTCATCATCAACAAATATTGGACCCGCAGGGGCCGCTCCCGCCGCGGCCCTGAAGTCCCATCGAGGCGTCCCCGGGACATCCTAAGATGAAAGCTTTCCTTTCCCGCGGGTGAAGCCCCGACGCTTCGATGTCCTCCACCGCACAGCTTCCCGGGGCGCCCGAGACTCCCGCGTCCGCCCCGGCCCCGACCGATCGCAGCCGCGGGCTGGCCTCCGCCGAAGTGCAGCGCCGCGCGCTGCGCTTCGGGCCGAACGCGATCGAGCCCTCCGCCACCGCGTGGTGGCGGCAGTTGCTGGGCAAGTTGTGGGGGCCGGTGCCCTGGATGCTGGAGACGGTGATCGTCCTGCAGCTCTTGCTGCATCGCGACCAGGAGGCCCTGGTCATCGCCTTCCTGCTCGGCTTCAACGCCGTGGTCGCCTACGTGCAGGAGCGGCGCGCCAGCGACGCGCTGGCGCTGTTGCGCCGGCAACTGCAGGTCAACGCACGGGTGCTGCGCGACGCGGCCTGGAGCCGCGTGCCGGCTGCCCAGCTGGTGCCCGGCGACATCGTGCACCTGCGCGCCGGGGACATCGTGCCCGCCGACCTGAGCCTGTTCGACGGCAGCGTCGCGCTGGATCAGTCGGCGCTCACCGGGGAGTCCCTGGCCGTCGACGCGGCGTCCGGGCAGAACGCCTACACCGGCTCGATCGTGCGCCAGGGCGAGGCCAGCGGCGAGGTGACGGCGACCGGGGCGCGGACCTACTTCGGGCGCACGGCCGAACTGGTGCGCAGCTCCGCGGCGCCCAGCCACATGCAACGCACCATCTTTTCCATCGTCAAGCGCCTCGTGGCCTTCGACCTGCTGCTGGTGCTGCTGGTGATCGTCTACGCCCTGCGCCACGCGCTGCCTCTGGGCGACACCCTGGTCTTCGCGCTCATGCTGCTGGTGGCCTCCGTGCCGGTGGCGCTTCCGGCCACCTACACCCTGGCCACCGCGGTGGCCGCGTCGCGCCTGGCGCGCCAGGGCGTCCTGGTCACACGCCTCCCGGCGGTGGAGGAAGCCGCCGCGATGGACACGCTGCTGTCGGACAAGACCGGCACGCTCACCCAGAACGCCCTCAGCCTGGATGCCTGCAAGACCCTGGAGGGCGTGTCGGAGTCCGAGTTGCTGCGGGTGGCAGCGCTGGCCAGCGACGCGGCCACCCAGGACCCGCTGGACCTGGCCGTGCTGGCGGCCTGGGCCCGGCGCCAGCAGACGCTGTCGAGCCCCTCCCAGCCGCAGCCGCCGCGTACGGCCTTCCACCCCTTCGACCCGGCCACGCGCCTGAGCGAAGGCGTGTACGACCTCGATGGCAAGCCCTGGCAGGCCTTGAAGGGAGCCCTGGGAGCCGTGCTCGAACGCTGCGGCGCGCAGCCCGCGCAGCGCGCGCTGGCCGAGCAGGCCGAACAGCAGCTCGCCGCGTCGGGAGCACGCGTGCTCGCCGTCGCCGCGGGGCCGCAGGGCAGCCCGAGCCTGCTCGGGCTGATCGGGTTGTCGGACCCGCCGCGTCCGGACGCCGCCCAACTCATCGCCAGGCTGCGCGAGCTCGGCGTGCGCGTGAGCATGGCCACCGGCGACGCGCTGCAGACCGCGCGCGCCGTGGGCGAGCGCATCGGCCTGGGCACAAGGGTGTGCACGGCCGATGCCGGGCATCTGGAGCATCCCGAGGACTGCGACATCTTCGCCCGCGTGCTGCCCCAGGACAAGCATGCCATCGTGCGTGCGCTGCAGCGCCTCGGGCATGTCACCGGCATGACCGGAGACGGGGTCAACGATGCGCCCGCGCTGCGCCAGGCCGAGCTGGGCATCGCCGTGGCCAGCGCCACCGACGTGGCCAAGGCCGCCGCCGGCGTGGTGCTCACCGACGCCGGCCTGGCGGGGGTGCTCACCGTGGTGGCCGCCGGCCGCGAGGTGCATCGGCGCATGCTGACCTATGTGCTCAACAAGGTCGTGAAGACCCTGGAGATCGTCGTGTTCCTCACCGTCGGGCTGTGGCTCACCGGCGGCTTCGTGATCTCCGCCCGGCTCATCGTGCTGCTGCTGTTCGCCAATGACTTCGTGACCATGAGCATCGCCGTCGACCGCGTGCGCCCGGCGCCAGCCCCGCAGCGCTGGCGCGTGGCGCAGCTCGTGGGGGCGGCGGCGCTGCTGGCGGCGGTCTCGCTGCTGTTCTCGATGTCGGTCTATGCCTGGGCGCGCGCGCGCTTCGGCCTGAGCCCCGCGCAGATGCAGACCCTGGTGTTCCTGCTGCTGGTGTACACCACCCAGGCCAACGTGCACGTGCTGCGCGACGACGGGCGCATCGGGGCCTTCGCCCCCGGGCGCGCGCTGGCCGCGGCCAGCCTCGCCGACATCCTGCTGGTGTCCGGACTGGCCGCCAGTGCGATCCTGATGGCGGGGCTTCCCCTGGCGCTGATCGGCCTGCTCTTGCTGCTGGTGCTCGCCTTCGCGCTGGTGCTGGACCAGGCCAAGCGCCTGGTGTTCAGGCGCTTCGATCTGCGCTGAACGCCCCGGTGGAAGGGGCGGGATCGTCGTTTTTTTGGCGTCGCTTTGTCACAACGCGCAGGCGCGTCTTTACATGGAGACGCAATTTCCTGTCGCCCCTCCTGGCTTGTTCCTGCGCCAAGCAGCGCGCTGCCCGGCACAGTCCGGGCGATTTCGCATGCCCGTTTTCCCCCGCGAACAAGGGGGTGGGCTCTGTCGCTTCTCAATGGTTAAGTTCGCATTGACACGCCGTCAGGCTCGCCTAATGTGGAAGGAAGCTGGAAAGCCCATGAGCTTTTCCAGGCATGCCGCCCACAAAAATGAACAATCCTTGGGGGAGGGGATGGAGACAAACCCGCTGTTCTATCAATCGGTCGTGGCGCTCAACCGCGAACGCCATCGCGAGCTGCGCCTGGACGATTCGCCGACCCGCTTTGGCTTCTGCAGGGGCACCCATGTGATCCCCGCGGTGGTCGACGAGTTCGCAGCCGCGCTGGCGCACCTGCCCATCGTGTTCGCACCGGCGCAGCCCTTCCCGACCACGGTGTTTCTGGTGGGCGTGCGTCCCCAGCGCAACCTGTTCGTCGACGAGCAGGGCCGATGGACCGGTGCCTACCTGCCGGCCTTCGTGCGGCGCTATCCGTTCATGCGCGGCGAGATCAGCGGCTCATCCCCCGTCACATGCATCGACGAGCGCAGCGGCCTGCTGGGCGATTCGCAAGGGGCACGGCTGTTCGACGAAGAGGGCCGGGAGACCCCGCTGCTGGCAGGCTGCGTGGACCTGGTGGACAAGTACTACCAGGCCGCCGCCAGGACCCAGGCCTTCCTGTCCCTGGTGCACGAGCTTCAATTGCTGCGCAACGTCACCATCGAGACCACGGTCGGGCAGGCAGGCAGCGCCGTGATCCACGGTTTCATGACCATCGACGAGGCCCGGCTCGACGCGCTGTCGGCCGAGCAATGGCTGCGCCTGCGCGACGGCGGCTTCCTGGTGCCCATCTACGCGCATTTGTTCAGCCTGCGCGCGGTCGAGGTTCTGCGCAGGCAGGTGCAGGGCGAGCCGCTCCAGGGCGAGGCCCGGCAGACCGAGGACGAGGGCATGGCCGGCTGAAGCCGGCCGTATGCGATCCGCCCGCCGCCGCGGGGGGACGAGAACAACGACAGGGCGCCGAGGGCGCCGGGGGGAAGGGCGATGGGGGGCACAGCCAAGGTCCAGCGCGCGGCGCCGGGGGCGGGCTCGCGCCGCCGGTCCTCCTTCAGCGGGCGCAGGGCGGCGCGGGGCCGCGCCTTGCCCGCCGGGCAGGTGCTCGCACCGGCCACCCTGGTGCTGGCGCTGGCCATGGGATTCGCGCAGGCCTCCTGGGCCGGTGCCGCCGTCGCCCCCGCGGGGAATCTGATCACGCCCGACGGGCGCACCGCGACCAGCGTGGTGAACCTGCCGGGGCAGATCACCAATGTCTCCACCGCGACCGTGCGCGCGGGCGTGGGATACAACAGTTTCAGCCGCTTCGTGGTCGGTGCGGGCAAGCAAGTCAACCTGCTGGTTCCGGCGAGCGCGGGCACGCTGCTCAACGTCGTGCGCGACGCCCCCGTGGACATCGAGGGAACCCTGCGCTCGTACAAGAACGGTACGCTGGGCGGCAATGTCGTGTTTGCCGACCCGAACGGGCTGATCGTCGGCCGATCCGGCGTGGTCGACGTGGGCGGCTTCACCGTGGTCACGCCCACCTCGGGCGTGCTGGACCAGCTGATCGACGCTTCCGGCCATATCGATACGGCCTTGTCGCAGCGTCTGCTGGCGGGCGACGTGCCCTTGTCCGCCGACGGATCGGTGTTGATCCAGGGAAGCGTGCGCGCCCGCGGCGGCGTGCAGATCTACGCGCACGACGTGCTGGTCGCGGCGGCCAGCGCGCAGGCGCCGTCGGCGGCGCAGCACGACACGCTGTTCCAGGCCACCGTCAACACCCAGGGGCTGGCGCAAGGCGGGGCCATCGTCGCCAGCGGCGGCAGCATCCGCATCGTCGCGGCGCAGGATGTCACCATCGACGGCACGCTCAGCGCGGCGGCGTCCAGGACCTCCGCGGGCGGCGTCAGCGTGTCCGCCGGACGCGATCTGCGGATGGGCGGCCAGATCGTCGCCGATGGCGCGCCCGGGGTGAACGCCGGCGCCATCACCCTGCACGCCGGGCGGGACATCGACGTGGCGGCGAGCAGCGTGCTGAGCGCGGCCGGCTCCGGCACCGCCTCCGATGGAGGCTCCATCGCCGTGAAGGCCGCGCACGATCTGCGCGTGGCCTCCGGGGCCACGCTGCGGGCGCAGGCCGGCTCCAGCGGCAACGCCGGCAGCATCGAGTTGTCGGCGCAGGACACGGCCACCCTCGGCAGCCTGCAGGTCAATCTCGGGGCCACCGACGGTCGTGCCGGCACGCTGCTCATCGACCCCATCGATCTGGTGATCAACGCCGGCAACGACAGCGCCTACACCACCAACGGCGGCAGCCTGACCTTGCTGGCTTCGCACTCCATCACGGTGGCCGCCGACGGCGTCATCGATACCGAGGCCAGCGGCACGACGGGCGGCGGGAGCATTTCCCTGAGCGCCCCGTCCATCACCATCGGGGGCGGCGCGCAACTGCTGAGCGGAAGCGGCCCCGGGGCCGGCTCCATCCAGCTCAGCGCGAACGCCACCCCGAGCTATGCGGCGCAAATCGCCATCGGTGATACCAGCGGGCAGGCCGCGGTGCTGGAGGGAGGGAACATTTCCCTGCAGGCCACTTCGCAGCTGGCGCAGAACTCCTACGACCACGCGGTGGTGAGCATCCAGAACGCCGACATCACGGCCTTTGGAACCCTCAGCGCGATGGCGGTGGCCAGTGGCGGCCAGCAGCTCACGGCCATCGGCGCCTCCGCGTCGGCGGATGTGCTCGCCTCGGTGAGCATCCTCGGGGACTCCAACCTCAGTTCCTCCGGCACGATGACCCTGTCGGCCGACGCAAACGCCGCAGCGGCCAGCACCGCGGCGCTTCCGCTCACGTTGTCGCTGCCGGCCGACGCAGCGGCCGCCGTGAACCAGGTCACCAGCGTGTCCAGCGTGGAAGTCGGCGGCAGCTCGACGGTGAGCACCACCGGCGCCGGCAGCCTGCTGTCCCTGGGCGCCACCAACACCGTGAGCTCCTCGGCCACCGCAGATGCCTCGGGCGCATCGGCCGGCGCCAGCGTGGCGGTCAACATCGTGAAGGTTCAGACCACCGCGGAGATCGACGGATCGGCCAGCGTGCACTCGGCCGGGGACCTCATGCTTTCGGGCACCACCGTGCTGTCCATGAGCACCGCGGCCACGGCCTCGCAAGGCGGCGCCTCGTCCAGTCCGGACCCGGGAGGCCAGGCCGCGCAATACCTGTCCGACCCTAGCTACACGCCCTACCTGTCCACCTCGGACGGCAGCGTGGGCGCTGCCGCGGCGCTGGCCATCAGCGACCTGCATTCGGCGACCCAGGTGGACATGTCCTCCACCAGCCAGGCCACCGCGGCCGGGCAGGTCTCCCTGAACGGCAGCGCGGCCAACGGCGCCTCGGTCCTGGCCGATGGCTCGCCGGCCGGGGACTCCACCTCCAAGCTGGGCATCGGCGCCGCGGTGGCGCTGAACCTGGCCCATGTGTCGGACGACGCCACTGTGGCCCAGGACATCCAGGCCGGCAGCCTGAGCCTGTCCGCGAACATGAGCGGCGGCATCGCCGGCAACGCCTTCAGCGCCCAGGCCGTGTCGGGCGCGGGCGCGTCCAGCGTGGGGGTGGCCGGCTCGCTGGCCACCGATCTGCTGGACAGCGAGGCCGAGGCCAGGGTCGTCTCGGGCACGCTGAGCCTGAGCGGGGGCAGCGGCGGGGTGCACCTGAGCTCGGACGATCTGACGTCGAGCACCGTGGCGGCGCTGCCGCAGGGCGCGGGCGTCTCGGGCGGCAAGGTCGGGGTGGGGGCCTCGGTGGGGCTGAACATCGTGGCCACGCGCTCCTACGCGCAACTGGCCGATGGCGTGGCCCTGAGCGGTGCCGGGGCGGTGAGCCTGACGGCCGATGCCTCGCATGTGGTGAGCACGCAGGCGGACCAGGGTTCGGCCGGCGGGGTGTCGGTGACCCCGGTGGTGGCGCTGTCGCTGGTCAACGATCAGACGCAGGCGAGCATCGGGGCGCTGAGCGGCGGGCTGCAGGCCACGGGCCCCGTGCAGGTGACGGCGGAGCAGACGGCCACCGAGGCGACGGAGGCCAGCGGGACGGCGGCGGGCTCGAAGGCGGCGGTGGGGGCGGCGCTGGCGGTGTCGGTGATCAACGACTCGGTGGTGGCGACGACCTCGACCAGCGTGGACAGCACGGGGGACGTGGGTTTCAGCGCCACCGGGGTGTCGCTCAGCGTGGCCAGCGCCACGGCCAGCGCCAGCGGAGGCAATGGGTCGAACAGCGACGGTTCGGCGCCTTCGGGCGAGGACTCCAGCGTCGACGCGAAAATCCAGAAGCAATCCGACAGTGCCGAGACCAAGGCCGGCGATGCTGGTGTGGGCAGCAGCTCCCAGCAGTCGCAGGACGGTTCCTCCTCGGGCAGCGAGAACGGGCAGGGCTCGACCAGCGACGGCTCGGTGGCGGTGGCCGCGGCGATTGCAGTGGACGTGGCGAACTCGAGCGTGCAGGCCTACGTCCCTGCGGCGGTGGGTGTGAAGGCGGGCGGGGCCCTGAGCGTGAGCACGGTGTCCAATATGGACGCGCGCACGCAGGCCGACGGCAGCCAGGTGGCGGGTGGCGGCACTTCGGTGGGCATCGGCGCGGCCGTGGCGGTCACGCTGGCGCACCAGGTCAACGACGCGACCTTGGGCGCCGGCTCGGCACTGTCGGCGGCGCCGAGCGTGGGCATGCTGGCGGCCGGGCAGTACGAGGCCGGCTCGCTGAGCCTGACGGCGCTGCAGACCGACCAGGGGGTGGCCTCGCCGGCGGTGCCGGGCTCGAGCAGCGCCGGGCCCGCCACGGTGGACCTGAGCCAGAACGGCGTGAATGAGCGGGAGGACCTGTTCTCGGCCTCGGCGACCTCGGGCGCCGGCGCCTCCAAGGTGGGGGTGGCCGGCTCGCTGGCTCTGGACCTGGTGGACAGCGAGGCCGTGGCGAAGCTCGCCTCGGGCACGCTGAGCCTGAGCGGGGGCAGCGGCGGGGTGCAGCTGAGCTCGGACGATCTGACGTCGAGCACCGTGGCGGCGCTGCCGCAGGGCGCGGGCGCCTCGGGCGGCAAGGTCGGGGTGGGGGCCTCGGTGGGGCTGAACATCGTGGCCACGCGCTCCTACGCGCAACTGGCCGATGGCGTGGCCCTGAGCGGTGCCGGGGCGGTGAGCCTGACGGCCGATGCCTCGCATGTGGTGAGCACGCAGGCGGACCAGGGTTCGGCCGGCGGGGTGTCGGTGACCCCGGTGGTGGCGCTGTCGCTGGTCAACGATCAGACGCAGGCGAGCATCGGGGCGCTGAGCGGCGGGCTGCAGGCCACGGGCCCCGTGCAGGTGACGGCGGAGCAGACGGCCACCGAGGCGACGGAGGCCAGCGGGACGGCGGCGGGCTCGAAGGCGGCGGTGGGGGCGGCGCTGGCGGTGTCGGTGATCAACGACTCGGTGGTGGCGACGACCTCGACCAGCGTGGACAGCACGGGGGACGTGGGTTTCAGCGCCACCGGGGTGTCGCTCAGCGTGGCCAGCGCCACGGCCAGCGCCAGCGGAGGCAATGGGTCGAACAGCGACGGTTCGGCGCCTTCGGGCGAGGACTCCAGCGTCGACGCGAAAATCCAGAAGCAATCCGACAGTGCCGAGACCAAGGCCGGCGATGCTGGTGTGGGCAGCAGCTCCCAGCAGTCGCAGGACGGTTCCTCCTCGGGCAGCGAGAACGGGCAGGGCTCGACCAGCGACGGCTCGGTGGCGGTGGCCGCGGCGATTGCAGTGGACGTGGCGAACTCGAGCGTGCAGGCCTACGTCCCTGCGGCGGTGGGTGTGAAGGCGGGCGGGGCCCTGAGCGTGAGCACGGTGTCCAATATGGACGCGCGCACGCAGGCCGACGGCAGCCAGGTGGCGGGTGGCGGCACTTCGGTGGGCATCGGCGCGGCCGTGGCGGTCACGCTGGCGCACCAGGTCAACGACGCGACCTTGGGCGCCGGCTCGGCACTGTCGGCGGCGCCGAGCGTGGGCATGCTGGCGGCCGGGCAGTACGAGGCCGGCTCGCTGAGCCTGACGGCGCTGCAGACCGACCAGGGGGTGGCCTCGCCGGCGGTGCCGGGCTCGAGCAGCGCCGGGCCCGCCACGGTGGACCTGAGCCAGAACGGCGTGAATGAGCGGGAGGACCTGTTCTCGGCCTCGGCGACCTCGGGCGCCGGCGCCTCCAAGGTCGGGCTGGCCGGCTCCCTGGCGGTCAATGTCATCCAGAGCGACAGCAGCGCGAGCGTGCAGGGCTCGGGCACGCTGTTGCGCATCGATGGTGGCGCGGTCGATATCGGCGCGGCCAATCTGATGCAGGCCGACGCCAGCGCCACGCCCTCGGACACGGGCGCTTCCGGGGGCAAGCTGGGAGTGGGCGCTTCGGTGGCCCTGAACACCATCACCGAGACCAGCCAGGCCTCCATCGCCGATCAGGTGTCGCTGGCCGGCACGCTGGGTTCGCTGGACGTGGGTGCGAGTTCGACCACCGACACCAGCAGCACGGCGCAGGCCGGTGCCGCGGGGGGTGTCGCGGTCGACGCGGTGGTGGCCATGTCCATCCTCAGCGAGACGACGACGGCGACCGTGGGCTCGGGCGATGCCTTCACCACCGCCGGCGGGGTCGACATCTCGGCCAGCAGCGAGGGAACCAATACGGCGACGGCCACCGCATCGGTCAAGGGATCGGGCAGCAGCGTGGCCATCGGCGGGTCGGTGGCGTTGATCACCGGCCCCGGAATCCTCGGCGCCACCAGCGGTGGCAGCGCGATCACCTCGCAGACCACCGCCAGCCTGAACCGCGACGCCACGATCGGCGCCGGTCTGCAGATCCTCGCGAGTTCCAGCCGCAGCTACGACGCCGAGTCGACGGCCTCGGCCAGCGGCAACCAGTTCAGCAGCGCGATGCAAAGCGGCAACGACTCCACCTCGGGTGGGGGCTCGGTGGCCAGCGGCGACACCCTGAACACCTCGCAGGCGCAATCGGCGATGAGCCAGGGGGCGAGCGATTCCGGCACGACGCAGAGCAAGGCCAGCGGAAGTTCGGGCAGCCAGGGCAAGGTGTCGGTGGCCGCGGCAGTGGGGGCGGCGATCGTCGGCGACCAGGTCCAGGCGAGCATAGGCGGCGGCGCCCAGGGCGCGCGGCGCACCATCAGCGTCGGCGGCGCGGTGCTGGTGTCGGCAGGCAACCAGGGCGACGTGTACACCGAGGGTGACGGCTCGACCGACACCAGTTCGAAGGTGGGCGTCGGCGTGGGCGTCGCGCTCAGCCTGGTCGACAACGCCAGCTCGGCGAGCATCGGCAGTCATACCAATCTGTACACCCCGGGCGCGGTGTCAGTGCAGGCGATCTCCTCGGAGAACCAGGATCCCGGCTTCGTCGACGCGCGCGCCTCGGCCGTGGCGATGTCGGGCGCATCGGCGGGCAAGGTCGCGGTGGCGGGGTCGATCGCCGTGGCCGCCTCGCTGTCGTCGACCTCGGCCAGCATCGGCGACGAGGTGCAGATCGGCCAACCCGGCACCAACGGCATGGGAGCCGCGGGCGACCTGTCGGTGCAGGCCGACAACACCAGCAGCTGGGCAGCCAACGCCTGGAGCGGCAGTTCGTCCAACCAGGGGGTGGGCATCGGCGCGTCCATCGCCGCGGTGATTTCCACCGACAGCTACACCGCCGCCGTCGGCCAGAACGACGACCTGCATGGCGCCAGCCTCAGCGTGACGGCGACCAACCACAAGGTCGACAACCCGCTCAGCGGGGTGACGAAGCTGGCCGGCGACGCCTCCTCGGCGGCCAGCGCGACCTCGAGCCAGCTGGGCACCTCGCTGAGCCAGGACGCCAGCACGCTGCAGACCACGCTGACCAGCCTTGCCGGCCAGGGTCTGCGGCTGGCGCTGCTCGGCCAGACCAATTTCCTCGCCGAAGCTGGCGCCGGAGCGGCTTCGGGCAACAGCGCCGCCATTGCCGGCGCTTTCGCGGTCGAGGTCGTGGACAACACGGTGAGCGCCGGCATCGGCGCATCCACCACGGTGCACAGCACGGGCAGCGTGTCGGTGAAGGCGGCGGACGACACCGTGGCCAAGGCCCTGCTCGGCGGTGCCGCCGCCTCGGCAGGCTCGGCGGGGGTCGGCGTGGCCGGCGCCTTCCTGTATGACGACAGCAGCATCCAGAGCCAGCTCGGCACCGGGGTGGACATCGCATCCTCGGCCGCGCTGGACGTCGGCGCCGCGGCCAGCCAGGACGTGCAGCTGTTCGGCTTCAGCGCCGGCGCCGCCGACGAGGCGGGTGTGGCCGGGGTCATCGGGCTCATCACCTCGCAGCGCGAGGTCGGCGCCACGGTGGGCGCGGGCAGCAGCATCCAGTCCAGCGGCGCCGTCGACGTGTCGGCGAGCAACGACTTCAGCGCGCTGAACATCGGCGGCAGCCTCGGCGCCGGCGGCTCCGCCGGGGTCGGCGCGACGCTGATCGCCACCACCATCACCGACGGCGCCACGGCGTTGCTCGACTCCAGCCAGGCCGACCCGACCCAGGTGCTTGGCGCGAGTTCGCTGACGGTGGGGGCGAGCACCTCGGAGAACGTGATCAACGTCGCCGTCGCCGGATCGGCGGGCGGGGACGTGGCGATTTCCGGGGTGGCCACGCCGCTGACCGAAGTCATCACCACTGCGGCGAACATCGGCTCCAACGCCTTGATCACGACCTCCGGCGAGCTCGAGGTCGATGCCGCGGACCAGTCGCAGGTGGTCAACGTCGGCGGCGGCGTCGCCGCCGCGGGGTCGGTGGGCGTGGGCCTGACGGCGGCGGTCACCACCCTCGACAACTCCATCACCGCGGGCATCGGCTCCGGCGCGCAGATCACCGCGGCTTCGCTGGACGTACAGGCCGATGCCTCGACGGTGGCCTACAACATCGCCGTGGCCGGCGGAATCGGCGGGGACGTGGGCGTGTCCGGGGTGCTGACCCCGGTGACCCAGACCGACACCGTCAGCGCCAGCATCGGGCAGGACGTCGGCATCACGACCACCGATGCCGCCACCGGTTTCGTCGACGTCAACGCCAGCAACAACACCCATATCCTGAACGTCGGCGGCGCCATCGGAGTCGGCGGCGCTGCGGGCGTGGGCGGCTCGGCGGCCGCCTCGGTGCTCGATGACACCACGCAGGCCACGATGCTCGACGGCACCAGCGTGAGCGCCGCGGGCGCGGTGCAGGTGGGTGCGAGCGCCGACGAGAACGTCAGCACGGCGGTGATCACCGGCGCCGCCGGGGGCAGCGCCGGGGTCGCGGTGGCGCTGGCCTCCAGCGACATCGTCGACACCACCCAGGCCTACATCGGTTACGGCGCGACGGTCGACGCGGCCTCCGTGGACGTGGCGGCCAGCGACCTGTCGACCATCAGCGACATCGCCGGCGCCGCCGGCGGAGGCGGCGCTGCCGGCGTGGGCGCCGGCGTCGACGTGAACGTGCTGAAGAAGAACACCCACGCCTGGATCGGAATCGAGGCCGTGGGCGCGCAAGGCACGGCCGCCCTCGTGCACGCCAGTTCGGGCGACGTCACCGTGCAGGCCGCCAGCAGCGAGACCCTGAGTTCGGTCGTGGCGGGCGCCGCCGTCGGTGGCGCGGCCGGCGTGGCCGGCGCCGTGCAGACTTATGTGCTGCTCGGCGACACCGAGGCCGGCATCGGCGCGGGCGACACCGTGACCGCCTATGGCAACGTCGCCGTGCTGGCCTCGGACGACGACGGCCTGGGCGCGGTTGTCGGCGGCGCCGCGGGGGGAGGCGCCGCCGGAGTCGGCGCCTCGATCGGCGTTTCCGTGGTGCAACAGACCACCCTGGCCGGGATCGGCGCCGGCGCGCAGGTCAGCGCGCTGGGCAACGGCAACTCGCAGTCCCTGACCAGCGGCTTCGGCGACCAGTTCAACGGCCAGCAGGCGGCGCAGCCGACGACGTCCGACGGCGCGCTCAACGAGGGCAACAACCTGCTCGGGAGCAACCAGGGAAGCCTGGTCACGCGCACGGTGGCGCCGATCACGCGCGACGTGCACGGCGTGCTCGTGAACGCCGTGGCCACCGCGTCGCTCGACGCGGCCGCGGTCAGCGGCGCGGTGGGTGGCGCCGTGGGCGCGGCCATCTCGGGCGCGGTGCCCGTGGTCATCAGCGACACCGAGGCCAGCATCGGCTCGGGCGCCGTCGTCGATGGCGGCGCCAACAGCGGCGCGAGCGCCGCGCAATCGGTGGCGGTAGCCGCCGCCAGCAATCTGTACGTGCGCGGAATCACCGGCGCCGGGGGCGGCGGTGGCGCGGTCGGGGTCGGTGCCGGGCTGCTCACCAACGTCATCGACAACACGACCAAGGCCTTCATCGACGGAGGCGCCAGCGTCGCGGCGCAGTCCAACGTCGACGTCAGCGCCAACGCGGGCGAGGACTTCTCGGGCCTCACGGCCAGCGCCGGCCTGGGCGGGGTGGCGGGCATCGCCGGCGGGGCCACCGTGCTCGTGGTCGATGACACCACGCTTGCGACCATCGACGGCACGGTCGATGCCGGCGGCAGCGTGGTCGTGAGCGCCGACGACCAGACCAACGCCGCCCTCACTGCCGGCTCGGCGGGAATCGGGGGCGCCGCCGGAGTGGGCGCCGGCATCGGCGTGGCGGTGCTGATCAAGGACACCGAGGCCCATGTCGGATCGGGCGCAGTGATCAACGCCGGTGGCCAGGGCAGCGACTCCGCCTTCCTTCTCTACACCGCGGGCGATTCCGCGGCGACCAGCGCCGGCCAGGGATTGCTGGTGTCGGCCGATTCCGCGCAGAGCCTGGATTCGCTGGCGCTGGCCGGAGCTGGCGGCGCCTATGCCGGCGTGGCCGGGGCGGTGTCGGTGCAGGCCGTGTCGACCACGACCATCGCGTCCATCGACGGCGGCGCCCGGATCAACACCCAGACGCCTGGCGCGGGCAGCGGCCAGAACGTCGACGTGGCCGCGCGCGACAACACCGCGCTGTACGCGGTCGACGCCTCGGCCGGGGTCGGCATCGCCGGCGTCGGCGGCTCGGTCAACGTGGCGGTGCTGACCAGCAACACCCAGGCGTCGATCGGCGACAACGCGGTGGTCGACGCGGCCGGCGCGGTATCGGTCGCTGCGTATTCCAACAAGGCGGTCGATGCCAGCGTGTTCGGCGTGGGCGGCGGGGTGTTCGGGCTCGGCGCCTCCATCAACGTGCTGGCGATCTCCAACGGCCAGAGCGCCAATGGCAGCAGCGGCTCGGACACCCAGACCATCGGCGCGCTGACCACCTCCTCGGGCGGGCAGTCGGTTGGCGACAACGCCAACTCGCAGATGCACGACAACACCATCGGCAACGACTATCTGTCGCAGTCGAGCAATTCCGACGTCAGCTCGGCGAGCGCGTCGGCACAGAGCACCCAGGACTCGACCAGCGCCAGCGCGGTGCTTTCGGGCCAGGGCCAGACCGGCACCTCGGCGAGCATCGGCAACGCCACCGTGCACGCCGGAGGCTCGATCACGGTCGCCTCGGACGACAAGGTGACGGTGTCCAACCTGTCGGGCGCGCTGGGCGCGGGCGGAGTCGGCATCGGCGCGGGCGTCGGCGTGGCCATCGACAACACCCGCAACTCGGCGAGCGTCTCGGGCGCCGCCGGCAGTGGCGCAAGCCTTTCCGGCAGCCAGCTGGAGGTGAGCGCGGACACCCAGCACACCCTGGGCGTGCAGAGCTACGCCGGCGGAGTCGGGCTGCTGGCCGGCGCGGATGCGGTGGTCGCCTACACCGGCGACAGTTCGCAGACCCAGGCCTCGGTGTCCGATGCCAGCGTGTCCAGCCCCGGGGAGGTGGATATCACCGCGACCTCGAATCGCGCGCTGAACTCCACCGGCTCGGGCGCCGCCGCCGGCGGCATGGCGGCCGGCGCGGCGGTGTCCATCGCCCAGCTCAGCGGCAGCGAGCAGGCCTCGGCCGACGCGGCCACCTTCGGCACGCCGACCGCGCAGGTCGGCAGCGTGGACATCCAGGCCAACTCCACCGATTCGGCCAACGCGAGCTCGCTGGCGGTCTCGGCCGGCATCGGCATCGCCGTGGAGGGGTCGGTGGCGACCGCCACGCTGAGCCCGCAGGTGCAGGCCTTTTTCGACAACGGCAGCATCGACAGCGCCGGCGCGGTGAACATCGGCGCCGAGGCCGACAACCTGGTCGCCGCCAACGCTTCCGGAGGCGCCCTGGCGCTGCTCGGCGCTGCCGGAGCGTCGGTGGCTACCGCCACGCAGGGCGCGCAGGTCAGCGCCGATGTCAACACGGCGACCATCGACGCGGCCTCGCTGAGCATCGATGCCGGCCTCGGGCAGGCGAGCCCTCCTAGCGAAGGGGTCAGCGCGACGGCCAGCGGCGCATCCGGAGCCCTGTTCGTCGGCATCAACGCCTCCGCGGCTAGCGCCATCAACCAATCCTCGGCGATCGCCTCGGCCGAATACGCCAACTTCGACGTGCAGGGCCTGGTGGACCTCGAAGGCCAGTCGCAGACCGCGCAGTCCGCGGTGGTCACCGGCTACGTCGCGGCCGGCCTGCTGGCGCTGGGCGCCAACGAGGCCACCGCGACATCGACCACCACCACCCATGCCCTGCTCAGCGACATGAGCGGGCTGAGCGCCGGTTCGCTGACCGTCAACGCGGCGGGCAACGACGGCAATGTCGCGCAGGCGACCGCCGGCAGCGGGGCCGCCTTCGCCGGCTCGGCGGCCCAGGCCATGACGGTGTCGCAGGCCGACACCCAGGCGGGCATCGAGAACCTCCCGCCGGCGAACGCGCCCACCCAGCCCCTGCAGACTTTCGCCGTGGCGGTGCCCAGCGGGCAGGTGCGCATCACCGCCACCCACACGGCAAGCTTCGGCGGCGGGGTCGACAGCACGAATGCCGCGATCGTCGGAGCCAGCGGCGCGACCCTGGACAACCAGGTGCACAGCGTGGTCGCGGCGGATCTCGGGCCGCTGGTGCACGTGGTGGCCGACGGATTCACGCTCGACGCCAGAAACCTCGTGGGCAGCCTGCCGGCGCCGCTGGCCGGAGGCTGGAACGTGCAATCCGGTTCCGGTGGCCTGCTCAACGCCCCGGCGGCGGGCAGCGACACCACGCTGGGCCTGGTGAGCACCGCCAACGTGGGCGACGGGGCCAGCGTTCACCTGCTGGCCCAGGCCGATCCGAGCAGCCCCTCGCTGCTGTTCATCGAGGCCTACAACGACCCGGTGGTGCAGCAGTCGGTCAAGATGGACTCGGGAGGCGCGATCGCGCTGGCCGAGGTGTCCGACAACATTTCGGTCAACGACAGCGCGGTGGTGTCCATCGGCAACCAGAGCCAGCTGCTGGTCGACGCCGGCGACATCCAGATCGGCGCCTGGGGCAATGCCAGCCTGTATGGGCTCGCCTATGCTTCGACCTACGGCCTGGCCGGCGCTCCGACCGGGCAGGCGCATCTCGACTACACCGGCAACGACCTGGTGTCCATCGGCACCAATGCCCAGGTACAGGCAAGCCACGGCGTCTACCCCGCGGGCGGTACGGCGCCCACCGACGGCACGGTGCGGATCGCCGCGGGCGACAGCCCCACCGGCCAGCAATCCAGCCTGTCGCTGGATTCCGAAGTCCAGCTCTACAACAACACGGCCATTCCGATCCCGACGCCGCCGGACGCCCAGTCGAACATCGTCAGCAACGCGCTGGTGGCCATCGCCGCCGATCCCGCGAACCAGGCCGGGGCGACGGATCCGGCGCAGGGCGCGCCCTACGGGGTCAGCGCCGCCGGCGACATCACCATTTCGGCCGACAAGGGGGCGATGTCGACGACCGCCACAGGAACCGGCACCAACATCTACCTGGAAGCGCTGTCGAAGGTGGCCAGCGCGGTCAGCAACCTGTTCGGAGGCGGGTCGGTCAGCTTCAAGATCACCGGTGGATCCACCTCGCAGACCGGCGGCAGCGCGATCCTGGACCAGGGCCTGGTCGACACCGGGATCCAGCGCCAGAAGACCCTGACCATCCGCTATGCGAACTCGGCCCAGGACGCTGGCGGAAGCTGCGATCCGTCGCAGTCGGCCTGCCTGGCGGCCGGAACCTCGAACGGCATCAGCTACACGACCACCACCATCGCCCCCGGGGGCGATCTGGTGGCGCGCTACTACCACCTCCAGCAACTGCTCGCCGAGTACTCGCAGGACCCGATCGCCAAGGGGGCGTACCAGAACGAGATCAACTTCATCGAGAAGGAACTGATCGGCCTGGGCATGGGTAGCATCGACACCAACGGTGACTTCGTCCTGTCCAGCACCCTGCAGGCCTCGCAGCAGGCGGCGCAACAAAACCTCGGCCAGGACCAGCAGATCCTGTCCTTCACCGGGGCCAACCTGGGGGTGGCGCTGACCTCGCTCAGCGGCAACGATGCGCAATACGCGACCGCCATCTACAACCTGAGCCTCAACCAGCAGTCGCCATACTCCCTCGTCCCGCTGGCGAATGCGGCGCTGGGAATCATCAGCGGCATGAACAACTACGCCGCATACACCGCGGCGGCGAACGGCAATACCCCGGCCGCGGCGGGTTACTCCGAGCTGCAGGATCTGGGCGTTCAGGAGCAGTCCGTGCGCACCGCGGTCGGTGACATCACGAACGAGGCGGCATCGAACACCCAGGCGCAGACGGACATCACGGGGCAGGTCTCGAGCATCACCACCATGGCCGTCCAGGTGAACGGCGCGTCGGCCACGTCCGCCCGGACGCTGAGCGGCAATTTCGCCACCCTGGTGGCCAATGCCCAGGGCCAGATCAGCGGCGACCTGCAAGCCATCGACACCAACCTGGCGAATGAGGACAAGCAGGCCGCCACGATCTACTCCGCGGCGCAGAGCCTGAATTCCGATCTGTCCGCGTTGGCCCAGGGAAGCATCACCGCGGCCTCGAGCAGCAACAATGCGCAGAACGCGCTGCACAATCAGGACGAGGCCACGTACGCCGGGCTGGTGGGGGGCTCGGGCGCGCTGTACACGCTGAACAATGTCACTCTCGGCGGCCTGCAGAATCTGGCCTCCAACATGCATGCCGACTATCTGGGCGAGCATGCCACCTACGGCGTGCTGAGCGCTTCGTCGTCGACGGCCGGCTCACTGGCGCAGTACGCGAGCCAGCTCGTCGCGCAGGCGAACACCGTGGCCGGCGACCTGGTCGCCGCGGCCACCAGCCCGGTGAAGGTACTGGAAATCCAGGTCGCCCCGGTCTACGCGCGAATCGGCAACGTCAACCTGAATGCCGACGTCCTGACCACCAGCACCACGGCGCTGACACCGGAGTTGAACGCGCTGCTGCCGGTGAACTCGAGCTACACCGCGTCCGCCCAGGGGATCATCGCCGCCCCTGGCGACGCCCTGATCCGGATCGACAACTACACCGCCAACCCGCTGGCCATCGGCAGCCTGACCATCCCGGCGGTGGCCGCCGGCTACGTGGTGTTCAACGGCACCGACGTGAGCACGCCTGATCAGGTCACGGCCATCAACGTCGGCGGCGCGGCATCGGATCTCGAGGCGCAGAACCTGATCACGCGTGCCAACTCCGCCGCGCCGGCGATCAGCATCACCAGCAACTACAACCCGAACGATGGCGGCTACTACAACTCGAACTATTCGGGCTCGCTTTATTACCTGAAGCACCAGATGATCGCCCCTGACCTCACCTTGAACCAGGGCGCGGCCATCAGCAACGCCAACGGTCCGGTGACCATCGTCAGTTACGACGGAAACATCTACCAGGACGGCAGCATCGACGCGCAGTCGCTGTCGATCACCGCGTACAACGGCGACTACTCGTCGAGCTACACGGATTCGATCGACAACCAGGGAGGCAATCCGGCGACTCAGAACCCGGCCACCACCGGCACGTCCTGCGCGGATGCCGCCGGCAATGCGATCACGGGCCCCTGCGCGAACCAGTCCGGGCTGCAGAGCACGATCGTCAACGGCAATATCTCGATCGCCGCCCGCTACCTCAACATCAACAGCCTGATCCAGAGCGGCATGGTCGACAACGCGCTGAGCATCGCATCGGGCGATCTGCTCACGACCTCCGACCTGGCATCGATCGGCGAATCCTCGACCAACCCGACCATCGCGCAATACACCAGCAACCCGGTGGCGGGCGCCGGAAGCCTGGTGCTGGTGAACACCGACAGCCAGGGCCACCACCTGTGGGTCGACACGGCCAACGGGCAGGTCGAGTTCAAGGCCGCGTATGCCAACGACTACTACCAGGCCCATTCGACAAGCGGAGCGAATTTCGTCTACAAGCTGCTGAGCCCGGGCAGCACCATCCAGGCCAGCTACGACGCCACGCAGCAGCGCTACGTCGTCGATCCGACCGAGGTGCATGGAGGCTATATCCAGCTCTACGGTCAGATCATCGACAGTTCGCCCACCGCCGGCAAGCTATCGGTGCTCGATGGATTCGGCAGCATCGACATCCAGAACCAGACCAGCGCCCCGGTCGTGCTGTCCAGCCTGTCCACCGGGGCCGACACGGCGGGAGGGGGGCGCGGCACCGAGGGGATGATCCAGATCACCGACGTGCGCCTCGACCCCAACAACGCCTCCGTGGTCGACTGGCGCCAGACCCAGTACACCTACGACCCGGCGGCGAATCAGGTGCAATCCACGGTGTCCACCGCGACCCTCGGGGTCGACGGACTTCCGGTCCATCCGGTGAGCTCGCCGGGAACGTCGGTCGACGGCAGGGACACCACCTACGCCCCGTTGAGCCAGGGCGCGAGGTACGTGTTCGCCACCCAGACCCAATACACCAAGGTCACCAACTTCTCGACCACCTCGGCCAACCTGTTCGGCTCCTCCAGCCTGTCCCTGGGTCAGTTCTCGAATGTGGACAACGTGCAGGTGACGGCCAACCAGAGCGAGGTGCTTCCCAACGGAAGCTTCATCTCGACGAGCTCCACGCAGACCGGCGGCGGCGGGCTGACGCCCCTGGGTAGCTCCGGGCAGTACGTGGTCACCAGCGACCCCGGGATCACCACCGTGCCGAACTCCACGCTGGAGAGCAAGGGCAGCGTGCAGTCCACCACCTATTACCTGGATTCCTGGAACCAGGTCGCCACCGGCAGCTCCAGCAGCTGCAACTGGCTCACCTTGTGCGTGGTCCAGAACGACACCACGACCTACCAGCTGACCCAGCACTACACCCAGACCACCAAGACCTCGCTGAAGGCCGACTACCCCATCGGCATCGACTTTCAGGGTTCGTCGACTGGCAGCATCCAGGTGCAGTCGGTTGGCAGCGTGGTACTCGACGGCGCCCTCGGCAACGCTTCCGGCAGCACGAGCATCAACGTCACGGGCGCGGGCGCCTCGATCGTCGCGGGCGCCACCGGGGCGACCATCACGGCGCACGACATCGGCCTGCAGGCCGCGGGCTCGATCGGCGGGGTCACCGACAGTGCCGCCGGCGCGCCGGTGCAGGCGCCGGTATCGGTGCAACTCACCGGCGGAGCCCTGAGCGCGGTGGCGGGGGCGAACGGTGGCAGCGGCGACGTGTCGATCAGCGGCATCGGCCAACTCGTGGTGGATCAGGTCTCGGCGAATGCCGCATCGGGCCAGAGCGCGGTCAGCCTGAGCGCCGACCAGGGCATTCTCGGCGCCAACCCCGGCTCCCTGGTGCGAGCCGACGCCGTCTGGCTCGATGCCGGTCACGGCGACCTCGGCGGGGTGGCCGGCGGCGCGCTGGCGGTCGACACCGGCTTCACCACCGACCAGAACCTGCGTCCCTTCGGCCCGCCCACAGCGCAGGGCGCGACCCTGTACTACGGATTGCAGGCACAGGCCGCCGGCGACATCGACATCCTTTCCGGCGCGTGGGCCGACAACCCGAGCGGCAACCTGCTGGCCGATACCGTGGTTTCCCTCGGGGGCGACGTGACGCTGTCGGCGCCGGGCCAGATCCTCGACAACAATCCGGTGCAGACCATCGACCAGCGCACGCAACAGCAACTGCTGAGCTACTGGCAGTCGCTGGGCCTGACGGCTGGGCAGGCCAACACGCAGAAAATCGCGCAGACCCAGTCCGCCTACCAAAGTTCGGTCACTCAGGAATACCAGCAGTACTGGGCGATCCGGCTCAGCCAGCCCGACCACGGGCTGAGCTACGACCCGAACTACCAGGTGAGCTTCAGTCAACAGCAGCGCGATGCGCTCGACGCCGAGGACAAGGGCGTCGACATCACGGCCCTGGAGCAGGCGCAGACCCAGCAATACCACACCCTCAACAGCGAGGTCGGCGGCCTGACCTCAAGCTATGTCGCGAACTACCAGTACCACGCGCCCGCCGCCACGCTGCAAAGCCTGACCCAGGGTGCGACCTGGACCAACGACGAGCTGTCGTTCTCGCTGTCGGCCGCGCTGCTCAAGACGGTGACCAACACCAACGATGTGGTGAAGGCGCCGAACGTCTCGGGCCGCACGGTGAGCCTGGACGCCGGCCAGGGGGTCGGCGAGACCATCCAGACCGGCAACGGCAGCAACAACCAGTACGGGACGGTGATCGCCGCGGGCACCCGGCCCAGCACCCTGAGCGTGGATCAGCAGGCGCAGTTGGCGTCGGCCGAGGCTTCCGACCTGCAACTGACCGTGGCCTATGCGGGAGGCACCGCCAACGTGCCGCTGGATGCTCCCTACAGCGCGCTGTCGGCCCAGCAGCAGGCGGCTCTGGACGCCGCGGCCAGCGGCCAGGCCTACACCCAGGGCAGCTACCTGACCATCCTGACCAAGCGCCCGCTCAACGTCAGCGCCAGCGGCAGCCTGAACCTGTCCGTCCAGGCCGTGCCCAACGGCGGGCTGGACATCGGCAACGCCTATGTCGCCTCGCGCGGTAGCCTGGCGCTGGGCAGCATCGTGGTGCCGGGCGAGGCCCGCATCAAGGTACTCGACAGCATCGCCAACGCGGGCGCATCGAACATCGCCACCGGGAACATCATCCTGGAGGCGGCGGACGGAACCATCGGCAATCTCCTGGCCCATGGCGGCGTGGGTGGTCTGGCCCTCGCACTGGATTCGGGGGCCACGATCACCGCTCGGGCGCAGGACGGGGTCTACCTGGCCGCCGGGATGGGGGTCGCCCAGGATGCGCTGGTCAGCACCCTCTATTCCCCGGGGACGGTTTCGCTGAGCGCCCCCGGTTCGATCCTGAACGCAGGGCAGGGCAGCAACCTGAACATCCTCGCCGACCAGGTCGACTTGAGCGCATCGGGCGGATCCATCGGCGCGCAGGGCGATGCGCTGAACGTCGGGGTCACGACCGCCGGCGGCTCCATCACCGCCGACGCGCCCACCCCCGGGCAATCGGTGTGGCTGTACGGGCCGGCCGGTTATGCCTTCGTGATCGGCGGCGTCGACTCCGGAGACCTGGTGAACCTGCAGTCCGCCGGTGACTCGACCATCGCCGGCGCCGTGGATGCGCTGGGACAGGTCGCGCTGCAGGCGGGCGGCGAACAGGTGTTCGGCGCCGGCGGCTCGGTGCTGAGCACCGCGGGCTCGGTCACCCTGGGCGCGGATAGCCTGAAGATGCTCAACGGGTCCGGCATCGATGCCCTTGTTGGTGACATCTCCATCGACACCACCGGCGACGCCCTGGTCACCGGGCTGAACAGCGGCAGCGGCGACGCCCGCGCGGTGCTCATCGACGCCGGCGGCCATGTGCTCGCCGGCACCGCGCCAGGGCGCACGGACATCCTCGCCGACGCGCCCGGCGCCGGCGTGAGCATCCAGGCGGGCCTGGGCATCGGCGACGAGACCGAGGCCGACACCGAGGCCTTCGACGCGCCGGGCGAGGCCCCTGGCACGGCCGACAGCATCAGCCCGACCCCCAACCCCCTGATCATTGGCACGGGAAGTCTCACCCTGTCGTCCACCCAGGGCGACATCGACGTGATCACCACGGCCCCGGTGGGCGCGGGAAGCGTGGCCGCGCTGGACGGCTCGGTGAACCTGCTGGCGCAGCAGGACCTGAGCCTGTCCGGCATCAGCGCGGCGCTGGGCAGCATCAGCGTGCAGGGCGACGGCGCCGTCACGCTGGGCACGGTGTCCAGCGGCGGCTCGCAGTCGCTGCAGGCGGCGGGGCCGCTGACCCTGGGCGACCTGCTGACGACCGGCCTGCCCACGGATCCGGGCAACATCGTGCTGGGTTCCAGCGGTGGCGGCATCCGCGTGACCAGCGTGAACGGCCATGCCGGGCTGAGCGCCACGGCACAGGGTTCGATCGAGTTCGGCGCACTCAGCATCCGGGGCCCGCTGGACCTGAGTTCGCAGACCTCGCTGAGCCTGCCGGTGGTCACCGTGGGTTCGGGTTCGTCCTTCGCGGCGCCGACCATCGACATCGCCGGCATCGTGCCGGCGGCCGGAAGCACCGGGCCCTTCGAGCTCGATCTCGGCGGCCCGCAGGGGTCGGTGGGTCTGTACGCCAGCGTGTCCATCGACACTACCCTGCCGGTGGTCTTGGGTTCCCTGCGCGAAAGCCAGGCCACCATTCAGTCGAACTCTCCGGACTTCCGCATTCTGGACGGCTACATCCTGCAGAACCTGGTGCTGAGCCTGCCTGACCAGTTGCTCGACATCAACAGCCAGTCCCCGCGACCGGCGGGGCCGCAGATCGTGAGCATCTACAACCCGGGCCTGTCCTTCCAGCTCAGCCAGCTGGGCGATCTCACGCTGACCACGGCCTTCTTTGTCAACAACACCACCACCTCGCAACTGGGCTACCTGTTGGGCAAGGGCATGATCCAGAACCAGAATTTCGTGGACGACTTCGTGCGCGGGCTGCGCAACGGCGACGCCGAGGTCCTGGCCGGTGACACCGGGCAGAGCCTGGGCAGCTGGTTCTCGGTGTTCCAGGCGCCGCCGCTGTTCGGCAGCGATTTCGGCTTCGCCTGGCCTTCGCAGCCGGCGGTGGACCTGCAGCAGCCGGGCGGGGACGAGGGCCTTCGGCGCAAACACGGCGCGCTGATCGTGTCCAGGCTGTGATGCCCATGCGCGAGTTCTCCTCCGTGCGCGTCCTGGCCCTGCGCTGCCTGGGCGCGCTGCTCCTGGGCTGCGCCGCCAAGTCCGCGCTCGCCGCCACGCCGCTGCCGCCCACGCTCAATCCCGGCCTGCTCAACAAGCAGGGGCAGGGCAACCTGAACCAGCTGGAGCAGAACAACGCGCTGCCCAAGCCGGCATCGCCCCTGCAGGCCACGCCGCCGGCGCCCGCAGCGTCCGGCGCGCAGGGGCCCCGCTTCCTGCTGCGGGGGGTGCGCGTCGACCCCACCCCCTTCCTGACGCGCCGGGAGATCGACGCGGTCACCTCGCCCCATGTCGGGCGCCCGGCCAGCATCGCCACGCTGCGCCGCATGGTGGCCGAGCTGAACCAGGTGCTGGCGCGCAAGCACGAGGTCACGGTGTCGGCCTATCTGCCGCCCCAGACCATTTCCGGCGGAGTCGTGCGCATCGCGGTGCTGCAGGGGCGCCTGGGGCAACTGGCGGTGAGCGGTACCCGGCACCTGGCGCCGTCCTTCGTGCGTTCCTTCGTCGCGCTGCAGCCGGGCCAGGTGGTGAACCTGCCGCGGGTGTCCGGTGATCTGGCGCGTTTCAACGACACGGGCCTGGCGCGCATCCAGGCGCTGCTCAAGCCGGGCGCGCGTTTCGGGCTCACCGACATCGAGCTGGCCGTCACCGAGCCGCCGCGCAATCTCCTGCAGGTGTTCCTGGACAACCAGGGAGTGTCGGCCGTGGGCCGCGACGAGGCAGGAGTCCTGTACCAGCTCTATGCGCCGGCGGGCATCGATGACCGGCTCACGCTGTACGCGCTCAAGTCCCGCGGCAATGAGATGGGCAGCCTGGCCTACAACCTGCCCATCAACGCCTCGGGCGGGCGCGCCGGCATCAGCCTGAGCTCGGGGAAGATCCACGATGTCTCCGGCATCTACCAGCAGCTGCAGGTCTCGGGCTGGTCCAACAGCGTGTCGGCCAACCTGGCGCAGCCGGTCTACGTGGGCCTGAACTGGATCCTCCTGGGCACCGGCTCGCTGAGCTGGGCCAACGCCAAGTCCTTCGAGCTCGACACCCTGGTGAGTTCCGACAGCGCAACCACCGAGTCCCTGGGCCTGAAGACCGGCTACACGGCGCCTGGCTTGAGCGCGGGCGCCACCCTCACCGGCAGTTTCGTGCAATCGGCCAGCGAGGTCAGCGGGCAGCACAGCGATTTCGAGTTGCTGGGCGGGACCCTGTACGCTCGGCGCGTGCTGCCCAAGGGGTTGTTCGGCGTGGCCTCGGCCGCCTGGCAGGTGTCCTCGCAGCAGACCATCCCCGGCGGGCAGCTGTTCCAGGTCGGCGGGCCCACCACGGTGCGGGGTTATCCGGCCAACGCGGTGGCCGGGCCCAGCGGCTATTACGCCCAGTTCGAATTGCACCATGGCTTCGAGCTGCCCAGCGCCACCGGGGCGCCGGGCCCCACGCTGGACGGTTTCGTGTTCCTGGACCAGGGCGGCGTGTTCAACCACTACCCGCGACACCAGGACCTGCGCTCGGTGGGCGTGGGATGCAACTGGCCCCTGTGGCCGGGCGTGAGCGCGGCCTTCACCCTGGGGGTCCCGCTGGAGACCACGGTCTATGGCCAATCGGGCTCGGAGGCCTATTTCAGCCTGACGGCGCGCCTGCTGTAGACTCCGCGGCTCATGCGCAGGCGCGATCTCTGGACCCATCCCACGGTGGTGGCGATGATGCTCGGCTTCGTCACGCTGCTGGTTGCCGCGTGGCGCCTGGGCGCGCTGGAGCGGGACTGGCCGCTGCTGCTGCTCCCGGTGGCGATGGCGCCCTTCGTCGAGTTCGGCCTGCATCGATTCGTGCTGCATGCGCCGCTGCCGGCGCGCGACGGCCTGCGCCGCAGGCTGCAGGTCGACCTGCACCACGCCCACCACGCCGAGCCGCGGGAGGTGGCGCGCCTGTTCTGGCCGGCCTGGGCCCTGGTGCCCCTGGCAGCCGTGACCTACGGCGCCTACGCGCTGCTGTTCGGCCCGCGGGTCGCGCTGGTTCCCATGGCGGGCAGCGTGGGGTATTTCGTGTTCTACGAGTGGATGCATTTCTCGCACCACGACTCGGCGTACCGGCCGCGCACGCGCTACGGCGCGCGCATGCGACGCGCGCACATGCACCACCATTACTACAACGCCTCCCACTGGTGGGGCATCACCAACGACCTCGCCGACGTGCTGTTCCGCACCGGCGGAGGCGCCGCCTATCCCAAGCCCCCGCGCGGCAACCCGCGCAGCCTGCGCTGAAGCCCGTGCGGGCAGCGAGGGTTGTGGCCCCCGCCGCGATCGACCGGGTTCAGGCGCGCATGCTGCCCGTGTCCAGGTAGCGCTGGTGCCACGACAGCGCCTCGCCGGGTAGCGAGGGCGACTGCTGGCCGTAGGCATGCTCGCGCGCACGCCGGTAATACTCGTCCAGTGCCGGTCGGTAGTCCGGATGGGCGCAGTTGTCGATGATGCAGCGCGCGCGCTGCTTGGGCGACAGGCCGCGCAGGTCGGCCAGGCCCTGCTCGGTGACGATCACCTGCACGTCCTGGGTGATGTGGTCCACATGGCTGGCCTGGGGCACGATGGCGGAGATCGTGCCGCCCTTGGCGGTCGACGGGGTCATGAAAATCGACACATAGGCATTGCGCGCGAAATCGCCCGAGCCGCCGATTCCGTTCTGGATGCGCGAGCCCATGACATGGGTGGAATTCACGTTGCCGTAGATGTCCGCCTCGATCAACCCGTTCATCGCGATGCAGCCCAGGCGACGCACCAGTTCGGGATGGTTGCTGATTTCCTGCGGACGCAGGATCAGCTTGTCGCGAAACCGCGCCATGTCGGCGTTGAGCTTCGCGGCCGCCTCGGGGCTGAGCGAGAAGGCGGTGGCCGAGGCCACGTGCAGCTTGCCCGCGGCCAGCAGATCCAGCATGCCGTCCTGGATCACCTCGGTGTAGGCGCTCATGCCTTCGAAAGGCGCATCGAGCAGCCCCGACATGACGGCGTTGGCCACGTTGCCCACGCCCGACTGCAGGGGAAGCAGCGAAGGCGGCAGGCGACCCACCTTGACCTCGTGGCGCAGGAATTCCATCAGATGTCCCGCGATGCCACGCGCCGTGTCGTCGGGTGCCGCGAAGGGCAGGTTGCGATCGGGAGCGTGGGTCTCGACCACTGCCACCACCTTGTCGGGGTCGCAGCGGAAATAGGGCTCGCCGATGCGGTCGTCGGCGCGCAGCAGGGGAATCGGGATCCGATGCGGGGGCAGCGCGGTGCCGTAGTAGATGTCATGCATGCCCGCCAGGGATTCGCTTTGCCAGGCATTGACCTCGAGGATGACCTTGCGGGCGCGGTCCAGCCAGGTCTTGTTGTTGCCCACCGAGGACGAGGGCACCAGCGAGCCGTCGGGGAGCACCCCGCTGACCTCGATCACCGCCGTGTCCAGGGGTCCCAGGAAGCCCTGCCAGGCCATTGGCGCGACCTGGCTGAGGTGCATGTCGAAGTACTCCATCTCGCCGCGGTTGATGCGCTCGCGGGCGAGGGGATCGGAGTTGTAGGGAAGCCGGAACTCGATGCCGTTGGCCCTCGCCAGCGCGCCGTCGAGCTCGGGGCCGGTGGACGCGCCGGTCCATACGCGCACGCGGAAGGGGTCTCCCGCGGCCTGATGGCGCTCGATGATGCGTGCCAGCGCCAGCGGCACCGCCTTGGGGTAGCCCGAGCCGGTGAAGCCGCTCAGCCCCACCGTGCTGCCAGGCTCGATCAACGCCGCCGCGGCGTCCGCATCCATCACCTTGGCGCGAAGCCGTTCGCAGCCGATGCGCGTGGGTCCCATATGCCTGTACTCCTCGTGGTTCCAAAGAGCACAAGCCTAGGCGCGCTTCCGACGGTGAATCTTGCTCCAGGTGAAAGGTTTCGCGATTCGGCGCTCAGGCCCCCGCCAGCAGGCTGGCGAAGCGCGCCATGTCCACGTTGCCGCCGCTGAGCACCACGCCCACCCTCTTGCCGCGCAGTTGCGCGCCCATGCGACGGGCGGCAGCCAGGCCCAGGCAGCCGGTGGGCTCGACCACCAGTTTCATGCGCTCTGCCAGGAAGCGCATGGTGTCGACCAGATCGGAGTCGCTGGCCGTGAGAATGTCGGTGACCTCGCGCTGGATGATGGGGAAGGTCAGGTTCCCCAGGTGCTGGGTCTGCGCGCCGTCGGCGATGGTGCGAGGGGTCTCGATGTGCACGATGGAGCCGCTGCGCAGCGAGCGCCGACCGTCGTCCCCGGCCTCCGGCTCGACGCCGTACAGCTGGCAGCCCGGCGCCAGCGCCTGGCGGGCCAGGGCGCTTCCGGACAGCAGTCCGCCGCCGCCCAGGGGCACGAACAGCGCGTCGAGCTCGCCCACCTCCTCGAACAGTTCGCGGGCCGCGGTGCCCTGGCCGCAGATCACGTCGGGGTGGTCGTAGGGCGGGATCAGGGTGAGCCCGTCGCGCTCGGCGAGCGCGCGGCCGATCTGCTCGCGGTCCTCGCGGTAGCGGTCGTAGACCACCACCTTTCCGCCGTAGCCACGCGTGGCCGCCATCTTGGCAGCCGGTGCGTCCTGGGGCATCAGGATGGTCGCGGGCATGCCCAGCAGGCTGGCCGACAGCGCGATGGCCTGCGCGTGGTTGCCCGAGGAGAAGGCCACCACCCCGGCCTTGCGCCGGGCCGGGTCCAGGCTGGCCAGGGCGTTGAAGGCGCCGCGGAACTTGAAGGCGCCCATGCGCTGCAGGTTCTCGCATTTGAGGTGCACGCTGGCCCCCAGCTCGGCGTCCAGGGTGCGCGAGCGCATCACGGGCGTGCGGTGGGCCTGCCCCTCGAGGCGGCGTGCGGCGGCGAGCACGCCGTCATAGTTGGCTTCGTTCATGAAAAGTAACGTTTCGCTGCCGGGTTGCTCCGCGAGCCTTGCGGTCGATCAACGGAAAATGTAGCAGTTTGAACCATACTTTCGGGTTCGCACGCGCAGGGCGCGTGCATGTCGCAGATCCTTGGCCCAGGAGCATCCGGATGCGTTCGTTCCACCTTCTCGCGCTGGCTCTCGCGGCCACGGGCGCGGCCTCGGCCGCCGCCGCGACGGCCCCGCTGGCGGGCCTGCCCACCGGCCCGCTGGGCCAGGCCGTGCAGCATGGTCACGCGATGATCATGAACCCCGATGCCGACCCGGACATGAAGACCTACGTGGGCAACGCGCTGAGCTGCGCCAACTGCCACACCGAGGGGGGCGACAACGATCACCCGGGCAACTTCCGGTTCACGGCCAGCCGCTATCCCTCCTACTCGAAACGCGAGAACGCCGTCATCACCCTCGAGGATCGCATCGCCAACTGTTTCATGCGCAGCATGAACGGCATGCGTCCCGAAACCGACAGCCGGGTCGTGGTGGACATGGCGGCCTACATCGCCTGGCTGGACCGTGGCAAGCCGATCATGGCGCCGCCGCCGCCCGCTCCACCCGATCCCTACAAGGCGATGCTCCATGCAGCCGGTCGTGCCGATGTCCTCGCCGGCGCCGGGCTGTACAAGGAACGATGCGCAGCCTGCCATGGCGCCACGGGTGCTGGCGTGGCCGGAAGCTTTCCGCCCTTGTGGGGCCCCGACAGCTACAACGCCGGCGCGGGCCTGGCCAACGTGAGCAAGCTGGCTCGCTGGGTGAAGGGCAACATGCCCCTGGGCAATGCCCATCTGGATGAGAAGCAGGCCTTCCAGCTTGCCTTGTTCGTGGACACCCAGGCACGCCCGGATTTCGTGCTGTCGCAACACCTTCCGGCCGGCATTCGTCCCCAGGACTACAACGCCCAGGTGCGCAGCGAGACCGACACGGTCCAGAGCAACCTGCGCAAGCAGGGTCTGTCGCTGAGCGCGCTGCGCTGAGCCGAGCCCGGGCGCCGGGGCACCAGGGGGCGAGGAGGGCGCCTTGGCAGCGTCGGCTCCAGGGTCGGGTGCCTGTGGCTAAAGTGCCGCGGGTGTCCCGTTCCAGGAGCCCGCGATGCCATCGCCTTCCCCGGAAGCCTCCCACCAGTTCGCGCTGCTCGGGCAGCGGCGATTCGCCCCCTTTTTCGCGAGCCTGTTTCTCGGCGCGGCCAACGACAACCTGTTCAAGTTCGCGTTCACCGTGCTGCTGACCTACCAGCTGCAGGTGCAGTGGCTGCCGCCGCGTACCGCGGGCCTGTGGATCGGCGCGGTGTTCATCGCGCCCTTCGTGCTGTTCTCCGCCAGCAGCGGACAGCTGGCCGACAAGTTCGACAAGGCCCAGCTGATCCGCGGGGTCAAGAACCTGGAGATCGCCATCATGGCGCTGGCCGCGTGGGGCTTCGCGCGCCACGCCGCGGGCCTGTTGCTGGCCTGCGTGTTCCTCATGGGCCTGCACTCCACGCTGTTCGGACCCGTCAAGTACGCCTATCTTCCCGCCCATCTGAACGAACGCGAGCTCACCGGCGGCAACGCCATGGTCGAGACGGGAACCTTCGTGGCCATCCTGCTCGGCAACCTGGGCGGAGGCCTGCTGATGGCCGTGCCGGCCGCCGGTGCGCGGCAGGTGGGCTGGGTCTGCCTGGCGCTGGCGCTGCTCGGGCGCGCGGCGGCATGGCGCATTCCCTGCACGCCGCCCACCGATCCCGCGCTGCGCCTGAGCGCCAACCCCATCGGCGAGACCTGGCGCAACCTGCGCCTGGCGCGCGGCGATCTCGTGGTGTTCCGCTCGCTGCTGGGCATCAGCTGGATGTGGTTCTTCGGCGCCGTGTTCCTGAGCCAGTTCCCCAGTTTTGCCAGGGAGGTGCTGCACGGCGATGTCCAGGTGGCCTCGCTGCTGCTGGTGGTGTTCTCGGTGGGCATCGGTGCGGGCTCGCTGCTGTGCGAGAGCCTGGGGCGACGCCATGTGGAAATCGGCCTGGTTCCGCTGGGGGCGCTGGGCATGAGCGTGTTCGCGATCGATCTGTACTTCGCCTCGCGCTCGCTGCCGCTGCCCCCGGGGCCGGGCCTGCGCGGTTTCCTGGCGGGCGCGCCGAACTGGCGGGTGATGGCCGACCTGGCGCTGCTGAGCCTGAGCGCCGGGCTGTACAGCGTGCCCATGTACGCGCTGGTGCAATTGCGCGCCCAGCCCTCCCACCGCGCGCGCATCATCGCGGCCAACAACATCCTCAACGCCTTGTTCATGGTGGCCAGCGCAGGCTTCGCGTCCTGCCTGCTCGCCCTCGGCGGGTCGATCCCGCAGGTGTTCCTGTGCATGGGCGTGGTCAACGCGGCCGTCGCGGCCTACATCTTCCTGCTGGTGCCCGAGTACCTGCTGCGCTTCGTCGCATGGGTACTCACCCATCTGGTGTACCGCTTCCGGGTGCATGGGGCGGCGGCGATCCCGGCGTCGGGCCCTGCGGTGCTCGTGTGCAACCACGTGAGCTTCGTCGACGCCGTGCTGCTGATGGCCGCCAGTCCGCGCCCGGTTCGCTTCCTGATGGACCACGAGATTTTCCGCATCCCCTTGCTCGGCTGGCTGTTCCGGCTGTCGCGCGCCATTCCGGTGGCCCCGCGCGAGTGCCAGCCCCAGGTCTACGAAGCGGCCTTCGAGCAGGCACTGCACACCCTGCGCGACGGGGATCTGCTGGCGATCTTCCCGGAAGGCGCGATCACACGCGACGGCCGGCTGCAGCCATTCAAGCCCGGCGTGCTGCGCATCCTGGATCGCGCGCGGGCCGAGGGCCTGGCCGTGCCGGTGGTCCCCATGGCCCTGACCGATATGTGGGGATCCTTCTTCAGCCGCATCGAGGTACGCCGGGGGCGCAACGTCGCGATGGTGCGGCCCTGGCGCCGGGGTTGGCTGAATCGCGTGGGCCTGCATGTGGGCGAGCCCATGCACGGCGTCGAGCTCAGCTGCGAATCCCTGCGCGATGCCGTGCGGCGCCTCGCCCAGGCCTGAAGCCGGTTCAGCGCGCCGGTTCAGCGCGCCGGTTCTGCGCACCGGTTCAGCGCGCCGGTTCAGCGCAACAGTTCGACCGTCATGTCCTGCTGGCTGGGCACGCCGGACCTGCGCATGCGCTCGACGCTGGCGGCAAAGTACTCCAGGCATCGCGCTTCGTCGAGCGGGGCGCTGTGGTACCAGCCCTGGAACACATCGCAGCCCATGGCCTCGAGCGCCCGGCGCTGCTGCACGGTCTCGACGAACTCCGCCACGACCTGCACGTTGCGCGTGCGTCCGAGCATCACGATGGTGCGGATGATGTCCGCGTTGGTCGGATTGTCCAGCAGGTCGCGCGTGAGCGAGCCGTCGATCTTGATGGCGTGCACGTCGAAGCGTCGCAGGTACAGCAGCGAGGACGAACCCATGCCGAAGTCGTCGATGGCCAGGCGCACGCCCGTGCGTTCGAGTTCACCCAGCACATGGTCCACCACCTGGCCGTCGGGCAGTGCGACGGTTTCCGTGATCTCCAGCTCGATTTCCTCGGGGGCCAGGCCATGGCGCTGCAGGCAACGCTGCACATGCTGCGCCAGCAGCGGGTCGGTCAGCTGCAGCGGAGACAGGTTGACCGCCATGGTGAGGTCGCGATATCCGGCCTGGTTCCAGCGCGCCTTCGCGGCGCAGGCCTGCTCCAGCACCCAGCCTCCCAGGCGAAGCATGTCGCCGCTCTGTTCGGCCAGGCGCACGATCAGCGCGGCCGGCACCGGGCCGTGGCGGGGGTGATCCCAGCGCAGCAGGGCCTCGGCACCCACCGTCCATCCCGCGCGGTCATGCATGGGCTGGAAGGCCAGCCAAAGCTGATTGCGTGCCAGTGCCGATCGCAGCTCGTCGAGCAGTCCGCGGGCGATCATGCGCGACTGGCCGTGCCAGGCCGACGCAGGCGTGTCGCTGCCGGTGGCCAGGATCTCGCGCTTGGCCGACTCGAAGGCCTGCGCGCGCGACTGGCGCAGTCGCGCGTCCGCACGGCGCACGAAAGGCAGGTAGCAGGCAGCCCCCAGCGCGATCTCCAGCAATTGCAGCGCCACCCCGCGCCAGGATCCCGTGAGCAGCCAGCCCGACAGCAAGGCCGGGGTGGTCCAGACCAGGCCGGGGTCCTGCATGTGCACCCAGCCCCCTTGCGTGGCGCCCACCACGAGCAGGGTGAGCAGCACGGGAACGCCCAGGAAAGGCAGCAGGTACAGGGGGTTGAGCACCAGCGGCAGGCCGTACAGCAGGATGTCGTTGATGTTGAACAGCGAGGGCAGCAGCGCGAGCTTGGCGATGCCGCGCTGGGCGCGGTCGCGCGAGCCGATGGCTATGGCCAGCAGCAGGCCCAGCGTGGCCCCCGATCCGCCGAGCATCACGAAGCCATTGAACATCGGCCTCCAGGCCAGCGTGGCCGTGTAGGCGGCGCCGTCCGGCGCGAACAGATCCGGCGAAACGTAGGCGTCCATGGCCATGGTTCCATGCAGGCCGATGAACCACAACGACTGGTTGATCAGGGCAGCGACCACGCCGAGCACCCAGGCTCCTGCCTGGCGTGCCTGCGCCCAGGCCACCAGCGGCTCCAGGGGATGCGCGCCCAGCCCCGGCAGGCGGGTCCAGGCCTGGGCCGCGGCGAACATCAGCAGTCCGATGGCCACCATGGCCGGGCTCAGGCGCAGTGCGTGGTACAGCGAGGCCTCGGTGTCGTAGGGCAGCCGGATCAGGTCCATCAGGCGCCAACGCTCGGCCAGGCGCAGCAGCTCCACCGTGGCCACGCCGATCAGGAGTCCCAGGAACATGCTGCCGAAGCCGAAGTTCACCACTCCACCGTGAAGCACCGCCGACACCACGACGAAATTGACGATCGCGCAGATGGCCACCATCAGGGGTGGCTGGCGCCCGGCCAGGCCGCCGGGAGCGGGAAGCCGGTGGGCCAGCTGCACCGCGCTCACCGCGCACAGCGCGATGCCGAAAATGCCCAGGAAGGCCATGTTGGCATGGTCCAGGCGCGTGTGCCAGTCGGGCCCGAAGGCCTGGCGCATCGCGGCCTGGTACGCGGGGAGTGGAAAGGAGCCCGCCAGCACGGCCAGCACGCGCAGGAAGGTCAGCGGCAGCAGCGCGACAAAGCCGTCGCGCAGGGACATCAGCCAGGCATGTGCGCGCTGCAGGGCCATGGATCGCTGGGGTCGGGAACGGAGTTCGGCTGCGGGTAAACCCGAGTCATCGGGCGGCTTCCACTCATTCGCGCATTGTGGATGAGTCCGCGCGATGCCGGAAGTGGCCCGGGAATTGCGTGCTGCGCAGGCTCGTGGGGACGCAACTGGCAGCCATGAGGTGAAATCCTCGTGTAGCCGTGCGATGATTGTGCACAAAGTGGTACGGTCTTTTCGTGCCACGGGGTTGTTGTCGTTGACGCGGGAGATCTCGTTGAATTCGACGCAGCACGCGCATCATTCCCCAGCCCGGATGCCTGCCCCGATGCCCGAGCGCGAAGGCGAGCGACTGGAGGCGCTGGCGAAGCTCGGTGTGCTGGACACGCCCCCGGAGCCGGTATTCGACCAGCTCGCGGCCTGTGCGGCCCGCGTGCTGGACATGCCGGTCGCCGCGGTTTCGCTGATCGACGCCAGGCGCCAGTGGTTCAAGGCCCTGGTGGGCCTGGATCCGGCGGAAGCCCCGCGGGAGACGCCGCGCGAGGAGTCACTGTGCGCGCACACCATCGCCGGCGAGGGCTGGCTGGAGGTGCCCGACGCGAGCGCCGACCCGCGCTTCGCCGACAACCCTCTGGTGCTGCGCTCCCCCGGCCTGCGTTTTTACGCTGGCGCCGCGCTGTGCAGCAGCGAGGGTCTCCAGGTGGGCACGCTGTGCGTGCTGGATTTCCGGCCCCGCCGGCTCTCGCCCACGCAGCGCCAGACCTTGCAGGCGCTGGCCGACCAGGCCAGCCATGCGCTGCAGGCACGGCAGACGGCATGCCGCCTCGAGCTCACGCGGCGCCAATTGCAACGCGCCGTCGATTTCAACGCCATGCTCGCGCAGGCTTCGGAGGCCATCGCCGTGGCGAGCGAGCCCGGCGGCTTGCTGCAGGCGGTCTGCGACATCGCGGTGCACCGCGGCGGCCTGGCGCTGGCCTACGTGGCGCGCCCCGACGCCGATGCCTGCGCCGACGTCCTGGCTTGCGCCGGGGATGACACGCTGCGCAGCCGCAAGGAGCAGCGCGTCACGGCTCCCATCCTGCGCTCCGGCCGGACCTGGGGGGTGTTGGGCGCGATGCATGCCGAGGTCGAACCCTGTTCTCCGGACATGCAGGGCCTGATGGGCGAGCTGGCGGCGAACATCGCGCGCGGGCTCGACCGCCTGGAGGCGCAGCGGCGCGAGCGGGAGCTGGCCGGCATCCAGCGCACGCTCCTGGACAACACGCTGGCCGGCATCATCATGGTGCGCGATCGCGTGGTGCTCTCGGCCAACCAGCGCTTCGCGCAGCTCCTGGGCTTCGACGGACCCGCCAGCGTCGAGGGCCAGCCGGGGCGCAGATTCTTCGCCGACGACGCGGAGTACGAACGCGTCGGAAGGCTGTACGCGCAGGTCGCTGCGCGGGGGCCCGTCTCGGTCATGGACATGCGCCTGCTGCGCCGTGACGGCCAGGAAGTGCTGTGCGACGGCTCGCTCGGATTGCCCGCCGACGGCGACGGCACCTTGTTCGTGTGGACCCTGCAGGACGTGACCGAGCGCGCACGCCTGCAACGGCGCCTGCGCTACGAAGCCTTGCACGATCCGCTGAGCGCGCTTCCCAACCGCCGCGCGCTCGAGCAGCACCTGCCAGGCGCGCTGGAGCGCGCGCGCAGGCGCGAGGCGGTGCTGGCCGTGGGCATTCTGGACCTCGACGATTTCAAGCCGGTCAACGACCTCTACGGGCATGAGGCCGGGGACATGCTGCTGCGCGAGTTCGCGGCGCGCATGCGCGGCCTGTTGCGCGAATCGGATTTCCTGGCGCGCCTGGGCGGCGACGAGTTCGTGGTGGTGGTCGAGGATCTGAGCGAGCCGGCGCTGCTGCGCGAGCTCGATGCCGTCATGCGCCGGCTGCACACCGCGGTGGAGCGCAGCTTCGCCCTCGCCTCGGGTGCTCAGGCCGCGGTGGGCATGACCATGGGCCTGGCCGTCTTCCCGGCCGACGGGTCCGACGCCGACTCCCTGCTGCGCAAGGCTGATGCGGCGCTGTACCAGGCGAAGGCGCGCAAGGCCGACCGTGTGCGCTGGTGGCAGCTGGGCGCGCGCTCCGCGGGCGACGAGTCGCAGGACCTGCGCCCCGACCCCCATGGACCTCGGGCATGCGCATTGCTCGGCGAGCTTGCCGGGCAGATCACGCAGGCCATCGACGGATTCCTGCGCGACTTCTACACCCAGGTGGCGCGCGATGACGATGCCGCCCCGATGGTGCATCTGCTGTCCGACCAGGAGCTCGATGCCATACGCGACGTGCACGCCAGACATCTGCATCAGCTGCTCGATCCCTCGCGCACGCGCGAGGAACTGGCGCAGCGCTCGGAGCGCGTGGGGGTCAAGCAGGCGCTCATGGGTATCGAGCCCAGCCTGCTGGTGCGCCAGATGGCGGCCTTTCGGCAGCAGGTGATCGAAGGGCTGGGCGCGGCGCGCATTCCCGCGGCCACGCGGCGGGAGATCCTGCGGGTCATCGAGGACAGGCTGCAGGAGGATCTGCAGCACGAATTGCGCGGCATGTCCTCCACGGTGCGCGCCTACCAGAACGTGCTGGTCGGCCACGCGGTGCCGGCCGGTTCGCTCTGGCGCGACGCGCTGCGCGACCTGATCGTGCCCATCGGTGCCTTGCCCGGCATCGTTGCTTGCGAGGTCTTGCGCCCGAATGCCAGCAATGAGTTCGCCGTGGAGGCCGCCAGCGGCCCTCGCGCGGACGAAGTCTCGGGCATCCTGGGCGACGCGCGCTACACGGCGCGGCTGGATCCCGGCGAGCTCACCGGCCGCGGGCCCATCGCGCTGGCCTGGCGCGGCGCCACCATCCAGCGCATCGCCTCCTATGCGCGCGACGAACGCGTCGCGCAGTGGCGTGCGCCGATGCTGGCGCTGGGCGTGCGCAGCGCGGTCACGCTCGCGGTGCTGGACACGCAGGGCAAGCCGAGTTTCGTGCTGGCCCTGTACGGGGCCTATCCCCACCAGTTCGATTCCGCCTGGATGCAGCAGACGGTCAAGGCGCTGCAGCAACACGCCGGGCGCGTGTGGCAGGCCAGCCGCGTGCCCCTGCCTGGTGGAATCATCCCGCAGGACGCGGCCAATGCCTGCCGCGAGAGCCTGTTCGGTCATGGCCTGCGCATGTACGTGCAGCCGGTGGTCAACCTGCTGGACGGGCGTTGCGAGCGGGTCGAGGCGCTGGCGCGCCTGATGCTGCCCGACGGGCGCGTGCTGGCGCCGGGCGCCTTCCTGCCCATCCTCGGCGACGCCGAGCTCGACCACCTGTTCCGCAGCGGCCTCGATCAGGTCTGCTCCCTGCTGCGCGGCTGGGATGCCGAGGGACTGCGCATGGGGGTGGCGCTGAACCTGGCACCCTCCACGCTGCTGGACCCGCAATGCCCCCAGTGGGTGCGCGAGACCCTGCGGCGGCATGGCGTCGAAGCCTCGCGCATCAGCCTCGAGCTGCTGGAGTCGCAGACCCTCGACAGCGCCGAGCAGACCCGCGCCATCGATGCCCTGCGCGACATCGGCGTCGGCCTGGCGATGGACGACCTGGGCGCCGGCTACAGCAGCCTGCAGCGTCTTTCGGTGCTGCCCTTCGACACCATCAAGATCGACCAGGGGCTGATCTCCACCCTGCGGCACCTGCCGCTGCAGACCTTCGGCGTGATTCGCTCCATCGTGCAACTGGCCAACGACCTGCGCCGCACGGTGATCGTGGAGGGGGTGGAGGACCAGGGCATCCAGGAGGTGGTGCGCATCCTGGGAGCGCGCTGGGCGCAGGGCTATGCCTTCACCCGGCCGATGCCGGCCGGCGCCTTCGCGCAATGGCGGGCGGATTTTTCCCTGCCCCGGCGCGGCCAGGCGGTGTCGACCTTCCTGGGCGCGCTGGCCCACCATTGGCTCCTTGCGCCCGGGCGCATGCATCCGGCGCGGCGCGCGGCGCGAACCGCGCTGCTCGATTTCCTGCGGCAGTCCTCCGAGCAGGGCAGCGAGATCTATCGCTATTACGAGCAGGCGCCGGCGGTGCCGGCTTCCGCACGCCAGGCGCTGCACGAAGCCCACGGCCAATGGCTGCTCTCGCGCCTGGAAGCCGGGGCCTGAGCCGCTGCGCGCTGCGGGGGCGCCGCGTCCCTTGCCGCCGCCGGAGCGGCACGCGCCGGCGAAGCAGCACCATCGCGGACGCCCTGCACTAGGATGTCAGGGAGCCCGGCCCCGCGAGCCTGCCACGCCGGAACTCGTTCCTACCCTGGAGCCCGTGATGAGCGACACCGCTTCGCAGTCCCCGGCGCGTTTTCGCGTCGGTGGCGACATCGAGATCCACCGCCTGGGATTCGGCGCCATGCGCATCACGGGCAAGGGCGTCTGGGGCCCTCCGCCGGACCGCGAGGCGGCGCTGCGCCTGCTGCGCCGCGTGCCGGAACTGGGGGTGGACTTCATCGACACGGCGGATTCCTACGGCCCCGACGTATCCGAACAGTTGATCCGCGAGGCTCTGCACCCCTACGACGGCCTGCTGATCGCCACCAAGGGCGGCCTGACCCGCGGCGGCCCCGACCAGTGGACGCCCGACGGACGCCCCGACTACCTGATCGCGCAGGCCCGCAAGAGCCTGCGCAAGCTCGGAGTCGAGCGCATCGATCTGTGGCAACTGCACCGCATCGATCCCAAGGTACCCCGCGACGAGCAGTTCGGCGCCATCCGTCGCATGCTCGACGAGGGCCTGATCCGGCATGCCGGGCTCAGCGAGGTGGGCGTGGAGGACATCGAGGCGGCGAGCAAGGTCTTCCCGGTCGCCACCGTGCAGAACCGCTACAACCTGGCCGACCGCGCCAGCGAGCATGTGCTCGATCACTGCGAGCGCCTGGGCATCGGATTCATTCCCTGGTATCCGCTGGCGGCCGGCAGCCTGGCGCGCCAGGGTTCGGTGCTCGACGCCGTGGCGCGGCGCCATGGCGCAAGCAGCGGGCAGATCGCGCTGGCCTGGCTGCTGCGGCGCAGCCCCGTGATGCTGCCGATTCCCGGCACGGCCAGCATCGAGCACCTGGAGCAGAACATGCGCGCGGCCTCCCTGCAGTTGTCCGACGAGGATTTCCAGGCCATCGAGCAGGCCGCGCGCTGAGTCCCGGCCGCGCCGCGGTCACTGCGCGGGGCGCCAGGCTGCTGTTTCGTCGGGCGGCAGATCCATGGCGCGGCGGAACAGATCCAGGTCGACATTGCCGCCGCTCAACCACAGCCCCACACGTCGGCCGCGCAACTGCTCGCGTCGGCTCAGCGCCGCGGCCAGCGCCGCGGCGCCCGCTCCCTCGGCGATGTTGTGCGTGGCCGTGTAGTACAGGCGCATCGCGCGCAGCACCTGTTCGTCGTCCACACGCACGACCTCGTCCACCTGGCTCCAGATGATCTCCAGCGCCTGCGCATCGGGCACGCGGCAGGCCATGCCATCGGCCACTTCGGTCAGGGCCGGGGCCTCCACCGGCCGGCGCTGCTCGAAGGACAGCGCGTAGGCCTCGGCGCGGGTGGACACCACGCCGATGATCCGCGGCCCCGCACCCAGGGCGGCACGCGCGGTCGCGGCCGCGCAGATGCCGGAGCCCAGTCCGATGGGCACGAACAGCACATCCAGGTCCGGCACGGATTCGAGGAACTCCGCCCATGCGCTGGCCACGCCGAGCACCAGATCGGCATGGAAGGAGGGAATGGCATGCAGGCCGCGATCGGCTCCCAGCCGCAGCGCCTGTTCACGCGCCGCCTGGAAATCCTCGCCATGCTCGATCAACTCCACGCCCAGCGCGCGCATGGCGGCATTCTTCTCGCGGCTGTTGCCATGGGGCACGACGATGGTGGCAGCGAGCCCATGGCGCCGCGCCGCGAAGCCGATGCTCTGGCCGTGGTTGCCGCGGGTGGCCGAGATGACGCCCTGGCAATCCGGCTCGCGACGCCGCAGGCCTTCGAAATACACCAGGCCGCCGCGCACCTTGAAGGCGCCCGTGGGCGTGTGGTTCTCATGCTTGACCCACACCTGGGTGCCCAGGGCCTCGCACAGCAGGGGCCATGCGTATTGCGGGGTCGGCGGCATCGCGCGGTAGACCAGGTCGGCCGCTTCGCGAATGCGGGACCGCCGGGAGATTTCTGTGAACATCGAGACACTCCGGTACGTGGGGCGTTCCGCGCAAGCAGAGGCACGGAAAGTTCATGGGGCTCGTGCTCCCCCCGTCGCACCCGCGGCGCGAACCGCAGGTACGCTGAATCTAGCAGCGTGGGCGGCTTCAGGCGCGGGCACCGGCGCGGCGCCTGGCCGCGGACGGCGGCGCGCCCGTGACGCGCTGGAAACTGCGGCGCATGCGCTCGGGATTGCCGAAGCCGCATTGCGCGGCCACGCGCTGCACCGAATCCGCACCGCTTTCCAGCGCGGCCTTCGCGGCCTCCACGCGCAGCGCCTCCACGGCGTGCGCCGGCGGCAGGCCGACCTCGGCACGGAACAGGCGCGAGAACTGCCTCGGGCTCAGGTGCGCGCGCTCGGCCAGGTCCTCCACGGCGAGGCGCTCGCGCAGGTTGGCGCGCACGAAGGCGAGCAGATCGGCGAAGCGCCCGTCCGGCGTGCTCAGGTCCAGCAGCGCCGAGAATTGCGATTGGCCGCCCGGGCGGCGGTAATAGAACACCAGCTGCTGCGCGGTGCGCCGTGCCACCGACTCGCCCAGGTCCTCGGCGATCAGCGCCAGCGCGAGGTCGATGCCCGCGCTGATGCCGGCCGAGGTCCAGATGCGACCCTCGCGGATGTAGATGCGGTCGGGCTCGAGGTGCACCTGCGGGAAGCGCCGCACGAAATCCCGGCTGCGGCTCCAGTGGGTGGTGGCCCGCAGCCCGTCCAGCAGCCCGCCGTGGGCCAGCAGATAGGCGCCGGAGCACACGCTGGCCACGCGTTGCGCGCGCGCGGCCAGGTTGCGCACCACGCGCCGCGTGGCCTCGCAGGTCGCCGCCGCCTCCACGCCGTCGCCGCCGGCCACCAGCAGGGTGTGAACCCCGCGCAGCCCGCGTGCGCCGCGCGCCTGCAGCAGCGCGCCGGAGGAACTGCGCACCAGCCCGGGCCGCGCCGCCACCGGCTGCACGGCATAGCTGCCGGGCGCGTAGCGCTCGGCGATCTCGAAGGCTGCGATGGGCCCGGTGGCATCGAGGATCTGGAAATCCGGGAACAGCAGCACGGCGATGGTGCGCATGGCAGGAAAGGTGGGTTCTTTGTCCTTTGCGTCGGACCATTATGCGGCGAACATGCGACCGTCGCACCTTCGTCGCATTCCAGGAGACCCTCATGAGCCAGGACTTTCTCGTCGTGTTCGCCCTCTATCCCGGCGTGACCCAGCTGGACTTCACCGGGCCCTACGAAGTGCTGTCGCGCCTGCCGGGCGCGCGCTGCGTGGCCGCCTCCACCACGGGACAAGCCATCGTCATGCCCCAGGGGCTGCGCTTCGACGGCCTGGTTCGCCTGGCCGAGGTGCGCGACTGCGCGCTGCTGTGCGTGCCGGGCGGCCACGGCTGCGTGCAGGCCATGGGCGATGCCGAGTTCCTGGGCGAATTGCGGCGCCTGGCTGCCGGCGCTCGCTATGTCAGCTCGGTGTGCACCGGCTCGCTGCTGCTCGGCGCGGCCGGTCTGCTGCAGGGGCGGCGCGCGGCCTGCCACTGGGCCTGGCGCGAGGGCCTGCGCGCCTTCGGGGCCATCCCCGACGAGGCACGCGTGGTGCGCGACGGAAACCTGTTCAGCGGCGGCGGCGTCACCGCCGGCATCGACCTGGCCTTGAGCCTGATGGCCGAGGTGGCCGGCGAGGACTACGCGCAGCAGGTGCAGCTGGCCCTCGAGTACGCGCCGCAACCGCCTTTCGACAGCGGCCGCCCGGAGCGCGCGCCTACGCAGGTGCTGCAGGCCGTGCAGGCGGGCATGCAGGCCCAGCGCGCAGCGCGTGAAGCGGCCATCGCGGGGGCCGCGCAGCGGCTGCGCTCAGCTCTCGATCGAGCCCGGGTCGTGGCTCCTCCCCGCCTGGGGTGACTTGTGCGCCGCCCCCGTTTCGGCACGAAGGGGCGCCGCCGCGGCGCCATGGAGCGGCAGGGAGAGAACGACCCGGAAATGTCCCTGGCCCGTGCGCTCGAAGCGAAGTTCCCCGTGGTGCGCACGCAAGACCTCCTCGACGATGGCGAGGCCGAGGCTCGCGCCATCGCGGCCGCCGTCACGCGGCGTGAAGGGCGTGCGCAACGCCGCTTGCCGCGTCTCGGAGATGCCGGGCCCATCATCCTCGACACGGATGTCGGCGGTGGAATCGGAGGCGACGATGCTCACGGCAAGCTGCTGCCGGACCCCATAGTCCAGCGCGTTGACGAACACATTGCGCAAGGCCTCTTTCAGGGTGACGGGGTCGCAGGGCACGACCACCGGAGCCTCGGGGGCGTCGAAGCTCACGTTCCATTGCGCCGATGCGCGCTGTTCCAGCAAACGCATCAACTCCAGGCGTACGAGTGGCGTCACATCGACCGGCTGCAGGCTCTGTTCCTCCGCGCGGTGCAGCACCATCGCGTGGCTCAGCAACTGGCTCGAGAGCTGCCCCACCTCGGAGAGCCGCTGCTTGATGCGATTCGCCAGCACTTGCCGGGCCGCGTCGCCGTCCGCGCGCTCCCACATCTCCAGCTGGGAGGAAATCGCGGTCAGCGGGGTTCGAATCTGGTGCGACACGTCACCGATGACGCGGCGCATGAGCGCGATGCGCGCGTTCAGGCGGTCGATGAACTCGTTGATCGTCTGCACCAGCACCTCCGCTTCCGCGGGGGCATCGACGTGCAGGGCTTCGCGCGAATCGGCGTCACGAGCGTCGATGGCCCGTGCCACGTCGCGCAGCGGCTTGAGCGCTCGCTGGGCGGCCAGCATCACCGCGGCGATCGTGATCAGGCCCATGAACGACACGATCCATAGCGCCTTTCTCGTGAGATTCGCGGCCAGGGCGTGGCGTGCCACCAGGGTCTCCGCCAGGACGACCACGGCCCAGCCGTTCGGGTCCGACTCCACCACATGCCGGCCGACGATGGCGACCCGCACCGCCTGCCCATGGAAGCGGGCGCTGCGCACCACCGGGCCGCGGCGGATCTCCCGCAGGGGCACGTCGACCCGCAGGGACGGATCGCCGGCGACGACGCGGTGCGATGGATCGGTGACCTTGTAGAAGACCCGATCCTGCGTCGAAAGCACCGAGAAGGGGGCCAGCGGAACATCGACGTTCAGCACGCCATCGTGCATCCAGCAGTTCTCCGCGATCTGCAAGGCGCCACTGATCAGGACCTGGTCGTACGCGCTGTCCGCGGCGACTCCGGAGTAGAACCACGCGGCAAAGATCAGCCCCGAACCGGCCAGGGCCAGCACGACCAGCAGCGCGATCATCAGCCGCGTGTACAGCGAGCGCGGACGCAGCCTCATTCCGAGCGCACGACCAGCTGGTAACCCAGGCCACGCAGCGTCTTGACCTCCACGCCCGTGCCCTCGAGGCTGCGGCGCAGCCGGGCCACGACCTGCTCGACGGCATTCGAGGTCGGCGCATCGTCGATGCTGAACAGCCGGTCCATCAGCTCGTCCTTGCTGAAGATGCGTCCAGGACGCGCGGCGAGGATCTCCAGCAGCGTGACTTCGCGCCGCTTCAAGGCCATGGGCTCGCCGTGCAGCGTGACACTGCGCGTCTTGCGGTCCAGGGTCAGTGCGCCGCAACGCAGCAGGTTGGTGGCGTCCCCCGTGCGGCGGCGCAGCAGGGCCCGCGCGCGTGCCGACAGCTCCCGAAAGGAAAAGGGCTTGATCAGATAGTCGTCCGCGCCCAGGTCCAGCGCATCCACGCGCGCGTCGATCTCCACCCGGGCCGTGAGCATCAGGACCGGCGAGGACACCCCGGCCTGCCGCAAGTGGCGCAGCAGCGTCAGGCCGTCGAGGCCGGGGAGCATGATGTCGAGGATCAGCAGGTCGTAGTCGCCGTGCAGCGCGAGCTCACGGGCCGCCGCGCCGTCGGTTTCCCAGTCCACCGTGTGACCCGCGTGGCGCAGGTGCATGACCACGCCTTCTCCCAGATCGAGGGTGTCTTCGACGAGCAGGATGCGCATTCGGTCAGATTCGCAACAGGTGACGCGTCTAGTCTACGGGCACAAAAGATCCACGGAGACGATGCATGAGCTGGAAGCCCGCGTCCTGGCGCAGCACCGAGAGGCACGATCGCGGCGGCCGGATGCAGCTTGTCCGCACGCCAGGGGCGCCTGACTCCGTCCCGGGCGCCGCGGCGGCTTCAGGTCCCGCATTGTCCCACCGCGCATGACGGCAACTCGCGTCAGGGCAAGCTGGCTGGCGGCGCCGGTGGCGGCGCTGCTGGCGGCGCTGCTGGCGACGCTCGCGCATTTCATGGACGGCAGCCCCCCCGAGACCATTCGGGTCTCCCATGGCTATGGCCTGCTCTATCTCCCCTTGATGGTCATGCAGTCCCAGGGCCTGATCGAAGAGCAGGCCAGGGCGAGGGGCATTCCCGATGTGCGGGTGCAGTGGACCGTGCTCGATGGGGGCAACCTCATCAGCGACGCGATGCTCGCCGGCAATCTCGACGTCGCCGGGATCGGCGTGCCCGGTTTTCTGACCCTGTGGTCCAAGGCGCGGGGAATTCCGCGCTCCGAGGTCGTCGGAATCAGCGCCTTGAGCAGCGCCGCGCTGTCCCTGGACACGAACCGGTCGCGCATCAGGAGCCTCGCCGATTTCCGGCCGGGCGACCGGATTGCGATTCCCGGCGTCGGGACATCGCTGGAATCGGTCGCGCTGGAAATGGCCGCGGCCAAGGTCTTCGGTCTGGAGCACTACGACAAGCTGGATTCGCTGACGGTCACCCTTGCGCACCCCGCTGCGGTCCGCTCCCTGCTCGCGGCCAGGGGCGGGATCGATGCGCATTTCGCCTCGCCGCCGTTCTCCTTCGAGGAGTTGCAGAGCCCGAAGGTGCATCGGATCCTGGATTCGACGGACGTGCTGGGCCACGTAACGCTGGACGTGGTCTTCGCCGCGAAGCATTTCGTGCAAAGGAATCCCAGGTTGATCAGCGCATTTCTCGCCGCGCAGCGAGAGGCGGATGCCTATATCGAGCACAACCCTCGCGCAGCCGCCGAACTGTATCTCAGGGTCTCGCACGCGAAGCTGAGCGTCGGCATGGTCGAGCGAATGCTGGCCGATCCGTCGATGACATTCTCGACGACGCCCGTCGGCGTGATGGACTTCGCACGATTCATGAGCAAGGTCGGCGAGATCCAGGTGAAGCCGACGAGATGGACGGACCTGTTCGTGCCGGAGATCCAGGGCGAGCACGGAAGCTGAACCGGAGGGTTCTGCGCTGCGTTTCAAGAGGGGGATCGCAACATCATTCGTGAAGAAGTTCGAACCAAATTCAAAACGGCAATGTGCCTGCATGGAGACTTAGTATGAGTAACGCCGCAGTTGAAGTTCCCGTTCCTACGCGGGACGCCATCCGCCGGGTGGCGCTGGCAAGCATCATCGGCTCGGTCATCGAGCAGTACGATTTTCTGGTCACCGGCATCATCGCCGCCACGGTGTGGGGGGGCGTGTTTTTCAAGCTGCCAAGCCTGGCGGCCATCGCGGCGGCCATCGCTGTGTACGGGCTCGGAATCATCATCCGCCCGGTGGGGGCATTCATCTTTGGCAACATCGCCGATCGCTACGGCCGCAAGGACGCGATGGTGTGGGCATTGCTGCTGATGGGCGTGAGTACCCTGCTCATCGGTCTCACGCCGACCTACGACAGCATCGGCACGGCGGCCCCGCTGTTGCTGATCGTGTTCCGGCTCGCCCAGGGCATCAGCTTCGGGGCCGAGTTCGGCACCGCGGCGACCTGGGTGGTCGAGCAGGCCGCGGAATCCAGGCATCGCGCCTTCTGGGGGGCCTGGGTGGGATTCGCGATTCCCATCGGACTGCTGCTGGGCTTCGGCTCGGTGATCATCGTGCGCTCCTCGATGAGCCCGGCGGACTACCTGGCCTGGGGCTGGCGCGTCTTCTTCTTCATCGGCTTCGCCGTCGCCATCGTCGGCATCGTCATTCGCGCGCGTTCGGTGGACAGCTTCGTGTTCGAGCGGTTCCAGAAGGAGCGCCATGTGCTGGCAAGTCCCGCGCTGCAGGTGTGGAAGGAAATGCCGCTGCGGATCCTGCGCGCGTCGCTGGTCAACGCGATGTTCGGGGGGGCCTTTTTCCTCAGCTTCGTCTTCGGCACCGGCTACATGAAGGCGGTGGGCTTCACCGGCACCCAGGCAGAGACCATCGGGCTGATCGCGGCGGCGTCCATGCTGGTGTTCATGTTCATCGGCGCCAAGCTGGCGGACCGGCTCAACCGGCGCACGGTGCTGCTGGTGTCGGCGGTGGTGTTCCTGGTGTGGGCCTTGCCCTACTTCTACCTGCTCAACATGCACATCTTCTGGCTGGCTGTGCTGGCCGAGGTGATTGGTTTCGGTTTCGTGTTCGGTTTCGGTTACGGGGCGATTCCGGCCTTCTACACCGAAAACTTCCCGACCCGGTATCGCGCCTCCGGGGCCAGTGCCGCCTACCAGATCTCGCAGGTCTATGGCGGCGGCGTCATCCCGATCATCGCCGGCCTGATCCTGCATGCCTCCGGCATTCACAAGGCGTGGATGTACATCGGCATGCTGGTGATGGTCTACGCAGTGCTTGCGATTCTTGCCATCCTGGCTTCGCCCGAGACCAAGGGCGCTGACCTGAAGGGCTGAGCATCCTGGCGCCGGAGGGGCTCTCGCCCCATGCTCCAGGGCCGCGGAGCATGGCGAGAGCCGATCCGGCGCCGGGCTTCGCCACGGGCCTGACTGCGCGTGCCGCATCAGCAACCCGTCGGCAGGACAAATCCTCTTGACGCACCACGCCGGGCTTGCGTAACCTTCACGGTTAATCGTTTAACTTTTTCTCCGACCAGGCTCGCATGCCCGCAACCCTCGAGGACGTCGCCAAGGCGGCCGGTGTGTCCACCGCCACGGTGTCCCATGTGATCAATGGCTCCAAGCCGGTGTCGGCAGCGACCCGCGCACGGGTGGAAGCCGCGATCGCCGAACTGGGGTACCGGCCGAGTCCCTCGGCGCGCAGCCTGCGCACGGGGCAGCACTTCATGCTGGGGTTGTTGTTGCCTGACCTGGCCAACCCCTTCTTTCCGGCGCTGGCCCAGGCCGTGGCGGAAACCGCGCGCGAGCTCGGCTACGGCCTCATGCTCAGCGAGTCCGGAACGGACAGCGAGAGCGAGGAGCAGGCGCTGGCGGCGATGCAGCAGCGCGTGGACGGGATCGTCTGGGTGCCGGAGACACGCCAGCCGCGCACCAGGCCCTACCGGCCCACCGTGGTCATCGACCGCGTCGGCCCCGGCCTGCTGGAATTCGACAGCGTGAGCTCGGACCACCGCCTGGGCGGGCGCCTGCTGGCGCGCGCCATCCGCGAACTCGGGCACCGGCGCATCGGGCTGCTGGCCGGGCCGGCGGATTCGGTGAGCGCGCGCCAGCGCCGCGAGGCGCTGTGCGCCGAGCTCGGCGACATCCAGCCCGAGTGGATCCTCGAAGTCCCGTACTCCAGCGAGCTTCCCGCCGCGGCGCTGGGGCGCCTGCTGCAAGCCGGGCCCACCCTGATCGTGGCCGCCAACGACGCCGTGGCCATCGGCGCGCTGCGCGTGCTCAAGGCGCATGGACGCCGCGTCCCCGAGGACCTTTCCCTGATCGGCTTCGACGACATCCCCTGGGCCACGCTGGTGGACCCTCCGCTGAGCACGGTCAGCCAGCCGGTGCGCGCCATCGGGCGCAGCGCCGTCGAGTTGCTGCACCGCCGCCTCGGCGACCAGGGAGGCGCGCCCACGCACCTGGTGCTGCCGGTGCAATACGTGGCGCGCGGCTCGACCCGCAGCCTGCAGCCGCAGGAGCTTCGCGCATGAACGTGGTCGGCAGCATCAACATGGACGTGGTCGTCGAGGTCGAGCGCGCGCCGGGCTCCGGCGAGACCGTGCTGGGCTCGGACTACCGCCTGCACCCCGGCGGCAAGGGCGCGAACCAGGCCGTGGCCGCGGCGCGCCTGGGTGCGCCGGTGGCGATGATCGGCTGCCTGGGGCGCGACGCCTACGGGGACGCGTTGTACGAGACCCTGCGGCGCGAGGAGATCGCGCTCGAGCATGTGCGGCGCGTCGACACGCCCTCGGGCGCGGCCTTCATCACCGTGGAGCGCGGCGGCCAGAACCGCATCGTGGTCGCGCCGGGCGCCAACGCGCACCTGGGCCCCGAGCAGCTGCCCGCGGATCTCGACGCCGGCGGCTGGTTGCTGCTGCAACTGGAGGTTCCGCTGGACACGGTCACCGCCGCCGCGCGCCGCGTACGTGCCGGGGGCGGCCGCGTCGTGCTCAACGCCGCGCCGGCCGCGCCGCTGCCGGCCGCGCTGGCCGAGGCGCTGGACGTCCTCGTGGTCAACGAGACCGAGGCCGGCGCGCTGCTCGGCGTGCCGCCGCCGACCCATCCCGAGGAGGCCCTGCGGGTCGCCGCCAGCCTGCGCACGCCGCGCTCGACGGTCATCGTGACCCTGGGCGCCCGCGGCTCGGTGTGGTCGGGGCCGTCGGGGCAGGGCTCGGTCGCCGCGCTGCCGGTCGAGGTGGTCGACACCACCGCCTGCGGAGACGCCTACGTCGGCGCGCTGGCCTGGGCGCTGAGTGCCGGGCAGCCGCTGGCCCGCGCCGTCGACCTGGCCAACGCCAACGGTGCGCTGGCCGCCACCCGCGAGGGCGCGCAGCCCTCGCTGCCCACATTCCAGGAGCTGTGGCGCTTCGCATCGCTCTGAAACGCCACGGTCCACAAGCAGGGCCCATGGCCCATCACAGGAGACATACCCATGAACACCTTCCAACGCAGGGTCCTTCGCGGTCTGCTGACCGCCGCCGCAGGGATGGCAGCGGCCATGCCCATGGCCGCGTCGGCGGCGCAGCAGTACACCTTCGCGCTGCTGCTGTCGACCTTGAACAATCCGTATTTCGTGGCGATGAAGAACAGCGCCCAGGCCGAGGCCGACCAACTGGGGGTGAAGCTGCTGGTGCTCGACGGAAACAACAGCTCGACCACCCAGGCCGGCCAGGTGCGCACGGCGATCGCCCGCAAGGTCGACATGCTGCTGATCAACCCGACCGACGCCACCGCGATGAGCCCCGCGGTGGAGGAGGCCAACCGTGCCGGCGTGCCCGTGATCTTCCTCGACCGGCGCACCGACAAGGGCAAGGCGCTGGATTTCTTCGCCTCCGACAACGTCGACGCGGGCAGCACCGCCTGCGGCTTCATCGCGCGCAAGCTCGGCGGCAAGGGCGACATCGCGATCCTGCTCGGCGTGCCGGGAGCTTCCGCCACCAATGAACGCACGCAGGGCTGCGAGGCCGCGCTCAAGGCCTACCCCGGCATCAAGGTGGTGGCCCGGCAGACCGCCAACTTCAACCGCCAGCAGGGCCTGGACGTGATGCGCAACATCCTCATCGCCCATCCTGCCGGGCTGAAGGCGGTGTTCGCCGAGAACGACGAGATGGCGCTGGGCGCGGCGCAGGCGCTGCAGGCGGCGAACCGCGCCAAGGGCGTCACGGTCGCCAGCATCGACGGTACGCCGGACGGCATCGCCGCGGTCAAGAAGGGCAGCATCGCGCTCGACGTGGGCCAGCAGCCGGCACTGATGAGCAAGCTTGGCGTGATGGCCGGCTACGACTACCTGCACGGCGGCGTTCCCTTCGTGGCCGTGCCGCTGCAGCTGCACGTCGCCGGCCGCTGAGCGATGGCGGCGCATCCTGGCGCCCGCGTGCGGCAGGAGCCCTCCGCGGAGGGCTCCGTCCTGCTCAGCCTGCGGGGCATCACCAAGCGCTTCGGCGCCGTGGAGGCGCTCAAGGGCGTGGACCTCGACGTGCGCGCGGGCGAGGTCGTGGCCTTGCTGGGTGACAACGGCGCCGGCAAGTCCACGCTGATCAAGGTCATCGCGGGCGCGCACCCGCCCAGCGGCGGCAGCATGAGCTTCGCGGACCAGACCCTGCGCAGCTTCGATCCGCGGCATGCGCGCGAGCTCGGCATCGAGACCATCTACCAGGATCTCGCGCTGGCGGAGAACCTCGACGTCGGCGCCAACATCTTCCTGGGCCGGGAGATCCGCCGGCGCCGTCTCGGCCTGCCCATGCTGGACCGCGTGCGCATGCGTGAGGAAGCCGCGAGGGTGCTGGAGCAGCTCGACATCCACATCCCCGACCTGGCGCGTCCGGTGGGCGAACTCTCCGGCGGGCAGCGCCAGGCCGTCGCCGTGGCCCGCGCGGTGTACTGGCGGGCGCGGCTGGTCATCATGGACGAGCCGACCGCGGCGGTCGGTGTCGGCGAGCACGAGGCCATTCTTCAACTGATCACGCGCCTGGCCGAGCAGGGCGTGGCGGTGATCCTGATCACCCACACCATGTCCGACGTCTGGCGCGTGGCCGACCGCATCGCGGTGCTCACGCGAGGCGCCAAGGCCCTGGAGGGCGCCCCGGCCGAACTGGGCGAGGACGCGGTGGTGCGATCGATGTTGTTCGGGAGACACAAAGCGTGACGACCCTGCAAACGACTCCGGGGGCCGGGCGCCGCCACGTCTGGCTGCACCGCCCCGGCCGCCTGGCCCTGGACAACGGCGTGCTGATCGGCTTCATCGTGCTGGTGGCCGCGCTGTCGCTGGCGACCCCGTATTTCCTGAGCACGGCGAACCTGCTGAGCATCCTCGTGCAAAGCGCGCCCTTCGTGATCATGGCGGTGGGCGAGCTGGTCGTGGTGCTGGTGGCGGGCATCGACCTGGCCGTGGGGGCGATGGCGGGGCTCTCGGGCGCGGTCGCGGCCGCGCTGATGGCGCGCCTGGGCCTGCCCTGGCCGCTGGCGCTGGCGTGCGCGCTGGCCGCCACCACCGGCGTGGGCGCGATCCAGGGCCTGATCATCAACTACCTGCGGGTGACGGACTTCATCGCCACCCTGGCCGGCTTGTCGGTGGTGAGCAGCCTGACCCTGATCATCACGCAGGGCAACCCGATCGGCATTGCCGCGGATGCCTTCAATGCCATCGGCCAGGCACGCCTGCTGGGCGTCCCGGCGCAGGTCTGGCTGGCGCTGTGCGTGGTGTGCGGGGCCTGGCTGTGGCTGGCCAGGACCGCGTCGGGGCAGCATGTCTACGCGGTCGGCGGCAACCGCACCGCTGCCTACCGGTCGGGCATCCCCGTGCGCCGCCTGCGCACCGTGGCCTATGGCTTCAGCGGCCTGTGCAGCGGCATCGCCGGCATCGTCTTCGCCGCGCAGCTCAGCAGTGCCGATCCGAATGCCGGGCGCGGCGACGAACTGAGCGCGATCGCCGCGGTGGTCATCGGCGGGGTCAGCCTGTTCGGCGGACGCGGCAAGGTGTCCGGCGCGGTCATCGGGGCGCTGCTGATCGCGACCATCCTGGATGCGTTGGTGCTGCTGAACGTGCCCCCGTACTACACCCAGCTGGTGCAGGGTTTCGTGATCCTGCTCGCCGTCATGCTCGACTATCTCAAGCGTCGGGACCCGTCGGCCTGAGCCGGTCCCGGCGGCCCGCGCCCGCGGCCCTGGGGCCGCCACCTTCCGAGGAACCCCTGCGATGCTCAAGCTCCTGTCCCGACTGCACACCCCCGACCTGCTGCACGCGCTGGCCTCGATGGGGCATGGCGACGAAATCGCCCTGGTCGACGCCAACTATCCCGCCGCCACCATGGCGCGGCGCCTGCTGCGATTCGACAGCGCCGGGCTGCCCGAGCTGCTGGACGCCTGCCTGCAGCTGATGCCCCTGGACGGCTTCGTGGAGCAGCCGGCGCTGCGCATGGAGGTGGTGGGCGCGCCCGCGGACATCCCCGAGGTGCAGCGCGAGTGCCAGGCGCTGATCGACCGCCACGAGGGGCCGGGCCGCTTCACGCTGGCCGGCATCGAGCGCCACGCCTTCTACGCCCGTTCGCGCGAGGCCTACGCGGTGGTCGCCACCGGCGAGCCTCGGCCCTACGGCTGCATCATCCTCAAGAAGGGCGTGGTCTTCCCGGACTGAGCCGCGGCCTCAGTATTCCTGGCTGGTGGGTCGGAACAGGATCTCGTTGATGTCCACGTCGTCGGGCTGGGAGATCGCGAAGGCCACGGTACGGGCGAAGGACTCGGCGGAAATGGCCGATTCGTAGACCTTTTTCATCGTGGCCTGGATGTCCGGCTCGGTGATGCTGTCGGTCAGCTCGGTCGCCACCGCTCCCGGGGAGATGATGGTCGTGCGGATGTTGAACCCCTTGACCTCCTGACGCAGGCCTTCGGTGAGGGCGCGCACAGCGTGCTTGGTGGCCGCGTACACGGCGCCGCCGGCGCGCACCTTGTGCCCCGCCACCGAGGAGACGTGGATGAAGTGCCCGGAGTTCTGACGCTGCATCGGCGGCAGCGCAGCCGCGATGCCGTAGAGCACGCCCTTGAGGTTGACGTCGATCATGCGCTCCCAGTCCTCGACCTTCAGGCGCTCCAGCCGGGAGTTGGGCATCAGGCCGGCATTGCCCAGCATCACGTCGATGCGCCCGAAGGCGCGGATCGCCGTGTCGACCAGCCTGGCCACGTCCTCGCGCCGGGTGACGTCGGTGGCGAGGTACTCGGCCTGCAGGCCCTCGCTGCGCAGCTGTTCGCTCAGCGCGCGAATGCGCTCCTCGCGGCGCGCGCCCAGCACCACGCGGGCGCCCAGCGCCGCGAGGTGGCGCGCCGCCGCCTCGCCCAGGCCGCTGCTCGCGCCGGTGATGACCACGACCTTGCCGTCGATGTTGTCCTTCATGCGGATCTCCGTGCCCGGAGGGCCACGGCCTCCGGCGTCTCCGGGACCGTTCCCCCAAATCCAGCATCATAGGAGCCTGGGCGGCAGAGGGCGCAGGCGCTGGTAGGCCAGCGCGCCGCAGCCGATGGCCAGGGGCCACAGCAGGTAGCGGCCGCTGGCGAGCAGCAGCGCCGCCACCGCCACCAGCGCGATGCAGGCGCCCACCCACGCCAGGCTGCGCGGCCGCAGCAGACGCAGCGCGGACGCCGTGCCCAGCAGGTACACCAGCGTGAAGCAGCCGGTGGTCAACAGCACCAGGGCCGGGGCGCCGATGCCACTGGCTCCGGCCAGGACCATCATCAGCAAGGCGAGCAACGCGAGCAGCCCCAGGCTGCGCCGCGGCACGTCGCCGGCCTGGCTGCCTCGGGCCAGCCAGGCCGGCAGGGCGCCGTCGCGCCCCAGCGCCGCGCCGAGCTTGGCGGCACCGGCGAAATAGGCGTTCATGGTGCCGAAGGTCAGCAGCAGCGCGGCCGCGGCGGCGAACCACGAGGCCGGTCCGCCCACGCCGATGGCCAGCAGCGCGGCCAGCGGCGCCGGGTTGGTGGCGGCGCCTGCCCCGAGCACGCAGATCGTGGCCGCGGCCACGCCCAGGTACAGCACGCCGACGATCAGCACCGCCATGCCCGCGGCGCGAGGAAGATCGCTGCGGGGCCTGCGGAACTCGCCCGCCAGGTGGGTGATGGCCTCCCAGCCGGCGAAGCTCCACACCAGCAGGGCCGCCGCGTGCCCCAGTGCCGCCCAGCCATGGGGCGCGAAGGGGTGCAGGTTGGCGAGGCGGGCATGCGGTGCGGAGGCCGCCACGGCGACCAGCAGCAGGCCCACCAGCAAGACGCTCAGGCGCAGCTGCACCCGCCCCGACACCGACACGCCGAAGGCGTTGAGCGCAGCCACCGAGGCGAGCATCGCGTAGGCGGTGATCCAGGCCGTGTGCGCGCCGCCGAGGGCGGCGGCGACGTAGTCGCCCGCGAACAGTGCCGCCGCCGGCGCCCCGGCCGGCACGGCGAAGAAGAAGCACCAGCCGACCACCGCGGAGGCGCGCGGGCCGAAGGCGTGGCGCACGTAGGTGGCCACGCCCCCGGCGTCGGGGTAGCGCGCTGCCAGCGCGGCGAAGGTGCCGGCCAGCGGTACCGAGAGCGCCACCAGCGCGAGCCAGGCCAGCAGCGAGGCCGGGCCGGCCGCGGCGGCGGCCAGCGCGGGCAGCGCGATGACGCCGGTACCCAGCACCGCGGCCACATACAACGCGGTGCCTTGCGCGAGGGTGAGATGACGGGCGTGGCCGGCCGCGGCCGTGGACGCGGAGGAGGGGGACGATGCCGCGGAGGCGGCGCAAGGCGCACGAGGGCGCGGCGGGGCGGAGGACATGGGGTGCGGCTGTGGATCGGGAAGTCTGCGCAGTCTGCGCGACAATACCTGACATCCCGTGACAACATTTCGTTCCCGCTTCCGAGACCATGCGTGCCGCCCGGCTGTTGTCGATCCAGATGCTGCTGGAAGCGCGTGGCCCGATGACCGCGCGCGCGCTGGCCGAGGAGCTGGAGGTTTCCTTGCGCACGCTGTACCGCGACGTGGACCAGCTCAGCGCCGCCGGGGTTCCGATCTACGCCGAACGCGGGCGCTGCGGCGGCCTGCGCCTGTTGCGCGGCTGGAAGCCCGGCCTGGGCGGACTCAGTGCACAGGAGGCCGAACTGGTGCTGCTGGGCGGGCTGGCCGGGCCGGCGGCCGAACTCGGCCTGGGCGAGCGCTTCACCTCGGCTCGTCTGAAGCTGCTGGCGGCGATGCCCGAGGGGCTGCGCGGCCAGGCCCAGCGCCTGAGTTCGCGTCTGCACCTGGATCCCCAGTCCTGGTACGAGGAGCAGGAGCCGGCGCCGTTCCTCACGGTGGTGGCTGCCGCGGTGTGGGAGCAGCGCTTCCTGAGCATGTCCTACCGCAGCTGGACGCGCAGCTCGCGGCGCGTGGTGGCCCCGCTGGGCCTGGTGCTCAAGGGCGGGCGCTGGTATTTCGTGGCCGCGGCCCAGCTCAGCGGTGCGATGGACGAGAGCTCGCTGCGCAGCTATCGCGTGGCCTCGGTGACCTCGGCCGAGCTGCAGGGCCAGAGCTTCGAGCGCCCCGCGGGTTTCGAGCTCGCGCGCTACTGGGGCGAGGCCCTGCGGCGCCTGGAGCAGCAGCTGTTCCGCGAACGCGGACGCGTGCGGGCGAGCGCGGCCGGCCTGCAGCGCCTGCGCGCGCTGGGGCGGCCGGTGGCGCTGGCCGTGGCGCGCGCCGCGGTGCCGGCGCTGGGCGAGCGCGTGGAGCTGGAGCTGCCGCTGGAGCGCGGGGACTACGCGGCCGAGCAGCTCGCGCAGCTCGCGCCCGAGGTGGAGGTGCTGGAGCCGCCCGAGTTGCGCGAGGCCGTGGTGCTGCGCCTGCGGGCGGCGCTGCGGCCCTATCGCCGCGCCGCGGTCCGCTGAGCCTGCCGCGCGCCGCGTTCAGGCCGTGGCCGGTACGGCGCCGTGGCTGCGCGCGGGCGTGCCCTTGCCGCGGTCCAGCGCGAGATCGCGCGCCTCGATGTCGGTGCGTCGCCCCAGCAACTGATCGGCCACGATGCGTGCGCTTCCGCAGGCCATGGTCCAGCCCAGCGTGCCGTGCCCGGTGTTCAGCGACAGGTTGGCGTAGCGGGTCGCTCCCAGCACGGGGGTACCGTCGGGGGTCATGGGGCGCAGGCCGGTCCAGAATTCGGCAGCCGGCAGGTCGCCACCCGGGAACAGCTGGCGCGTGACCATTTCCAGCGTGGCGCGGCGCCGCGGGTTCAGGCGCAGGTCGAAGCCGGCGATCTCGGCCATGCCGCCCACGCGGATGCGGCGGTCGAAGCGGGTGATGGCGATCTTGTAGGTCTCGTCCAGCACCGTCGAGCGCGGGGCCAGGGATTCGTCGAGCAGAGGCACCGTCAGCGAGTAGCCCTTGATCGGGTACACGGGCAGATCGATGCCCAGCGGGCCCAGCAGGGCGCGGGAGTAGCTGCCGAAGGCCAGCACGTAGGCGTCGGCGCGCAGCATCTCGCCGTCGACCAGCACGCCGGTGACGCGTCGGGCATCGGCTTCGATGCGCTGCACGCTGCGCCCGTAGACAAAGCGCGCGCCGAGGTCGCGGGCCTGGCGCTCGAGCGCGCTGGTGAACATCTGGCAGTCGCCGGTCTCGTCGTTGGGCAGTTGCAGTCCGCCCACGAGGCGCTCGCGCGCCTGCGCCAGCGCCGGCTCGACGCCTTCGAGTTCGTGGCGCTGCAACAGGCGGTGTTCCACGCCGCATTCGCGCAAGACCTCGATGTCGCGCTGGGCGGCATCGAATTGCGCGCGGCTGCGGAACACCTGCAGGGTGCCGGCGCTGCGTTGTTCGTAGGCAATGCCGGTCTCGGCACGCAGTTCGCGCAGGCAGTCGCGGCTGTATTCGGCCACGCGCATCATGCGTTCCTTGTTCACGGCGTAGCTGGCCGCGTTGCAATTGCGCAGCATGGAGGCCATCCAGCGCAGCTGCCACAGCGTGCCGTCGGGACGGATGGCCAGGGGCGCGTGGCGCTGGAACATCCATTTCAGCGCCTTGAACGGGATGCCGGGCGCGGCCCAGGGGGTCGAATAGCCGGGAGATACCTGGCCCGCGTTGGCGAAACTGGTCTGCAGCGCAGGCCCCGCCTCGCGTTCGAGCACGGTCACCTCGGCGCCCGCGCGCGCCAGATAGTAGGCCGTGGTGACGCCGACCACGCCAGCCCCGAGAACGATCACTTTCATCGCCGAATCCCCAGCAATCGATGGATGGGGCGACTGTAGAGCCTTGATGGAAGTGTTTTTTCCTGTTTTATGACAGAATGAGAGTAAATAGATCCAGTCAAATCCCGGGATCTGGGCCATGGAACGCGAAAAACACCAGCTCGACCGCATGGATCGCAAGATCCTCGACATCCTGCAGCGCGAGGGCCGCATCGCCATCACCGAGCTGGCCGGCAGGGTCGGCCTGAGCAACTCGCCCTGCGCGGAGCGGGTCAAGCGCATGGAGCGCGACGGGGTGATCACCGGCTACCACGCGCAGATCTCCGCGGCCGCCGTGGACAAGCCCCTGCTGGTCTTCGTGGAGATCAAGCTGGCCGCCAAGGGCGCCGACGTGTTCGACGCCGTGCGCGACGAACTCCTGCACATGGCCGAGGTGCTGGAATGCCACCTCGTGTCGGGGGACTTCGACTACCTGCTCAAGTTCCGCCTGCGCGACATGCGCGAATACCGCAGCCTGCTCGGCGGCGTGCTCAAGCGCCTGCCGGTGGCGGCCGAGTCGCGCAGCTTCATCGTCATGGAGGAGATCAAGGAGTCTCTGTACCTGCCGCTGGCGCGTTGAGTCGCGGC
>JAJZWA010000010.1 GCA_021846965.1 Pseudomonadota bacterium | reverse complement strand
CCGAGGCCGCGGCGCCCGCGGGCGCCGACGCCGCGCGCGCCGCCATGCTGGCGGCGGCCTTGGGCACGGAGGCGCCGGAGGCCGCGTGCAGCGGGGCCGATGCGGCCGATGCCCCCGCTGCGGGCGGCGCCGAGCCCGCGCGCATGCGATGCACGACGAACACGATCAGCACGACGACGATGATCGCGGCGCCGACGACCAGGCCGCGGTTGATCCAGCCGAGGCGCTTCTGAATGTTGTCCAGGGGGTCTGTCACGATGGGTGGGTGTCGGGGGCGGGAGCCGAAGCCGCGGCGGAGGCTGCCGCGCCGGGAGGCGCGACCACCACGCCACGATCGGAGCCCGTGGGTTGGTCGGGAGAAACGATGACGATGCTGACCCGCCGGTTGGCCGCGCGACCTTGCGGGGTGGCATTGCTGTCTATGGGATGATATTGGCCGTAACCGGCCGCGACCAGTTGTTGCGGCGGGACACCCTGGCCGACCAGCATGTTCAGCACCGAGAGCGCGCGCATGGTCGACAGTTCCCAGTTCGACGCGAACTCGGCGTTGTGGATCGGCTTGTCGTCGGTGTAGCCGTTGACCTGGAACTGGTAGGGCAGCCTGGCCAGCACCTGCGAGACCTGGGCCAGCAGGCCCTGCGCGGCGTCGCCGAGCTGGGCGCTGCCGGAGGCGAACAGCACGTTGTCGTGGATGTCGATGACCACGCCCATCGGGGTCAGGCGCACCTGCACCTGGCCCTGGCGGATCTGCGGTGCAAGCCCGGTCGCCAGCGACTGCGCAATCTGCGCCAGGCGCTGGCGCAGCGCCTGGCGGGCGCGCTCCCCGCCGCCGGACTGGGTGCCCGCGGTGGGCAGCTGGGGCAGCTGGATCAGGTGCGGCTGCCCGCCGGCGCCGTCGGCGGCCTCCAGCGGAAGGGGCCGCGTGGGCTGCCCCGTGAAGGCCGCCACCAGGGTCTTGGACAGCACCTTGTACTTGCCCTCGTTCACCGAGGAGATCGAGTACATGACCACGAAAAATGCGAACAGCAGCGTGATGAAGTCGGCGTAGGACACCAGCCAGCGCTCGTGGTTCTCGTGCTCCTGCTGGGTCTTCCTGCGTCCCATGGGGTGGCCGGGCTCACAGTGCGGCGCGCTGGCGCGCGACCTGGCGGCGATGGTGACGGAACACGAAGCGCTCCAGGTCGTTCTGCAGCGCCGGCTCCAGGGCTTCGATGTCGAGGCGGTGCCACAACTGGTCGCCCTCCACCTCCTCCTCGACGATCTGGCCCGGCAGCATCAGCGGCAGGGCGATGCGATGGCGCAGCCAGATGCGTGCCCACAGGCGGCGCCCGACGCCGATGGAGCCCTCGCTGGCCCAGTACAGGCGCCGCGCCGACAACACGCAGCTGCGCTCGCGCGGCAGCGCCTGCATGCCCCGCAGCGCGGTGCTGGCCATGAGCAGCAGCAGGTCCATGCGGCGCTCCAGGTGGGAGTTGGCGTCACCACGCGCGGGATCGCTGGAAGCCGCGGGCTCGTCCAGCATGAGCAGGGCGCGCAGCAGCGTGAGGTTGTCGGCCATGACGTCCGCGAGCGCCGACTCGGGCGTGATGGTCTCCACCCAGTCCAGCGGCAGGCGCGCGTGCAGGCTCACCGCCTCGCCGCGCACCGGGGCGGCGGCTGCGTCGCCCAGCTCGGGCGGAAAGGTCGACGGCGGTGGCGGTGGCTGGTTCATGGCTGCGCGGGCCCGGGCATGGGCACAGGCGCCAGCATACCGCCTCCCGGCGTGCTCAGGCCCGACGCAGGCCCTCGATCCAGGCGTCGCGCAGGGTTGTCACCACCGCGGCGCAGTCGTCCAGCGCCTGCGTGTCGTCGAAGATGTTGGCCTGGCCGAGGCGCTCGAGCAGGTAGCGATACACCCCGGCCAGACGCTGGCTGAGCTCGCCCGATTCGCTGGAACCCGGATCGGGCAGCGCCACCAGCAGGTGCTCGACGATCTGGTAGGCGCGGCCCATGGCCTGCGCCTTGCGGTCGAGCGCCCGTTCCTGGATCGCCCCGCGCGCGCGGCGCAGGTACTCCAGGATCCCGTCCAGGCCGAGCACCAGCAGGCGTTCCTCCTGGACACCCTGCTGACCCACCTGGCGATAGGCGTTCAACGCCGTCATTGCATTCATGGTTCAAGCCTCCTTGCTTGATGCTTCATCCGACCGAGGAGCCGGAACTCGTGTTGTAGAACGCGCTGAGATACTGCCCCACGGATCGCAGCTGGGTCACCTGCACCTGCATGGCCGCGAACTGCTGCTCCAGCAGCGAGGTCTGCGCGCTGGCGCTGTTCTGCAATTGGGTGATCTGCTGGTTGATGCCGCTGATCGTGGTGTTGAGCCCGCTGGTCGCGGCCGCCACGAAACCCGTGGTGCTGTTCAGGGCCTGGGTCAGCACCGCGTTCATCTGCTGGTAGACCCCCTGGCTGATGGTCACGCTGCCCAGGTTGCCGGTGGACTGCCCGGCCACCGTGATCTTCAGGCCCAGCGCGGCACCGGGCCCGGTCACGGTGAGGGTCTGCCCCGAACCGCTGGCGATCTGGCCGTTGACGCTGCCCACCACGTCGGTGCCGGTGGCGCTGAGCTGCGTGGTGCCGATGCCCGTGCTGCCCGAGGAGGCGGCCTGGTCCGAGACCACGCTGAAGGACTCCGCGCTGCCGTAGGCGCTGGTCTGCAATTCCAGGACGCCGTTGTTGTTCAGCGCGGTGATGCCGCTGAGTCCCTTCTGGCTCAGCGTGGCGTTGATGGTGGCGACGATGGCGTCGATGGTCGAGCCCGAGGCCAGGCTCACCGCCACGCTGGTGCCTCCCGAGGTGATGGTCAGATTCTCGGCGCTGCTCAGGCCGCCGCTGGGCACCGCGCTGGAGGCGCTCACCGAGGCCTGCGTGGCGTCCGAGACCACGTTCACCGCATAGGTGCCCGGCTGGGTGTCGTTGGTGGTCGACACGAAACCAACGTTCGCGTTGCTGGGCGTGCCCACCTGCCCGAACAGGCCCGTGACCTGCTGGTAGTTGTCCGACAGCGCCGAGGACAGCAGGTTGCTGTCGAGTTGCACCGTGCCGTCGGTCGCCAGGTTCAGGCCCACGCTGCCCAGGGAGGTGTAGGCGCTGCCCGAGACGGTGCCCTGCGCCTGGCCGCTGATCAGGCTCATCAACTGGGTGCGCAGCCCCTGGATGGCGGCGTTGCCGATCAGCGGCCCGCTGCCTCCCGAGGCCCCGCTGCTGGTGCTGCCGCCATAGGCCGTCACGCTGTTGAGCGTTCCCATGGCGGTGTTGTAGGCGCTGACGAAGGCCTGCACCGAGGTGACGAAGGTGGCCGAGTCGTTGCCCACCTGCAGGGTGCTGGATCCGCTGGCCTGCAACAGGTTCAGCGTGACCCCCGGAATGGCCTGGCTGACCGTGTTGCTCGAACTGGTGATGGGCAGGCCGTTGATGGTCACCGAAGCATTGGTGGCGGCCTGGCTCTCGGTCATGCCGCTGCTGCCGGTGCCCGAGCTGTAGGCCAGCGAGGCCAGCGAGCCGGTGGCGCCGCTGACGCTGACGGTGAAGCCATTGGCCGCCCCGGTCTTGGAGCCGGTCAGGGTCAGCCGATAGCCCGTGCCGTCGTAGACCACCGCCGCGCTCACGCCGGCGTTGGCGTTGTTGATGGCCGCGGCGATGCCGGTGAGGGTGTCGTTGCTGTTCGTGATGCTCACCGCAGTGGCGGTGCCGGATCCCACCTGGATCTGCAGGGTTCCGGTGCCCACCGTGGTGTTGGCGGCGGAGGCGAAATCCTGCGAGTACAGGTTCTCCGACTGCGCGAGCACGATATTGCTCAGCGAGTAGCTGGCCAGCGGTGCGTCGGAGCTCACGCTGGCCGAGACGGCCGCCGAGTTGCTCAGCGTGACCGTGCGGTTGTTCACCTGGGTGACGCTTTGCAGGCTGGACACCGCGGTCTGCAGGGTCGACAGCGCGCTTTGCACCGTGCCCCAGGCCGACAGCGTGGTCTGGTAGGACTGCTCCTGGTTCTGCAGCAGGGTGATCGGTCGCTGGTACGCGGCGCTGAGGCTGGTGACCAGCGACTGGACGTCGATGCCGCTGACCAGGCCCGAAATCGAAACCGACATGCTGTGCTCCAGGGTGTGCTGTGGCGCGAAGACTACGACAAGGGCCGGCCCCGCGTCAGGCCTTGGCGTCGATCAGGGCGCCGGAAGCTCCCGCGCCGCCCAGGCCCTGCGCGGCCTGCACTACCTGCTGGGCCGGAACGTAATACTTGAAAAAGGTCTGTCGCGTCGACTTGTCGGACAGTTCCACCAGCACCTGGCCGGGATGCTCGCCGCTGGTGTCCAGCCCCGCGCTGAGGGTGACCCCGCTGGACAGCTCGAGCTGCTGGTTGATTTTCTGCACGGCCTTGTGCAGGCTTTGGGCACTGACCTGCGCGGCGGCCTGCGACGAGGCCCCGCCCTGCGATTGCGAAGCCCCCGCGCCCGAGGCGGCCGAGCCGCCGCTGCCGGGCGGGGATGCGCCCGCCGCCGGGACGGAGCCCGCGCCGGCCGCGGATGAACCGACGCCGCCCGAGGGGGCGGCGGCGGACACCGCCGGAACGCCAGGGTCGACGGTGGTACGAAGATTCGAGATGTCCATGACGGAGCTCGTCTCCAGGATCCTGGCCACGGGGAGCCCGCGTCGGGCCCCCCGTGGTCCGAGACCTCAGTCTCCCACGATCAGGGCAGGAGCTTGAGGTAGCTTTGCTGCAGCGCGTTCGCCTGCGCCAGGGTCGAGATGCCGGCCTGTTGCAGGATCTGGAACTTCGACAGCTGGGTCGTGGCGGAGGCGATGTTCGCGTCCTGCACCACCGACTGCGCCGACTGCAGATTGGTCGCCGCGGTCTGCGCGTTGCTCACCGAGGCCTGCACCCGCTGCTGCACCGCACCCAACGCGCCGCCCTGCGCGTTCAGCGCATTGATGGCCTGGTCCAGGATCGCGATGGCATGGTTGGCACCCGCCACCGTGCTCACGTCCACGCTGGCCACCTGCGAGCCGCCCGAACCCGACGACAGCGTCGCCGCGGCGCTGCTGAAGCCGATGCCGGAAGCGTTGCCCACGGCGTAGGAGCTGGCCGACTCGAACTGCACCACGCCTTGCACCAGCAGGCTGCCGGAGCCGCTGGACAGCGCGCCGCCGATGGAGGACTCGGACTGGCTGCCGTCGCTGTTGACCGTGTTGGCCACGACATTGAGCGAAGCCGTCGAACCCGAGGCCAGGCCGGAGGCGGCGCTGCCGCTGCTGGCCTGGATCACCACGTTCTGGCCCTGGCTCTGGGTCAGCACGATCTCCTGGGTGCCGTTGACCACCTGGGTGTCGGCGGACACGCCGGTGGTGGCGGCCTGGTTGTTGATCGCCGAGACCAGCGAGCTCAGGTCGTAGCTGCCGGAGCTGCCGGTGATGGTCGCGGAGATGTTGACCGCATTGGTCGGGGTGCCGGAGGTGCCGTTGCTCAGCGAGAAGCTGATGCTGCCCGAGGCGGCGACGGTGAAGGCCACGCTGGTGTAGGCCTGGGCGGTCACGCCGGTCTGCGAGGACACCGCGTTGACGCTGGTGGCGATCGAGGCAGCCGATTCGTCCTTGCTGGAGATCGACACCGCGGCCGAACCGACGGAGCCGGAAACCCCCAGCGTGCCGATGCTGAAATTGCCCGCGCCACCATTGCCCGCCGTGCCGCCGGAGGTGATGGTGAAGGCGCCGCCGCCCAGGTAGCCGTCGACCGAGTACGCGCCCGAGGTGGTGTACACCGCGCCCGAGGTGGTCGTGGTGTAGTTGCCCAGCGCGCTGGTCTGCGCGTTGCCCACCGAGACGTTGATGATCTGGTTGGAGTTCGCGCCGACCTGGAACTGCGAGCCGGCGAAGGTGCCGTCGAGCAGGTTCTGGCCGTTGAACTGGGTCTGCGTGGCGATGGTCTGCACCTGCGCCAGCAGCTGGGTCACCACGCTCTGCAGGGACTGACGATCCTGCGTGGTGTTGGAGCCGTTGGCCGACTGCACCGCGATGGTGCGGATCTGTTGCAGCAGGTTGGTTTCATTCTGCAGCGCGCCGGTGGCGGTCTGCACCAGGGACACCGCCTGGTTGCCGTTGGAAACGGCCTGGTTCAGACCGTTGATCTGGGTCTGGAAGCGTTGCGCGATCGAATAGCCGGCAGGGTTGTCGGCGGGGCCGTTGATCTGCTTGCCCGTGGACAGCTGCTGGATGTAGGTGCTGAGACTGCTGGTGGTGTTGCCCAACGCGTTCAGGGTGTTCAACGCGTTGATATTGGTGTTGATGATGCCGGAAATGGCCATGACAAAGCTCCTGGGGAGAGACATGGTCCGGCTTCCCTGCCGGACGCGGGCAAACCTGTCCGCAGCTGGCTCAACGACACAGGCGCGGCGGACTTTAGGCTTTGTCGCGCACGCGGCGACCGCGCCCACCTCCGGGGTGGCTCGGGAATGGCGCGTGCAGGCTCCACAGGGGTTTTTATCACTTCATGGAACGATTTGTTCCGTTAATTCATCTCCTCCAGGGCCTGCTCGACCACGGCGCGCAGGTCGCGCGAGGCCGCGGCCTGCGCTTCGTCCAGCAGGGGCTCCAGCGCCGCGCGCCCCTGCCGCAGCGCGTCGCGCACCTTCTCCAGCTCGCCGGGCAGAAGCTGCAACGCCTGCTCCGCCGGCTGCAGCAAGGCGGCGGCCTGGCTGCCGCCCCTGTCCGTCGAGGGCAGGGCCTCCACCAGCGCGGTGGCCTGCAGGCACAGCGGCTCCAGGTCCTGCACCACCGTGTCCAGGGTCTCGCCATGCACCCCGGGGATGAGTTCCAGACGTTCCAGGGCGAGTCGGAAGTTCAGGCTCAGCAATTGCAGCGCCTCGGCCAGGCGGCGCGCGCGCTGCAGGAATTCGCGCTCCACCTCCGCGCCGATTCCACCCAGCGCCTCGCGCACCTGGAGCAGGCTGGCTTGCGCATGCTCCACCCCGTCGGCCAGTTGCAGGGCCTGCTCGGCGGCACCGTCCAGCACCCGGACCGACTCGCGCAGGGCCTGCAGGCGGGACTGGCCGTCGCGCGCCGACGGCAGTGCCGGCAACAGGCGTCTCCATTCCTCCTGGACCTGCAGCAGCGAATCCTGGGCGCTTCGCGCCGCCTGCAGCGAACGCTCGCCCTGCTCGCGCAGGGCATCCTCGGCCTGTTGCGCGCGCAGCGCCAGGCGCTCACGCTCCAGTCCTGCCCGACGCATGGCCAGGCGCAAGTCGTCCAGCAGGCCCCGCCACTCGGGCGCGGGATCCGCGACGGAGTCGCCGCGCAGCACGGCGCGCACGGCCACGCGCAGGCGCGCCTGCTCGATGCGCATGCTCAGGCTCAGGAACAGGGCGGCCAGCACCAGCAGCAGCCAGCCTCCGCCCAGCACGGCGGGAGCCGAGGGCAACCCGCCGCCCCCATGCGCCGGCAACAGGCCTTGCAGCCACCAGATGCCGGGCAGCCATGCGGCGCACAGCAGGCCCATCGCGACGATGGCTCGGGTCGGTGTGATTCTCACGCTCGGAACTCCGGTGGCTCGGCGCGTGGAGACGGCGTATCGCTCGGCGCCTCCAGGCAACCCTTGCACAAAGTGGGCACGTGCAGCACGGGACAGACCTCGCCGCCCGACTCCGCGGGCAGGGGCAGCAAGGCCCGCACCGAGTTCCACGGCGCCGGCAGGCCGGCCTGCACCTCGATCCACTGCTCGGGTGGCGCCTGGTGGACGCCACGCACCTGATCCACCAGCAAGGCCCACAGGCGGGCATCGTCCTGCACCAGCAGCACGCGGGCGCCTTCGCGGCCCAGGCTCGCGCGCCGCCCCATCGCGGCGCCGCAGTCCAGCACGGCCAGCACCCTGTGCTGCCAGGCGATCACCCCGGGCCAGTCGCGCCGGCGCTGTCCCGGAAGCTCGACGAGACTCGAGGCCAGCGCGATCTGGCGCAACTGGCGGCTGTCGACGGCGCAGACCTGGCCATCGACCTCGAACAACAGCCAGCTGCCGGCCAGCGCCGGGGCGAATCCCATCGCCGGCAGGGGCTGCTGGCCCGAGCCGCCTGCCCGCGCGGGGCTCCCCGAGGCTGCGTCGCGCGGCTCCGTGGAGCCGCCCTGCGCCGATGCCCCCAGGGGCTGCGACGGGATCTTGACGCTCGTGTCGCTGTCGGCGGCGTCGCTCATGACTCCCCCTGCTCCAGGGTCGTGCACCCGGCAGCCTGCCGAGCGCGTTGCGAGCGTGCATGCTCCCAGGCGACGAAGCCCGGGTCCAGCAGCAGGGCCAGCTCGGAGGCCGCGGGCTGTAGCCCGGGGACCTGGGGCGCATCGTTCAGCACCGCCGCCGCGGCCAGGCCCAGCGGAGCCCCCAACTGCGCAGGCAGGGCCCAGAAATGCAGGGCCTGCCGCGGCAGCAACTCCTGCACACGCAGCGCATAGCCGATCTGCCCGTCGCGCAGCAGCAGGTAATCGCTGGCGTCCGGCCCGGCGGGCAGGCCCCAGCAGGACTCCAGCCCCACCTCGGGCAGCGCACCATGCTCGGTCAGCACCAGGGTATCGCCCTGGGGCAGTTGCAGCAGGCGCGCCGGCGCCGCGAGCTGACCGAGCACCTGTTCGGCCGGCAAGGCCAGGGTCCAGGGCCCCAGGCGCGCCAGCTGCACCTGCAATACGCCGTGCCAATTCGACACCTCGCTCGACACCTCGCCCGCCGCCTCACCATCCGGTTCCACGCCGGGCCCCTCCTCCCCGGATCTGCCCTGCGCCATGGGCAAGGAGGCAGGGTCGCGCACCGTGGCAGGCTCGGCCGGAGCGGCGGGCATCGACGCGGCCTGCTCGCGCAGCGCCTCGACGACCTGCGACGTCACCTGCGACGCCACCTGCGACGCCCACTGCGCTGCGATCTGCCCTGCGGCCTCCGACGCAGCCTGCGTAGCCGCCGCCGCGGCCGCCGAGGCCGCCGAGGCTGCCTGGGATGCCGCCTCCGTGGCCGCCCGCGATACCGCCTCCGTGGCAGCCTGCGACGCGGCCTCCGCAGCCGCCCGCGAGGCCGCCTCCGCAGCCGCCTGCGAGGCCGCCTCCGCAGCTGCCCGCGAGGCCGCCTCCGCAGCTGCCCGCGAGGCCGCCTCGCCCGCAGCCTCGCTCGCCAGGCAGCGGGCCTGCTCGGCCGCCGCTGCCAGTGCCTGCGACAGGATCTCGCGCAGCCCCTCCCAGCCCTGCACCTGCCCCCGCAGGAGCTCGTTGGTCTGCGCCAGGCTTTCGCGCAAGGGTTCCACCGCCTGCTGCAGGCAGGTCGCCAGGTCCCGGGCGTTCCAGGACGAATCCGGCCGCGCGTCGCTCCCGGCCTCGGCAGCTTGTTCGTCGGCATCCTGCGGCCGGCCCGCCAGACCGCCCTCGACCACGGCCTGGGCCGCAACCTCCCCCGCCGGGGCCGCCCTCGCCTCGGGCGCAGCTTGCGCCTCGGCCGCGGCTTCGGCCTCGGGCACGGCTTCGGCCTCGGGTGCCGCTTGCGCCTCGGGCACGACTTCCGCCTCGGGCACGACTTCCGCCTCGGGCACGACTTCCGCCTCGGGCGCCGCGTCCGGTTCGGGCAAGGCTTGCGCCCCGGGCGCCGCTGCCGCCAGGGATACAGGCTGCGTCGCGGGCAGGAACGGCTCGGCGCCCGTCGCCCGCGCCTCGCCCACCCCCCTCGGCTGCGCCAGGGCTTCCCGTGACGCCGGCTGGGCCGCGACCAGGCTCAGCCGAGGCGCCAGGGCGCCGCTGTCCTGTGCCTGCGGCTCGGCAGACCGCGGCGGCATCGCATCCGCGGCCGGGGCTTCGCGCAGGAACTGCTCCATGGCCTCGTGCAGGGCACGGGCCAGACGATGCATGCGGGCACGCTCGGATCCGGCCTGCGCGTCCAGATGCGGCAACTGCACCAGCAACTCGCGCTCGACTTCGCGACAGGCCTCCGACAGGGCCTCCAGGCCGAGGAACTCGGCCCCGATGCGAATGCCCCGCAGGGCCTCGGCGGCGGCGCCCAGGGCCTGCTGGTCGCGCCGCTCGCAGGCCTCCCGCACGGCGTCATCGAAACGCGCCAGGAACTCGCGCGCATCGAGGCCGAAGGCCGCGCGCAGATCCCCGGGGCTGGCTTGGGCGAGGTTCACGCAGGACACTCCGGGTCCGCGGGGGCCGTGGGGGCTCAGGCCACGCCGACGGGATGAAGCCCGCCGGCACGTTTCGCGGCGTACAGCCGGGAATCCGCCTCGCCGAGGACTTGGCCCAGGGATTTGTGCGGATCCAGCGCAGCCACCCCGGCGGAAAAGGCGGCATACAGCTCGCGCCCCTCGGCCTTCAACAGGGGCTGTTCGGCCAGGCCCCGCCGAAGTCGCTCGACCACGCCGCAGGCCTGCCGTTCGCTGGCCTGCGGCAGGCACAGCACGAATTCGTCGCCACCGAAGCGAAAGGCCGCGTCGTAGCTGCGCAGGCGCGAGCTGAGGGCGCCCGCGAAGGCCGCCAGGTAGCGGTCACCCACCAGGTGCCCGAACTGGTCGTTGACCGGCTTGAAGCGGTCCAGGTCGATGAGCGCCACACAGCAGTCGTCGCCCTGGCGCCGAAGCCGGCTGAGCTCCGACTGCAGACGTTGCAGCAGCGCACGCCGGCCCGGCAGGCCGGTCAGCGGGTCCAGCCAGGCCTGCTGCGCGGCCCAGTCCGATTCCAGGTCGGCCAGGCGCATGAGCAGCCCGAGGCCTTCGCGCACCAGGGTGCGCGGCGGCGTGGCTCCCGTGCTCATGCGCTGCAGCGCCTGCGCCTGCTGCAATGCATCGGCCAGCCCGGGCAGCAGGGAGGAGCCGTGACTGGCCGCCTGCAGCGCCTGCGCCAGCCCCTGCACCACCTGCGCGGGCAAGGCCACGGGTCGCGCCTGGGCGTTCGCTTCCAGCACCCCGTCGAGCCAGTGCGAGAGGCTCTGGCGCCCCTGGCGCAGCACTCCGGCAGGCAACTGCAACTGCGCCTCGTTCAGCGCGAGCTCCCGCGCCCGGTGGGTCGGCGCTGCCGCCATGCCCGGCGCCGCCGACACCTCCCCCGCGCTGCTGCCGTAGATCTCGTCGAATGCCCACGCCCCCATGGCGTCACCCTCCCTGTGCTTGACGTGGCCCTAGCAAGCCTGATGCCAGCACAGGCCGCAGGGCCGTGAAAACTTGCGCTCCCAGAGGGAGAAAGCGCGCGAAACCGGACTCCCGCGCGGCACCGGGGATCGCGTAGGAATCCCCGAGAATCGAGTCTGCGTCAGGGTTTTGACGCGCGCCGGGGTGCTTCAGTGAAACAGCGCGGCCACCACGTCCCCGCGGGCGTCGACCACGCCGCTGACCACCTTGCCCGACTGGGCGTTGCGCACCAGCACGGTCTGCCCCTGACTGCCATCCTGCAGCGCGATGCCCAGGGCCACCAGGCGCACGCCATCGCCCTGCGCGATCAGGGATACCGCCTGACCGTAGTGGATCAAGCGGGGGCCGGAAAGCATGGATTCGGTGAGGCTCTGCCCGGCCGCCACGCCGAAGCGCAGCACGCGCCCCTCGGCCTGGGACTCGCTTTGCAGGGCCCCGGGAGGCAGGCCGGCGCGATCGCGCTGCAGGACCTGCAGGTCCGAGGGCTGCAGGGTGTGGCCCGGAGCGATCGCATGGGCCGCCACCACCACCTGCTGCGGCCAGTCGACGCTGACCTGCAGGTACACGGACCAGGTCTGCGGCCCCTCGCAGCGCAACTGCACGGTCTGCGCGCCGTAGGGACTGGGATTGCCGAAAGGCAGCGCCAGCAGGCGCCGCGGTGCGCAGGCCGGGAAACGCGCGGCCACGCGGCTCGCATGCACCCGCACATGGTCGGCCGCCGCGCCCGCGGGCAGGTGCGAGCGCACGAACTCCTCGGCCGCGCGGCTCATGGCCTGGGGAGACTCCCAGCGCGACGCATCGGCGCTCGCGGCGACGGGCGCGGCAGCAGGCATGGCCCGGACCGGCGAAGCCAGGGCTGCGCCCAGCATCAGCGCCGCGACGCCCATTGCGCGGCTCGCGCAAGCCAGCGCGCGCGGCCTCCGAGGACCCGGCGCCCCGCCCTGCATCCCGCGAACCGCCTTCTGCCATTCCATCATCCTGCCCCGCCTGCGTCGTCGCGCCTCGATCCGGGAAGCGCGACCGCCGCGCTCCACCCCGGAGGAATGCAAGCTCCGTACCACCCCCCGGCAGGCTGCCGAGATGCCGCAGACGGCCGCAAAGCGGCAAGGCCTTGCCGCCCGGAGCCTGGCGGCAAGGCGCCAGGCAGGGGCCCACGGGCGCGGCGCCCACCCCGCGCCGCTGCGCGCGACGGCAGGCGCTCCGAGGGAAGCGGGCGCGGATTCACGGTTTCGCGCGGGCCGGCGGGATGCGTGGCATGGTTTCTGCTACCGATGGGGCACGAGCCACCCTGCTGCCACCCTCCTGCCGCCCTGCCGCCTCGATTGCCGCCACCCTGCAAGTCCATGTCCCAACCCTCCGTCCTCGACCGAGCCTTCGCGCCGCTGCAAGATGCGCTGGACCTGCGCGCCTCGCGCCAGCAGCTGCTGGCCGCGAACATCGTGAACGCGGACACGCCGGGCTACAAGGCGGTGGACATGGACTTCGCCAAGGCCCTGCGCAGCGCGGTGTCGGGCGAGGCCCCGAACCTGGGCCTGAAGACCGATCAGGCCGGGCAGATGCAGGCCCCGGGTGCCGGCCTGCCGGGCGCCGGCTTCATCGCCTACCAGCAGGGCAACACCGAACGCCTGGACGGCAACACGGTGGACATGAACCGCGAACAGTCGGCCTTCGCCAAGAACTCGATCCAGTACGAATCGGATCTCACCTTCCTCACCCAGCGCATCAAGATCCTCAACTCGGCCATCACCGGCTGAGCCCCGACGAAGGAACAGCCCCATGTCCCTGTTCACCGCCCTGGACGTCGCCAGCACCGGCCTGAACGCGCAGAGCTACCGGCTCAACGTGGTCGCCAGCAACCTGGCCAACGCCGACTCCGCCACCAGTTCCAACGGCCAGCCCTACCGCGCCCGCGAAGTGGTGTTCGCGGCGCAACCCCTGAGCGCGCCGGGTGCCGGCGCGGGCGTGGACGGCGTGCAGGTGGCCGGCGTGGTGCAAAAGCCCGGCCCGATGCGCATGGTGTACCAGCCCGGCAACCCCCTGGCCGACAAGCAGGGCTATGTCGCCTACCCGAACGTCAACCCGGTGGACGAGATGGTCAACATGATCTCCGCCTCTCGCTCGTACCAGGCGGACGTGAACGTCGCCGACACCGCCAAGAACCTCTTGCTCAAGACCCTCACGCTGGGCCAGTGAACCCCCGAGGAATTCCCCCATGTCCACCTCCCCGATCGGCAGCAACCCCTTTCTCTCCTCGCTGGAGTCGACCGGCAGTTCCAGCAGCTCGGGCGCCAGCGGCGCCTCCGCGCTGGGCAATGCGAGCACCTTCTACAACCTGCTGGTCACCCAGTTGACCAACCAGGATCCGCTCAATCCCATGAGCAACACCGACCTGTCGGCGCAGCTGGCGCAGTTCAGCACCGCCAGTGGAGTGCAGGCCATGCAGCAGTCGCTGGCCGCATTGACCTCGCAACTGGCCCAGAGCCAGAGCCTGCAGGCCGCCTCGCTGGTCGGTCGCAACGTGGTGTTCGACGACAACTCGCTCAGCCTGGGCGCCAGCGGAGGCAGCGCCGGCGGCTTCACGCTCGCCAGCGGCGCGCGGGACGTGCAGGTGCAGATCAGCAACGCGGCCGGCCAGGTCGTCAACACCCTGGACCTGGGTTCGATGGCCGCGGGCGTGCAGTCCTTCCAGTGGAACGGCACCAACGCCTCGGGCGCCGCCGCCGCGCCGGGCAACTACAGCTTCGCGGTGCAGGCCACCGACGGCAACGGCGCCAGCGTGGGCGCGGCCCCCTTCGGCAGCGGCCAGGTGGTGTCGGTGATGCTCAACGCGGGCTCCTCGCCCACCTTGCAGATCCAGGGCCAGAGCGGCTCGATTCCCCTGTCCGGCGTCGTCGGGGTCATGTGAGACCCACGCCCGCGCTCCCCCAACTCCCCGTCCATCACGCCGCGCCATGAGCACGTTCCAGACCGCGATCTCCGGCCTGCAGGCCGCCTCCACCGACCTGCAGGTGCTGGGCAACAACATTTCCAACGCCAACACCGCCGGCTTCAAGCAGTCCAACGCCGAGTTCTCGGATGCCTACGCCGCGGCCATCGCCGGCAACGCGCCGACGAACGGGCAGATCGGCATCGGCACCTCGGTGTCGACGGTGGCGCAGCAGTTCTCCCAGGGCAACATCCAGAGCACCAGCAATCCGCTGGACGTGGCGATCAACGGCAACGGCTTTTTCCAGTTCGACTACAACGGCTCGACGGTCTACGGACGCAACGGCCAGTTCCAGCTGGACTCCAACGGCTACGTCATCGACTCCCACGGCGGCAAGCTGATCGGCATTCCCGCGGTCAACGGCGTGCTCACCGGGGGCTCCGGGCCGCTGCAGATCACCGAGGGCATGCTGGCGCCGCAGGCCACCTCGGGCCTGGTGTTCTCCATGAACCTGAACTCGGCCGCGACCCCGGTGGCCAGCGGCACGGCCTTCTCCACCAGCGACCCCGCGAGCTACACCTACTCCACCAGCACCACGGTCTACGACAGCCTCGGATCGCCGCACCTGCTGACCACGTACTACCAGCTGGTCTCGGGCGCCGGCACCAACTGGAACGTCTACTACTCGGTCAACGGCACCACGGGAGCCAGCGGCATGACCTCGGGTGCGCTGGGCACCCTGCCCTTCACCTCCACCGGCACCGTCAGCGGCACCGTGGCGCTGTCCACCGGCGCCCTGACCTGGGCCGACGGCGCCAACTCGAGCACCCTCAGCGTGGGTTTCTCGGGATCCACCAATTACGCCACAGCCTCGGCGGTCAACAGCATCGGCAACAACGGCTACGCGGCCGGCGGGCTGACCAACCTGGCGATCAACCCCGACGGCACGGTCTACGGGCAGTACAGCAACGGCCAGTCCTCCGTCCTCGGCCAGGTGACGCTGACCAATTTCGCGGCGCCGCAGTTCCTGCAGCGGGCCGGCAACAACTACTTCATCGAGACCTACCAGTCGGGACCGCCCCTGACCGGCTCGCCCAGCTCCGGCTCGCTGGGCACGCTGCAGTCCAGCGCCATCGAGGGCTCCAACGTCGACCTGTCGACCCAGCTGGTCGACCTCATCGTGGCCCAGCAGTCCTACCAGGCCAACGCGCAGACCATCAAGACCCAGAACCAGGTGCTGCAGACCCTGCTGGCGCTCTGAGCCCGGATGCCCACCCGACCCTGAACCAGGAAGCACGCGATGGATTCCCTGTGGATTGCCGCCACCGGCGCGCGCGCCGTGCTGCAGCGCCAGGACGTGGTCACCAACAACCTGGCCAACGCCAGCACCACGGGCTATCGCGCGGCCACGCCCCAGTTCCGCGCGCTTCCGGTGTACGGCGAACCGCTGCCCAGCAATGCCTACGTGGCCACGCAGAGCGAGGGCACGGATTTCCAGCAGGGCTCGATGGTCCACACCGGGCGCAACCTGGACGTGGCCGTGCAGGGACCCGGCTGGATCGCCGTGCAGTCGGCCGACGGCAGCCCCGCCTACACGCGCAACGGCGACCTGCGCATTTCCTCCAGCGGCGTGCTCACGACCAGTGACGGACACCCCGTGCTGGGACAGTCCGGCGCGCCGATCTCGGTGCCCCAGCTCACCTCGATCCAGATCGGCGTGGACGGCACCATCTCCGGAGTGCCCGCGGGCTCCTCGCCCAGCACGCCGGTGGTGCTGGGCACGATCCAGCTGGTCAATCCGCCCAGCACCCAATTGCAGCGCGGGGCCGACGGGCTGTTTCGCGACACCCAGGGCCCGGCTCAGCCCGATCCGAGGGTGCAACTGGCCAGCGGCGTGCTCGAGGGCAGCAATGTCAATCCGGTGCGTGCCATGGTGCAGATGCTCGAGAACACCCGCGCCTTCGAGATGCAGACCAAGCTGATGCAGAACATCGACCAGAACCACCAGGCGGCGCAGCAATTGCTGAACGTCAGCTGAGATCCCGCTCCAGACCATCATGATCCGATCCCTGTACGTCGCCGCCACCGGTCTGCAAGCCCAGCAGACCAACATGGACGTGATTTCGAACAACCTGGCCAACGTCAACACGACCGGGTTCAAGAGCGCGCGCACCGTGTTCCAGGACCTGCTGTACCAGAACCTGACCCAGCCGGGCGCGCAATCCTCGCAGACCACCATGTACCCCTCGGGCCTGCAGCTGGGCACGGGGGTCACGCCGGTGGCCACCGAGCGCCTGTTCACCGAAGGCAACCTGACGCAGACGGGCAACTCGCTGGACGTGGCCATCAACGGCGCCGGCTTCTTCCAGATCCTGCAGCCCAACGGGACCATCGCCTACACGCGCGACGGCACCTTCCAGCTCAACAACCAGGGCCAGCTCACCACGGCCAGCGGCTATCTGGTACAGCCGACCATCACCATCCCGTCCAGCGCGCAGACCATCACCATCGGCGAGGACGGCACGGTCTCCGTGACCCTGCCCGGCCAGGCCGCCGCGCAACAGGTGGGAACCCTGCAGCTGGCCAATTTCATCAACCCGGCCGGCCTGCAGAGCATCGGCGGCAACCTGTACCTGCAGACCGGTTCCTCGGGCAGCCCCAACACCGGCCAGCCCACGCTCAACGGCCTGGGCGCGGTGCAGCAGAACTATCTCGAGTCCTCCAACGTGAACGTGGTCTCGGCGCTGGTGGACATGATTTCCACCCAGCGCGCCTACGAGATCAACAGCAAGGCCGTGCAGACCTCCGACCAGATGCTCCAGTACGTGGAGCAGAACATCTGATGAGCCCGCTTGCCACCATCCTGCGCCGCGCCGGCGCGCCCCTGCTGACGGCGGCGGCCCTGCTGCTGGCCGGCTGCGCGGCCTCGCCCACGGACAAGATGGCCTTGCAGAAACTCGAGCCGCTGAGCATTCCCGCCCAGCCGCAGCCGATGAACGCGCATCCGGCCAACGGCGCCATCTGGCAGGATGGCACCAACGTCGCGCTGTTCGAGGACTCGCGCGCGCACCGCGTGGGCGACCTGATCACGATCCTGATCGCCGAGAACGCCAACGCCAGCAAGTCGACCAACACCACCATCGCCAAGTCGGACACGGTGAGCGCCGGGCTGTCCAGCCTGTTCGGCGTGCAGCCCACGCTGGGCGCGTACAGCCCCAGCCTCGGGGCGACCTCCGCGCAGAAGTTCGGCGGCAACGGAGCCACCACGCAGAGCAACACCTTCACCACCACGCTGCAGGCCACGGTGGTGCAGGTCATGAGCAATGGCAACCTGGAGCTTTCCGGGCAGAAGGAAGTCATGCTCAACGGCGGCCACGAGTTCATTCGCGTCGTGGGCGTGGTGCGTGCCGCCGACGTGACCCCCCAGAACACGGTCTCGAGCACGCAGATCGCCGACGCGCGGGTCGAATACAGCGGCAACGGCAGCGTGTACGACGCGGCGAAGGTGCCCTGGCTGACCAAGTTCTTCCTCTCCCTGTGGCCCTTCTGAGCCTTTCCAAGCCCATTCCCGGTTCCCTGCCCATGTTCCGACTCCCGCGTCTTCCCGTCCTGCTGCTGGCCGCTCTGCTCGCCGGCCTCGGCGCATGGGCCGCGCCGGCACGCGCGATGGCCATCCGCGACCTGGTCAGCATCGAGGGTGTGCGCAGCAACCAGCTGGTGGGCTACGGCCTGGTGGTGGGCCTGTCGGGCACCGGCGACCAGGCCACGCAGGTGCCGTACACCACGCAGTCCCTGCTGAACATGTTCCAGCGCCTGGGCATCAACCTGCCGGCCAGCGTGGCGCAGAACCTGCAGCCCAAGGACCTGGCGGCGGTGATGGTCACCGCCGACCTGCCGGCCTTCGCGCTGCCGGGCCAGAAGATCAACATCACGGTGTCGGCGGTGGGCAACGCCTCCAGCCTGGCCGGCGGCACCCTGCTGATGACCCCACTCAAGGGCGCGGACGGCCAGACCTACGCGGTGGCCCAGGGCAGCGTCGTGGTCAGCGGCTACGGGGCCTCGTCGGGAGGCAGCAGCACCCAGGTCAATTTCCTCACCGCGGGCACCGTGGCCAATGGTGCCACGGTCGAGCGCAGCGTGCCCGACGCCTTCAACCAGGGCCCCACGCTGACCCTGGCGCTGGACACCCCGAGCTTCGGCACGGCCTCGCGCATCGCCGAGCGCATCAACGAGTCCTTCGGCGCCAACACCGCCGTGGCGCTCAACGCCGGCACCATCCAGGTGCAGGCTCCCGGAGCCCCCGGCGCGCGCACCTCCTTCCTCGGGCGCATGCAGGCGCTGCAGGTGGATCCGTCCGAGCCTCCGGCCAAGGTGGTCATCGACGCGCGCAGCGGCACGGTGGTGCTCGGCCAGAACGTGACCCTGGGCGCCTGCGCCGTGGCCCACGGCAATCTGTCGGTGAGCATCAGCACCAAGTACGAGGTCAGCCAGCCCAACCCCCTGGGCGCGGGCCAGACCACGGTGGTCCCGAAGACCTCCGTGCAGGCCAAGGCCGGCAAGGCCGACCTGCTCATGTTCCGCCCCGGCGTGACCCTGGACGCCGTGGTGCGCGCGCTGAACGCCGTGGGCGCCTCGCCGCAGGACCTGATCGCCATCGTGCAGGCGATGAAACAGGCTGGCGCTCTGCACGCCCAGCTCGACGTGATCTGAGGACCCTCGCATGAGCTCGCCACTCCTGGGCTCGGCCACCGCGCGGGCCGCCGACAGCCTGTCCTTCCAGGGACTCAACCAGCTGCAGGCGCTGGCCCAGGCCCACCCGCAGGACCCCGCGACCATTCGCGCGGTGAGTCGTCAATTCGAGGCCCTGCTGGTGCAGCAGCTGCTGAAAAGCGCCAACACCGTCAAGCTGGGGCCCGATCTGCTGGGCGACAGCGGCGGCCCGATGTTCGAGTCGATGTTCAGCCAGCAGGTGGCCGACGTCGTCAGTCAGGGCTCGGGCATCGGCCTGGGCAGCTTTCTCGCGCGCGAGCTGGCGACCCGCTACGGCGCCGGCGCGCATGCCGGCGACGGCGTCGCCGGCACGGCTTCGTCGGCCGCCTCCGCATTCGCCCCCACATCCGGCGCGACGCCCGCGCGGAGCCCACGCGCAGCCACGGCCGCCGAGGCGGCCGCGCTGCCCGGCGGCGCCGGCACCACCTCCTCGCATGCCGCCGCGGACACGGCCCCGGCCGGCGCGGACGGGCTCGAGGATCCCTCCTTGCGCAGCCGGGCCCGCGCCTTCATCGCCGCCATCGCGCCCAGCGCGCGCGCGGCCGCCCGCGCCCTGGGCGTGAGTCCCGTGGGCATCCTGGCGCAGGCCGCGCTGGAGACGGGCTGGGGACGCCACGCGCCGGGCAACAACCTGTTCGGCATCAAGGCGGGGACGGACTGGCATGGCGCGAGCCTGCGCGAGTTCAGCGCCGAGGTCTCGCAGGGCGTGCGCTCGCTGGGCGAGGCGGCTTTTCGCGCCTACCGCAGCGCGGCCGCCAGCGTGCACGATTACGCCTCCCTGCTGGAGTCGCCTCGCTACGCTCCGGTGCGCGGCCATGGCAGCGATCTCGGAGCCTTCGCGCAGGGCCTGCAGAGAGCGGGGTACGCGACCGATCCCGACTACGCGCACAAACTGCTGCAGGTCGCCGACAGCCCGATCATGCGCGACGCCCTGGCGGCGCTGGGCCCGGGCGCGGCGGGCTCAAGTTTCGCGCTTCCGTGACGTTGAAACTCCTGAATTGCGTTGATCCCAGACCATCATGTTCGCGCGCGCGACCCCTCCCCTGACCCGGCACGATGCGCCGGGCGCCGACGGCGATGAACTCGCCCTGCTCGGAGCGCTGACGTCGATGCTGCGCGACAAGCGCCGCACGCTCATGGAGGGGGACATGTCCCCGCAGGCCATGCTGCCCCTGTGGCAGCCCCTGCTCGACCGTCTGGCGCCCTTCACCGCGCGACGCGCCGAAGGCCGCGCCGGCCAGCCGGACGCGCAGTTGCAGGCGCAGGCCGAGGCCTTGCGGCAGGAATACGACGGCCTGCAGCACACGCTGCTGCTGTGGAGCGAGGCGCTGCGCGCGGCTCGCGACAAATCGGCCCGCCGGGGCGCCGAGCCCGTGTACGGGCAAGCGCAGTCCGGCCACGCGCGCGGCAGTCTGGGAAGGGGTTGAGCCATGTCAGGAGTCAGCGGTCTGGTCAGCAACGCCCTCACCGGGCTGGAGGCGGCGCTCAACGCCCTGCAGGTGACGGGCAACAATATTTCCAACGTCAACACGCCGGGCTACAGCCGCGAGCAGGTGGTGCAGACCACGCAGCCGGCCAGCACCTACGGCGGGCTGTACCTGGGCAACGGCACGGACCTGACCACGGTCACGCGCAGCTACAGCAACTACGTGCAGACCCAGGTGTGGAGCACCACCTCCAGCCTCAGCGGGGCGAGCACGCTGAACAGCGAACTGCAGTCCCTGGTGAACCTGGTCAGCGGCAACCAGTCCGGCCTCAGCACCTCGATCAACCAGTTCTTCGCCAGCGGAGTCGCCCAGGTGGCGGCCAATCCCTCCGACATCCCCTCGCGCCAGGCCCTGATCAGCCAGGCGCAGACCCTGGCACAGACCCTGGGCAACGCCGGCGCCCAGCTGCAGGCCGAGTCCAGCGGGGTGAACCAGCAGATCGGGCAAAGCATCGTCAGCATCAACTCGCTGACCCAGCAGATCGCACAGCTCAACGTGCAGATCAACTCGATGACCTCGAGCAACAACAACCCGAACACCCTGCTCGACCAGCGCGACCAGCTGATCACGCAGTTGTCGGGGCAGCTCGGCGTCAGCGTGCTGCAGCAGGGCAACTCGCTCAACGTGTTCACCAACAGCGGGCAGGTCCTGGTGGCAGGCAGCCAGTCCTACGCGCTGACCACGGCCAGCAATCCCTACGACCCCTCGCAGACCGAGGTGGCCTATGCCAGCAACGGTGCCATCCTGTCGCAAAGCCTGCAGGGCGGCGCGCTGGGCGGGCTGCTGCAGTTCCGCAGCCAGGTGCTGCAGCCCGCGCAGGACAACCTCGGGCGCATCGCCGATGCCCTGGCGCAAGCGATGAACCAGCAACAGGCGCAGGGGCTGGACCTGAACGGCAAGCTGGGCAGCGCGATGTTCGCCTCCGGTCCGGTGCAGGTGCTGGCCAACAGCGCCAACACGGGCACGGCCAGCGTCAGCGGAACCATCGTCAGCGCCAACCAGCTCAGCGGGGACAACTACCAGATCAAGTTCGACGGCACCAGCTGGAGCGCCACCGACCTGACGACCGGACAGGCCACGAGCCTGACCCAGAGCACCTCGGGAGGCGTCACCACGCTGAGCTTCGCGGGCGTGCAGGTTGCCGTCAGCGGGGCCGCCGCGGGCAACACCTTCGAAGTGCTGCCCACGCGCCTGGGCGCGGTGAATTTCCGTTCCCTGCTGACCGACCCGAAGTCCATCGCCGCGGCCGCCCCCTACGTCAGCAGCGCCGGGCAGATGGTCTCAGGCAGCCTGCAGGACAACAACCTGGGCAACCTCGCGCTTTCCGGCGGGCAGTACGCCTCGGGAAGCGCCGGCGCGATCGTGGTCTCCGGGGTCAGCGTGCCCACCGCGCTGCAGATCACCCTCAGCAGCGGAGGCACCAGCGGCTCCAGCGTCGGATTCATCGTCACGCAACCGGGCTCGAGCACGGTGCTGGCCAGCGGCAGCGTCTCGCTGGGCGGAAGCGGCACGACCATCGACGTGGCCTACGGCTCGAACCCGCCGGGAGGCTACTGGAGCGTGAACCTGAGCGGCAACGTCGCGGTGTCGGGCGATGCCTTCAGCCTCAGCCCGGGAGGCCCCGGCAACGGCGGCAACGCCAGCGCCATGGCGGCGCTGCAGAGCGCAGACACCCTGAGCAACGGCACGCTGTCGCTGCAGGGCGCCTACACCCAGCTGGTGGGCCAGGTCGCCTCCCAGGGCAACCAGGCGCAAAGCGCGCTCAGCGCGGCCACCGCCGTGGCCCAGCAGGCGGGCAGCGCCCAGCAGTCGGTGTCGGGGGTGAACCTGGACCAGGAGGCCGCGCGCCTGATGCAATACCAGCAGGCCTACCAGGCAGCGGCCACGGCGATCCAGATCGGCGGCAGCCTGTTCCAATCGCTGATCACGGCGGTGCAGTCCGCCTGAGCGGCGATCGCGGGAGCATTCGATGCAGATCATCAGCAGCAACCAGTTCTACGCCGCCAGCCTGGGCGGCATCCTGCAACAGCAGACCTTGCTCACCACCCTGAGCCAGCAGCTGTCCACGGGCAATGCCCTGGTCAACCCCTCGGCGCAACCGGTGGCCGTGGCGCAGAACGTGTCGCTGACGGCGCAGATCGGGCAGCTTGCGGGTTTCAGCCAGAACGGCAGCAACGCGCAGCAGTCGCTGCAACTGGAAAGCTCCACGCTGCAAAGCGTGGGCACCCTGGTGCAGCAGGTGCGTCAGCTGGCGCTGCAGATGAACAACGGCACCGTCGACCCGCAACAGCTGCAGAACGCCGCCACCACCATGCAGGGCTATCTGCAGCAGCTGGTGCAGTACGGCAACACGCAGGACGGCCAGGGCAACTACGTGTTCGCCGGCAGCCAGACCCAGACCCAGCCCTTCGTGCTGCAGTCCGACGGCCAGGTGCTCTACCAGGGCGACGGCGCCCAGAACCAGCTCGCGCTGGGCCCCAGCCTGAGCACGGCCATCGGCGATCCCGGCAATGCGGTGTTCATGAACATCCCCGGAGGCAACGGCACGTTCAGCGTATCGGCCAGCGGGAGCAATGCCGGCGGCGCCACCGCCGGCCCCGGCACGGTGAACAACCCCTCGCTGGCCCAGCAATTGCTCACCGTGGGCGGCACCGAATACCAGATCAGCTTCAGCGCCGCGCCCAGCGGAGGCGGGCTGGTGTACTCGGTGAGCAGCGGCAGCGGCGCGGCCTTCTCGGCCTCGGGCGTGGTGTCCAGCGGGAGCTTCAGCTCGGGCATGAGCATCGGGCTGCCACCGGGGGCGAACCCGGCCATCGAGGTGCCGATCCTGGGGGCTCCGGCCGCCGGCGACAGTTTCACCATCGCCGGCTCGAAGCCCCAGAGCCTGTTCGCCAGTTTCCTGGACCTGCAGCAGGCCTTCAGCGGCAGCGGAGCGAGCAGCGGTTCCAGCGCGCGCCGCGCGCAGGCCATCTCCGACACCCTCGCCAGCCTGGATCAGGCGCAGACGGTGCTGCTGGGCACGCAGTCGGCGATCGGCAGTCGACTGCAGCAGGTGCAGGCCGTGCAAAGCCAGAATTCCAGCGTGACCCTGCAACTGCAGACCCAGCAGACCACCATCGCCAGCATCAACTATCCGGCGACCATCTCGCAGTACGAGCAGAGCCTGACGGCCCTGCAGGCTTCGGAAAGCGCCTTCTCGCAGTTGCAGGGATTGAGCCTGTTCAAGTACCTCTGAGCGCCTGCCGCCCCGCCGCCCGGCAGGGGTACTCGCCCTCGATCCCCCACGCCTCGGGCGGGTCGGGGGCTCCACTATGATCGTCCCTTCCGGGAACGCGACCGTGACCGCGGCTGCGCGCGGTCTTTCGATGGGAACGCCATGACTTCGACGAATGACGACATCCACAGCCTCATCTTTCCGCGTCTTCGGCATCCCTACTACATCTTCGCGCCGTTTTATTCACGCACCTCGGCGGGTGTGCGCGTCCTGCACCATCTCTGCCACAGTCTCAACGAGAGCGGGGAGAGGGCCTACCTGATTCTGCCCGCGGCGGTCCCGCCCGGCGCGGGCGTCAACCCCGATCTGCGCACCCCCCTGCTCACCCGGGAGCAGATCGCGGCGGACTTCGCGGCCGGGCGCACGCCCGTCACCGTCTATCCCGAGACCCTGCGCGGCAACCCCTTCGCGGCGCCGCTGGTGGTTCGCTACCTGCTCAACCTGCCCGGGGCCCTCGGCGGCGACGCCCAGTTCCCGCCCTCCGAATACTGCGTGGGCCACACCGACATCCTGAGCCGCTCGGTCCCCAAGGCGCTGTGCACCCTGTACCTGCCGGTGTCCGACCCGAACCAGTTCCGGCCCGATCCCTCGGTCCGGCGCCAGGGCACCTGCTTCTACGCCAGCAAATACCAATTGCTGCACCGGGGCAAGCTGCTGGACGTCACCAGGGACAGCACGGAAATCCTCAGCGATCTGGGCGGCACCTTCAAGCTCGATCGCCCGATCCAGACCCGGGAACAGATCATCGCGCTGTTTCAGCGCAGCGAGGCGTTCTATTGCTACGAGAACTCCTCCCTCGCACTCGAGGCGCTTTTGTGCGGCTGTCCGGTGGTATTCCTGCCGAACCCCCATCTCAAATCGAGTTTCGCCGGCGACGAGTTCGGCGACGACGGCATCGCCTGGGGCACCTCGCCCGAGGCCCTCGAGCATGCACGCAGCACCGTGCACCGGGTTCGACAACGCTATGCCTCGCTGCTGCAGCGTTTCGAGGAGCAATTGCGCGACTTCGTCGCCCGAACCCAGCGCATCGCGGCGGACACGCCGTACAAGGCCCCGATCACGGTCGCCCACCTCAGCACGGCACAGGCGGCGCCGGCTCCCCCGGCCCCCGCGCCCGCGGCGCCTGCGCTGCAACCCTGGCTGCCCTCGCACCGCCTGCTGCCCCAGGAATTCACCTGGGCCCAGGAATGCTGCGCCGCGTGGGAACCCGCCCACACGCCCGGCGTGGCACTGGCCATGATCGCCACGCGCGAGGACATGCCCGGCAGGAGCACGCAACAGGCGGTGGCCGGCCAGTGGCCCACCGGCAAGCCGATGCGCCTGCTGCGCATCGACGGCTCCGGCGGCGCCGCCGAGGCCATCCGGGCTGCCGACCGCGCCCTGCTCGACTCCGGCGAGTCCTGGCTGGGCCTGATCGACGCCGAGGACATGATCGCCCCCGACGCGCTGTTCCGGATCCAGCATGCGCTTCGCCTGCACCCGGAGTGGCGCCTGGTGTATACCGACGAGGACGGGATCACCGCCGACGGCCAGCACCTCAACCCGCATTGCAAGCCGGACTTCAACCTGGATTTCCTGCGCAGCCTGCCCTACATCGGAGGCCTGATGCTGGTGCGCCGCGACCTGTTCGAGGCCCTCGGGGGCTTCGATGCGGCCCGCGAGGGGGCCGAGGATTACGACCTCGCGCTGCGGGCCTGGGAGCGACTGCAGGCCGAGGGCATCGCCGAGTCGGCCATCGGCCATGTGCCGGAAGTGCTGTACCACCGACGCGCCGGCTCGGGGCACACGCGCAAGAGCGTGCCCGAGATCCTGAGCATGGGGCAGGCGGTGCTGCAGGCGCATTTCGACCGGCTGGGCATCTCCGCGCAGGTGCAGGGTGGCCCCTTCCCGCCCGCGTTCCGCGTGCGCTGGCCGCTTCCCGAGCCGCGTCCGCTGGTGTCGATCCTGATTCCCACGCGCGACCAGCTGCCCATGCTGCAGCGCTGTATCGAATCGGTGATCGAGAAGACCCGCTACCCGGCCTATGAGATCCTGATCATCGACAACGACAGCCGGGCCGACGACGCGATGCGCTACCTCGCCACGGTGGAGTCGCGCGAGGCCGAGCTGGGCGGACGCCTGCGGGTGGTGCGGGCGCCGGGGGAGTTCAATTTCTCCGCCATGAACAACCTCGCCGCCCGCAACGCGCGCGGCGAGTTCCTGCTGCTGCTCAACAACGACACCGCCGCGCTGCACGAGGACTGGCTGGACGAGATGATGGCCCAGGCGGTGCGCCCCGACGTGGGCGCGGTGGGCGCCAAGCTGCTGTTCCCGGACGGCAAGATCCAGCACGCCGGGGTGATCCTGGGCGTGCGCGGGCCCGCCGAGCACCCCTTCCTGGGACGAGCCCCGGAGGATCGCGGCTACTTCGGACGGGCACAGCTGGTGCAGGATCTCAGCGCCGTCACCGGAGCCTGCCTGCTGGTGCGCAAGAGCCTGTACGAGCAGCTCGGCGGCCTGGACGAGAAGGCCTTCAAGGTCTCCTACAACGACATCGACCTGTGCCTGCGCGTGCGAGCCGCCGGCCTGCGCGTGGTATTCACGCCCTACGCGCTGCTGATGCACGAGGGGTCGGCCAGCCAGCGCGGCAAGGTCGAGGAGAAGCCCGACGAGGCCAAGCAGAAACGCTTCGCCTCCGAGCGCGACGCCATGTACGACAAGTGGCTCCCGGTGCTGGCCCGCGACCCGGCCTACAACCGGCACCTCAGCCTGGCCACCACCGAATTCCTGCTCGATGACCAGGCGCCGCTGGCCTGGGACCCCGAATGGCGCCCGCGTCCGCGCATCCTGGTGCACCCGGCCGATCGCGAGGGCTGCGGCGAGTACCGCATCATTTCCCCGTTGCGTGCGCTCAACCGGGCCGGACTGGCACAGGGCTGGGAAACCATGCGTCTGTTCCAGGCGCCCGAAATGCAACGCATCGACGCCGACAGCCTGGTGGTGCAGCGCCAGATGGAATGGCCTCAGATCGAGGCCCTGGAGCGCAATGCACGCCTGATGCGCGCCTTCCGGGTGTTCGAGATCGACGACCTGATCACCAACCTGCCGGTCAAGAGCGTGCACCGCGCACATATCCACAAGGACATCGCCAAGCGCTTCCGCAAGGCCGCGGGCCTGTGCCACCGCCTGGTCGTGGCCACCGAGCCGCTGGCCAAGGCCTATGCCGGATTCAGCGACGAGGTGCTGGTGTGCCCCAATTACCTGGAGCGGGCCCGCTGGGGCGGGCTGCGACCCGCCCGCGCCGAGCGCAAGCGCCTGCGGGTGGGCTGGGCCGGCGGCGTGGGCCACAGCGGGGACCTGGAACTCATCGTGGAGGTGGTGCGCGAGACCGCTGCGCAGGTGGACTGGGTGTTCTTCGGCCTGTGCCCCCCCGAGCTGAAGGACGTGGTGCGGGAATTCCATCCCGGCATCCCGCTGGACCAATACGCGCCCAAGCTGGCCGAGCTGGACCTGGACCTGGCGGTGGCCCCGCTGGAACACAATGCCTTCAACGAGGCCAAGAGCCACCTGCGCCTGCTCGAATACGGAGTGCTCGGCTATCCGGTGATCTGCTCGGACATCACGCCCTACCAGGGGGATTTCCCTGTCGTGCGCGTGGCCAATCGTTTCCGCGACTGGGTGCGCGCCATCCAGGACGCAGTGGGCGAGCCCCAGGCGCTGCGCGCCCAGGGCGACGCGCTGCGTGAAAAGGTGCTCGCCAACTGGATGCTCGAGGACCACCTGGACACCTGGATGCGCGCCTGGACGCGTTGAGGCGCGGAGATCGGCGAATCGAGACCGACGCACGAGTCGCCGGGCCCCGGGCCTGCTAGCATCCCGGAGCATCCGCGGCGCGCCGCACGAGCAGCCTGTCCAGCCAGCAATCCCCGATGGAATCCACCACGACTCCCGCATCCCCGGCCGCCGATGCCGCGCGCAGCGAGAACTACGCGCATATCGCCCGCCAGCCGATCCTGGACCGTCAGCAGCACATCATCGGCTACGAACTGCTGGCGCGCGACAGCGCCACCAGCACGCAGGCACCGACCCAGCACACCCGCGCATCCGACACCGCGCTGCTGTTCCACGCGCTGTCGAGCATCTCCACCGAGAATCTGTTCGGCGACAAGCTGGCGTTCATCAACGTGCGCCTGGAGGACCTGGACGGGGAGCACCTGGAGATCGTGTTCCCCGAGCGCATCGTGCTGGAGCTCCCGCGCGCCGCGGGCGACGATGCGGCGCTGATCGCCGAGGCCGCCACCGCCATGCAGTCGCTGCGCGAAAAGGGCTTCCGCCTGGCCGCCGGCGTGCACGCGCTGACGGCCCCCTACACGGCCTGGCTGCCGCTGCTGAGCTACGTGCAGATCGACGTGCAGGCCTTGCCGGCAGGCGTGCTGCCGATGCTGGTCAAGCGCATGGGCGCCTTTCCCAAGCTGCTGATGCTCGCCGAGAAGGTGGAGACCCCGGAGAACTTCAAGGAGTACTTCGACGCCGGCCTGCACCTGTTCCAGGGCTACTACTTCGCACGGCCGCAGACGGTCAGCGCGAAGGTGGTCAACCCCGCCTACGCGACCGTGCTGCGCCTCATCGACCTGGTCAACAAGCATGCGGAGGTGCCGGCCATCGAGGAGGTGCTCAAGCAGGACCCCACGCTGTCGTTCAAGCTGCTGCGCTACATCAATTCCTCGGGCTTCGGCCTCATGACCGAGATCACCTCCTTCCGCCATGCGGTGGTGATCCTGGGCTACAAGAAACTGCTGCGCTGGCTGGTGCTGCTGCTGGCGATCACCCCGGGCAGCAGCGCGGCGTCGAGCCAGGCGCGCGTGGCCATCACCCGCGGCCGCATGCTGGAACTGCTGGCGCAGGCGCAGATGTCCGCCGCGGACTGCGACAACGCCTTCGTGGTCGGCGTGTTCTCCATGCTCGACGCCATGCTGGGGGTGCCTCTGGAGCGCGCGCTGCAGGAGATCTCGCTGGCCGAACCGGTGATGCAGGCCTTGCGCGACCGGCAGGGCCCCTTCGGCCCCTACCTGCGCATCGTGCTGGCCTGTGAGCGCGAGGACTGGGACGAGATCGACCAGCATGCGGGCCTGCTGGGCCTGAGCCAGCGCGCGATCGCCCTCGCCCACCTGGAAGCCCTGGCCTGGGCGGAGAACCTGGGGCTCTGAGATCGGGGCGGGCGCCAGCGCGCGTCCGGCCGCGAAGGCGGCCGGCCGACAAGGACCCGACAGCGCATGCGAGAGATCGTCAACACCCTGTTCCAGGACGGGTTCCGCGTGGCCGCGCGCGCCCACCATACCCTCGAGCGCCTGCAGCGCGGGCGCGAGATCCTGGGCGTGATCGTGCCCGGCGAGGAACACGAGCACATGTCCATGCTGCTGCACGTCGACCCCGACGAGCAGTTCCTGATCATCGACGAGCTCAACCCGGCGCGCCTCGCCTCCCTGCGGGCCGGGGAGGAACTGCTGTGCCTGGGTCGCGCCGGCGGAATGTTCGTCGGCCTGCGCTGCACCCTCGAGCGCCTGCAGGACTGGGAGGGCTACGGTGCCTTGCGCCTGCGCTGGCCGCATGCCTTGTACCAATTGCAGCGCCGCGCCAACTATCGCGTGCCGGTGCGGCCCGGCGACGTGTCGGGACTGGAACTCTTCCGCCGCGGCGCACGCAGCCTGCAGGCCGAGTGCCTGGACCTGAGCGCAAGCGGCATGCGCCTGCGCGCCCCGGCGCCTGGCGACTTCGACCTGGCGGGCAATGAGTGGATCGAGCGCCTGCAATTCGAGCTGGAGGGCCAGCTTATCGAGTGCGCCGCCCAACTTCGTTTCGTGCGCGTGCTGCGCTCCACCGCGGGCGAGGCTGCTGCCCGCCTGGTCGGCCTGTCGCTGCAGCATCTGTCGATGCCCCAGCAGCGCCTGCTGCAGCGCTACGTGCAGCGTCGCGACCGCGAACTGCTGCGCGACGGCCGGCTCTGAGGCCGGGCGCGCCGTCGCGCGCGCCCGTCCCGCCCGATCAACGCGGCTGCACCGAGATGATGCGCTCGGCCCAGGCAGCGTTCACCGGCGCGCAGGCGGCCGGGCCCACCCAGGCTCCCTCGCCCTGCACATGCTCGGGCTCGAACACCTGTTGACGCAGGGTGCCGGCATGCACGTCGAACAGCACCGGCGCCTGCCGGTGCACGCGCAGAGGCTCGCCAGGCTGCTGCGGCAACATCACCAGCACGCAGGGCGGCGCCAGGAACAGTTCCGGCTCGTATTCCGCGCCCGCCGCATAGCGCAAGCCGAAACACGCCGCGTCGCACAGCACGAAGGCCAGCTCGGGCAGTTCCAGGGATTGCAGCCACAGGAAAGGCCCCTGCGCCGGAACGTGCATGAGCACGAATTCGCGCAGATCCTCGAAGCCTGCCAGGGGAAGGGAGCAGGTCCAGCGTTGCGAGTCGGCGACCTCGACCAGGCCCAGCCGGGTCGCGTGCACGGCCATCAGGTGGACTCCTTCGGAGCCGCCGGCGGCTGCTCCAGCCACCGCTCCAAGGCACCCGGGTCGGCCGCCTGGGCCTCCTGGTTCAGGCCGGCCACCATCTCGTAGAGTTCCTCGCGCAGGATGCGCAATTCGCGCGGGCCATCGATGCCCAGGCGGACCTTGCCCCCCCCGAGTTGCACGACCACGATGCGGATGTCCGTGCCGATCCGGATGGCCTCCCCGCTGCGACGGCTGAGGATGAGCATGTGCGATGGTTCGCCTGGCCGCCGGGCGCCTCAGGCGCTGCCCAGGGGCTTGGCCTTGCCGGCACCGAGGGTCTGCCCCCGGGGGCCGTACACCGCCGCGGATTCGCCGGGCGGAATCGAACGCAGGATGTCCAGCGCGCCTCGCGTGTTGCGGATCAGCGCGGCCACCACGGCGCCATTGCGCTGGTTGGCCTGCGCGACCGCCAGCGCCAGTTCGCGCAGGCGCTGCGCCCGCGCCGGATCCGGCTCGGGAAGCTCGCGCTGCAGGCTTTCGATGCGCGCGCACAACTCGCTCTTGCGCGCGGCCATCTGCTCGATACGCGAGGGATCGTGGGACTGCACCAGCGTGTCGAGTTCGGCTTGCAGGAGTTCGCCGAGCTGCTCCAGCAGCACGGGAAGTTGCGCGCCGGCCCCCTCGGGAACCGCGCGATCCGGCTGCGCGGAGTTCATCGCGTAGGGATTCAGGCGCCGCCGCCGGAGGAACCGACGCCGGCCTGGGCCAGGGCGCGGCTGTCGCGCAGCAGGCCCTGGGCGATCTGGCGCGCGTCCACCGTGTAGCTGCCCGAGGCGATGGCCTGGCGCAGCGAACTCAGGCGCTGCGCGGAGGCCGAGGCCCCCTGGGGGGCTCCCGTTTGCAGCAACTGGCGCGCGGATTGGGAAATCGACACCGTGTCCCCCGCGCCGGCGCCCGAAGCGGCCGGTCCCTGCGAAGACGAGGGGCTGCGGCCGGCCTGCACCTGCTGGGCCGGCAGTTCGACGCGCTGCGCGCTGTCGCCCGTCGTCGGGGTGTAGGTGTGCTGGATCGGGTTCATGATCGCCAGATTCTCTCCTGCTGGAAGGTGTTACGGCACGCAGTGCGAGAACTTGAGGAACAAATTCACGGTTTGGAGGAAATTTTCGGCAAAGCCCCTTGCGGAAGCAAGGCCGGACCCACATGCAACGGCGGCGGCCCCGACAAGGCCGCGGGCGCCGCCCCCTTCGGCCCGGGAGCCCCCGGAGCTGCCGGGCCCGCGCCAGCTGCCGGCTTCGAGGCGGCTCCGACCGGCCCCTGCCCGCCCGAAGCCGCCGCAGACGCCGCCCCCGGCTGGCTGGCGGCGCCCAACTGGGCATTCGCCTGGCCGGAGCTCGAGGCCGTCTGCTCGGCGCCCTGCTCCCGGAGGATGCGCGCGCTGGCCGCCTTGGTCAGCACCAGGATGCTCACACGCCGGTTGAGCGGGGAATTCGGGTTCGCGGGGTCGAAAGGAGCCGCGGAGCCCATGCCGACCACACGCAGCACCTTGGCCTCGTCCAGCCCGGACTGCACCAGCACCTGCCGCACCGCGTTGGCGCGATCGGCGGACAGATTGTAGTTGCTGTAGCCCTTGCCCTGGTTCTGGTAGTTCAGCGCATCGGTGTGGCCGGTGATGCTGATCGAGTTGGGCAGGCTGTTGAGGGTGGGCGCGATGTCGTGGAAGATGGCCTGGGCGTAGCTTTGCAGCTGCGCGCCGCCCAGGCCGAACATGGGACGCTTGTCGCTGTCGACCACCTGGATGCGCAGTCCGTCGCGGGTGATGTCGATCAGCAGCTGGTTGCGGAAGGCGCTGAGCTGGGGGTTCACCCGGATCTGCTCGTCCAGGGCCTTCTTCAGGGCCTCCAGGTTGGCCCTGTCGATCTGCTCCTGGCGCACGACCACGGTGGTGGCGTTCGGCTTGACCGTCTGGCCCGGCGTGGCACCGTTGCGCACCTGCCCCACGGTGCGCGTGAGGTCGGTGCCGCCGCCGTTGAGCACCGAGGTCGCCGCGCCCGCGCCCGGCCCGCCCTGCAGCGCCACCTTGAGCGGCTGCTGGAAATATTTGGCAATGCCCTCCAGTTGCGCCTTCGTGGACGAGCCGAGCAGCCACATGAGCAGGAAAAAGGCCATCATCGCGGTCACGAAGTCCGCGTAGGCGATTTTCCACGCCGCCCCGTGGCCGCCCGCGACGACCTTCTTGACCTTCTTGATGACGATCGGCTGCGCCTTGCCGTCGACCATGGCTTACTTCCCCTTCGCGTCGCGCAGGTGGCTTTCCAGCTCGGTGAAGCTGGGGCGCTCGTTGGTGAACAGCACCTTGCGCGCGAACTCCACCGCCACCTGCGGGGGGTAGGCGTTCATGGTCGCCAGCAGCGCGACCTTGATGCACTCGAGCATCTTGGTCGCCTCGTGCGCGCGGTCCTCCATGCGCGCCGCCACCGGCGCCAGGATGGCGTAGCCGATCAGGATACCGAGGAAGGTCCCCACCAGCGCCGCGCCCACCAGCTCGCCCAGCACCGCGGGCGGCTGGGTCACCGAGGCCATGGTGTGGACCACGCCCATCACCGCGGCGACGATGCCGAAGGCCGGCATGCTGTCGGCGGTGCGGGTCATCGCATGCACGGGAATCTCGGCTTCGCGGTGATGGGTCTCGATATTGACATCCATCAGGTTTTCCATCTCCATCACCCCGAGGTTGCCGCCGATCATCAGGCGCAGGTAATCGGTGATGAACTCCAGCACATGGTGGTCGGCCGCGATGTGGGGGTACTTCTTGAAGATCTCGCTGTTGTGAGGCTCCTCCACGTCGCCCTCGATGGCCATCAGGCCGTTCTGGCGCATGCGCGTGAACAACTCGTTGAGCAGCGACAGCAACTCCATGTAGGCGGCCTTCGAGTAGGTCGAGCCCTTCATCGCCGTCGGCAGGGCCTTGAGCGTGGCCTTGAACGACTTGGGGAAGGTGGAGGCGAAGAAGGCGCCGAAGGCGCCCCCGCCGATCATCAGCAGCTCGAAGGGCTGGAACAGGGCGCCGACGTGCCCGCCCTCGGCGACGTAGCCGCCGAAGATCGCCGCCAGCGACAGCACATATCCGATCAGGAGGAACATGGGGAATGCATGCGAGTAAGCGGATCGGGGTCGCGAGCCGGGGGCGCGCGGCCCCGATCGAGTTCAGGATGGGGCTTGTCCATCCGCGATGGTACTGGCAGCGCCGAGCCCAGGGCGCGAAGCCTGCGCGACTGCGATCCGGGGCGCCGCAGGCTTGCGGCATTCTTGCGACATCGGGGATGCCCGCGTGGTACCCCGTCATGGCGGCGGGGCACAATTGCAGGTCGGGCTCGCGGCACAAGCCGCGCTCTCCCCGCCCCGCAAGGGATTCAAGTTGGCGCCGTCCGTGCCGTCAATCCAAACGCGGGCCCCGAACCGTTTCTGCCTGCCGGAGCATTCCTTGAAATTCCTGGTTGTTGACGATTTCCCGACCATGCGACGCATCGTGCGCGGCCTGCTGCTGCAGACCGGGCACGTGACGGGCACGATCGACGAGGCCGAGGACGGGGTGCAGGCCCTGCGGCGCATCCAGGCCGGCGGCATCGAGTTCGTCGTGACCGACTGGAACATGCCCAACATGCAGGGCATCGACCTGCTGCGCGAGATCCGCGCCAGCTCGGATCCCGCCATCCGCGGCCTGCCGGTGCTGATGGTGACCGCCGAGGCCAAGAAGGAGAACATCCTGGCGGCCGCGCAGGCGGGGGTCAACGGCTACATCGTCAAGCCCTTCCCCGCCGACGCGCTCAAGGCCAAGATCGACGGCATCCTGCAGCGCCTGCACAACGCCGGCTCGCATGGAGGGACTTCGGCATGAGCACGCCCCTGGACCCCCAGGCCTCGGGCCAGGCCCTGCACAACCTGCGCGAGGCCGATGCGCTGCTCACCCAGGGCGTGCAACGCATCCTGCACGCCTCCAGCGACCTGCCCGGGGCCAGCCACCCGCTGCAGGAGGTGCTGCGACTGAGCGAGCAGCAGGCCATGCTGACCCTGGAAGCGGTGGAGGCCGCGCAGGCCGAGCTGCAGGCCATCCGCGCCACCAACGGCGGCTTCATCGACCAGCGCCTGCAGCGCCTGGACGGCCACCTGCAGACCATCCTGACCACGCAGCAGGGCCAGGACCTGGCCGGCCAGCGCCTGAAGAAGACCATCGCGCTGCTGCAGGCCGTGGAATCGCGCATCCAGGAGGCCCTGGCGCAACTGCGCATGGCCGGCTTCGAGACCGTGCCGGCTCCGGCCGAGGCCGACCCCCAGGGCGACACCTTCGGCGCCGGGCGCCTGGACCAGGACAACGTCGACGAGCTGCTGGCGCAGCTGGGTATCTGAGAACCGACGGCGAACGAGCCATGTGGACGATGCGCGCACCAGCCAGCCACCCGACTGAACGAACAATCGAGCCATAGCGCGATGGACAACGACATCCTGCAGGAATTCCTCGCCGAATCGCGCGAGCTGCTGGCCGATGCGCAGGCGCAATTGCTGCGCCTGGAGGCCGCGCCCGGCGACGCAGCGGTGCTGGGGGCGATCTTCCGCGCCTTCCACACCCTCAAGGGCGGGGCCGGCTTCCTCGAGGCCGCCAATATGGTCGACTGGTGCCATCACCTGGAAGACCTGCTGGACAAGCTGCGCGCGGGCAAGTTGCAGGCCGAAGGCGGCATGATCGATGCGATCCTGCGCTCCACCGACGTGATCGAGCGCATGCTCGGAGAAATGGCCCAGGGCGAGAATCCCGCGCCGGGCCCGGTCGAACTGGGCGCGCTGGTGCAGGCCTACGCCAGCGGCCAGCAGCCGGCGGCGCAGAGCCGGCGGCACGATGAGTCGCTGGAGGCCGTGGAAGCGCTCGACCCCGCGGAGCCGGTCGACGGCACCTGGGCGGAGACCCGCGCGCAGGCCAGCGGCGAACCGGGGGTGTACGTGCAGAAGAAGACAACCGAAACCGCGCCGGCAGCCGAAGCGGGCGGCGGCGCGGAAGACCTGGAAGCGGAATTCGAGCGCATGCTCGACAGCGTGTACGGCAAGGGCGTGGCTCCCGGCAGCGTCGTGGCCGTCGCGGCCGGCGCTTCCGCGCTGCGCGATCCGCTGGCCGACGAGGCCAGCTCGGCGCAGCTCCCCGCGAACAGCGGTGGCGCCGGCGCCGCGGCGCCTCCCGCTCGCGGCGCGCAGGCCGCACCCGCCGGCGGCGCGGTGCCGGACGCGGCCGACACGACCATCCGCGTGGATTCGGCTCGCCTGGACCAGGCCATGAATCAGGTCGGCGAGCTCGTCCTGCTGCGCAACCGGCTGTCCGCCGCGGTCTCGCGCCTGGGAGCCTCCGACGAGACCCTGGCCCGTCTGGCGCGCGAGACCGACCTGGCGGTCAACGACCTGCAGAACACCGTGATGCGCCTGCGCATGCAGCCCTGCAAGCGCCTGTTCCAGAGCCTGCCCCGCGTGGTGCGCGACGCCAGCCGCAGCCTGGGCAAGAAGGTGCGCCTGGAGCTCAGCGGCGAGGACGTGGAGATCGACAAGACGGTGATCGACGCGCTCTCGGGCCCGCTGATCCACCTGGTGCGCAATGCCCTGGACCACGGGCTGGAACCCCCCGAGCAGCGCGTGCAGACCGGCAAGCCCGAGGAAGGCGTGCTGCGTGTGCAGGCGGTGCACCTGGGCGACAAGGTGCAGATCCACGTCAGCGACGACGGGCGCGGCATGGACGGCCACCGTATCGTGCAGTCGGCGCTGTCCAAGGGCTTGATCACCGAGTCGGACGCGGCGCGGCTGTCCGAGCGCGAGATGCTGGATCTGATCTTCCTGCCCGGTTTCTCCACCAAGGAACAGGTCAGCGAACTCTCCGGGCGGGGCGTGGGCATGGATGTGGTGCGCTCGGCCGTGCAGGGCCTGCGCGGTCGGGTGGACATCACCACCCGCCCCAACCAGGGGACCCAGCTGTCCCTCGAACTGCCCCTGACCCTGGCGGTGCTGCCGGTGCTGTACTTCAAGCTGCGCCGCGAGACCTACGCCCTTCCCGTGTCGGTGGTGGACAACCTGATGGAGATCGACCCCGAGCAGGTGCACAGCATCTCCGGGCGCCTGATGGCGCAGGTCGGCCAGGATCGCATCGTGCCCTTCATCGACCTCGGCATGCAGTTGCAGGGCGTGGAACTGCGCGTGGGTCACGACCCCTGCGAGGGCATTCTCACCGAGCACGGCCTGCTGGTCGTGTCCGAAGCGCTGGGCACGGAGGACTCGGTGGTCAAGCCGCTGGACATCTCCTCCCAGACCTCCTGGTACCAGGGCGCCACCATATCCGGCGGTGGCGACGTGGTGCTGATCCTGGACATCGCCGCGCTGACGCGTGCCATGCGCGCTCCGCAGGCGGCCTGAATCGAGCATGCGATGAGCACCAACCCCGATTCTTCCGTCGAGCACGCGGCCCCGCTCGGCATGCCGGTGGAGCACTTGCCGGTGGAGGACATGCGCGACAGCTTCCTCGGCGTGGCCGACGCCACCTTCGCCTTCCAGGGCCAGTTGCAACGAAGGCTGCGCGAAATCGACCGCAAGGCGCTGAACGCGCAGGTGCTGGTCAAGCGCCACGGCAAGGACCTCGCCGGCTACGGCGTGGTCGCGCAGTCCTTTCGCGAAGGCGCGCAGCAGCTGCAGGATGCGGCCGCCAACGTGCAGCACGCGATCCATCCCCTGATGCTGGGTTTCATGCAGACCCTGCGCGACACCAACCACGTCGACAAGCTGCTGAGTCTGCCGGCGCAACTGCGCCGCCATGCGCCGGCGCTGGAGCAGACCATCCAGCGCCATCGTGCGGACTTCGAACTGCGCGCCGAGCAGAGCCGGCATGCGGGCAAGCGCCTGCGTCAGGCGCTTGCGCGTTTCGAGAACGTGGTTTCCGAACTGGAGTACGTGGTGGTCAACGGCCGCATCGAGGCCGCGCTCAAGGGCGACGCACGCGCGCAGCTGGCGCAGGTATCGTCCGACATGGACAACGCGGTGGCGCAGGTACGCGATCTGCTGCGCCAGTATGTCGAACACATCGAGAAGGTTCTGCCGTGAAAGCGCACAAGTTCTACTCCGAGGGGTCGCACCACTGGTACGTCATCTACGACCAGGACGAGACGCGGGTCATCGACTCGAACGTCTATGCCTGCCAGGTGGACGGGCACACGCTGCTGTGCGACCCAGGCGGATTCGAGGTGTTCCCGCAGGTGTTCGCCTCGCTGGTGGACGTGCTGCCGCCGTCCAGCGTCGAGCAGGCCTTCGTGAGCCACCAGGACCCCGACATCGCCTCCAGCCTGCCGCTGTGGAACGCCTGCAACAAGGGCATCACCTGGCATACCTCGCGCCTGTGGGTCGGATTCATCCGCCATTACGGCGCCCTCGACGCCACCATCCAGGGCATCCCCGACGATGGCGGGGAGCTCACGCTGGGCTCCGCGCGCCTGCAGGCGATCCCTGCGCACTACCTGCATTCCTCGGCCAATTTCCATCTGTACGACCCGCAGGCCAAGGTCCTGTTCAGCGGCGACGTGGGCGCGGCGCTGCTGCCTCCGGGCCATGACGCCTTCGTGGATCGCCGCGAGGTCGACTCTCCCAAGGCCTTCGACGAGCATATCCGCCACGCCGAGTATTTCCACAAGCGCTGGATGCCCAGCAACGAGGCCAAGCGTGACTGGTGCGAGCGCGTGTCGCGGCTGGACATCGACTTTCTCTGCCCGCAGCACGGCGCCATCTACAGCGGTGCCAACGTGAAGCGCTTCATCGACTGGTTCGCCGCACTCGACGTCGGCTCGGCCGTGCACTCTCGCTGATTTCCCATGAACGCATCGAATCCGGGCGACATGCCCCCGCAGGATCCGGTCGCCGAAGCCGGCGAGCCCCCCACCACCGACACCCCGCCCGGCGCCGCATCGGAGGCGGGCGAACTCGGCGCCCTGGTCGACTCCGAGGCGTCCGAGGCGTCCGCGCAAGGCGCGCCGGCAGCCGGCGCCGAGGCGGCCGCGCCGGCCTTCGGGGGCGGCGCGCAGGCCGGCCTGCTGGCCCGGCTCAAATCCGACCGCGAGAGCGTGCTCGCGGCCGTCCTGAGCCTCTTGCAGGACGGGCAGGATCATGCACTGCGCAATCTCAGCCTGATCGATGGCGCCGCCTGGGCAAGGCGTTTCGAGGATCTGCGCGCGGCACTGGCCGGCGCGGCCTCGGGCAAGCTGCGCGAGGCCCACGAGCGCCTCGGCACGGCCGAGGGTGGCGCGAACGCCTGCCTGCGCGCCTTCGAGGCCGCGGCCCAGCGCCTGCGCGACGACGAGACGGCCGGGGCGCAGGCGGTGCAGGCCGCGCAGCGCGCGCTGCAGGCCAGCGCGCAGCTGCAGGCGCGCGCTGGCGAAGGCGCGCAGGCGGTGGGCCGCAGTGGCGATGCGCTGCTCAGCGTCGAAGCCGAGGCACGCGAGGTCAGCGGCTTCATCGGCAACACGCAGGGCAAGCTCGCCTCCTTCGTCGAATCCGTGAACACGGTCGAGCAACTGACGGCGGGTATCCAGGAAGTGGCCAGTCAGACCAATCTGCTGGCGCTGAATGCCGCCATCGAGGCGGCGCGCGCCGGCGAGGCCGGGCGCGGCTTCGCGGTGGTGGCCGACGAGGTGCGCAACCTGGCGCGCAAGACGGCGTCGATCACCGGGCGCATCGAGGACCTGACCCTGGTCATCCGCGAGAACTCGGGAAGCCTGGGGCGCGACATGCAGACCGCCGTGCAGCAGGTCGAGCGCCTGTCCACGCTGCTGGCCCATGCGCAGGGCGCGGTGAGCGATGCCCGGCGCGCGCTGCAGACCACGGTCGACACCGCCGAGGCCCAGGCCGCCAGCCTGTCGCAGCTGGACCAGCAGGCGCAGCAGCGCCATGCAGGCGAGCAGGCGGCACAGGCCGCGCTGTCCGAGATTTCCGGCTTGCTGCAGCGCCTGACCCACGATCTGGAGCAGGCGCGCCGCGACCTGCCCACGGCCTGATCCCCACGGAGAATCCATCATGACCAGTGTGCTGCAGGAAGTCGACGAACGTTCCCGCCTGGCCGGTACCAACAAGTTCGAGCTGCTGCTGTTCCGCCTCGGGCAGGACCCTGGCGGACGCCGCGAGATCTTCGGCATCAACGTGTTCAAGGTCCGCGAGGCCCTGGTGATGCCCACCGTCACCGCGATGCCGGGAGCGCCCCAGCATGTGCTGGGGGTGGCCAACATCCGCGGTCAGATCGTGCCGGTGATCGATCTGCCGGCGGTGGTGGGATGCAAGCCCAAGGGCCTGAGCATTCTCATCGTCACCGAATATGAGCGCTCTGTGCAGGGTTTCGCGGTCGAGGAGGTCGAGGAGATCACGCGCCTGGAATGGAGCCGCGTGCTGTCGGCCGAAGCCAACGCCGTGGGCGGCATGGTCACCAGCATCGCCCGCCTGGACACCGAAACCGACAAGAGCCGCCTGGCCCTGGTGCTCGACGTCGAGAAGGTGCTGCGCGACGTCCTGCCCTCGCGCGTGGCCGAGGTCGACGCCGCCCGCGTGGGCGCGCGCCTGGACCTGCCGCCAGGCTCGGTCGTGCTGGCGGCCGACGACTCCTTCGTCGCGCGCAGCCAGATCGAAAAGGTGCTGCAGGCGCTGAACGCTCCCTACATCATGACCAAGACCGGCAAGGAGGCCTGGGAGCGCCTGCGCGCGCTGGCGCACGAAGCCCAGGTCGAGGGCAAGCCGGTCACCGACAAGGTCGCCGTGGTGCTTAGCGACCTGGAGATGCCCGAGATGGACGGCTTCACCCTGACGCGCCAGATCAAGCAGGACGAGCGCCTGCGTCACGTTCCGGTGGTCATCCACTCCTCGCTGACCGGCCAGGCCAACGAGGACCATGCGCGCAACGTCGGTGCCGAGGGCTACGTCGCCAAGTTCGCCGCCGAGGAACTCGGCTCGGCGATCCGCAAGGCGGTGGCCGTCGCCGCCAATCGCGACTGAGCGCCCCCGGTTCCCGAAAGGTACGTCATGAACGCTCCCGTCCCGGACTCGGAACTGCAAGCCTGGCTGGGCAGGCGCCCTCTGGACCTGCGCGAGCCGGCGCTGGGCGGGCTCGCTCCCGCCGAACGCCAGCTGGTCGAGCTGCAACGCGATTTCGTCGACGTGGTCACGGATGGGGCCACCGAGGTGGCCTACGCCATCGCGCGCGTGCGCTTCGACTCCCGCGGGGCCCTCAGCGAGAGCCAGCAACAGGCGCAGCAGCACACCGCGCAGCTGGCGGAGGTCGGCGACGGCTTCGGCCAGATCGTGCGCGGCACCGAGGACCTGCTGGGCAAGCTGCACGAGGTCGACGCCGAATCCGGGCGCATCGACACGCTCGCCGCGGATGGCGCGCGCAAGACCCAGTCCATGCGCGAGCTGTTCGGCGAACTGGTGGCGCAGAACGCCCACAACCGCTCCGAGGTCGACAAGCTGCGCAAGCAGTTCAGCGAGATCGTGCAGCATATGGCGGTGATCCGCGACATCGCGCAGCGCACCAACCTGCTCGCCCTGAACGCGGCCATCGAGGCCGCGCGGGTCGGCGACGCCGGGCGCGGCTTCGCCGTCGTCGCCGAGGAGATCCGCAAGCTGGCGCAAACCTCCGAGAAATCGGTGGCGCGCATCGGCGAATCGGTGTCGGCCATCGACAAGGCCCTGCATACCGTGGGCCGCGGCACCGAGGACTTCTCCTCCCGCATGGACGCCAGCCAGGGCCGGGTGCACGAGATCGCCGAGCACTTCCACGACATCGCCGGCGGCGTCAGCCAGGTGGCGCGCCAGAGCAGCGAGGCCACGGCCCAGCTCTCGGCGCAGTCCGAACAGTTGCATACGGTGGATGCGCATTTCCAGTCCATGGCGCAACGCGTGCGCGATGACGCGAAATCCGCGGTCGAGCGCGGCGCGCGCATCGCCGAGGCGCTGGACCTGGCGCTGGACAAGAGCCAGCGCCTGTTCAGCTCGGCCACCCAGTTCCGCACCAACTCGCCGACCAGCCGCGTGATCGGCGCGCTCGAACAGGTCACCGCCGAATTCGAGCAACGCCTGGCGCAGGCCGTGCAGCGCGGGGAGATCTCCGAAGGCGATCTGTTCGACGAGCAGTACCAGCCCGTCGCGGGCACCGATCCGCAAAAATACAACACCCGATTCACCGACTGGTTCAAGCGGGAGATCCAGCCCATCGAGGATCGCTACGTCGCGCTTTCCGAGCAATACGTGTTCGTGCTGCTGGTCGACCGCAATGGCTATGCGGCAGCGCACAATTCGAAGTTCGACCAGCCCTTGACCGGCGATCCCCAGCGCGACCTGGCCGGCAATCGCTCCAGGCGCCTGTTCAACGACCCGGTGGGTCTGGCCTCGGCCCGCAATACCAGCGAGGTCCTGCTGCAGGTCTACGCCCGGGATACCGGGGAAATCATGCGCGAGCTTTCGCGCCCGGTGCGCCTCGGCTCGCGGCATTGGGGAGCGGTGCGCCTGGGTTTTCGCTGAGCCCGCGCCGGCCGCGTTCGCAAAGCCTTCGGGATTGCGTATGCTTGTGCCATGAGCCGCCCCGCCCCTTCCGCTCCGACCCGCCCCTCCCTGCTCGGCGGCCTGCTGGCCCGCCTGCGGGGCCTGTTCCACCGGCCCACGGTGGACCGAAGCGGCTTCGCGGACGCCGGGGGCATCGACCGGCGCACGATCATGCTGCCCATGATCGGCGACCAGCAGGGCAAGAGCTACTACGAGGTCGCCGAGATGTGGGCGCGCGAGCGCCTGCGCGCCAAGCGCCATCTGCAGGAGATCATCGACGGCATCACCGACTACGGGGACCCCAGCCAGGCGGCCGGCTCCTTCGCCTGCGACGTGGGCGTCTGGCTGCGCTTCGTCGACCTGCCCGGCATGGCCGATACGCTGGACGACCTGCGCATGTGGCACGACCACTGGCACCAGGAACTGGCACGGCTCATCGACCTGGCCAACCAGGGCCAGCGCGGCCCGGTGCTCGACGCCCTGAAGCCCGGGCGGGGTTCCTGGAGCTACGCGGCGCGTCGGGTGAATCAGCTTCTCGAGGCCCTTTGGCTGCAGCGCGAACCCATGGGATTGCAATTGCGCCTCGAGGGCTCGGCCGAATGGATCGATGCCGCGCTGCTGCGTGAAGGCGAATCCGCGCGCGAGCTGACCGTGTCCCTCGAGCGCATGCTGGAAGCCTCCACCCTCGTGCAGGTGCGCCACAGCGATCGCCCCGACCAGGCCCCGCGCGCCTACAAGGTCCGCATGTGTCGCCCGGGGCAGCGCGGGGCGCAGGACCAGGGCGTGTTCATCGCCTACCTGGACTGAAACCCCCAGCGGGAGCCGCGCCCATGAACCGCAGCGACAAGGACCCGACCTTGGGCAACATGACCCATGTCGACTGGGAAGCCCCCGAGGTGCGCAAGCTGCTGGAGGCCACCGAGACCCTTCGCGTGGACAAGCGCGGAAGCTACGGAGCCCGCGCGGTGCACCTGCGTCAGGGCGCCGGTGGCGGCGGGCCCGAAGGTCGCGCCTTGCTGGTGGGCGAATCCGACGGCGTGCTGCGCCTGCTGTACGACCAGGCGCTGCCCATCGGTCGCATCGTCTCCCTGAACCGGGAACCCGGCGCCGCCCTGGGAGGTGCGTGGCAGACCTGCAGCGTGGTGTCCTGTCGCGGCGGCGCGCGCGAACACGACGCCGGCCGCGCCCTCTACGTGCTCGATCTGCAGGCCCAGCGCCACCAGGAACGCTGAGCGCGCCCTCCGCGGACGCGGACTACGGGGGCGTCGCGGAGTCGACGACGATGCGGTTGCGCCCCTCGCGCTTGGCCTGCAGCAAGGCGCGATCGGCGGCCCGCAGCATCCCGGCCACCGCGTCGGCGTCGCTCGCCGAGGCCTGCGCCACTCCCGCGGACAGGGTGACTTGCGGAAGCCCCTCCTGCATGGCCTGCACCGCGGCACGCATGCGCTCGGCCAGCACCGCGGCCATCTCCGGCTGAACGCCGGGGCAGGCCAGCACCAGTTCCTCGCCTCCCCAGCGCGCCAGCAGATCGTCGCTGCGGCTGTGGCGCTGCAGGGTATGGGCCACGGCGCGCAACACGCGATCACCGACCTCATGGCCATGGGTGTCGTTGACCAGCTTGAAGTGATCGAGGTCGAGCAGCACGCAGCTCAGCGGAGTACCGTGGGCCAGCGCATCCTCCCAGGCCCGCGCCAGGAATTCATCCAGCGCGCGGCGGTTGGGCAGGCCGGTGAGCTCGTCGCTGTAGGCGGCCTCGCGCAGGCGCGCATTGAGCGCCGCCAGCTCGCGCTGGCGTCCATGCGCCTGGGCTCGTTCACGCTCGAGGGCGCTGATCATGCGCACCACGCGCACCCCGGGGTGCAACTTGGCGGCCACCATGGCCGCCGGTGCCGAGCCCGGCAACACATCGTTGGCCCCTGCGCGCAGCGCTTGCAGCAGCCCGTCGGCATCCAGGCTGTCGCCGAGCAGCAGCAGGTACAGGCGTGCGCTGTCGTGCTCGCGCAGTTGCCGGCAGAGCTCCACGGCTTCCTCGGGAAGCTGGTCGGCATCGAGCACCACGGCCTCGGGCAGGCTGCTGCGCGCACGCTCGAAGCCGGCTTCCAGCTCCGGCTCGAGCAGCACCTGGAAGCCATCGTCACGCAGCGCCTCCACCAGGTCCGCTCGACCGCAGGGCAAGGCTCCGGCCAGGAGTACGGTGGCCGCCTGCGCCGTGTCCTGCGGCGAGGCCTTGGACAGGGATGCGCGCAGGCGCTGGAATTCCTCCTGCGCGTGCCGCTGCGAAACGGGCAGGTCCAGCACCCCCGCCAGTTCCGCGAAATCCGCCCGAACCTGGTCGAGCAGACCCAGCAATACCGCCTCGTCCAGGCCGAGACGCAGTGCGGCCATCCAGAGGTCGGGCAGGTCTTCCAGGCGGCGCTGCCCCTCGAGCGCCGCGGCCAGGCCGCGACAGACCCCCACCATGGCCGTCAGCTCGGCCTGGGCCTCCTGCGCCTGCGCCAGCGGCAGCAGGGCCAGCCACAGGCGTTGCGGGAAATTCCAGGCCTGCAGCAAGGCGGCGCTGGCCTCGCTCTGGTCGAAGCCCCAGCGGCGGCTCTGCCAGCCCGGCAGGTCCTGCTCGGCCTGGGCATCCCCCAGGGCCTGCGCGCCCAGGGCCGCCAGCATGCCCAATTGCCCGATCTCGGCCAGCAGGCCCAGGCTGAAAGCCTCCGAGACCGGCAAGGCGTGGCGCCTGCGCGCCAGCTGCTGCAACAGCAACGCGCGCGCCAGCGAACGCCGCCAGTAGGGCTCGAGTTCGAGCCCGCCCAGGCGGGCGCCGTGACTGTGCACCAGGCTCAGCCCCACCGCCAGCCGGGCCAGCGCGGCCACGCCGATGCGCATCACCGCATCCTCCAGCGCAGCGGTCGGGCGCAGTCCCGCGTACAGGGCCGAGTTGGCCAGGCGCACGGCCTTGCCCACCAGCACCGGGTCGCCCTTGGCGACGCGACAGACCTCGAACACGCCCACATCGCGCCGCTCGACCAGGCGCATCAGCTCCAGCGCCACCGCGTTCGGCGAGGGAAGCGGCTCCCGGCTGTCCCGCAAGGTAGCGAGAATCCTGGCATTACGCGCGGGGATGTCCTGGAGCTCGAGCATAAGTGCGAGCCATGGTAAGTCTCGCCGATCCCAGCGGCAACCTGAACAAGCGCGGTGTCGGCGCCACGTGGCGCCGCAGCTTCAGGCCCCGTTGCCTGGAGTCGCCAGTACGACCTGCTGGCGCCCGCTCCGCTTGGCCTTGCGCAGGGCCATGTCGGCACGCTCGTAGAGCTCTCCGAAGGACTCGCCACCCTGGATCTGCGCCACCCCGGCGCTGAAACTCATTTCCACGCGCTGGCCGGTACTGCGATGCAGGACCCGCCGGTTGCGAAAACCCTGCAGCAATCGCTCCATGGCGCGCTGCGCGGCGTCGGCATCGGTGTCGGGGAACAGCATCATGAACTCCTCGCCCCCCATGCGGGCGATGCTGTCGCCGGGGCGCACCAGCTTGCGCGCCACCTGCACCAGGCCCCTCAGCACCTCGTCGCCGAAATCGTGCCCGTAGCTGTCGTTGATCTGCTTGAAATGGTCCAGGTCCAGCAGCGCCACCGACAGCGGGCGCTGCTGCTCGCTGGCGCGCGCGCTGTCGCGCACGAAGGCCACGTCCAGGCCGCGCCGGTTCAGCGCGCCGGTCAGCGGATCCTGCTGCAACTGCTGGCTGGCCTGCTCGAGTTCGCTTTCCAGGCGGCGGATGCGGTGCAGCGCCATTTCGGCCTGCTGCCGGGCCTGCTGCAGGCTCTGGCCGAGTTGGCTGCCATGCTCGTGCAGCTCGCTGCCGCGCTGCAGCAACTCCTGCGCCAGCGCCTTCAGCGCCTGCTCGTCCAGCCCGCTCTCGAGCTTGCCCAGGTCCTGCTGCAGGGACTGGTTGAAGCGCCCGTTGTGCTCGAGGAAGGTCCCGAGGCCGCGCAACACCGACCCCACCACCTCGCGCGACGTGGCGCGCGCCTCGAGGGCGCTGCGCTGCAGCGCCGCCTGGCGGCGCAGCCAGGGCTCCATGACCGAGCGCGCCAGTTCGATGCGCGAGCCGTCCAGCGGGCGCCGGCACACCTGCTGCAGGGTCCCGAACTCCGCGGCGGCCGCAGAATCGCCCGCGAACACCTCGCTCACATGCGAGACCAGCATGGAAAACAGCTCGAGCATGCCGTCCACCGAGCCGCGCTCCTGCGCCAGCGCGCGCTCGAACTGCTGCCAGAGCTCGCGGTTGTCTCCCAGCAAGACCTGCGCCTGCGCCGCGCCCTGCGCGAGCTGGAGCAACTGGGCGGCGCGCTGCTGCAGCCGGGTATCGACGCTGCTGGCGGGAATCAGGCCCAGGTGCAGCCCCTGCTCCCACATCTGGCGCCACACCCCCGCCGAAACGGGCGCCGCCGGCGCCGGGGACAGGCTGCCCTGCGCGGCCGATGCCTGGGCCGCTGTCGGGACCGCTGTCGGGACCGCTGTCGGAGCGGCTGTCGGGGCAGCGGCGGCCGCGGGCGCATGCCCGTCCGGCAGCGCGTGGCCGTTGCCGCCGGTCTGCGCCAGCTCGGCCCAGATGCGTGCATAGTTCTCGGGCGTGGGAGGCAGGCGCAGCATCGCGAGGCGCCGGAAGGCGGAGCGCGCGAGCTCGGCCGCGGAAGCCGCGGACATCGATTGGTTCATCGCCTCTTCTCGCCCCCCATGCGGCTCAGCGCGGCGCCGCCGCTTCGTGTTCCAGGCGCCACAACCAGGCCAGCAACTCGGCCACGGCAACATACAGTGCGGGCGGGATCTGCGCGTCCAGGTCCACCTGCATGAGCAACTGCACGAGTTGCGGCGATTCGTGCACGTAGACTCCCGCCTCGCGCGCCCGTTGAATGATAGCCTCGGCAATCAGTCCGCGCCCCTTGGCCACCACCTGCGGGGCGCCCTGGCTGTCGTTGCGATACTGCAGCGCAACGGCCTCGCGCGGCGCCTGACCCTGCGGCGCCTGGCCCTGCTGCGCCTGGCCCTGGTTCCCGGGGGTCTCAGCCATGCACGGGCCCTCCCAGCGGGCGCAGGGCCAGCTCGTCCAGGCTCAGGCCGGCCTGCTCCAGCGCCTGGCGAAACTGCAGCCCCTGGGACTGCAGGGCCGTGCCGGCCTGGCGCGCATGCTCGACCCGCACCCGCAGATGCTGCTGCGAGCCGCTGCCCGGGCTCAGCTGCAGGGTCGCGACCAGCGGCCCCAGGTGGGGAAGGTCCAGGCGCAGCACCGAGGTCCAGCTGCGCTGCGGCGTATCCCCCGGCTGCTGCCCCTGCGAGTCGTCGGGCTCGATGCGCCACTCCAGCTCCTGGCCCGGCCAGGCCTGCCCCGCCCACACCACGGCACCCTGGGCCAGCGTCGCCAGTTGCTGCTGCACCAGGGCCTGCAATTGCGCGGGCATGGCCTGCAGCGTGGCTCCCGGCGCCGGCGCCGGGGCGGCCGCGGTCTGCGCCTGCATGCTGGCGTACAGTCCGGCCGCCGCATGGGCGGGCAGCGCCGCGCCCTGCGCGCCCGGTGCGGCCATCGCCCCCAGGCTCGAAGCCGTCGCCGAGCCGGGGCCGGCCTGGGCCTGGCCGGCGGCATCGGCGCCCTGTGCGGCACCGGGCAAGGCCGATCCCGCCGCGCCCGCCGTGGACGGCGCCGACGTCGGGGCAGCCCCTGGCCCCGCGCCCGGCACGTGGACGGGAGCAGTCCCCGGGGCCCCCGCCGGGGCCTCCCCGGCGCCACCCGCCTGCGGCATGCCCGGCGCGGACTGGGCCAGCGCGGAAAGGCGGCCCTGGGGCTCCTGCAGCAAGGCCTGTGCCGGCAAATCCCCCTGCACCCAGGCCGCCAGGTGACTTTCGTAGAACAACCCGCTGTTGCGCACTCCGTCGGCCAGCGCCTGCGCCAGCCCCGCGGAAGCGCTGCCGGTGGGCTGGGGCCACAGCGGCTCGGCCGCACGCACGGTCTGCGCCGGCTGCTGCTGCAGGCGCGCCAGCAGCTGGGCCGTGGAGGACAGCTCCGATTGGGTCGCCGGCGCCGCGTTCTGCGGAGCCAGCAGCAAGGCGGGCTGCGACCCCGGCTCACTGAGCACGATCAGCGGCAGCTGCTCGCCCACCTGGTGCTGCCCTGGAAGCGTGGCCGCCAGCAAGGTCTGCCCCAGGCGCAGCAACACCTGCCCGTCGGTCTGTGCCTGCACCACCTCGGCCACCACCCGCGCGCCCGGCGGCAGGGCCAGCGGCACGCTCTGGCTGCCCGCCAGGGGCGCAAGACGCGCCGGAAACGCTCCGGCGCTGCCGACCTGGGTCGGCAGCATGGGTGGCAAGGGGCCGGCGGTGGTTCCCATGGGGGCGCGCGAGCGGGTTCAGGGCGCTCGCGGCGCCGGGCTGGCCTCAGGCATGGCCGGCTCCGTGCAGACTGAGCATCAGTTCAGCTTCGGCCTCGCTGAGCCCGCAGCGTGCCGCGATCTCGCGCACGCTCAGGCCCTGGTCGACCAGCTGGCGCATGAGGCCCAGCATCTCGCCGCGCAACTCGGCTGGATCCACCCGCTCGGGGGCCGCGGCGCCAGGCGTCGGCGAGCCGCCGGTCGCGGACGCCGCGACGGGGCCCGCCGGCGCGGCGGGGGCCTCGGAAGCCGCGGGCGTGTCGGGCCTCGAAGGCACCAGCGCCGGCGAGGCCGCCGCAACCGCCCCTGCGGAACCCGGCTCGCGCCGCGGCGCGGCCGCCGCGACCATCGGCACGGGCGCCGGCCGCGTGGGCTCGCCGCCCAGCGTGGAGGCGAAATCCCCGGTGTCGGCAGCCTCGGGCCGGCGGCCCAGGCGCACCCGCTCGAGCTTGTCGATGCGAGAGCGTTCGAGCTCGAGCTGCTGCGCCAGGCGGCGCACCAGGCTCATCAGCCCGATCTGCATCAACACGATGAACAGGCCCAGCGCCAGCAATACGGTGATCATGTTCGAGTTTCGCTTCCCCGTTGGAACTCCCGGAGCCCCGGCCCCGGTCCTTCGCGCCGCATGCGCTCAGGCCAATTCGTCGATGTGCCGCCCGCGCGTGGCGTCGGGCCCCGGCGGCTGCGCGGGCGGCTCGCCCGCGTCCCGCTCCCCCTGCTCCGGCGGCGGCTGCTCGCCCGGCGGGCGCCGACGTCCGGCCGGGGAGCCGGAATCCTGCGTACCTCCCACCGGACGCAAGGGCCCCCCGGGCTGGATGCGTCCGACGCCGTCGATTCCATCCTGCGCTGCCACCATGTCCCGTCCTCCCGGCTCCCGCGCCGCGCCTGGGCATGCGCCCTCAATGCGCGAAATAGCCCTGCAGTCGTCCTTCGATCATGCGCGGATTCTCCCCCTCGGCGATGGCCACCAGGCCATCGACCACCAATTCCTGCAGTTTCGCGCGCTCATGCACGATGTTTTTCATCTTGTTCGCAACTGGCAGAAAAAACAAGTTGGCAGACCCCACCCCGTAGATGGTGGCGACGAAGGCCACCGCGATCCCGGCTCCGAGCTTGCTCGGATCGGCCAGGTTCTCCATGACGTGGATCAGACCCAGCACCGCACCCAGGATCCCCACCGTGGGCGCATAGCCGCCGGCCGACTCCAGGACCTTGGCCGCCTGGCTGTCGTGATGCTCGACCGCCTGGATCTCGTTCTCCAGGGTGGCGCGGATCTTCGCCGGGTCGGCGCCGTCGACCAGCAGCTGCAGGCCCCGGCGCAGGAAGGGATCGTCGATGTCGTCGATGGTCGACTCCAGCGCCAGCAGGCCGTTGCGCCGGGCCAGCTCGCTGTACTGCACGATGTCCCGAATGGCCCCCTCGGGGTCCAGCAGCGGCGGGCGCACGACCCAGGGCAGCATGCGGATCGAGCGCATGAACACGGGCAGCGGATACTGCAGCATGGCCGCGCCCACGGTGCCTCCGATCACGATCAGGAACGCCGTGGGCTGCAGGATCGACGCCAGGTGACCGCCCTCGAGCAATTGCCCGAGCACGATCGAACCGATCGCCACCACCAGTCCGACGATGCTCAGGAAGTCCATGCCGGGCCCAGGAACGGAGGATTCAGCGAGCCGGCGCGGCGCCGTGGTCGCGCAGGCTGGCGCGCAGGCGCATCACGGCCTGCTTCATCAGCTGGCACACGCGCGACTCGCTGACCTCGAGCACTTCGCCGATCTCCTTGAGCTGCAGGTCCTCCTGGTAATACAGGGAAAGGATCAGGCGTTCGCGCTCGGGCAGCTTGCCGATGGCCGCCTGCAGGTCGCGCTCGAGCTGTTCGTCCTGCAGCGCCTGATCGGGCCGGGCGATGGATTCATCGGCATGCTGGTCCGAGAAATCGCGTCCCTCGGCAGGTGCCAGGTCGTCCAGGTACACCAGCTGCAGGCTGCTTTGCGCCAGCGCCGAGTGGTAGTGCTCCAGGGTCCACCCCAGCTGGGAGGCCACCTCGACGTCCTCCGGCGGGCGCCCCAGGGACTGGGTCAGCGCCTGCATGGCGCGCTGGATGGATCGCTCCTGCGCCCGGCTGCGTCGCGGCAGCCAGTCCTGGCGCCGCAGCTCGTCGTAGATGGCGCCGCGGATGCGGATCGCGGCGTAGGCGCCGAACTGGGCGGGCGCGTGGTCCTGCCCCCGCTCGAGGGCGTCCCACAACCCGATCATGCCCGCCTGCTCCAGGTCGGCGATGTCCACCGAAGCCGGCAACTGCGCGGCCATTTGCGCGGCGATGCGCCGCACCAGTGGCAGATGCCGCCCGAGACGCTGCTCGCGCGTCTCCTGGGGGGCATAGACGACGGCTTTCATGGCTTCGCGCACCGGCTGGTACCCGCCGCTTCAGCTCGACGAGGCCGCGGCATCGGGCTGCAGCCACTGGGCCATGAAAAATTCCAGCTGGCCGCTGGGCCCATCGGGCATGGGCCAGGACTGCACCCGCTCGGCCAGGGCCGCGAAGGCCTGCGCCGACGGGCTGGCCGGCGCCGCCTCCACCACGGCGCGCTGCGCGCGCACCGCCGCGCGCAGCGCGCCGTCCAGCGGAATGCTGCCCGCCAGGTCCAGCGACACGTCCAGGTAGCGATCGCTGACGCCGGCGATCTTGGCGAACAGCGCCTGGCCCTCGCGCGCGTCGCGCACCATGTTGGGCAGCAGATGGAAGCGACGCTGCGCGTACTGCCTGGACAGCACCTTGATCAGGGCATAGGCATCGGCCACCGAGGCAGGCTCGTTGGACAGCACGACGATCAGCTCCTGTGCCGCCCGGCTGAAGGTCAACACGTCGCCCGAGATGCCGGCCGCGCAATCGACCAGCAGGTAATCCACCTGCAGGTCCAGCGCGCTGACCGCGTCGATCAGACGCGACTGGCTGCGCGCGTCCAGCGCGGCCATGGAGCTGACCCCGCTGGACGCCGGAAGCACCCAGATGTCCTGCGGGCCGCGCACGAGCACCTGCTGCAGGGTCTTCTCCCCCGACAGCACATGCGAGATGTTGAAACGCGGCGTCAGCCCCAGCAGGATGTCGATGTTGCCCAGGCCCAGGTCGGCGTCGAACACCAGCACCCGGTTGCCGCTGCGCGCCAGGCTGATGGCCAGGTTCGCGACCACGTTGGTCTTGCCCACCCCACCCTTGCCGCTGGCGACCGTGATCACCTTGGTGGCCCGCCTGTTCAGGCGGCGCAATCCTTCGGCTTGATCCATGGCGACCCTCAGCGGCTGTTGGCGATGGCAGGTGCGGCATCATCCCGGCCCGGGCGCGGCGCGGCTTGTCCCGCGCGCGCCACGGCCGGCCCGCCTTGCAGCAAGGCCTTCATCTTAGCGACCTCCGGCGCGTGCAGGTCTTCCGGGACCCGCTGCCCGTCCGTATAGAACCACAGCGGCTGCGCATGCTCGCGCAGCCATTGCAGCGCGGCACCGAAGGCGCCCGTCTCGTCCAGCTTGGTCAGGATGCAACCCGCCAGCGGCAGCTCGCGGTAGGTCTGCCAGGCCTGCTCGTACACGGCCAGGCTCATGCCGGCGCCCAGCAGCAGCAGCGCGCGCACCGCGGTGCCCTGCTCGCCCAGCCAGCGCAACTGCTCGGCCAGGCGCGCATCGCGCGGGCTCAGGCCGATGGTATCCACCAGCACGAAGCGGCGGTCGGCGAACTCCTGCAGGTGGGCGCGCAGCTCGGCGGCGTCGCGCGCCACGGCCACCGGCACGCCGAGGATGCGCCCGTAGATGCGCAACTGCTCGACGCCGCCGATGCGGTAGGTATCGGTGGTCACCAGCGCCACCGATTCGGTGCCGTGGCGCAGCACCAGGCGGGCGGCGATCTTGGCGATGGTGGTGGTCTTGCCCACCCCGGTGGCGCCGACCAGCGCGTACACGCCGGGCTCGCTCATCGGCTCCTCGCGCAGTTCCACCCCGGCCAGAAAGGCGTCCAGCGCCTGCTCCAGGTCCTTCGCACCGGCCGCCGCCTCGCGCGCGGCGCGCGCATCCAGGCCCAGCGCCTGCAGGCGCAGCTCGATGGCCGAGGGAGAACCCACCGGAGCCTGCGCCACGCTGGCGCGCACCCATTCCCGCAATTGTTCCAGCTCGTCGCGCAGATCGCGGATCTCCCCCGCCCACACCGGGGCGGCAGCTTCGCGCGCCTCGGCCGCGGGCGCCGGGGACGCGGCGGGCGACGCCGGCGGCGCGCCCGGCCTGCGAGGCGCGGCGCCGGCGACGGTTTGCTGGCGCGGCGACGGGTTCACGACGGCGGCGCGCCCCGGCTGCGCGCCGGCCGACACCGCCGGTGCGAGTACGCCGGGCGCGGGGCGCGCGCCCGCGGCCGCGGCGCGAGGCGCCGGCGTTGCGGGCTGCTGCGCGCGCATCGGCGCCCGAGGCGCGAGATCCTGCTCCGCGCCCTGCCCCGCATCGCCGTCGGGCTCCGGCTGCAGGCTGGAGGCGTCGAAGTCCACCGCGGCCATCAGTTCCACGCCGCCGACGATCTCGCGATTCGACAGGATCACCGCATCGGGGCCGAGATCGCCGCGGATGCGCGCGAGCACCTCGCGCGTGCTGGTCCCGGTGTAGCGTTTGATTTTCACGACTTAGGCTCCGAGCGTTTGGGTGATCCGCACCTGCTTGTGGTCAGGCACTTCGGCATAGGACAACACGCGCAGGCGCGGCGCCGAGCGCGCCAGCAGGCGCGCCAGGAACTGGCGCAGCGGGGCGACGGTCAGCAGCACGGGGCTGGCGCCCTGCGACTCCATGCGCTGCATCATGTCCCGCGCGCGATCCATCAGGCGCTGCGCCAGCCCCGGCTCCACCGCCGCCTGCGCCGGGTCCGCGCGCAGGCTGGCAAGCAGGATCTGTTCCAGCTGCGGCTCCAGCACCGCGGCCGCCAGTTCCCGGTTGGCTCCGCTGAGCGACTGCACGATGAAGGACCCCAGGGCCTGGCGCACCCGCGCCGTCAGCTCGTCGGTATCCGTCACCTGCTGCGCATGCTCGGCCAGCACCTCGGCGATGCTGCGCATATCGCGGATCGGCACCCCCTCGGCCAGCAGGTTCTGCAGCACCTTGCGCAAGCGGTCGGCGCTGAGCAGCTTGGGAACCAGATCTTCCACCAGCTTGGGCGAGCGCTCCGACAGATGCGACAGCAGGCCTTCGACCTCCTCGCGCCCGAGCAACTCCGCCGCGTGCGACTGCAGCAGGTGATGCAGGTGCGTGGCGATCACCGTGCTCGGATCGACCACCGTGTAGCCCATGGCCAGCGCGGCGTCGCGCTGGCCCGGCTGGATCCATACCGCCGGCAGGCCGAAGGCCGGATCCGTGGTGGGCTGGCCCTGCAGGTTGCCGCTGACCTGTCCCGGATTGATGGCCATGAGCATGTCCGGGAACACCTCGGCGGCACCGATCTCCACCCCCTTGAGGGCGATGCGGTATCCCCCGGGGCGCAATTCCAGGTTGTCGCGAATGTGCACGGCTGCCACCAGGAAGCCGAGTTCCTGCGCGAACTTGCGCCGCACCCCGCGGATGCGAGCCAGCAGCTCGCCGCCCTGGGTGCGGTCGACCAGGGCGATCAGGCGATAGCCCACATCCAGGGCCAGGGTGTCCACCGGCTCGATCTGCGACCAGCTCACCTCCTCCGGCTCGGTGCTGGCCTCGGCCGCCGGCGCCGCCGCCGCCGCGGGCGCCGCGGCCTCGCGCTGCTCGCGGCGCTCGCGCAGCCACAGCACGCCGCCCAGCACGCCCGCGGCCAGCAGGAAGGACACATGCGGCATGCCCGGGACCAGGCCGATCAGGCCCAGGATGCCCGCCGCGATGCCCAGCACGCGCTTGTGGCGAAACAGCTGCCCCACCAGCTGCAGGCCCACGTCCTGTCCGGTGGACACGTTGCTGATCACGATACCCGCCGCGATGGAAATGACCAGCGAGGGGATCTGCGCCACCAGCGCGTCGCCGATGGACAGCAAGGTGTAGTTCTGCGCCGCCTGCGACAGGCTCAGCCCGTGCATCAGCACCCCGATCACCAGGCCGCCGATCAGGTCGATGAACAGGATCAGGATGGCCGCCACCGCGTCGCCGCGAACGAACTTGCTGGCACCGTCCATGGCGCCGAAGAAGTCGGCCTCCTGCGCGATGTCGGCGCGGCGCCGGCGCGCCTCGTCCTGGTCGATGAGCCCGGCGTTGAGGTCGGCGTCGATGGCCATCTGCTTGCCCGGCATCGCATCCAGGGTGAAGCGGGCGCTGACCTCGGCGATGCGTCCCGCGCCCTTGGTGATCACCACGAAGTTGATCACCACCAGGATGGCGAAGATGATGATGCCCACCGCATAGTTGCCGCCGACCACGAACTGGCCGAAGGACTCGATCACCTGCCCGGCCGCCCCGCCGCCGCTCTGCCCGTTGAGCAGGATCACCCGCGCCGCCGCCACGTTCAGCGAGAGCCGCAGCAGCGTGGTCAGCAGGATCGCCGTGGGGAAGGCCGCGAAATCCAGCGGGCGGGTCAGGTACAGGGTGACCAGCAGGATGATCAGCGACAGGGTGATGTTGAAGGTGAACAGAACGTCCAGCAGGAAGGTGGGCAGCGGCACCACCAGCATCATGAGGATCAGCACCACCAGCAGCGGCGCCGCCAGCAGGCGCCAGTCCAGGCGCATCAGGCGCGCGCGCAGGGAAGCGCCGGCGGAGTTCGCGCCGGCGGCGGGGGAAGCGGAAGTCGCCATGGTCAGTGCACCGGCATGGCCGTGTCGGCCGAGGTATCGAGATCAGCGGGGATCGCCCAGTCGGCGGGCGCCCGCGCCTGCTGCGGCAGCGCGCGCAGCTGGTAGACGTAGGCCAGCAGCAGCGCCACGGCGTTGTACAGCTTCACCGGGATCTCCTGCTCCAGCTCCGCGTAGCGATACAGCGCCCGCGCCAGCGGCGGCGCCTCCACCACCGCCACGCCATGCTCGACGGCCAGTTCGCGGATGCGCGCGGCCACGCGGTCCGCGCCCATGGCCAGCACCACCGGCGCGCGCTGGCGGCCCTGCTCGTAGCCCAGCGCCACCGCGAAGTGGGTGGGGTTGGTCACCACCACGTCGGCCTTGGGCACAGCGGCCATCATGCGCCGGCGTGCGCGCTCGCGCTGCATGGCGCGCAGGCGCTGACGCACCTCGGGGTTGCCCTCGCTCTCGCGCATTTCATCCTTCAGGTCCTGGCGCGACATCTTCAGCTTCTTGTTGAGCTGAACGATCTGCCAGGGAACATCCACCGCGGCCACCAGCAGCGTGGCCGCGGCGAGCCAGACGAAGGCGTGCCCGCACAGATTGCCCAGCAGGGCCGGCGCCTGGCTGGGCGCCACGCCCAGCAGGCTCAGCAGCTCGCCGCGCCGGGACCACAGCACCAGGGCCAGCAGCGAGCCGATCACCGCCGTCTTGAGCATGGCCTTGCCCAGTTCCACCAGGCCGCTGATGGAGAACATGCGCTGGATGCCGGCGACCGGATCCAGGCGCGTGAAATCGGGCGCCAGCGCCTCCAGGCTGAACACCCAGCCACCCAGCGCCATGCCGCCGGCGATGCACACGACGACACTCAGCAACAGCAGCGGCAGCGCCACCAGCACCCCGTCGCGCGCGACCGTGGCTGCGAACTCCAGCATGCGCCGCGGGTCGTGCGCGACGACAGCCGGCACGCTCAGGCCCTCGTGCAGGACCTGCATGCCATGTCCGAAGAACCAGGCGCCGCCGTAGTACAGGGCCGCGGCGGTGGACACCATCAGCAGGCTCGAGCTCAGATCCCTCGATCGCGCCACCTGCCCCTTCTCGCGCGCCTGCTGCCGGCGCTTGAGCGAGGCTGGTAAGTCGCGATCCTGTGCGCTGTCCTCGGCCATGGCCTCAGTTCCCCGACTCGATGGCGCCGGCGCCCGGCGCGGCCTGGCGCAGCAGATCGCCGGCCAGGTTCACGCCGTACTCGACCAGGTGATGCACCACGGACTGCATCACCGGCATCAGCAGGTACAGGGCCACGAAGCCCAGGCCGAAGAACAGGGGAAAGCCGATCGCGAACAGATTGAGCTGCGGCGCCAGCTTGCTCAGCGTGGCCAGTCCCAGGTTGGCGATGAGCAGCACGCCCAGCGCCGGCGCCGCCATGGCCAGCGCCAGCGAGAACAGCGCCCCGCCCTCCAGCGCCAGCGCATGCCAGCCCGCGGCACCCAGCCCGGCGGCCGCGCCCACCGGCAACAGGGTGAAACTGCGCGCCAGCACCGCCAGCAGCAACAGGTGCCCGTTCATCGCCAGGAACAGCAACATGGTCAACAGGTTCAGGAAACTGGCCAGGCTGGTGACCTCGACCCCCTGCAGGGGATCGAACAGGGTGGAAAAGCCCAGGCCCATCTGCAACCCGACGATGCTGCCGGCCAATTGCACGCTGCTGAGAATCAGGGACATGGCCAGGCCCACGACACCGCCCACCAGCAACTGCTGCACCACCAGGGTCCAGCCCAGGGCGCTGTCCAGCTGCACCGGGGGCATGGCCGGAAGCATCGGCGCCAGCACCAGCGCGACGGCCGCGGCCAGGCCCACGCGCACCTGGATCGGAACCTGCGCCGCGCTGAACACCGGCGCCGTGCTCAGCAAGGCCATCACGCGCAGGAAGGGCCAGAAAAAGGCCCCGATCCATTGATCCAGCTGCAGCGACGAGAAGGCGATCATCAGGAACCCAGCAGTTGCGGAATGCTCAGCAGCAGGCGGGTGGTGAAGTCCATCATCACATGCAGCATCCACGGTCCGGCGAGCACCGCGGTCAGCCCGATGGCCAGCACCTTGGGCACGAAACTCAGGGTCATCTCGTTGAGCTGCGTGGCCGCCTGCAGCAGGCTGACCAGCAGGCCCACCACCAGGGCCACCCCCAGCAGCGGCAAGGACACCAGGAACATCACCCACAGGGCCTGCTGGCCCAGCGAGACGACGGCTTCGGGACTCATCGCGAACTCTCCAAACGATCCTGCGCCTCAGCGCACGAAGCTCTGAACCAATGATCCGATCACCAGATCCCATCCATTGACCAGCACGAACAGCATCAGCTTCAGCGGAAACGAAACCGTCACCGGCGACAACATCATCATGCCCATGGACATCAGCACGGCGGCCACCACCATGTCGATGATCAGGAAGGGGATGAACACGACGAAGCCGATCTGGAAGGCCGTCTTGAGCTCCGAGGTCACGAAGGCCGGGATCAGCAGGGTCATGGGCGTGTCCTGCGGGCTGGCCAGGGGCTTGTGGCCCGAGAGCTTCACGAACAGCGCCAGATCGTCCTTGCGGGTCTGCGCCATCATGAACTTGCGCAAGGGCTGCGAGCCCGCCTGCAGGGCCTGGGTCAGGGACAGGGTGTCGTTCATCAGCGGTTTGACCGCCACGTCGTTGATCTGGTTGAACACCGGGCTCATCACGAACAGGGTGAGGAACAGCGACAGCCCCACGATCACCTGCGCCGGTGGCACCGTGGTGGTTCCCAGCGCCTGCTTGAGCAGGGACAGCACGATGACGATGCGCGTGAAGGCGGTCATCATCAGCAGCATGGCTGGCAGGAACACCAGCAGGGTCATGAACAGCAGGGTCTGCAGGCTCAGGCTGTACTGGGTGCCGCCGCCGGGGGCCGGCGTGCTGGTCAGCGCCGGCAGCACCTGCGCATGGGCCAGCGCCGGCAGCGCCAGCAGGGCCAGCGCGACCAGCAGCAGGCGTGGACGGGAGGAGGAACGAGGCATCACGATGATTCTTTCGAGGATCCGGAGTTCACGGCCTTGCGCAGCCATTCGGCGAAGGGCACGACGGGCATGGCAGCGCCCGGCGGCCTGGCCTCCAGCGCCTGCGGCAGCACGTGCAGGCAGCGCAGCCCCTGGGCGCCGGAGCCCAGCAGCAGTTGCTGCTCGCCCACCTGCACGAGCAAGACCCGTTCCCGAGGCGACAGGGCCAGCGAGGCGACCACCCGCAGGTCTGCCCGCCCGCCCCCCAGTCCCGGCTGCGCGCGCTTGAGCAGGCGCAGCAGCAGGAAGAACACCACCAGCACCAGGCCCAGGCCCGCGAGCACGCGCAGCATCGAGGACCAGGACAGGGGATCGGACATGGCTGGAAAACCCTTTCGATATGACGACTTCTTGACGATTCCGTCGCGGATGCGCCGGGGACTTGACGGTGCCCGCCCTTGCCGGCACCTCCGGCAGGGGCTTTCGGCCCCCCGCTGCCGCTCCACTAGGTACACTGGGAACCCGAGCCCGCACGGGCACGCGCCTTGCGAGGGTCTGGCGGCGCGGCGTCCAATCGGCGGTTCGCGGGGCCCACGCTCTTGCGCAGCAAGTTTCGTGCAAGCTCCCGGCGCCGCTACGCCGCCCGCGCCGCGATGTCCGCGTCCGTGCATGTGCCGGTCCCTGCCCCGGCCCCTGCCCCGGCGTCTCACCCTGTACGCCTCACCCTGTACGCCTCACCCTGTCCGCCTCAACGTCCACGAACCCTACCGCTCGAAGCACCCCGCCTGAAGCCACGCGCATGACCCGTCCCGCCACCCCCGCCGCAACCGTCGATCTGCGCGCCGCGCCCGCGTCGCCAGCGCGGCGCAGCGCGCTGCGCGGTGCCGGCGCCTTGCTGGCGGGCCTGGGCATGCCGGGCGCGCTTTTGGCAGTCGGCGGCTCCTCGCGCGCGGACGAGTCCCCCGCACTGCGCTACGCCCACTCGGAGAAGGCCCTGCGCCTGGCCATGCAGCTGGCACGCCAGACGGCGCTGCCGGTAGCCTGGTTGCGCGAGCAGATCGGCCGCGCCTATTTCCAGCCGCAGGTGGCGCGCCTGATCATCCCCGGGCGCCCGGAACAGCGCGACTGGACCCTGTACCGCAGCCATTTCATCGAATCCACGCGCATCGCCGCGGGGGTACGTTTCCAGCGCGCCTACGACGCCTGGCTGCAGGAGGGGCGCCAGCGCTTCGGTGTCCCGCCCGAGGTGGTGCTGGGCATCCTCGGCGTGGAGACCATCTACGGGCGCAGCATGGGCGAATTCCCGGTGATCGACAGCCTGGCCACGCTGTCCCTGGACTTCCCCGCCGCGGCGCCGATGGACCGCAGCGACTACTTCGCCTCCCAGCTCGGGGACTATTTCGTATGGTGCAACGCGGGCGGCATCGACCCCGCGAGCATCCGCGGGTCCTACGCCGGCGCCATCGGCATGCCCCAGTTCATGCCCGGAAGCATCCTGCGCTGGGGCACCCGCTTCGACGGCGCGGGCTCGGTGGACCTGATCCACAACGCGCCGGACGCCATCGCCAGCGTGGGCAACTTCCTGGCCGGCCACGGCTGGGTGCGCGACATGCCGGCCTGGTTCCCGCTGCAACTGCCCGAATCCCTGGACCCGCGGGTGCTGCAGCGCCTGCTCGAGCCGGACATCGTGCCCAGTTTCCACGCTGCCGAACTGCGCGCCGCCGGCATCTCCCTGCTGCCCCAGGTGCTCGACTACCCGGGCAAGCTGGCCGTGGTGCAACTTCCCAATGCCGGGCGCGCGCCCGACTACGTGCTGGGCACCGACAACTTCTACGCCGTCACGCGCTACAACCACTCGGCCTTCTACGCCCTGGCCGTGCTGCAGCTGGGCCATCGGGTCCTGCTCGAGAGCCCCTCCGAAGACGCCCTGTGAGCCCCGGCCGCTTGCGCGGCCCCCGGGCCGGCGCTCAGCGCGGCCGGCCGCGCAGCGCGACGTGGATACCCGCGAAAATCAGCACCGCACCCACCACGTGGTAGGCGTGGATGCGCTCGCCCAGGAAGCCGTAGGCCAGCGCCGCCGCGAACACCGGCGCAAGGTTCCCGAAGTAGGACGGCACCTGGGGGCCCACCCGCGACACCGCGGCACCCCAGCAGGCGTAGGCCAGTACCGAGGCGAACAGCGCGACATAGCCCACGGCAAAGGCCACGTGCAGGCTCCAGTGCGTGGCATGCCCCAGGCCCCAGCGTTCCCAGGCGGCCAGCGGGGCGATGAACAGCGTGCCCCAGGCCACCTGGGCCGCCAGCAGGGACAACCTGGGCAGGCGCACCGGGTGGCGCCGCAGGTCCCAGGTATACAGGGCCCACAGGAACACCGCCAGCAGCATCAGCAGGTCGCCGCGGGCCAGGTGCAGCGCGGCCAGGCGCTGAGGATCCCCGCCGCTGACCACCACCGCCACGCCGGCCACCGACAGCGCGCTGCCCGCCCAGGCCGCCGCGCCGATGGCCTCACCGTACAGCGCGGCCCCCAGCAGGGTGACGAACACCGGCGCGGCCGAAGTGATCAGCGACACCTTCAGCGGCGTGGTGCTGTGCAGCGCCACGTACTGCAGGGAGTTGTAGCAGGCCACGCCCAGGAAACCCTGGCGCGCCAGCACCAGCCAGTGCTGGCGCAGCAATGCGCGTCCCCGCCACAAACCCGCGGCCGCGAAGGGCGCCAAGGCCAGCAGGGCGAAGAACCACCGGAAAAAACTCAGGGCCAGAGGCGCGATCTGCCCCACCATCAGGCGTCCGACCACGGCATTGCCTGCCCACAGCAAGGGCGGCAGCGTGAGCATGGCCAGGGTGCCGGCGGTCAGCCGGGGGGAAGCGTGCATGGAAGCCCTCGCTCGGATTCGAAGCAAAGCGCCCGATTATGCATGGCGCCCCGCCGGGCCGCCGGGACGCCGCGTGGGCGCGGCGGCTGCCCGCGCGAAGGCCTTATGCCCGCAAGCATCTAAGCCCATGAAAACACTGTCGTTGGGATCGGCCGGGCCCGGACCTAGGATTTGCTCCGTTCCCCAGCCACGATCCCCCAGCAGCCATGGACCTGCATCTGCACCCCGCGATTCCCGAAGCCGCCGGCCAGCACGGCCAGCCCATTGAGACCGATGCCGTGATCGTGGGCGCCGGCCCGGTCGGGCTGTTCCAGGTGTTCGAGCTCGGGCTGCTGGAGATCAAGGCCCACGTCATCGACAGCCTGCCGCACCTGGGCGGCCAGTGCATCGAGCTCTACCCCGACAAGCCCATCTACGACATCCCGGCCGTGCCCGTGTGCACCGGCAAGGAACTCACCGACAACCTGCTGCGCCAGATCGAGCCCTTCCACCCCAGCTTCCATCTCGGGCAGGACGTCACCGAAGTGCGCCGGCTCGACGACGGGCGCTTTTTCGTGGCCACCAGCAAGGGCACCCGCTTCATCACCCGCACCGTGTTCATCGCCGCCGGCGTGGGATCCTTCCAGCCGCGCCTGCTCAAGGTCGAGGGCATCGATCGCTTCGAGGGCTCGCAGCTGTTCTACCGCGTGAAGGATCCGGCGCCCTTCGCCGGCCGGAACCTGGTGGTGGTCGGCGGCGGCGACTCCGCGCTGGACTGGGCGCTGCACTTCGCCACCACCGAGCCGGCCCAGCGCGCCGAGAGCGTGGTGCTGCTGCACCGGCGCGACGGCTTCCGCGCCGCCCCCAGTTCGGTGGCGCGCATGCACGCGCTGTGCGAGCAGCACGAGATGCAGTTCCTGGTCGGCCAGGTCAGCGGCTTCGACGAGCGCGACGGGCGCCTCAGCGAGATCAAGGTCACCGGCAACGACGGCATCACCCGCCGCCTGCCCCTGGACATGCTGCTGGTGTTCTTCGGCCTGAGCCCCAAGCTGGGGCCCATCGCCGACTGGGGCCTGGCCCTGGAGCGCAAGCAGATCGTGGTCGACACCGAGAAGTTCGAGACCAGCGTGCCGGGCATCTTCGCCGTGGGCGACATCAACACCTACCCCGGCAAGAAAAAGCTCATCCTCTCGGGATTCCACGAAGCCGCGCTGGCCGCCTTCGGCGCCGCACACTACGTGTTCCCCGAGAAAAAGGTGCACCTGCAGTACACCACCACCAGCCCCAAGCTGCACAAGGTGCTGGGCGTCGAAACCCCGGTGTTCGACTGAGGAGGCATGGCGACTCACGGCCGGGGCTTGAGCGATCGAGTCCAGCGGCAGGACGACATGGGGTCTTGGTCGTCGATTGCCGTGGGCATCTGCCAGAACCGCCTCCGCGCGACTCGCCAGCCGAGCAGGCGCCGGGGTTCCCGGTCGCTCCAGGCCAGCGCGCCGTCCAGGTCGGTGCGTCCGGGACACAGACCATGCTCACGCAGGCGGGCCAGGAACTCGGGATGCGGGTGGCCGTAGCGGTTGAGCAGGCCCGCCTGCACGGCGACCGCACCCGGCGCAACGGCGCGCAGGAACTCCTCACTGCTGGAGCCGCGGCTGCCGTGGTGGCCGGCCACGAGCAGGTCGGCATGCAGCTCGCGCGCGGCCGGGGTACGCAGCAGCGCGAGCTCCTGACTTCGCTCCAGATCGCCCGTCAGCAGCACGGAGCCGTGGGCCGAGGCGACACGCAGCACGCACGAGCCGGCGTTGTCCTCGCGCAGCCGGCTTCCGGGCCTGGGGTGCAGGAACTCGAAGCGCACGCCGTCCCAGGTCCAGGCCTGCCCGGCCACGCAAGGCCTGGCGCTGGCGAAGCCCAGGTCCCGCAGGCGCCGCGGCGCGACCGAGCCGATGGCCGCGGTGCCGGGATAGGCGCGGGCCAGAGCGCCCGCGCCCGCGATGTGGTCGGCATCGGCATGGCTCAACACCACGAGGTCCAGCCGGCGCTCGCCCAGCTGGCGCAGCAGCGGCAGCAGCACGCGCGAACCGGCCTCGGCGCCCCGACCCAGCGGCGGGCCGGTGTCGAATACGAGGGTGTGGCGCCGCGTGCGCAGCACGATGGCGCTGCCCTGCCCGACGTCGGCCATGCAGGCTTCCAGGTGCCCCGGGCGCGGCCGCGCGGCCGGCGCCAGCCCCAGCAGCGCCAGCACGGCGACTCCGGCCAGTCGCAGGCGCCAGGGCCATGGCAGCAGCAGCGCGAGCGCGCCCGGCAGGGCGAGCAGCAGCACGGGACCTCCGGGAGCCGCCGCCTGCCACTGGGCCAGCGGCCAGGACGCCATGCGCCCGAGGAGCCGCAGCAGCGCATCCTGCAGGGTGGCGGCCAGATGCCAGGCCAGCCCATCGAGCGGCGCTGGCAGCACGAAGCCGGCGGCGGCCAGCGGAAGCACCCCCAGCGTGACGACCGGGATGCCCAGCGCGTTGGCCAGCGGCGCGATCAGCGACACCTGCTGGAAGAACACCAGGGTCAGCGGCGCCAGCGCCACGCTGACGGCCCACTGGGCGCGCGCCGCGGAGCGCAGGCGCGAGCAGGCCGCGCGCCAGAGGGAGCCCGCGCCTGGGCGCTCGCCGCGCCCGCCGCGCGGCTCGGCCAGCAGCAGCGCGGCCACGGCGCCGAAGGACAGCCAGGTGCCGGCTTGGGCGACGGCCCAGGGATCCCACAGCAAGACCGCGCACAGCGTCACGGCCAGCACCTGCGCCCAGGCCAGGCGCCTGGCCCAGAGCCGCAGCACCAGCGCCACCGCCAGCATGATCAGTGCGCGCTGCGCGGGCACGCCCAGCCCGGACAGCGCCGCGTAGGCGAGCGCCGCCAGCGCCCGCGCCGCGCCCACCGGCCAGGGAGCGGGCAGGCGCAGCGGCAGTGGCACGCCGCGCCAGCGCAGGCGCCGCCAGAGCGCGCCGAGGAGTGCGCCCGCGAGCCATGCCAGCATGCTCACATGCAAGCCCGAGATGGCCATCAGGTGCGCGACCCCGGTGGCGCGATAGATCTGCCATTCACGTTCCCCCACTGCAGCCTGGTCGCCCAGCGCGAGCGCGGCCAGGGTGCCGGCGCGCGGATGGCTGCCCATCGCGGCATGGAGCCGCGCCCGCAGGCTCGCGCGCAGTGCCTGCAGGCGCTGCCAGGCCCCGGCATGGTCGAGCGCCGGGCGGCGCTCGATGAGGGGCGCGTCGCGCCCGTGGCGCACGCTGGCCAGGCCGCCCACACCCTGGCGCAGCCAGCGCAGTTCGGCATCGGCACCGCCGGGGTTGGCCAGGCCCAGCGCGGGGCGCAGGCGCAGCGGCAGACTCCAGCCCTGCCCGGCCCGCAGGCGCGGCGGCGCGCGGCCCCCACCGGCGCTCCAGGACACCAGCAGGCGCGAGGGCAGACCCTGCAGCGCCGGGGCAGGCGAGAACTCGAAGCGCGCCATGCCGGCTTCCAGCACCGGCAGGCCCCGCACCACGCCGTCGACGCGCAGGCTGGCGCCCCACAGCTCGGGCGCCAGCCGGTCGCGCAGCCGGGGCACGGCGCGCCAGCCGGCGAGGCCGAACACCAGCTCGGCGGCGGCGCAGGCCGTGAGCAGCGCGCGCAGCCGGCGCAGCCGCGCGCCCGAGGGCGAAAACTGCAGGCGCAGCCACGCCAGCCCCGCCAGCGCGGCCGAAGCCGCCAGGATCATCGCCCCGTAGGCGGCCTGCGGCCACAGCCCGGCCTGGCACAGGTGCAGCCAGCATCCGACGAGCATTGCACAGGCCAGCCAGGGCATCGAGGGCCTCCGCGAGGCCCTGCCATTGTGCTGCGCGTCGGGCGCCCCGCAGGGGCGCGGGGCATTCGGCCGAGCCCGGACCCCCTGCGCGAACTCAGTGCGCGAGGGCCGGAATCACGGCCGGCGCCGTCGCCACTTCCGGGGGATAGACCAGCTGGACCTTGAGCTCCTTGCCCTCCGGCACGATCTGCCCGATGGGGAAGTACTGGCCGGTCTGCGCGCCCTCGGGGCTCAGCGCGAAGGCTCCGAGCAGGGTGCGGGTCTTGCCCGACATGCGCGTGAGGGCCTGGTGGAAGTCGGCCTGGCTGAAATGCTCGGCCGTTCCCAGCACGCCCTCGACCATCAGGCCCGTGTTGTAGCCCACGCAATCGAGGTAGGTCGGCGCCTTGTGCGTGGACTGCTCGAAGGCCTTGGCGAAGCCGGCGGTGTCCATGCCGTAGCTGACCTTGCCGTAGCGCACCAGCGGCGGCGTCGGGTAGGTGTAGGTGTAGGCCAGCGCCTTGGCACCGACGTTGTGTTCGATGAGGCCGAGCATCTGGCCCGGAAACACGGTCAGGGTCAGATCGAAATGCAGGCCGCTCTGCGCCAGGGTGCGCAGGAAGGCGATGTCGTTGGGCGGGTAGCCGAGTTCCAGCACTGCCTGCGGATGGGTCGCCGCGATGGTGTGCAGCAGCACGTTGTAGTTCGATTCCGTGGTCGGCACCGCGTGGTAGTACACCGGCTGCACCCCGGCCTTGCCCAGCGACTCCTGAATGCTGCGCGCCAGCGGCGCGTCGAAGTCGTTGGCGTCGTACATCACCGCCACGCGGCGCACCTTGTGATCGAGCAGGAAGCGGGTCAGCAGCACACCCTCGGGGGCCGTGGTGGGGATGCTCACATCGGCCAGGTAGGGCGTCGCGCTGGTGAAGAACTTCTCGCTGGATCCGCTCTGGTCCAGCAGCAGCATCTTGTGCTCGGCCGCCAGCGGCACGGCCACCGAGGTCAGCACGGAGCCGAAGTCGGCGGCCAGCAGGTCCACCTTGTCCTGGGTGATCAGGCGGTTGTACAGCGCGGTGGCCGTGGATGTGGAGCTCAGGTCGTCGTAAGCGACGATGCGCACCGGAATCTTCTTGTGGAAGGCCTGCACGTACACGCCGCCGGAGTGGTTGACGCTGTCGGCCCAGAAGCGCAGCCCCGCGTACTGGGCCAGCGAGGGCACCGCGAAGGGGCCGGTGCTGGCGTACAGGGTGCCGATGCGGATGCTCGAGGGCGCCGGCACCGGCGCCGGCGCGGCCTGGCCCGGCGCGCCGAGGCCGAGCGAGGCGGCCAGCACCGCAGCCGCGCCGAGGCCGCGGCACAGGCCCGCGCGCGGGCGGTGCGCCGGCTGCCGGTCGATGGGGTGGCTCATGACATGTCTCCTTGTGTTGTAGGGTCGAGGGGATGGGTCGCGATGAAGGGGCGCGATGAAGGGGCGCGGTCCGGGCTCGCCATGCGGGCTCGCCATGCGGGCTCAGCACGCGCCGGCGCCGGCCGGTGCCGTCGAGCCCGGCGGCGCCAGATAGCGTTCGGCCAGCAGGGTCCAGTAGGCGGCGCCGACCGGCAGGATGTCGTCGTTGAAGTCGTAGCGGGGGTTGTGCACCATGCAGGCGGGGGCGTCGATGCCGCCCTCGCCATTGCCGATCAGCACATAGCTGCCCGGCACCTGTTCCAGCATGAAGGCGAAGTCCTCGCTGCCGCTGAGCGCCGGGCCCTGCGGCTCCACGCCCGACGCACCCAGCAGCTCGAGGGCGACCCGGCGCGCGAACTCGGTCTGCGCGGCATCGTTGACCAGCACCGCGTAGCCGTCGCGCCAATCGACCTGCGCCTGCACCTCGAAGCTGCGAGCCTGCGCCTGCACCAGCTCGTGCAGGCGGCGGCGCAGCAGCTGGCGCACCTGCGGGTCCAGGCTGCGCAGGCTGATCTCCATCACCGCCTGCTCGGCGATCACGTTGTTGGCGCGCCCGGCGTGCAAGGCCCCGACCGTGACCACGGCCATGGCCTGCGGGTCCACGTTGCGCGCGACGATGGTCTGCAGCGCCATGACGATGCTGGCGGCGGCCACCACCGGGTCGCGCGCATGCTGCGGCAGCGCGCCATGGCCGCCGACGCCGCTCAGGGTCACCCTGGCGTAGTCGCTGGAGGCCATCGCCGCGCCCTCGCGCAGCACCAGCCGGCCGCTGCGGATGCCGGGCATGTTGTGCATGCCGAAGATGGCATCGCAGGGGTAGCGCTGGAACAGCCCCTCGTCCATCATGCGCCGCGCCCCGGCGCCGCCCTCCTCGGCGGGCTGGAAGATCAGGTGCAGCGTGCCGTCGATGCGCCCGCGCCGGACGATGTCGCGTGCGGCGGCCAGCAACATCGCGGTATGGCCGTCGTGCCCGCAAGCGTGCATCACGTGCTCGTGGCAGCTCGCATAGGGCTTGCCGGTGGCCTCCTGGATCGGCAGCGCATCCATGTCGGCGCGCAGGCCCAGGCGCCGCGTTCCTTCGCCCAGGCGCAGCCGGCCGACCACTCCGGTGCCGCCCACGCCCTCTTCGACCTCGTAGCCCCACTCGCGCAGGCATTGCGCCACCCTCGCCGCCGTGCGGTGCTCGCCGAAGGCCAATTCAGGGTGGCGATGCAAATCACGCCGCAGCGCGACGAACTCGGCCAGCTCCTCGGGGGAACGCAGCAAGGCATGGACGGGAGGCGACATGGGCGCGCAAAGGCTCTGCAAGGGAACACGCCACCCAATCTAGGCGGGGGCAAACCTTGTGTCCAATGCATAATTGGCAGCGATTCCATGCATTCCAGGCTTGGATATACGCCATGCAGCTGACCCAGCTCCGCCACTTCGTGGGCCTGGCCGACTCCGGCTCGTTCAGCCGGGCCGCGCGCGGCCTGTTCATCACCCAGCCAGCGCTGAGCCGCAGCATCCGCGCCCTGGAAGACGAGTTGGGCTTCGCGCTGTTCGATCGCATCGGCCATCGCATCGAACTCACGCCCCTGGGTCGCGACGTGCTCGAGCGCTCGCGCCGCCTGCTCGACGACGCCCGCGACATCCAGGAGCTCGGCCCCGCCCTGCGCGTCGGGCGCGCCGGGCGCCTGGCCGTGGGTCTGGGCTCGGGGCCGGCAGCCTTCCTGACCCGCCCCCTGCTGGCCTCCTTCGCCGCGCGCGACCGTGCCATGCACCTGGAACTCGCCCGCGGCGGCGCTGCCCTGCTGCTGCAGCGCCTGCGCGCCAGGAGCCTGGACGCGCTGGTGGTTGACCTGCTGTCCGTGCCGCCATCCAGCGACCTGCACATCGAGATGCCCCTGAGCATGCGTGGGGCCTTCCTGTGCCGCCCCGGGCACGCGCTGGCGCGCCAGCGCAAGCTGCGCTTCGAGCAGTTGCGCGAGTATCCGCTGGCCTGCTCGCCGCTGAGCGACGAGATCGCGCGCACCCTGGTGCAGCGCTACGGGCCCGAGGCCCATCCCGATACCTGGGTGAGCCTGCGCGGCGACGACCTGCTCAGCCTGGTCGAGGTGGCGACCCACAGCGATGCCATCCTGCTGGCCGTGCGCGCAGTGGCGCCGGGACTGCGGGAGCTGGCGCTGGATCCTCCGCTGCAGGCCAGCGCCAGCTTCGGCCTCGTCACCCTGGCGCGGCGCGCGCAGGCGCCGGCCATGGACCTGCTGCGCCAGGCCTTGCGCGAACACCTGCGCGAGGACCTTCCGAAGCCGCGGGATGGCGACGCGGCCGGCTCGCGCGCGGCCGCGCGCGGGGGCCGCCGCAGGGCTGCAGGCCCTAGAACCTGACGAAGGCCTCGTCCGCCCCGGCCGGCGTCGCGAAAGCCGCGGCCTGGCGCGGTGCCGGGCGCTGCGCGCGCGCCTGCGCCGGGCTCGACTGGGGTGGCACGAAGCCCCCGGCCTGCTCGCTCGCCAGCTTGAAGCGGCTGACGCTCTCGAGCAGCTGCTGGGCCTGCGCGTTCATCTCCTCGGCGG
>JAJZWA010000122.1 GCA_021846965.1 Pseudomonadota bacterium | reverse complement strand
TCGGCGAGTCCCGGTTCCTGGCCAGTTTCAGCGGGAGGGTGATCCGCTTCGCGGCTCCGGGCGCCGCGAGCCCCTGGCGCTGTCTCGAAGATTCAGCGCCGCGGGCTTGATCGGGCCAGCGGCAGGCGCATCCAGAATCTCGTATGCCCTGCGGCGGACATCGCGCCCACGCTCCCGCCGTGGGCTTCGACGATCGACTTCACGATGGCCAGCCCCAGTCCGGCCCCTTCGCCGTTGCGCTGGCGCGAAGGGTCGACGCGGTAGAAACGCTCGAACAGGTGGGGCAGGTGCTCGGCCGGGATGTCCACCCCCGGGTTCTCGACACGCACTTCCAGCCAGCCGGCGGGATCGATGCCGAAGCGCACGCTGACCGTGGCTCCAGCCTTGCTGTGGCGAATCGCATTCGACAAAAGATTCGAAAGTGCCCGTCGCAGCATCGCGCGGTCGCCGCGAATTCGCGGGGCTTCGCCGAAGGTCTCCAGCCCGACTCCGCGTTCCTCCGCCCAGGCCTCGAAGTACTCGAATAGTTCGCCGACCTCGGGGACCAGGTCCACTTCGGCCTGCGCGGGCCGGATCAACTGGTGCTCGGCCTGTGCCAGGAACAGCATGTCACCGATCATCGCGCTCATGCGCTCGTACTCCTCGAGGTTGGAGTAGAGGATTTCCCGGTAGTCGTCGGCACTGCGCGCGCGCGACAGCGCGACCTGGGTCTGGGTGCGCAGGTTGGTGACGGGGGTGCGAAGTTCGTGCGCGATGTCGGCGGAGAAATTCGACAGGCGTTCGAAGCTCTGTCCGATGCGTTCGAGCATCGCGTTGAAGGAAACGACCAGCCCGGCCAGTTCCACCGGCACCTTGTCCGGGTCGAGGCGCACGTCCAGGTGTTCCGAGCTGACCTCGCGCATGCGCGCGCCGATGCGTCGGATCGGCGCATGCCCCTGGCGCACCGCCAGCCACGCCACCAGCACGCTGAAGGCGCTGGCGCCCAGCGTCCCGAGCCACAGCGCGCGCCGCAGCGCGGCGAGGAAGCGCAGGTGGTAGTCGATGGCGGTGGCCAGGATCACGGTGTCGCGGTCCATGCGCAGCACCGCGCCTCGGTAGCTGCGCCCGCTGGCGGTCCAGATGCGCAGCGCGCGGGCGTCCAGCTGCGCCACGGCCGGGTCGGCACGCGCGCGCGCGGCGAGCCCCGGCGGCGTCGCGTCGAACAGCACGCGGCCATGCGCATCCTCGACCCGGAAGTACACCTCGTGGTGGTCGGCGATGGTCTCGGCGAAACGCTGTTGCAGCGCCTCGCTGCCGGCGCCGGCAGCCGCGTCGTCGAGGGCCACGCGCAGGGTCTGCGCCACCGGACGAAGCTGCCCGAGGTCCTGGCCCGCGAAATGCTCCTCGATCGACACTTCCACCGCCCACGCGGCGACCAGGAAGATCAGCGTGGTGGCGAGGCCGACCCACGCCGTCACGCGCAGCGCCAGCGACGCCGGGCGGCGCGCGCGGCGCCCGATGCGGGCCGCGCCCGGCTCAAGTGTCGGCATCGGGCAGGTCGAGGGTGTAGCCCATGCCACGCACGGTGTGGATCAGCTTGGGCGAGAAGGCGTCGTCCACCTTGGCGCGCAGGCGCCGGATGGCCACGTCGATCACATTGGTGTCGCTGTCGAAATTCATGTCCCACACCTGCGACGCGATCAGCGAGCGCGGCAGCACCTCGCCCTGGCGCCGCACCAGCAGCTCGAGCAGCGCGAACTCCTTGTTGCTCAGGTTGATGCGCGTGCCGCCACGGCTGGCGCGCCGCCGAGGCAGGTCGAGAACCAGGTCGGCCACCTGCAGCTTGTCGGCCTGCGCCGGGTTGCGGCCGCGGCGCAGCAGCGTGCGAACGCGCGCCAGCAACTCGGTGAAGGCGAAGGGCTTGACCAGGTAGTCGTCGGCGCCGAGCTCCAGCCCCTTGACGCGGTCCTCGACGCTGTCGCGCGCGGTCAGGAACAGCACCGGAACGTCGCGCCCGGCGTCGCGCAGCGCACGCAGGATGCGCCAGCCGTCGACGTCGGGAAGCATCACGTCGAGCACGATCAGCTCGTGGTCGCCGGTCATCGCCAGGTGGTGCCCGTCCAGGCCGTTGCGAGCGAGATCGACGATGAAGCCAGCCTCGCTCAGCCCCTGGCGCAGGTAGTCGGCCGTCTTGGCCTCGTCTTCGACCACGAGCAATTTCATCGATGTACCGTCCTTGCCCACACTCCACTGCGCAGGCCCGAGATGACGTCAATGTAATCGACGGGTCATCCGGGGGACAGGCTTCGGATCCTAATCTGGGTATCAGGCATCCCGGAAGCAGCGCGCGATGCGCCTGGCAAGGCGCGCGAGCTTAAGGCATGTCAACGACATGCCGGCGGAGCGGCGCTACCGTTGGATGCGAACCGACCGAAAGGAGAACGACATGATGTGGTACGGACACCCTGGCGGATGGGGGTGGGGCTACGGAATGATGGGCGGTTTCGGCTGGGTCTTCATGCTGCTGCTGGTCGTCGTCGTCGTGGCACTCGTGGCGGGGCTGCTGCGCGACGTGTTCGTCGGCATGCTCGGGCATCACGCCAAGCCGAGGGCCTCCGGCTCCTCGGCGCGGGCCATCCTCGACGAGCGATATGCGCGGGGCGAGATCGACGCCGACGAGTACAAGCGCCGGCGCGCCGACCTGGACCTGCATTGAATCCGATTGCCTGTTCGCAAAGGAGCGAATCATGTTCAAGTGGAACAAGCGTCTGGCGCTCGGCCTGGTGGCCGCGCCCGTGATGATCCTCGGCGCGGCCGCGCTTCCTGCGCTGGCTGCCGGCACGGCCAGCGCTCCAGCGGCCGCCACCCAGTCCGACGCCTACG
>JAJZWA010000068.1 GCA_021846965.1 Pseudomonadota bacterium | reverse complement strand
TACTCTAGCGTTGAGCGTTCAAACTTTTCTCTTGAATTCCCGAAAAGCCAAACGCCCACACTTATCGGCTGCTTCTTGTTAATGATCGAGCTTCTTTCGAAGCGGTGCTGCGCGAAGCAGCGAAGAATGAATTGTTGCACGCTTCTTCAAGCTGCGCAAGTCCCCTTCAACAAAAAGTCATGCGGAGCGCGTAGGACGCCGCGCCGCCGCCCCCGCGGAGGCCAGCAACTCATTGCCCACCAGCGCGACCAGGATCAGGCCGCCGCCCAGCAGGGTGCTGGTGCTGGGCACCTCGGAAGCGCCCAGCCAGGCCCACAGGGTGCCGAACACCACCTCCAGCAAACCCAGCAGGGCGACCTCCGCCGGAGCCAGGCGCTGCGCGGCCCACACCGCGAAGGCCCCGGGCAGCGCGAGCTGGAACACGCCGAGCACGGCCAGCCAGCTCAGGTCGTGCGCGTCGACCGCCAGGCGGGCGCCGGAGAACAGGCCCATCAGCGCGGCCGAGAGCGCCGCGCCCAGCATCGGCGCCAGTTGCATGGGAAGGCGCCCGCCCGCGTGGCGCAGCGCCACCCAGTTGCCGGCCGCGGCCACCGGCACGAGCAGGCCGATGAGCAGGCCGGCTACCTCGCGCGAGCCCGAGCTGGCATGCAGGTTGTGCCAGAACATCCAGCCCATGCCCAGCATGGCCACGGCGATCGCGCCCCAGGTGCGCGCGCGCACCGGCACGCCCAGGAACAACAGTCCCATCAGCGCGGCGAACAGGGGACCCAGGCTTTCGGCCACCAGGGTCTGCGCCACCGTGGTCAGGCTCAGCGCGACCATGAAGGCGGTGTACATCACGGCCCAGCACAGCCCGGACAGCCACAGCAGCGCGGCGCCGCCCCCCGGGGGCGCCAGCGCCTGTCGCACCAGGGCCACGGGCCCGCGACGCGCACCCAGCACCAGCAACAGCGCCAGCGCGGCGAAGCCGCTGCGCCAGAACACCAGCACGCTGCCGTCGTGGCGGTGCAGGTGGCGGGTGATCACGCCGGCGATGCTCCAGAGCAGGGTGCACACCACCATGGCCGCGACAGCCTGGCGGTGCGTGCGCGCGGCGGCGCGCTGCGGGTCGGCACGGCTGTCCATGCTGCCCTGCCCGGTTCGGACCTCGCGCGGCGGGGCCGCGCTCAGATCCCCTGCGCCATCGCGCGGTCCGCGCGCTTGCGATCGTGTTCGCTGAGGTGGCGCTTGCGCAGGCGGATCGACTTCGGGGTGATTTCCACCAGCTCGTCGTCGGCGATGAACTCCACCGCGTATTCCAGGCTCAGCTCGATGGGCGGGGTGATCTTGATCGCATCTTCCTTGCCCGAGACGCGGAAGTTGGTCAGCTGCTTGGCGCGCACCGGGTTGACCACGAGGTCGTTGTCGCGGCTGTGCACGCCGACGATCATGCCTTCGTAGACCGGATCGCCCGGCTTGACGAACATGCGCCCGCGGTCGTCGAGCTTGCCCAGCGCGTAGGTGACGATCTCGCCCTGGTCCTGGCTGATCAGCACGCCGTTCTTGCGGCCCTGGATCTCGCCCCGATAGTCGTCGTAGCTGTCGAAGATGTTGCTGATCAGCCCGGTACCCCGGGTCAGGTTGAGGAACTCGGTCTGGAACCCGATCAGCCCTCGGGCCGGGATGCGGTATTCCAGGCGCACGCGGCCCATGCCGTCGGGTTCCATGTTCACCAGTTCGCCGCGGCGCTCGCCCAGCGCCTGCATGACCCCGCCCTGGTGCTGCTCCTCGACGTCGGCGGTCACCAGTTCGATGGGCTCCTGGCGGCGCCCGTCGAGCTCGCGGAACACCACGCGCGGCTTGCTCACGGCCAGCTCATAGCCCTCGCGGCGCATGTTCTCCAGCAGGATGGTCAGGTGCAGCTCGCCCCGGCCCGAGACCTCGAACACCCCGTCCTCGTCGGTGTCGCGCACGCGCAGGGCCACGTTGCTCTGCAGCTCACGGTCCAGGCGATCCCGGATCTGGCGGCTGGTGACGAACTTGCCCTCGCGTCCGGCCAGCGGGCTGGTGTTGACGCAGAAATTCATGGTCAGGGTCGGCTCGTCCACCGCCAGCATGGGCAGCGGACGCGGATCCTCCAGGCTGGTCAGGGTGACGCCGATACCGATGTCCTCGATGCCGTTGACCAGCACGATGTCCCCGGGACCGGCCTGCTCGGCCATGCGTCGCTCCAGGCCCTCGAACTTGAGCACCTGGTTCACGCGCGCCTTGACCGGCGCCGAATCGGGGCCGTGGTACACCGCCACGTCCTGCCCGGGTCGCAGGGTCCCGCTGTTGACCCGGCCGATGCCGATGCGCCCGACGAAACTGGAGTAGTCCAGCGAGCAGATCTGCAGTTGCAGGGGGTCGCTCTCCGAGCCCTGGTGCGGCGGCACATGCTCCAGCACGGCGTCGAACAGGGGCGCCAGATCGGTGCCGACCTCACCCGCGGTGCGCGTGGCCCAGCCGTTCAGGCCGGAGGCATAGACCACCGGGAAATCGAGCTGCTCCTCGGTGGCGCCGAGCTTGTCGAACAGGTCGAAGGTGGCGTTGATCACGTAGTCGGCGCGCGCGCCCGGCCGATCCACCTTGTTGATCACCACGATGGGCTTGAGACCCAGCGCCAGCGCCTTCTTGGTGACGAAGCGGGTCTGGGGCATCGGCCCTTCCACGGCGTCGACCAGCAGCAGCACGCTGTCCACCATGGACAGCACGCGCTCGACCTCCCCGCCGAAATCGGCGTGCCCGGGGGTGTCGACGATGTTGATGTGGGTGCCCTTCCACTCCACGGCGCAGTTCTTCGACAGGATGGTGATGCCGCGCTCACGCTCCAGGTCGTTGGAGTCCATCACGCGTTCGGCCACCTGCTGGTTCTGGCGGAAGGTGCCGGACTGGCGCAGGAGCTGGTCCACCATGGTGGTCTTGCCGTGGTCGACGTGGGCGATGATGGCGATGTTGCGGATCGAGGAGGTCATGATCATTGCGGCTGCATCTGCAGCTCTTCGGGACTCAACAGGCGTTGCACGGACAGCTCGTGGCCGTCCCAGCGTGCAACTCCCAGGAATACGGGGGCCGCGGCTGGACCGCAGGCTCCGTAGATACGCAGCTTCGTGGCCTCGGCCGGGCATTGCTCCGGCGGCGGCACGACGACGCGGCCTTGCAGCAGGGCCGCGGCAAGCGGGGGCTCGAGCTCCAGTGCCGGCAGTTCGCGCAGCAACGCGTCCGCCGGCAGCAGCCATGCACGCGCCTGCTCGCGCCCGGCCTCGCACACCTGCTGCAGCGGCCTGGCCTGGGCCAGGTCGAAGCCGCCGCTGCGGGTGCGCCGCAGCCCGGCCAGATGGGCGCCGCAGCCCAGCGCGTCGCCGATGTCGCGCGCCAGGGAGCGGATGTAGGTGCCCTTGCCACAGTGCACCTCGAGGCTCAACAGATCGTGCTCGAGCCCGAGCACCTCGATGGAGTCGATGCGCACCGGGCGCGCCGGCAGGTCGAGATCCTGGCCGGCCCGCGCGTACTCGTACAGCGGCCGCCCGTCGCGCTTGAGCGCGCTGTGCATGGGCGGGACCTGCAGGATGTCGCCGACGAAGGCGTCGAGCACCCGGCGCAGCTCGGCCGGGTCCAGCGCCGGCACGGGGGCCTGCCCCAGCACCTCGCCCTCGCCGTCGCAGGTGCTGGTGCGCACGCCCAGGAGCAGCTGCGCCACGTAGGCCTTGTCGGCCTCCAGGTGGGTCTGCGCGAACTTGGTGGCCGCGCCGAAACACAGGGGCAGCAGACCTTCGGCCAGCGGGTCCAGCGTGCCGGTGTGCCCGGCCTTGGCGGCGCCCAGGGCCCGGCGTGCCTGTTGCAGGGCCTGCTGCGAGGTGCAGCCACGCGGCTTGTCCAGCAGCAGCACGCCGTGCACCGGTTCGCGGCCCGTACGGCCCTGCGGGTTCATGGATGTCCTGCCGGCGCGCGGGCGCTCAGTCCCGGGCCTTGTCCGACACCGCGCGACGGATCAGCTCGTTCATGCTGCCGGCGTCGCGCGTGGTGGAGTCGAACACGAAATGCAGCGTCGGCACGGTGTGGATGCGCAAACGCTTGAACAACAGGCTGTGCAGGTAGCCGGCGCGCTCGTTGAGCAGTTGCTCCGCATGCTCCGGCTCGGCGCCCAGCACGGTGAAGAACACCTTGGCGTGCGCGTAATCGGGCGTCAGACGCACCTCGGACACGGTGACCAGGCCCAGCCCGGGATCGCGGATCTCGCGCCCGATCATCTCCGACAGATCCCGCTGGATCTGGTCGGCGATGCGGTGGATGCGATGCGAACTGGGGGCCTGGCGTGGCATGGAGCGGAACGGCAAGGGCCCGTGCATCGGCACGGGCCCGGGTTGCGATGGCCGACCCTGAGGGGCCGGCGCGAACTGCGGACGATCAGAGCGTGCGGGCGACTTCCTTGACCTCGAACACCTCGAGCTGGTCGCCTTCCTGCAGATCCTGGAAGGTCTTGAGCGACAGGCCGCATTCGAAGCCTTCCTGCACCTCGCGCACGTCGTCCTTGAAGCGCTTGAGGGAGTCGAGCTCGCCGGTGTGGATCACCACGTTGTCGCGCAGCACCCGCACCTGGGCCGAACGGCGCACCAGGCCCGACAGCACGCGGCAGCCGGCGACCGTGCCGACCTTGCTGATGCGGAACACCTGTCGCACCTCGACCATGCCCAGCACTTCCTCGCGCTTCTCCGGCGCCAGCATGCCCGACATGGCCGCCTTGATCTCGTCCACCGCCTCGTAGATGATGTTGTAGTAGCGGATGTCGATGCCGTTGAGCTCGGCCAGCTTGCGCGCGCCGGCGTCGGCGCGGGTGTTGAAACCGATGACCACGGCCTGCGAGGCGATCGCCAGGTTGACGTCGTTCTCGGTGATGCCGCCGACCGCGGCATGCACCACCTGGACGCGGATCTCGTCCGTGGACAGCTTGGTCAGCGCATGCACCAGCGCTTCCTGCGAGCCCTGCACGTCCGACTTGATGATCAGGTTCAGGGTCTTCGCGCCCTCGGCCATCTGCTCGAACATGTTCTCCAGCTTCGCCGCCTGCTGGCGCGCCAGCTTGACGTCGCGGAACTTGCCCTGGCGGAACAGGGCGATCTCGCGCGCCTTGCGCTCGTCGCCCAGGGCCAGGATCTCCTCGCCGGCGCTGGGCACTTCGCTCAGGCCCTGGATCTCCACCGGAATCGACGGGCCGGCGCTCTGCACCGGGCGCCCGGCTTCGTCGAGCATGGCGCGCACGCGTCCGAAGCTCAGGCCGGCCAGCACCACGTCACCGCGCTTGAGGGTGCCCGACTGCACGAGGATGGTGGCCACCGGGCCACGTCCCTTGTCCAGCTGGGCCTCGATGACCAGGCCCTTCGCGGGCGCGTCGACCGGGGCCTTCAGCTCCAGCACCTCGGCCTGCAGCAGCACGTTCTCCAGCAACTCGTCGATGCCCTGGCCGGTCTTCGCCGACACGGGCACGAAGGGCGAGTCACCGCCGTATTCCTCGGGCACGACCTGCTCGGCCACCAGTTCCTGCTTCACGCGGTCGGGGTTGGCCTCGGGCTTGTCGATCTTGTTCAGCGCGACCACGATGGGCACGCCCGCGGCCTTCGCATGGGCGATGGCCTCGCGGGTCTGCGGCATCACGCCGTCGTCGGCCGCGACCACCAGGATGACGATGTCGGTGGCCTTGGCGCCCCGCGCACGCATGGCCGTGAAGGCCTCGTGACCGGGGGTGTCGAGGAAGGTGATGATGCCGCGCGGCGTCTCCACGTGGTAGGCGCCGATGTGCTGCGTGATGCCCCCGGCTTCGCCGGCGGCCACCTTGGCGCGCCGGATGTAGTCGAGCAGCGAGGTCTTGCCGTGGTCGACGTGGCCCATCACCGTCACCACCGGCGCGCGGGGCTCCAGTTCGGCGGCCTGGGTCGGCTGGCCCTCCTCTTCCAGGAAGGTCTCGGGATCGTCGAGCTTGGCCGCCACCGCGGTGTGACCCATCTCCTGCACGATGATCATCGCCGTTTCCTGGTCCAGGACCTGGTTGATGGTCACCATCTGGCCCAGCTTCATCAGGGTCTTGATGACCTCGGAAGCCTTGACGGACATCTTGTGCGCGAGATCGCCCACCGTGATGGTCTCGGGCACGTGCACCTCGCGCACCACCGGCTCCGCCGGGGCGACGAAGCGCGGCTGCTCCTTCTCGCGGGAATCGCGACGCGAGCCACCCTTGGCCCCGCGCCAGGCGCCGGTGCCGCCGCTGGTGTCGCCGCGGGTCTTGATGGCCCGCCGCTTGGCGGCCTCGTCCGCCCAGGAGGAGGACAGCTGTTCCGACTTCACGGCCTTCTTGGCCTTGCCGTCGGCGGTGGTCGCGGGCGCGCCCGCGGCGGCCGGCTTGGCCGCGCCGGCGGCCGGCTTGTGGATGGTGCCCTTGATCGCTCCGGCCGCGTCGGCGGCCTTGGGCGGCTCGGGCGGCTTGGGGGCGTGCAGCACGGTGCGCGGACGCGCCAGCATGTCGCGAATGGCGGCCGCTTCCTGCTCGGCCGCACGACGCCGGACCTGGATGGCCTCCATTTCGGCGGCGCGCGCGGCGGCGGCCTCGGCGTCGGCGCGGGCACGGCGCTGCGCCTCGGCGGCGCGCTGCTGTTCCTTGTCCGCCGCGGCCTTGCCGGCTTCGGCCGCCTTGGCGGCCTCCTCGGTGCGGGCCGCGCCCGCGGGCTCGGCGACCTCGATACCCTCGCCGGCCTTCTCGGCCGCGCTGCGCTCGGCAGCCAGCGCCGCCTCGCGCTCGCTCGCCTCGCGTTCACGCGCCTCGCGTTCGGCCTGCGCACGCTCGGCCTCCGCGGCACGCGCGCGCGCCTCGGCCTGCTCCTGTTCCTCCTGCTGGCGCCGGCGCAGTTCCTCGGCCTGGCGCGCCAGCAGCTCGGACTGGCGCTTGGCCTCTTCCTCGCGGCGTCGCAGCTCGGCCTCGTCCACCACCGGCTGCGCGGCGGGGGCCGGTGCCTCGGCGGGCTCCTCGCGCTTGACGAACACGCGCTTCTTGCGAACCTCCACCTGGATGGTGCGTGCCTTGCCCGTCGAGTCGGCCTGCTTGATCTCGGTGGTCTGCTTGCGGGTCAGCGTGATCTTCTTGCGCTCGGCCCCGGCCACGCCATGCGCGACGCGCAGGTGGTCGAGCAGCCGGGCCTTGTCGGCCTCGCTGATGGGGTCGTCCGCGGTCTGCTTGTGCACGCTGGCCGCGGCAAGTTGTTCCAGGAGCTGGGCAGCCGGAATGTGCAGTTCGGTGGCGAGTTGAGCGACGGTGGTTTGTGCCATGGATGCTTTCCTTGCTCCTTCTTGTGTCTCAGGCGTTGAACCAGTGTTCGCGGGCCTTGAGAATCAGCGCGCTGGCCTGGGCCTCGTCGCCGCCGATGATCGCCGTGAGCTCGTCGGTTGCCAGGTCGGCCAGGTCATCGCGGGTATGAACCCCCGCGTCGGCCAGGCTGGCGATCTGTTCGGTGCTCAGCCCCTCCAGGTCCTTCAGGTCCTGGGAGACTTCCTCGAGCTTCTGCTCGCGCGCGATTTCCTGGGTCAGCAGGGCGTCGCGCGCCCGGTTGCGCAGTTCGTGTACGGTGTCTTCGTCGAAGGCGGAGATTTCCAGCATCTCCGCCAGCGGCACGTAGGCCACTTCCTCCAGGCTGGTGAACCCCTCCTGGATCAGGATGTCCGCCACTTCCTGGTCGACGTCCAGCTTGCTGCGGAACAGCTCGCGCATGGATTCGAGCTCGGCATTCTGCCGGCTTTGCGACTCTTCCGCAGACATCAGATTGATCTGCCAGCCGGTCAGCTCCGAGGCCAGACGCACGTTCTGGCCCGAGCGACCGATGGCCAGCGCCAGGTTCTCCTCGTCCACCGCGACGTCCATCGCATGCTTTTCCTCGTCGACCACGATGGACTGCACGTTGGCCGGCGCCAGGGCGCCGATGACGAACTGCGCCGGATCGTCCGACCACAGCACGATGTCCACGCGCTCGCCCCCGAGCTCGTTGCTGACCGCATTGACCCGCGAACCGCGCACGCCGATGCAGGTGCCGATGGGATCGATGCGGCGGTCGTGCGAGAGCACCGCGATCTTCGCGCGCACGCCCGGGTCGCGGGCGCAGGACTTGATTTCCAGCAGGCCCTGTTCCATCTCCGGCACTTCCAGGCGGAACAGTTCCTTCATGTACTCCGGCGAAGTGCGCGAGAGCTCGATCTGCGGACCGCGCGCGGCGCGATCGATCTTGGCGATCACCGCCCGCACGCGGTCGCCGGCGCGGATGTTCTCCTTCGGGATCATGTCGCCGCGGCGCAGGCGCGCATCCACCTTGCCCGACTCGACGATGGCGTCGCCCTTGTCCATGCGCTTGACCGTGCCCACGAAGATGCGGTCGTTGCGCTGCAGGAAGTCGTTGAGGATCTGCTCGCGTTCGGCGTCGCGGATCTTCTGCAGGATCACCTGCTTGGCCGCCTGCGCGCCGATGCGCCCGAACTCCAGGCTCTCGACCTGCTCCTCGATGTACTCGCCGATCTCGATGTCGGGGATCTGCTCGACCGCCTCGAAATGCAGGATCTCGGCATCGGGCTGCTGCAGGCCGGCCTCGTCGGGCACGACCAGCCAGCGCCGGAAACTCTCGTAGTCCCCGGTGTCGCGATCGATGGCCACGCGGATGTCCACCTCGCCGCTGTAGCGCTTCTTGGTCGCCGAGGCCAGCGCGGCTTCGACCGCGCCGAACACGACGTCACGGTCCACATTCTTCTCGTGCGCCAGCGCATCGACCAGCATCAGCAACTCGCGGTTCATGATTTACGACCCCTGAAGTCAAGCAACGGCACCAGGCGCACCTCGCGCACCTCGGCCATCGAAAAACGCAATTCCTGCGGCTCCTGCGCAAGCGTCGCGCGCCGGCCCGCCGCCGCGGGTTTGTTCTTGTTCGCGCCCGGGCGGCCCCGCTCCAGCTCCGCCAGCAAGGCATCGTCCCAGGCGATGGAGTAGGAGACATCCGCCCCCCCGTCCGCCACGTCGGCGCCGGGCTGGAGGATGCCGCGGTACTTCTTGCGGCCCTGGAACGGCAGACGCAGCGTCACCTCCACCGGCTGGCCGGCGAAGCGCTGCATGTCCTCCGGCGTGCGCAGCAGCCGGTCCAGCCCCGGAGACGACACCTCCAGGCGCTTGTAGTCCAGCGCCTCGACCTCCAGCGCATATTGCAACTGGCGGCTGACGCGCTCGCAATCGTCCACCGTCACGGGGCTGCCGTCGGCGCGATCGATGGTCACGCGCAGCAAGCCGGCCGCCGCCCAGCTCGCCTCGACGAACTGGTAGCCCAGACCCCGCACGGTATCCTCGATCAATTGCGCCTGCTGCATGCCCTGTCTTTGATTCCTCTTGCCGCCATGAGGCCGGATGGCGCGAACACGAATGCAAGGGCAACAAAAAAGGGCGATCGGTATCGCCCTTTGCTTGTCGCCCTTGTTGTTGGCCAACCCGGCTGGATCCGTTCCCGAAGCCGCCACCGTGACCCGGCGGCCCTGCCCGCGCGGACTTCGCCACGCGCCTAGCGCCCCCCAAGGTCCCGGCCTCGGCAGGGTGCCCGGGCCTCGTTGGCCCCGACCCCAGCTCCAAGCTGCTCCGGAAATGCTTATTCTAGAGGCAAAACCCCCGAGCTTCAAGCTGCGGCCCTGCAAATTCCGCAAGCCACGGGCGGCAGCCCCCGTCGGCAGCGCCGCGGGCACGGCATCCCGGAGGGCCTGGACGCCCATGCGAGAATGTGCGCCAAGCCGCGGGCGCGCCGCGCCCCATCGTCGTCATTCGCATTTCCAGGAACCACTCATGGGCTTTCTTTCCGGCAAACGCATTCTGATCACCGGCCTGCTGTCCAACCGCTCCATCGCCTACGGCGTGGCCAAGGCCTGCCACCGCGAGGGGGCCGAACTGGCCTTCACCTACGTCGGGGAACGTTTCGCCGAGCGCATCCAGGGTTTCGCGCAGGAATTCGACAGCCGCCTGACCTTCCCCTGCGACGTCGGCGACGATGCGCAGCTGGAGGCGCTGGGGCGCGAGCTCGGCCAGCACTGGCCCCGCCTGGACGGCTATGTGCACTCCATCGGCTTCGCGCCCCGCGAGGCCATCGCCGGGGATTTCCTCGAAGGCCTGTCGCGCGAGGGCTTCCGCATCGCCCACGACATCTCCGCCTACTCCTTCCCGGCGCTGGCCAAGGCCCTGCTCCCCCTGCTGCAGGCCAGTTGCGATGCCGGCGGCATGCCCTCGCTGCTGACCATGACCTACCTGGGCGCCGAGCGCGTGGTTCCCAACTACAACACCATGGGCGTGGCCAAGGCGGCGCTGGAAGCCAGCGTGCGCTACCTGGCCGAATGCCTGGGCCCGCGGGGCATGCGCGTGAACGGCCTGAGCGCCGGGCCGATCAAGACCCTGGCCGCCTCGGGCATCGCCGATTTCGGCAAGATGCTCAAGTTCAACGAGACCAGCACCCCGCTGCGCCGCAACGTGACCATCGACCAGGTGGGCGACGCCAGCGCCTTCCTGCTGTCGGACCTGGCCAGCGGCATCACCGCCGAAGTACTGCACGTGGATGCCGGCATGCACGCGGTGGTCGGGGGCCTGGCTTCGCAAATTGCCGAGGGTAGTTGACAAGCCTTCGGACCCGCCTATAATGTTGGTTTTCGCGGGAATAGCTCAGTTGGTAGAGCGCAACCTTGCCAAGGTTGAGGTCGCGAGTTCGAGACTCGTTTCCCGCTCCAGTTTCTCGATTCCCGAGGTGTTCCAGATAATCGGCGCCTCGTGAATATCCAGGGCTCGCAGAATCTCGCAAGATCTCGGAAGATCTCGCAAGAGCCCCGGAAGCCGGATCACCTCGAGGGGAAGCCAAGTCTTCCCCTTTTTGTTGCCGATTGAAAATGCCCCTTCCGGCTTGCGCCGGAATTCCCCGGAGGATAATGTCCGACGGGTTAGCAACGCGGGGGTTTCAACCTACGGGGCGGCACGGGCGGTTCGGCCTCGAACGTCGGTGCGCATCTTCCGCTAAGATGCGTTCCAGCTTGAATCACGGCGCGGTAGCAAAGCGGCTATGCAGAGGACTGCAAATCCTTCCAGGTGGGTTCGACTCCCGCCCGCGCCTCCAGATCTCTCCCCTCCCCCAGGCACGCCACGGCGCTCAGGAAGCACGCGCCTCGTTGCCTGCCGGCGCCGCCTGAGGCCCTCCCAGCCAGGCCACCTGCACGGGCTGGCTGGTGCGCAGTTCCACACTGCGGGCCGGACACGCGAACTCCGCGCCTAGCTGGTCCAGACACCGCATGAGCTCCAGGTTGATGGCCTGTTGAGTGTCCATGTACACGGTGTAATCGGCGGTGGTCATCCAGTACACCACCTCGAAATTCAGGCCGGACTCGGTGAATTCCTTGAAATGCGAGCGGTCCAGGCGGGTCTGCGCCTTGGACTGCACGATCTCGCGCACCCTGCCCGGCACCTGCTCGGCCACATCGGCCGGCGTGCCGTAGCGCAAGGTGAAGTCGAACACGATGCGCCGCTCCTGCATGTGGCGGTAGTTGCGCAGCCGCGCCTTGGTGAGATCGGTGTTGGAGAACACCAGCAACTCGCCGCTGAGGCTGCGAATGCGCGTGGTCTTCAGCCCGATGTTCTCCACCGTCCCGGAAAACCCGTCGATCACCACGAAATGGCCGATCTGGAACGGCTTGTCCAGCACGATCGACAGGCTGGAGAACAGGTCGCCCAGGATGTTCTGCAGCGCCAGGCCCACCGCGATGCCGCCCACCCCCAGGCCGGCCAGCAGGGTGCTGACGTTGAAGCCCAGGTTGTCCAGCAGCAGCAGCAGCAACAGGCTCCAGAGCACGAAGCGCGCGATGAAACTCATCGCGGCCAGGCCGGTGGCCGTCTCCGGGTCGTTGCGCATCGCGGTTTCGCGCGACTGGGTGATCAGCTTGTCGATGAAACGCCCGGTCCACAGCCCCAGCTGCAGGGCCAGCGCCACGCTGGCGGCGCCTTCCAGCCAGCGCCGCACATCCCCGGCCATCTGCAGCGGCTCCATCGCCGGCAGCAAGGCCACCAGGGCCAGCAACCAGGCCCGCGTTCCGTCCAGCGCGTGCACCAGGGCATCGTCCCAGCGCGACGGCGTGCGCGCCGCCATCGCCCCCAGGCGCTTGACCAGCCAGGGCTTGAGCACCGCGGCAAGGCCTCCGACCAGCAGCAGCCAGACCAGCGCGCCCAGCCAGGCGCGCAGGGAATTGGAGGCGATCACGATGTGCTGGAGATCGGTCATGGATGGGCGCTCCGTGGCTCCGGGCCTGCAAGACGAGGTGACGAGGGGGGTTATTGTGATTCAGGCGATCTCGCGCGGCGGCATCTCGCGCGCCGCCGCTCCAGGCGCCCGGCCTCGCAGGAAGTCGAAGCTGCGCAGCACATGGCGGGTCCAGAAGTCGATGTCGTAGTGTTGCACATGCTGCAGCATGCGCGACATGCGCGCGTGCTGCTCCCCGGGTTCCATGTCCAGCGCGCGGTCGATGGCCGCATCCATCTGGCTGATGCTGTAGGGGTTCACCAGCACTGCGTCGCCCAGTTCCAGAGCCGCCCCGGCGAATTCGGACAACACCAGCACGCCGCCGTGCGCGTCGTGCGCGGCGACGAACTCCTTGGCCACCAGATTGAGCCCGTCGCGCAGCGGGGTGATCCAGCACACGTCGGCGGCACGGAAATAGGCCATGGTCTCCTGGAAGCTCATCGGCGTGGTCGACAGCACCACCGGCTGCCAGGACAGGGTTCCGTAGTGCCCGTTGATACGCCCCACCAGTTGCTCGATGGCCTGTTGCGCGCGCCGGTACACACGCATGCCGTCGGCGGCCGCCACCGCGGTGAGCAGCAGCTGCACCTGCCCCTGCAGCGCGGGGCGACGCCGCAGAAGGCGCTCGTAGGTCAGCAGCAGCTCGCGCGTGCCCTTGGCATAGTCCACGCGTCCGACCGACACGATCACCTTGCGCCCCGACAGGCCCGCGCGGATGCGCGCGACCTGCTCCTGCGCGTCCTGCGAGGCCATGGTCCGCCCGATCAGCCGCGCATGCGTGCCGATCGGAAATGCGTCGATATGCACCACCTGCTGCCCCACCCGCAGCGAGGTCGGCGTGCGCGGCTCGGCCAGTGCGCTTCCACGGTGCGCGAGGCCCGCGTGGGTGGGCTCCCAGCGCAGGTCGCGCACCTCGCGCAGACCCTGCGCCACCGCCGCGAAATTGCAGGCATAGCGCGGCACGTGAAAACCCACGAGATCGCAGCAGAGCAGGTTGTCCAGGATCTCGTCGCGCCACGGCAGCAGGTTGAACACATCCGGCGCCGGAAAGGGCGTGTGGTGGAAAAAAGCGATCTTCAGGTCCGGGCGCAGCTGGCGCACGAAACGCGGCACCAGCCAGAGGTTGTAGTCGTGCACCCAGACCACGGCCCCCGGAGCCGCCTCCTCGCAGGCCGCCTCGGCGAACAGCCGGTTGACCTCGCGAAACGTCGCCCAATGCGTGTTCTCCGAGGTATACATGGAGGGGAAGCTGTTGAGCACCGGCCACAGCGCCTCCTTCGAGGTGACGTGGTAGAACTGACTGATCTGCTCGGCCTGCAGCGGCAGGCGCAGCACCTCGTAGCTGCCGTGGCTGTCGCGTACCTGCACCCGGCGATCGAAACCCGGCGCCTTGCCCGCCGGCGCCTTTTTCCAGGCGATCCAGCTGGCGCTCTCCACCTGGCCGATGAAGCCCTTGAGCACCGGCACGATGCCGTTGGGGCTGCGGTTCTCGCGCAGCACCACCTTGCCGTCTTCCACCACCTCCTCGTAGGGCTGACGGTGGTAGACGATCACGAGTTGCGCAGCCATGCCTGGGCTCCTTGCTGTTGGTGGAAACGACGCACCGCGTCCAGCACGCCGGCGGCCCCCGGCAAGGGGCTGAGGTACACGTTCGAGCAGCCTCGCAAGGCGCGCTCGAGCGCCGGCTCGCGGTTGGCCACCGCCACGCCGTGCAGGCCGGTGCGGAACATCGACAAATCGTTGAGCGTGTCACCGGCCACCAGGGTGCGCTGCGCGGGAAGCCCCAGCGCACGCAGCACGCGCAGCAGGGTCGGCCCCTTCTGCACCCCGCGCGGCAGCACGTCGAAGTAGCGCCCGTCGGACATCAGCACGTCGAAGCCCAGGGTGCGCAACTCGCCCGCCGCGCGCAGCGCCGCCGGCTCCTCGTCGTACAGGTAGGACTTGCGCAGCCCGCCCGTGATTTCCTGGGGCCGCAAGCGAGGGTGGCGCTGCATGAACTCCTCGATGCGCCGCGGCGCGTAGGCGGGCCAGGTGTCGCGCAGCCAGTCCATCACCGGGGCGATGAGCACGCGGTCGGCCGGATCGGCTGCCTCCACGCTGGTTCCCACGTCGCCGATGCAATAGTCGGGCTGCAGCCCGATGGCCGCGGCAAGCTCGCGCATGTGCTCCTGCCCGCGGCCGCTGACGAACATCAGCACCAATTGCTCGCGATGTTCGCGAATCCACGCATACAGGCTCGCGCGCTGCTGCGCGGATCCGCCCACGAAGGTGCCATCCAGGTCGGTGGCTAGGATCGTGCGCGACCGGATGGGGCCCGCATCGACCGCGCCCATGGCGCCCACCGCGCTCGTCGGCGCGCTGCTCATTGCAGCGCCCTGTGGTTCCACACCGAGCCGGGCACGCGCACGGCGCCGCCGTCGTGTGAGGCGCGATGGCCCGGCGAGGCGTATCCACCCGGGCGAGCCAGGTCCGTAAGGGACTCCTGCAGCGGCTGCTCCAGCACTCGCTGCAGCGCGCGCCCGGCGCTGCAGCGCCCGGACAGTACGTCGCGCACGGCGCTCGGTACCTGCAGTTCCAGTCGCAGGCGCCGCTCCAGCACCTCCAGCGCCTGGCTGGCCGACGCACCCTCGGTGAGTTCGCCGCCCTCAGCGGCCTGGGCCCGCGCGCGATGCTCGGCGCTGGCACCCAGGCGCATTCCCAGGCGGGTGTTGCGGGAGTGGCTGGACGAAGCCGTGAGAAACAGGTCACCGACGCCGCTGCTGCGAAACAGCGTCTCGCCACGTCCGCCCAGGGCCACGGTCAGGCGGCGCATGTCTTCCAGGCCCCGCGCGACGATGGCCGCCCGCGCGTTCTCTCCCAGGCCCTGCGCGCTGGCCATGCCGCAGGCGATCGCCACGGAATTCTTGAGCGCGCCGGCCACCTGCACGCCGATCTCGTCGTCGCACAGTTCCAGCTCGATGGCTGCCGCGCGCAGCGCGCCGGCCAGTTCGCGCGCAAGCGCCACGGCAGCGGCATCGGCGCGCATGCCCAGGGTCAGTTGCGTCGGCAGGCCGCGCACGACCTCGTCGGCGAAACTCGGTCCCGCCAGCATGCCCACGGGCTGCCGCTCGGCGCAGGCCTCGCGCAAGACCTGGCTCATCAGCTTGCCGCTCCCCGGCTCCACCCCCTTGCAAGTCGCCAGCGCCAGTGCGTGCTCGGGCAAGGCAGCCCCCGCGGCGACTTGGGCGACCTCACGCAGGGCGCCACAGGGAACCGCGAACAGCACGACGTCGACGCCCTGCAGCACCCATTCCAGGTCGTCGCTGGCCTGCAGCCCCTCGGGCAGCCTGATGCCGGGCAGATGCCGGGGATTGAAGCCCGTTGTACGGATGGCATGGGCCACATCGGGGCGCCGCGACCAAAGGCGCGTGGACAGACCGGCGCGACGCGAGGCCGCCGCCAGCGCTGTGCCCCAACTGCCGGCGCCGAGCACGGCCAGTTGCAGGGGCCGGCGCAGCGCAGCGCGGGCGGCGTGGGAGGCATGGGAGCTGAACTCACCTCGGTTTCGAGCGTGCATGGCATCTCCGAAGTCGGTGGCGGGCCGAGGCTCCGCCGTCTAGGGACGCCCGGTTCGGAGCCGGGCGCGGCGACCTGGTCGGGAAGCAGGCACGCGCGGCGCGCCCTTTCCCCCGGTGGCGCGCAAGGTGCCACCCCGTCTGCGCGGCCCCCTGCCCTCCGCGCGCATGGGGTGGGCCGATGCCTGCGCCGGCACACCGCGCGGGGGCAACCCGGGGCGCATCCAGCTACGCAGTTGCCGGCTGTTTTTTCCGCAATAGATGCTGCGGAACTTGAGCTTCTTGGAGCTTTATCCGGCAAAAATTCAACAAATCGAATCTTAGCTCAGATTCACAAAAATTTGAATTGATAATTCACTTTTTATCTAGTTCATTGCTGGACGATTCCCCAAAGATCCGGCCAGGGCCCGAGCATGTGTCGGAGCGAAGCGTAAGCAGCCGGTCGAAAACCCGGAGGCGCCACCAGCCGCAGCATCGCCCCCCCGCCGGGTTCCCCCTGCTAGCATGCGCGCCTACCCGCGACATGCGCGGCCCGGATGGCGAAATCGGTAGACGCAGCGGACTTAAAATCCGCCGACCC
>JAJZWA010000121.1 GCA_021846965.1 Pseudomonadota bacterium | reverse complement strand
GACCTTCGACGCCTCGCAGGCGGCCACGCTGGGCGAGATCTTCGGGTTGCCGCCGCAGGCCGTGGCGCTGCTGCAGCAGGTTCCCTACAAGGGCTCGCTGCCCACGAGCGTGCCGACCGATCCGCTGATCTACCGTTTCCACGAACTGATCAGCGTGTATGGAACGACCCTGAAGGCGCTGATCCACGAGGAGTTCGGAGACGGCATCATGTCGGCCATCGATTTCCACATGGACCTGCGGCGCGAGCCCGATGCCAAGGGTGACCGCGTGCAGATCGTGATGTCCGGCAAGTTCCTGCCCTACAAGACCTATTGATGCAGGCGGGCGCTCACGAGGAAACGCAGGGCCGCCCCAAGTTTCCTCGACCCCCGCGGGGGGCGGGCTGGGCGCAGCCCGGCCCTGGGGGCGCTCTCAAGCAATCGCTGGGCCGCCCCAAGATTGCTTGACCCCCTCGGGGGGTAGGCTGGGCGCAGCCCGGCCCAGGGGGTCCTCAGAACTAGGGCCCGACGCGCCGTGCTCCGGCCAGCGCCCGGGAAACGCCCCACAGCGCGGCCGTCAGGCCGGCCGACACGACGACGACACCGAGGCCCACCGCATGGAGCGAAAGCCCTTCGAGCGCGCCGGCCACGGGCCCGTGCAGCCCGAGGCGGCCGATCAGCAGCTGGGCCAGCTCGACGCCGGCGACTCCCAGCGCCAGCGCGACCGACATCGAAGTGGTGAGCAGATTGAAATTCGTTCGGCGCTCCGGCTGCAGCAGGGTCCAGGCGTAGGCGTGGGTCATGAGTGCGCAGTCGGCCGAGTCCACCAGCGCCATGCCGGCGGCGAACAGCGTGGGCAGCGACAGCACGCCGGCCCAGCCGACGTGTCCGGACGCCGTGCCGGCGAGGCTGAGCAGCGCGATTTCCGACGCGGTGTCGAAACCCAGCCCGAACAGCAGGCCCACCGGGAAGATCTGCCAGGCGTGGCGCATCAGCGGCGCCGGACGCGACGCGGGCAGGCGCGCGAACAGGCGCGCGAGCAGGCCGCGACCGGCCAGCAATGCGTCGATGGCGGCGTGGTCGTGCCCGTGGCCCGCGCCGTGTCGGCGCCGCAGGCGCAGCAGGTCGACGAGGACGCGCAGGTTGAGCCAGCCGACGAGCCCGAGAAATCCCGCCGAGACCAGCGTGCCGAGCAGGCTGCCGACGGCTTCCAGGTCGCCCAGGCGGTGGCGCACCAGCGCGGCGCACAGCGCGGCCAGGAGGCTGAGCGCGAACACCACGGCGGAATGCCCGAGGGAGAAGAACAGGCCGACGCCGAGCGGGTCGCGCCCGCGCTGCAGCATCAGGCGCACGGTGTCGTCGATGGCCGCGATGTGGTCGGCGTCGAAGCCGTGGCGCAGGCCGAACAGATAGGCCGAGATGCCCAGCCCCAGCAGCATGGGATGCGACGCCGCCTGGCCCAGGCACAGGCCCCAGCCCAGCGCGTGCAGCGCGACGATGGCGCCGACATGCAGGCCCGGCGCCGCCCGCGGGGGGGCGGTGCCGGCGCGCGCCGCGGAAACCTGCGCGGACATCGCGTTCACACCGGGGCCAGCAGGCCCCGGGCCTCGATGAATCGCACCACCGCATCGACGCCCTCGAGGGTCTTCAGGTTGGTGGTGACGTAGGGCTTGCCGGCACGCATGCGCTCGGTGTCGGAGCGCATGACCTGCAGGTCGGCGCCGACGTGCGGCGCGAGGTCGGTCTTGTTGATCACGAACAGGTCGCTGCGCGTGATGCCCGGCCCGCCTTTGCGCGGGATCTTCTCGCCGCCGGCGACGTCGATCACGTAGATGGTCAGGTCCGACAACTCGGGGCTGAAGGTCGCGGCCAGGTTGTCGCCGCCCGACTCGATGAACACGATGTCGGCGTCGGGAAAGCGTTCGAGCATGCGATCGACCGCCTCCAGGTTGATCGAGGCGTCCTCGCGAATCGCCGTGTGCGGGCAGCCTCCGGTTTCCACGCCCTCGATGCGCTCGGGCTCCAGCGCGCCGGCGACGGTCAGCAGGCGCTGGTCCTCGCGGGTGTAGATGTCGTTGGTGATGACCACCAGGTCGTAGCGTTGGCGCATGGCCTTGCAGAGCATTTCCAGCAAGGTGGTCTTGCCGCTGCCAACCGGGCCGCCGATGCCCACGCGCAGCGGGGGCAGGCGCTTGCCGCGGCCGCGGATGTGGTGCAGCGCGTGGGGATTGGGAGAAGGGGTGTGGGTGTCGGGGTTCATGATCGGAAAAGGCGGGAGTACTGGGTTTCGTGGCGCGCGCTGAGCACGGCCAGCATGGGCGAGAAGCTTTGCCATTCGTCGGGACGTTCGCGCAGGCTCCAGGCCTGCGCGCACGCCGCGGGAAGCTCGGTGCACAGCGCGAGCAGCAGGCGCTGGCCGCTGCTTTGCCCGAGGGGCACGCAGCGCAGCGCGGATTGCACCTGGTTGTCGAGCCAGGCGAAGCCCAGCGCCTGCAGGGTGCGCGGGGCATCGAGCTCCAGTGCAACGGCGCCGAGCGTGAAGCCCACGGGCCAGCAGGGCGCGGCCTGCAGGCGCGCGGCCAGTTCGAGCAGCGGGTGTCGCGGAACCAGCCGGGTCAGCCAGTCGAGCATGGAGCGCCCCATCTGCTGGCTCTGCAGGCGCAGTTCGGCGCTCTCGCGGGTGGCCAGCACCCAGGACTGCAGCTGCCGCAGCGCCGCCAGGTCGCGCTGGCACCAGGCCGCGTGCGCACGCGCGGCCGCGGGAAGTTCGCTGCGCGCGAGCACGAGTTGCAACTGCCCGCGCAGCCAGGTCAGCGCGGACGCCTCGTCGTGCACGATGCCGGCGTCCACCGCCGGCTCCAGGCCCTCGGAGTAGCTGAAGCCCCCCACCGGCAGCGTGGGCGACGACAGCCACATCATCGCCATCTCCGCG
>JAJZWA010000120.1 GCA_021846965.1 Pseudomonadota bacterium | reverse complement strand
GACAGGCCGGTGATCTCGTCGACCTGCTTGGCCACCGTCACGCCTTCCTCGATGTTCTCGAACTTGGCGCGGCCGGCGTACTCGGTGATGATCGGGCGGGTCAGCGGATCCCAGCTGGCCAGCGCGGTGCCGGCCTTGACGGCCATGCCGTCCTTGACGAACAGCGTGGCGCCGTAGGGCACCTTGTGGCGCTCGCGCTCGCGGCCGTAGTCGTCGGTCACCAGCACTTCGCCGGAACGCGAGATCACGACCTGCTCGCCCTTCGAGTTGGTCACGTAGCGCATGGTCGAGGTAAAGCGCGCCAGGCCGGCGCTCTTGGCCTCGACGCTGGACGCCACCGCGGCACGCGACGCGGCACCGCCGATGTGGAAGGTCCGCATGGTCAGCTGCGTGCCCGGCTCGCCGATGGACTGCGCGGCGATCACGCCCACCGCCTCGCCCACGTTGACCAGCACGCCGCGGCCCAGGTCGCGGCCGTAGCACTTGGCGCACATGCCGTAGCGGGTCTCGCAGGTCAGCGCGGTGCGCACGCGGATCTCGTCGATGCCGGCGGCTTCCACGGCGTCGAGCATGTCCTCGTCCAGCATCTCCCCGGCGGGGACGATGGTCTCCTGGTTCTCCGGGTTGATCACGTCGGTGGCGGCCACGCGGCCCAGCACGCGGTCGCGCAGGGATTCGATGACCTCGCCGCCCTCGACCAGCGCGCGCATGGCCACGCCCTGCGCGGTGCCGCAGTCGGGCTCGGTGATCACCAGGTCCTGCGTCACGTCGACCAGACGGCGCGTCAGGTAGCCGGAGTTCGCCGTCTTCAGCGCCGTGTCGGCCAGGCCCTTGCGGGCGCCGTGGGTGGAGATGAAGTACTGCAGAACGTTCAGGCCTTCGCGGAAGTTGGCCGTGATCGGGGTCTCGATGATCGAGCCGTCCGGCTTGGCCATCAGGCCGCGCATGCCCGCCAGCTGGCGGATCTGCGCGGCCGAGCCGCGCGCACCGGAGTCGGCCATCATGTAGATGGAGTTGAAGGACTCCTGGCGGACTTCCTTGCCGTGGCGGTCGACCACGGGCTCGGTGGCCAGACCGGCCATCAGCGCCTTGCCGACCTCGTCGCCGGTGCGGCCCCAGATGTCGACGACCTTGTTGTAGCGCTCGCCCTGGGTGACCAGGCCGGAGGCGTATTGCTGCTCGATCTCCTTGACCTCGTTCTCGGCGCGGCTGATCAGCTCGTGCTTGAGCTGCGGCACCAGCATGTCGTCCACGCTGATCGAGATGCCGGCGCGGGTGGCCAGCGTGAAGCCCGATTGCAGCAGCTTGTCGGCGAAGATCACCGTGTCGCGCAGGCCGCAGCGGCGGAACGAGGAGTTGATCAGGCGCGAGATCTCCTTCTTCTTCAGCGCCTTGTTCATCACGCTGAAGGGCAGGCCCTTGGGCAGGATCTCCGACAGCAGCGAGCGCCCGGCGGTGGTTTCCGCCACGAAGGTGCGCGGCGTGAGCTCGCCGGTGGCCTTGTCCTTGCTGTATTCGGTCAGGCGCACGTTGATGCGCGCGGTGAGCTCGAGCTCGCCGGCGGCCAGCGCGCGCTGCACCTCGCCCACGTCGGCGAACACCATGCCTTCACCGCGGCCGTTGATGCGCTCGCGGGTGGCGTAGTACAGGCCCAGCACCATGTCCTGCGAGGGCACGATGGAGGGTTCGCCGTTGGCCGGGAACAGCACGTTGTTGGAGGCCAGCATCAGGGTGCGGGCTTCCATCTGCGCTTCCAGCGACAGCGGGACGTGCACGGCCATCTGGTCGCCGTCGAAGTCGGCGTTGAAGGCCGCGCACACCAGGGGGTGCAGCTGGATGGCCTTGCCCTCGATGAGCACCGGCTCGAAGGCCTGGATGCCCAGGCGGTGCAGCGTGGGCGCGCGGTTGAGCATCACCGGGTGTTCGCGGATGACCTCTTCCAGGATGTCCCAGACGATCGGGGTCTGCGAATCCACTTCTTTCTTCGCGGCCTTGATGGTGGTGGCCACGCCCATGGCTTCCAGGCGGTTGAAGATGAAGGGCTTGAACAGCTCCAGGGCCATCAGCTTGGGCAGGCCGCACTGGTGCAGCTTGAGGGTCGGGCCCACGACGATGACCGAGCGGCCCGAGTAGTCGACACGCTTGCCCAGCAGGTTCTGGCGGAAGCGGCCACCCTTGCCCTTGATCATGTCGGCCAGGGACTTCAGCGGGCGCTTGTTCTGGCCCACCATGGCCTTGCCGCGGCGGCCGTTGTCCAGCAGCGAGTCCACCGCCTCCTGCAGCATGCGCTTTTCGTTGCGCACGATGATCTCGGGGGCCTTGAGCTCGAGCAGCCGGCGCAGGCGGTTGTTGCGGTTGATGACCCGGCGGTACAGGTCGTTCAGGTCGGAGGTGGCGAAACGCCCGCCGTCCAGCGGCACCAGCGGACGCAGGTCCGGCGGCAGCACGGGCAGCACGGTCAGGACCATCCACTCCGGCTTGGAGTTGGTCTTGCGGAAGGCGTCCAGCACCTTCAGGCGCTTGGAGTTCTTCTTCACCTTGGTGTCCGAACCCTGCAGATCGCCGCGCAGCGCGCCGGTCTCGATCTCCAGGTCCATGTCGGCCAGCAGGTCGCGGATGCCTTCGGCGCCCATGCTGGCGGCGAATTCGTCACCATACTCGGTGCGCTTGGCGGCGTACTCGTCCTCGGACAGCACCTGGCGCTTGGCCAGCGGGGTCATGCCGGGCTCGGTGACCACGTAGGCCTCGAAGTACAGCACGCGCTCGATGTCGCGCAGCGGCATGTCCAGGATCATGCCCAGGCGCGAGGGCAGGCTCTTGAGGAACCAGATGTGCGCGACGGGCGAGGCCAGCTCGATGTGGCCCATGCGCTCGCGGCGCACCTTGCTCTGCGTGACCTCGACCCCGCACTTCTCGCAGATCACGCCGCGGTGCTTCAGGCGCTTGTACTTGCCGCACAGGCACTCGT
>JAJZWA010000067.1 GCA_021846965.1 Pseudomonadota bacterium | reverse complement strand
TACCCATCAGGGACAGCGAGCCTGGGCTCGCAGCAAAGTCCGGATGTACGGGTGCAATCCTTACCTTCCGCCATCACCCACTGAGCGCTTGGCAAACCGGGGGCGTCCATGTATGGGGGGACGGAGCCGGGCTCGCGCCCGGCGACGAAGGGGGCAACTCAATGCGCAGCCTCCCAGTTCGGCCCCGTGCCGAGTTCGGCCACCAGCGGCACGCTGAGTTCGGCGACTCCGGCCATCAGCGCGGGAATGTGTTCTCGCACCCAGTCGAGTTCCTCGTCGGGCACCTCCAGCACCAGCTCGTCGTGCACCTGCATGACCATGCGCGTGCGCAGGCCCTCGCGCAGCAAGGCCTGCTCGACGTCGATCATGGCCATCTTGATCAGGTCGGCCGCGGTGCCCTGCATGGGCGCGTTGATCGCCGCGCGCTGGGCCGCCGCGCGGCGCGGGCCGTTGGGTGAGTTGATCTCGGGCAACCACAGCCGGCGCCCGAACACCGTGCTGACGTAGCCCTGGTTCTTCGCCTGCTCGCGGGTGCGCTCCATGTACACCGCCACCCCGGGGTAGCGCGCGAAATAGCGTCCGATGTAGACCTGCGCGGCCTCGCGCTCCAGGCCCAGGTTGCGCGCCAGCCCGAAGGCGCTCATGCCGTAGATCAGGCCGAAGTTGATCACCTTGGCCATGCGCCGCTGGTCGTTGCTCACCTCCGCGGGGCCGACGCCGAAAATCTCCGCCGCCGTGGCGCGGTGGATGTCCTCGCCGGCGGCGAAGGCACGCAGCAGCCCCTCGTCCTGCGACAGGTGGGCCATGATGCGCAACTCGATCTGCGAGTAGTCGCTGGAGGCGATGTTCCAGCCCGCCGGAGCCACGAAGGCTTCGCGGATGCGCCTGCCTTCGGCGGTGCGAACGGGGATGTTCTGCAGGTTCGGATCGTTGGAGGCCAGACGCCCCGTCACCGCCACCGCCTGGGCGTAGTTGGTGTGCACGCGCCCGGTGCCCGGGTCCACCATCTGCGGCAGCTTCTCGGTGTAGGTGCTGCGCAGCTTGGACAGGCCGCGATGATCCAGGATCACGCGCGGCAGCGGGTAGTCCTCGGCGAGCTTTTCCAGCACTTCCTCGTCGGTGGAGGCGGCGCCGCCGCTGGTCTTCTTCTGCACCGGCAGCTGCAGGCGCCCGAACAGGATCTCTCCGATCTGTCGCGGGCTGCCCAGGTTGAAGGGCCCGCCCGCCAGCTCGTAGGCGCGCTGCTCCAGCTCCACCATGCGCGCGCCGATCTGCCCGCTCTGCGCCCGCAGTGCCGCCGCGTCGATGAGCACGCCCACGCGCTCCATGCGCTGCAGCACCTCGCTCACCCGCATTTCCAGCGCGTAGATGCGCGCCAGGCCCTCGTCGGCCTGGATCAGCGGCCACAGGCGCTGGTGCACCTGCAGGCACAGGTCCGAATCCTCGCCGCTGTAGCGCGTGGCGGTCTCCAGGTCCACCTGGTCGAAGCCGATGGCCTTCGCGCCCTTGCCGCACACCTGCTCGTAGCTCAGCACGTCGCTGCGCCCCAGGTGGCGCTCGATCAGGCTGTCCAGCGCATGCGGCTTGTGCGCCTCCAGCACGTAGCTCTGCAGCAGCGTATCGTGCACATAGCCCTGCACGACGATGCCCGCGTTGTGCAGCACATGGCGGTCGTACTTGCTGTTCTGGCCCAGCTTGGGGCGCGCCGGATCGACGAGCCAGGGGCGCAGCAGCTCCAGCACCTGCTGCATGGGCAGCTGCCCGGGGCAACCGGGATAGGCGTGGGCCAGCGGGATGTACGCCGCCTGCCCGGGGCGCACCGCCAGCGAGATGCCCACCAGGCGCGCGTGCATCGGGTCCAGCGAATCGGTCTCGGTGTCCAGGGCCGTCAGGTCCGCCTGCTGGATCAGCCCGATCCAATGCTGCAGTCGCTCCAGGCTGAGCACGGTCTCGTAGTCCCCGGGCGGCCGCGGCGAAGCACCCGGGTCCGCATGGCCCGCCGCCTCCACCCCCGCGACGGCCGCGGCCCCCACCGGCTGGGCGGGCAATTCATGCAGGAAGCGCTTGAGCCCGAAACGCCCGAAAAAAGGCGCCAGCGCCTGATCGTCCTCGGGCGCCACGTGCAGGTCGCGGTCGAGGTCGCCGGCGTGGCCGTCCAGGTCGCAGTCGGCGCGCACCGTGATGAGCTCGCGCGCGCGCGGCAGCCAATCCAGGCTGTCGCGCAGGTTCTGGCCCACCGCGCCGCCGATGTCGGCGGCATGCTCGACGATGCCCTGCAGGCTGCCGTACTGCTGCAGCCACTTCACCGCCGTCTTGGGGCCCACCTTGGGCACGCCCGGCACGTTGTCGGCGGCGTCGCCGATCAGGCACAGGTAGTCCACGATGCGATCGGGGGGCACGCCGAACTTGGCCAGCACTCCCGCCTCGTCCAGGGTTTCGTTGGTCATGGTGTTGACCAGCGTGACATGCGCATCCACCAGCTGGGCCAGGTCCTTGTCCCCGGTGGACACCAGGGTGCGCATGCCCCGCGCACGGGCCTGCTCGGCCAGGGTCGCGATCACGTCGTCGGCCTCCACCCCCGGCACCACCAGCAGCGGCCAGCCCATCAGGCGCACCACCTCGCGAATGGGTTCCACCTGCGCGGCCAGGTCCTCGGGCATCGGCGGGCGATGCGCCTTGTAGGCCTCGTACATGTGGTTGCGGAATGTCGGCCCCTTGGCGTCGAACACACAGGCCGCGTGCACGTAGCCCTTCTCGGGCGGGTACTGCTGGCGCAGCCGGCGCAGCATCGAGGTGATGCCATACAGCGCGCCCGTGGGCTCCCCGTTGGGGCCCCGCAGGTCGGGCATCGCGTGGTAGGCGCGGTACAAGTAGCTGGAGCCGTCGACCAGCAGCAACATGCGCTCGGCTTCGAGATTCTGGGTCATTGCGGGATTATCCGTCCCAGCAGAGGGCAAGAGCAGGCGGGGCGGCTAAAATGCAGAGCATGAGAACTGCATCGCAAGCACCGATGCGCGGCCAGCGCCTGGCCTGGGCGCTGGCCGCGGGCGCCCTGCTGGCCGCGCTGCCTCCCTGCAGCCAGGCAGCTTCGGCGAGAGCCGAGGCCGCGGCGCCGCCGCGCCTGGTCGCCTCGCAGCCGGCTTCGCGCTACCCGGAACCCCTGGTGCGCCACCTGGTCACGCAGGACCGCGCGGTGCGCATCGAGGAAACCCAGGTGCGCGGCGCCACCACCAGCATCCAGGTCAAGCCGCTGCACGGCGGCGTGCCCTACAGCATCGTGCCCCCGAAGGCCGACGCGCCGCAAGGCCCCGGCAGCATGCAGGGGCGCATGCAATGGCGCATCGGCACCTTCAAGTAAGCCCGCAACGGCGGCCCCCCCGCAACCCCGAACCTCGCGCCCGCGACGCCGATGGCCGTATTCACCCCTGTTGACCCTGCAGAAGTCCAGGCCTTCCTGCGCGAATTCGATCTCGGGGACCTGACCGAACTGGAAGGCATCGGCAGCGGAATCGAGAACACCAATTATTTCGTCGGCACCACGCGCGGGCGCTATGTGCTGACCCTGTTCGAGCGCCTGGGTTTCGAGCAACTGCCCTTCTACCTGGCGCTGATGCACCACCTGGCCGCCCACGGCATCGCGGTGCCCGACCCCATGCCCGGACGCGACGGCCAGGCGCTGCGGCGCCTGAAGGACAAGCCGGCCGCGCTGGTCACGCGCCTGCGCGGCAGCAGCGTGCTGCGGCCGCGGCCCCTGCATTGCGCGCAGATCGGCGAATGCATGGCGCGCATGCACCTGGCCACGCGCGACTTCGCGCCCAAGCAGCCCAATCTGCGCGGCCTGGAATGGCAGCGCGGCATCGCCCCCCGGCTGGCCCCGCTGATCGAACCCGCCCAGCGCCTGCTGCTGGAATCGGAGATCGCGCACCAATCGCTGCTCGCGGCCAGCGCCGAGCACGCCTCGCTGCCCCGCGGCGCCGTGCATGCCGACCTGTTCCGCGACAACGCGCTGTTCGACCAGGACCGGCTCAGCGGCGTGTTCGACTGGTACTTCGCCGGCGTCGACACCTGGGTGTTCGACCTCGCCGTGGCCCTCAACGACTGGTGCATCGAGCTCGACACCGGCGTGTTCGACGCCGAGCGCCGCGCCGCGCTGCTCGATGCCTACCAGCGCGTGCGCCCGCTGCAGCCGCTGGAGCGCGAACTCCTGCCCGACGCACTGCGCGCGGCGGCCCTGCGCTTCTGGGTGTCGCGGCTCGGCGACCTGCACCTGCCGCGCGACGCCCAGTTGCTGCAGCCCCACGACCCCACGCATTTCGAACGCGTCCTGCGCCAGCGCCAGCTCGAGACCCGGCTGCGCGAGGGCATGCATTGAGCGAGCCCTCCTCATGATCCTCCGATCGGTTCCGGCCCGCGTGGGCCTGCTGTGGGTGCGCTTCGGCTTCGCCTGCGTCATGCGCCGCCCCTTGCAGTCGCTGCTGCTGGTGCTGGTCTATTTCGGGCTGGTCGCAGCGCTGCAGCTTGTGCCCGTGCTGGGCATTCCGCTGTCCATCGCGGTCACCCAGCTCACCACCCTGGGCTTCATGCAGGGCTCGCGCAACATCGCCCGCGGCCTGCCGGCCTGGCCGGTGGTGTTCGCCCAGGGCCTGCGCGCTCCGTCGCCGCGCGTGCGCTCGCTGCTTCTGTTGTGCCTGGTCTACCTGCTCGCGCTCATGCTGGCGCTGGGCCTGTCGGCACTGGCCGACGGCGGCGCGCTGCTGCGCCTGTTCCTGTTCTCCGCCTACCCCGCCAAGGGCGCGGTGGCCAACGGCGCGCTGGGACAGGCGGGGCTGCTCACCCTGCTGGTCTACCTGCCGGTGTCCATGGCCTTCTGGTTCGCGCCGCCCCTGGTGGCCTGGTGGGGCATGGGCGTGGCGCAGGCCCTGTTCACCAGCTTCATCATCGTCGCGCGCAATTTCGGCGCCTTCGCGCTGTATGTGGCGCAGTGGTGGGGCCTGTTCGCCGCCACCCTGATCCTCGGCTCCCTGGCCGCCGCCGCCCTGCGCCTGGACAGCTCCCCGTCGCTGCTGCTGGAGCTGCCGCTGTGGCTGTTGCTGTTCACCCCCTTCGCGCTGTCCTTCCAGGCCAGCGTGCACAGCCTGCTCGGCGAACCCCCGCAAGGCGCCGCGCCCGCGGCGGGCGCGGCCGCCTGAGCCGCGGCCGCCCGAGCCCCGGCAGCCGCGACCGCGGCCCGCCCGTCGCGCAGCGCGTCCGCCCGCCTCCGGATCAACCCCCGGCCCGCTGCCGGATCAAGGCCCGACCCTGCGCGTCGAGCAGGCGCACCTCGTCCACGCGCAGGCGCAGCGCATGGGTCGCCGCATCCGCTCCGAGCACGGTGCAGGAAATCGCCATGCGGAAATGCCGGTAGTCCTCGATGGCCTGGTTCAGCACACGCATCGTGGCGGCATCGCTGCAATGCAGGTGCCGGAACGGGCGCGGGTGCTGGAACACGTAGTGGTAGGGCGAGTTGTCGAAGTAATAGCCGGCGCCATGGATGAACAGGCGGTTGTCGATCGGGTAGTACTCCCCGGCCGCCACGTAGGCGTCCAGGGCGATGTCGTCGACCACGATGAGCAGCCTGGGATGGCTTGCGGCGAAGGCCACCATGGCCGCGATCTGTCGCTCCTGCTCGCGGCTCGGCCGCACCGCGGCCGGCGGGTCGATCATCTCGGTGTCGGGCGTGAGAATCGCCGAGCCGTCCACCGGCTGCCGGGCATAGGCGGTGAAATAGACCTTCAGCAGCACCGCGGAGTCCAGCACCACCGCGCCGTCGTGCAGGGCCATGGAGCCCAGGCCCAGGGGCTGGCGGAAAGGCGCGGCCGTGGGTGGGCCGGGCAGATCGGTGAGCGAGGCGCCCTGCAGGTCGACGGGCGCGCCGGATGCGAGGGCGCCGGGCAGGCCGACGCTCAGCCCCGCCGCCAGCGCCAGCGCGGCGATGCAGGCGCGGCGCGGCACGCGTCCCGAGTCGGATGGGTCCATGGTGGAATCCTCAGGATTGCGCGGCGCGCCCGGGCTCGGCTGCGGAGGCATCGCCATCGTCCTCGGTCTCCCAGCCGGTGATCATGGCACGCAGGTAGGCGCTGGGCGGATGCGAGGTGGTGGCCAGGTACAGGTGCAGGATGACGAACACCAGCATCATGTAGGCGCCCGCCGTGTGGCTCAGCGCGACCCAGGGCAGCCGCAGCTGCATGGCCGACAGCCGGATCCAGGCGTAGCTGGACGCCAGCAGCAGCATGCCGCTGGCCCACAGCAGCGGATGGATCATCAGCTTGAGCCACAGGTAGGCCAGGCGCTGCAGCGGGTTGTGCTTGCGAAAGGGCTCCCGGTGATAGGGATGGTGTTCGCCGAGGAACATGCCCCAGGCGTAGTACCGGGCCACCGCGTACAGGCTGTTCCAGCGCAGGTCGGGGACGTAGTTGCGCCAGGCTCCCGTCGTGAAATGCCAGAAGATCGCGAAGGTCCACAGCGTGATCAACAGCCAGGCCGCGATCTCGTGCACCAGCAGGGCCTGCGGGAAGTCCAGGCCGCCCAGTGCGCCGTGGATCTCGAAGCCCGTGCACAGCAGGGTCAGGACCAGCGCCGCCTGGGACCAATGCCAGAAGCGCTCGAATCGGGTGAACAGGTACATGCGCCGCGAGCTCATGGCCTTTCCTTTCAGCGCCGGCGGCGCCACCAGACGACGATGCGCAGCAAGGCGTGCAACGCGACCCCCGCCAGCGCCAGCGCCGCCGCGATGCGCCCGATGCGCTCGATCCAGGGGTTGTGGTCGCTCGTGCGCCCCGCGATGTACACCCCGGCCACTTCCTGCAATCGGCCTTGGTCGGCATGGCACTGCATGCAGCGCAAGCTCTGGCCGGCGGGCGCCACCATATGCTCGATGGGCCAGTACATCTCCGTGCGCACGAAGCCGAAGTGACCCGAGTACGGCAGCTTCGCCGCCTTCATGCCGGCAGCGATCGAGGTCTGCCAGTCGTAGCCCATGGTGTAGGCGCTCGGGTCGAAGCCGAAGGAATGGAACACCGCGAGCATGCCGGTGCGCGTGTCATAGGGCTGGTTGGTACGCATGATCTTGAAGGGAAAGATCTGCGACCTGCCGTCCGTCGGGCTTCCCTGGATGGCATTGATCTGCACCACGCCCCCGGCATCGCGGAAATCCTGCACACGGGACCCCAGGGTCATCCAGCGCTCGACCCCGTTGAACCAGCGGTAGCTGGGCACCACGTTCTCGGCCCAGCGAAAGCTTCCCTTGACCCCCCAGTAGGTGTTCCAGCCCCTGGCGTCGTTGATCACCAGGGGCGAGCCATTGGGCGCGAGCTTGCCCGCCGTGGCGTAGTTCCACTGCATCTTGGTGGGCAGGCCGCCGCGCGCGAACTCGGGGATATGGCAGGTCTCGCAGGCCAGGTCCCGCGTGTGCATGTTCAAGGTGGCGGCCTCGATGCGCCCGGCCAGGCCCCGCGCCTCGTGCGGCTGCCATCCGTGGCAGGACACGCAGCTGGCGGCCTGCCCCGGGTGGGGGCTGCCGCGCATGGATGCGCCCTGGCCCGGGCCCACGTCCGTCACATAGCGCGATCCGCTGATCACATGGTTCTCGGTGCGGTGGCATTCCTGGCAGCTGAAGTTCAGCCCCTTCGCCGCCATGTGCACGTCCTCCTCGCGCGAGGGCGAGGCCATCGAGCTATCCAGATCCCCGTGCTTGACCCCGTCGCCGCCGCCTCCGTAGAAGTGGCACTGGCCGCAGGTGTAGCGGGTGGGCGGCCCCACGTGGCGTGCGATATGCCCCAGGTCCTCCGGCAGCACGTAGGGCTTGTCGGTGCCATAGACCTCGCCGCAGCCCGGGCGCACGGCAATCTTGCTCAGCGCGGGGTTTCCGCCGATGAAGGGAATCTTGTGATAGGTCCTGGTCTGGTCATGGCAGACCAGGCAGTCCACGTGGTCCTGCGTGCGCTGCTCGAAGGGGATGAACTTGTCCGGGTCCGTGCTGCCATAGCCGGCGTGGCACACGGTGCAGAACTGCTCGTTGCTGACGGGGCTGACGCAGAAATTGTTGTAGACCTCGTTCTTGCCCACGTATTGCCGGGTCTTGGGGTCCCAGGCCTTCCAGGTCCAGTGGATTCCCGCCATCACCTGATGCGCGGCGGCGGTATGGCAGCCCAGGCAGGCCCGCGTGACCTGCTCGGGGGAGGTGAAGGGGCCCTTGAGCTGCGCGAAATGGCTGTGGTCCTGCGGCATGCGCCGGCCCACGCTCCCCTGCTGCACCGAGGGCACCGCGTGCCAGGGCTGCACCTGCGATGCGCCGGGCCGCGCCGGCCCGGCAGCCGCCTGCCCGGCGAGGAACACGGCGGCCGCACTCGACGGCGGCGAGGCCGCGGGCGATGCCGACATTCCCGGCCCCAGCACCGCGAGCAGGCAAGGCAAGCCCCGTGACACCCAGCGCCAGGCGGCGCGAGGGCTGAACCCAAGCGTGCAATCCATGGCCGTCGTGCCTCCTCATGGAACGCGAAACGACTCGAGGCCATTCTGCGTCCCGCGCACGGGGGCACATTGACGGATGACAATTTCCTCGCGCCGCCCCGGGAGGGCCTGCCCCGCGGGGCAGGCCGGGCAGCGCACGGTGCCTCAGGAATCCACCGGCGTGAGCTTCGCGACCGCCAGCGCCAGCCACTTGGTGCCGTGGCGATGGAAGCGCACCTGCGCGCGCGCGTCCTCGCCCCGGCCTTCCAGGCTGAGCACCACGCCCTCGCCGAAGCGGTTGTGGAACACCGCCTGGCCCACGCGCAAACCATGACCGGCCCCCGCGGCAGCGGCGGAAGCCTGCGGCGGCGTCGACGACGACACCGGCGCGGCCTGCGCCACCGGGGACGGCCAGGCGCCCAGGCCCGTGCGCACCGCGCTGCCCAGCATGCCGGCCACGCCGAAGCCCCCCTGGCGCGGACTCAGCCACTTGATCGATTCCTGCGGCAATTCGTCCAGGAAGCGACTGCGCAGCTTGTAGCGGGTCTGCCCATGCAGGATGCGGGTCTGCGCGTGGCTGAGATACAGGCGCTTGCGCGCCCGCGTGATGGCCACGTACATCAGGCGCCGCTCCTCCTCGACGCCGTCGGCCTCGTTGAGGGCGTTCTCGTGCGGGAACAGGCCCTCTTCCAGGCCGGTGATGAACACGGCGTCGAACTCCAGGCCCTTGGCGGCGTGCACGGTCATCATCTGCACCGCGTCCTGCCCCGCCTGCGCCTGGTTGTCCCCCGCCTCCAGCGAGGCATGCGAGAGGAAGGCCGCCAGCGGCGACAGGGTCTCCCCGGTGGCCGGGTCGATGCCCTGCTCGGCCAGCGCCTGCGTGCCCAGGGGCTGCTCCAGCAGCGCGCGCGCGTCCAGCCCGAAACCCTCCTGGGTGACGAAGGCCGCTGCCGCGTTGACCAGTTCCTCCAGGTTCTCCACCCGATCCTGGCCGTCGCGCTCGGCGCGGTAGTGGTCCAGCAGGCCGCTGTGCTCCAGCACCTGGCGCACCGTCTCCGGCAGGCTGGCCTGCTCGCATTCCCGGCGCATGCGCTCGATCAGCGCGGCGAAGCCCTGCAGGCTGGCTCCGGCGCGCCCGGCGACCTGGCCGATGGCCTCGGCCAGCGGCACGCCGCGGGCCGCGGCCGCGTCCGCCAGTTGCTCCAGCGTGCGCGCGCCGATGCCGCGCGGCGGGAAATTGGCCACGCGCAGCAGCGAGGTGTCGTCGTGCAGGCTGTGCAGCAGGCGCAGGTAGGCCAGCGCATGCTTGATTTCCGCGCGCTCGAAAAACCGCAGCCCCCCATACACCCGGTAGGGGATCCCGGCGTTGAACAAGGCGCCCTCGATCACCCGCGACTGCGCATTGGAGCGGTACAGCAGCGCGATCTGCTCGCGCGCGAAGCCCTCGCGCAGCAGCAGGCGGACCTCCTCCACCAGCCACAGGGCTTCCTGCTGGTCGGTGGGGTGCTCGATCACACGCACCGGTTCGCCCTCGCCCGCCTCGGTGCGCAACACCTTGCCCAGACGCCGGGTGTTGTGGGCGATCAGCTCGTTGGCAGCCTCCAGGATGTAGCCGTGGGAGCGATAGTTGCGCTCCAGCTTGATCAGGTGGCGGACATGGAAATCGCGCTGGAAGTCGTCCATGTTGCCCACATGGGCACCGCGGAAGGCGTAGATGCTCTGGTCGTCGTCCCCCACGGCGAGCACCGCCGCGGGCTGCTGCTCGCCGGGGCCGGAGAGCAGCTTGAGCCACTGGTACTGCAGGCGGTTGGTGTCCTGGAATTCGTCGACCAGGATATGTCGGAACCGCTGGCGGTAATGCGCGCGCACCTCGGGGTGATCGCGCAGCACCTCGTAGCTGCGCAGCAGCAGCTCCGCGAAATCCACCACGCCCTCGCGTTCGCACTGCGCCTCGTAGGCCGCGTAGATTTCCGCGAACAGGCGGCTGTGCGCGTCGTGCGAATCGCAGTCGCGCGCGCGCATGCCGCGCTCCTTGCAGCCGTTGATGAACCACTGCACCTGCTTCGGCGGGGCGCGCTGGTCATCCACGTTCATCGCCTTGAGCAGGCGCTTGAGCGAGGACAGCTGGTCCTGCGTGTCCAGGATCTGGAAACTCTGCGGCAGCCCCGCGCTGCGCCAGTGCGCGCGCAGGAACCGGTTGCACAGCCCGTGGAAGGTGCCGATCCACATGCCGCGCAAGGGAATGGGCAGCATGGCCGACAGGCGCGCCAGCATTTCCTTGGCCGCCTTGTTGGTGAAGGTGACCGCCAGCACCGAGGCGGGCGAAGCCTGGCCGGTCGAGATGAGCCAGGCGATGCGGGTGGTCAGCACACGCGTCTTGCCGCTTCCGGCACCTGCCAGCACCAACGCGCTGTCGGCGGGAAGCGTGACCGCGGCGAGCTGTTCGGGGTTGAGCCTTGCGAGCAGGTCGGACATGCCCGCATTGTAGAAGGCGCCGCGCCCGCGGCAGAGGCCGCCCGCCTACAATCCTGAGGTTTTGGCCCGTCCGCGCCCGCCCGCCGCGTTGCCGGCCCGCCGTCACCCGTCCTGCCCATGACCGACCTCGCCAAGTCTTTCGAGCCCGCTGATATCGAAGCCCGCTGGAGCGCACGCTGGGAACAGCTCGGCTGCTTCGATCCCACGCTGGACGCGAGCCGCGCGTCGTTCTCCATCCAGCTTCCCCCGCCCAACGTCACGGGCACGCTGCACATGGGCCACGCCTTCAACCACACGGTGATGGACACGCTCACGCGCTGGCACCGCATGCGCGGCCACAACAGCCTGTGGGTGCCCGGCACCGACCACGCGGGCATTGCCACGCAGATCGTGGTCGAGCGCCAGCTGCAGGCGGCCGGCCTGAACCGCCACGACATGGGCCGCCAGGCCTTCGTCGACCGCATCTGGGAGTGGAAGCGCCATTCGGGCAGCACCATCGCGCGCCAGATGCGCCGCATGGGCGATTCGCTGTCGTGGAAGTACGAGTACTTCACGATGGACGACAAGCTCTCGCGCGTGGTCATGGACACCTTCGTGCGCCTGTACGAACAGGGCCTGATCTACCGCGGCAAGCGCCTGGTCAACTGGGATCCTGTGCTGCGCAGCGCCGTCAGCGACCTCGAGGTGGAGAGCGCCGCCGAGGACGGCTCGCTCTGGCATCTGCGCTACGAGCTGGAAGACGGCAGCGGCGCGGTGGTGGTGGCCACCACGCGCCCCGAGACCCTGTTCGGCGACACCGCGGTGATGGTGCACCCCGAGGACGAGCGCTATGCCGCGCTGGTCGGCCAGCGTGTGCGCCTGCCCCTGAGCGGCCGGCTCATTCCCGTCATCGCCGACGCCGCGGTGGACCGCGAGTTCGGCACCGGGGTGGTGAAGGTCACCCCGGCGCACGATTTCAACGACTACCAGGTGGGCCAGCGCCACGCGCTGCCGATGATCTCGGTCATGGGGCTGGACGCCCGCATGAACGACGAGGTGCCCGAGCCCTGGCGCGGCCTGGACCGCTTCGAGGCACGCAAGCGCGTGGTCGCGCAACTGCAGGCCGACGGCGCGCTGGTGGACGTGAAGAAGCACCAGTCCATGATTCCGCGCTGCACCCGCACCGGCCAGGTGGTCGAGCCCATGCTTACCGACCAGTGGTTCGTGGCCACCACCAGGCCCGGCCCCGACGGCCGCAGCCTGGCCGACAAGGCGCTGGAGGCCGTGCGCAGCGGCCAGGTGCGCTTCGTGCCCGAGAACTGGGTCAACACCTACGAGCAGTGGATGCGCAACATCCAGGACTGGTGCATCTCCCGCCAGCTCTGGTGGGGGCACCAGATCCCCGCATGGTGGGGCGAGGGCGGCGAGCTGTTCGTCGCCCGTGACGAGGCCGAGGCCCAGGCCAAGGCCCTGGCCGCCGGCTACCGCGGGCCCCTGCGCCGCGACGAGGACGTGCTCGACACCTGGTATTCCTCCGCGCTGGTGCCCTTCTCCACGCTGGGGTGGCCCGACGCCACGCGCGAGCTGGAGCTGTTCCTGCCGTCGTCGGTGCTGGTCACCGGCTACGACATCATCTTCTTCTGGGTGGCCCGCATGATCATGATGACCACCCACTTCACCGGCAAGGTGCCGTTCCGGGACGTGTACATACACGGCCTGGTGCTCGACGCCCACGGCAAGAAGATGAGCAAGTCCGAGGGCAACGTGCTCGATCCGGTGGACCTGATCGACGGCGTGGCCCTGCAACCCCTGCTGGAAAAACGCACCTCCGGACTGCGCCGGCCGGAGCTGGCGCCCCAGGTACGCAAGGCCACCGAGAAGGAATTTCCCCAGGGCATCCCCGCCTTCGGCGCCGATGCGCTGCGCCTGACCTTCGCCTCGCTGGCCACGCTGGGGCGCAACATCAACTTCGACTCCAAGCGCTGCGAGGGCTACCGCAACTTCTGCAACAAGCTGTGGAACGCCACGCGCTTCGTGCTGATGCAGGTCGACGGCCTCGACGAGCACGAGCGCGGCATGGGCGAGTGCTCGAAGGACTGCGGCCCCGAGGGCTACCTCGACTTCAGCGCCGCCGACCGCTGGATCGTCTCGCTGCTGCAGCGCACCGAGCAGGAAGTCGCGCAAGGCCTGTCGGACTACCGGCTCGACTTCGCCGCGCAAGCCATCTACCAGTTCGTCTGGAGCGAGTACTGCGACTGGTACCTGGAGATCGCCAAGGTGCAGATCGCGCAGGGACGTCCGGCGCAGCAGCGCGGCGCCCGGCGCACCCTGCTGCGCGTGCTCGAGACCGTGCTGCGCCTGGCCCACCCCATCATTCCCTTCATCACCGAGGAACTGTGGCACAAGGTCGCGCCGCTGGCCGGGCGCGGCGGCGCCACGCTGAGCCTGGCGCCCTACCCCGAGGCCCAGCTCTCCAAGCTCGATCCCGACTCCGAGGCCGAGATCGCCGGCTTCAAGCAATTCGTCGACGCCTGCCGCAACCTGCGCGGCGAACTCAACGTGTCGCCCGCCCAGCGCCTGCCCCTGCTGGCCTGCGGGGACACCGCGCTGCTGCAGCGCCACGCGCCCGCGCTGCTGGCGCTGGCACGCGTGTCCGAGCTGCGCGTGTTCGCCACCCGCGAGGAATGGGCCGCGGCGGTGCAGGCCGCTCCCACCGCGGTGGTCGGCGAGGCCAGCCTGGCCTTGTTCATCGAAGTCGACCGCGCCGCCGAGCGCGAGCGCCTGCAACGCGAGGCCCAGCGCCTCGAGGCCGAGATCGCCAAGGCACAGGCCAAGCTCGGCAACGCCTCCTTCGTCGAGCGCGCGCCCGCCGCCGTGGTGGAACAGGAACAGCGCCGCGTGGCCGAGTTCGGCGCCACGCGGGACAAGGTGCTCGAGCAACTCGCCCGCCTCGGCGGATCCTGAAATCCCAACTTCCAGGCAGCCCTTCCATGCCCCAAGCCATCACCAAGGCCGTGTTCCCCGTCGCCGGGCTCGGCACCCGCTTCCTTCCCGCCACCAAGGCCACCCCGAAGGAAATGATGCCGGTGGTCGACAAGCCCCTGATCCAGTACGCGGTGGAAGAAGCCTACGCGGCCGGAATCACGGAAATGATCTTCGTCACCGGGCGTCACAAGCGCGCCATCGAGGACCATTTCGACACCGCCTACGAGCTGGAGAACGAGCTGGCGGCCGCCAACAAGCAGGCCCTGCTCGACCTGGTGCGCAGCGTCAAGCCGGCCGACGTGCAATGCGTGTTCGTGCGCCAGCCCGTGGCCAATGGCCTGGGCGCCGCGGTGCTGTGCGCCGAGCGCCTGGTGGGCAACGAGCCCTTCGCGGTGCTGCTGGCCGACGACCTGCTGGTGGGCCAGCCGCCGGTGATGGCGCAGATGGTGGAAATCCACGCCCGCCATGGCCGCAGCGTGATCGCCACCGAGGAAGTGCCGCGCGAGCACACGCGGCGCTACGGCATCGTGCGCGGCCAGGAGATCCTGCCGGGCCTGACCTCGCTGGACGCCATCGTCGAGAAGCCCTCCCCCGAGACCGCGCCGAGCACCCAGGGCGTGGTCGGGCGCTACGTGCTCAGCCCGCGGGTGTTCCACCACCTGCGCAACGTCGCCCCCGGCGCCGGCTCGGAGATCCAGCTCACCGACGGCATCGCCGCGCTGCTGGCCGAGGAAGCCGTCTACGCCTACCGCTACAGCGGCCGCCGCTACGACTGCGGCAGCAAGCAGGGCTACCTCGAGGCCACCGTGCAACTCGGCCTCGCCCACCCCGAGACCGGCGAGGCGCTGGCCGCCTACCTCAAGGGCCTGCAACTGCCCTGAACATGCCCTGAGCATCCCCTGAACACCCCCTGAGCCCCCCGGCGCGCGAGCTGCGCGCCCGCACCGATCCCCACGGCGAATCGGGCTATTCAGGGCTTGCATCCCCACGCCTGCACGGGCTTGCAGCGCGGGCCTAGTCTGGCGGGAACCCCCTTCCCGCCATGCCCGAGCACCTGAGCTTCATCCTGCGCACCCTGCGCGACCCCGGCCCGCCGGTGGAGATCCGCTGCAGCTGCGACGACTTCTGGAGCGTGGCCCAGCAGCATGCCATGCTGCAACTCTACGCACGCATCGTCCAGCACCAGCCCGGGCGCATCGACCTCAGCCGCCACTGCCCCCGCGTCATCCCCCCCGACCCGCTGCCCGACCCCTCCTGGCCGGAGCCCTGCGCCAGGGACTTCAACCGCGACATCTTTCCCCTCGAGCCCCACATCCGGGCCGACTACGTGCAACGCGTGGTGCGCTACGCCAGCCGCGCGCTGCGTATCGCGGGGGCCTACGCCCGGGTGTTCCTGGAAGACTTCGAGCACGGCGACGCCTCCAAGCTCGGGCGCTTCTACTGGGCCGGCCTGGCCGCCTTCGCCTCCAAACAGGTGGCCTTCACGATGCAACAGGATCTCGTGAGGACCTTCGCCCCCTTCGTGCTCAATGCCCTGGGCAGGGGCAACTTGTGGCTGTACAACGATGCGCTGCCCTGGCATTACGCCTGGGCCCTGTGCCCGGAGTCGGTTCGCCTGTGCGCGGCCAGGCGCCATGCGCCCGACCTGCACCCCATCGTGCTGGCCAACCTGCGCAAGCAGGAGTGGTCCGACACGGCGCTGGCCAACATCCCCTGGAACTTCGAGGACAAGACCGGCAAGCTCGGAGCCCCCATCGGGCAGTTGCGCTGGGCCCCGCTGATGGGCAAGGCCATCGAAGCCTGGAGGGCGCTCGACGCGGAAACTCAGCTCGACAGGAAGAATGACCTCGCGATGCAGCACCTCTGGGCCATGGCACGCCATGAGCAGGGCGAGGTGCTGCAGGGCTTCATCTACGAGGACATGCCGCTTCGTGTCGCCCTCTACACCATGCGAACCCTGGAGCGGCATCTGGCGCTGTCCGAGCGCTACCTCAGCTTCAAGATCCAGCTCAGCTTCAGCGCCAAGGGCTACGTGGAAGACCCCGCCTGGCGCTCCGATGCACCTCCGGGCATCCGTGTGGAGAACTACAAGGAGAGGATGCAATGGATCCGGAAGACGGCGAACAAGTATCACCACCTGATGAACGGCGAATGCTGCCCACGCCTGCTGGCCGAGCTGCGCGTCCTGGCCGATCACGATGACTGATGCACCTCCCTCCGCCAGCCGACGGCGTCTGCTGATCGCCGGCGCCGCGGCCTGCGGCGCGGTGACGCTGCCCGGCGCGCTGCGCTGGGGGCGCCGCGCCCTCCTTCCCCTGTCCACCACCCCGGCCGCCATGGCAGACACTCCCGTCACGATCGCACTCGGCGATCCACAGCAGTTCGACCTGCACGCCCCGGGCGCTCGCATCGACCGTCAGCCCGTGGGCATGGACTTCTACGAACGCGACTGGCCGCCGGCTGCCCTGGCCACCTTACGCTACCTGCAAGGGCCTCACAGTTTCGAGATTCCCTGGGTGTCGAGCGTGATGGGCTGCTCCAACCCCCGGAATCCCGACGAGGGCATCTACGCATGGAATATCGATGCCTTCGCCCTGCCCGGCGATCGCATGCCCCACAAGCTCGCCCGCGACAGCTTGTTCACGCTGTTCCACGAACTCCTGCGCGCCGGCTGGCAACGCTTCCTGCTGCCGTCGGACCCTCGACTTGCACGGGCCGACTCCCTGCGCTACGCCATCGCCCGGAATGGCATCTATTCCCTCGATCCCCTGTACGTGCCCACGATGGATGAGTGGATGCAACTCAACCAAAACCTTCCCTACTGGAAATTCTGGGCCGACGGCGTCTACATGAAGCTGCAGGTCATCGACGAGCCTGCCCTGCGCGATCCGCAGGGCCAAGGCGTCTACATGTTCACCATCGACCTGCAAAGCGAGGCCGCCCATTTCCGGACCTATTTCCGCGAGGTCGAGGACATGAAACGCTGGCGGGAGCTGATCTCCGACGAACTCAAGCCTCACGCCCCCGCGCGTACTCGCACCGAGGGTGAACTGCGCCTCCAGGGCTACACCATAGACGAGACCTACCGCGACCCGCCGATCCTCGCGCTGCGGCAAACCCACGCCCGTTGAACCAGACGCGCCCGCGCCGATCCCCACGGCGAGCCGGGCTATTCAGGTCTTGCATCCCCACGCCGGCACGGGCTTGCAGCGCGGGCCTAGTCTGGCGGGAACGCCCTTCCCGCCATGCCCGAGCACCTGAAATTCATTCTGCGCACCCTGCGCGACCCCGGCCCGCCG
>JAJZWA010000066.1 GCA_021846965.1 Pseudomonadota bacterium | reverse complement strand
GGCGCCCGCCGCGGTGGCCGCGCAGGCGCAGGCGCCCGCCGCCTCGCCCATCAACTGGGCCTTCTCCCTGGATTCGGAAATCGTCGACAACCTCGGTGGGGGCATCGCGCCCGGCAGCGTGGGCGATACCCTGCTTCGTCTCGGCTTCGTGCTCGACGGCGGCGCCATGGGCCTGCCCCAGGGCTCGCGCATCAAGGCCACGCTGCAGCGCACCCAGAGCGGTCAACCCTCGGCCACGCGGGTCGGCGATGCGCAAAGCGTCACCAACATCGAGGCCGCCTCGCGCAGCCGTTTCTAAGAACTGTGGTACGGGCAGCCGGCGGGCGCGCACTGGGAACTGCGCGCCGGCCTGATCGCCGCCGACGCGCATTTCGACGTGCTCGACAGCGCGGGCCTTCTGCTCAACGGCAGTTTCGGCGCCGAGCCGATCTGGTCGGGCGACACGGTGGCGCCCATTTTCCCCATGTCGGGAATCGGGGCGATGGCCACCTGGCATTCCGGCGCCTGGACCAGCCGCACCGGGGTCTTCCAGGGCGATCCCCAGGATCGCTCCAGCGCACTGCATCGGGGCGCGACCTGGATGGAGGAGGGAGCCTGGCACGGCAGCGGCACCTACAAGCTGGGCGCCTGGAGCTACCGGCCCGACGGGCCCGCCGCGGCGCAGTTGCCGCAGGCGGACTGGGGCGCCTACTTCAGCATCGACCAGGCGCTCGCAGGGGGCGACAGCCCGCCGAGCGCATTCGTACGCGCGGGCTGGAGCCCGAAGCGGGTGGGGGCCGTGGGCTATGACTTCGAGGCCGGTCTGCTGGTGCCCGGGCTGCTGCCCGGGCGGACGCAGGACCAGTTCAGCCTGGGTGTGGCGCGCGCCCGCTTCCGCGGGCTGGGAACCGAGACCACCTTCGAGGCGACCTACCAGATCGTGCTGGCGCCCCATCTGGCCCTGCAGCCCGATCTGCAGTACGTGGTGCATCCGGACGGCACCCTGCCGTCGGCCCTGGTCGCCACCCTGCGCCTGCACGTCGGATTCGAGTAGGGCTGGCCCTGCGGACAGGCCCGGCCCGCGCGGCGCCTTGGTTATGCAAGCTATTTGCATAACAAGCCGGACTCGCCTAGGCTGTGGTCTCGCGTTCCTCGTGCCTCCTGTGGACCCTGGCGGACCTTTCCCATGCGTACCCGAATTCTTGCTCTTGTCGCAGCTCTCGCCGCCTGGGCGCTGGCGCCCGCCGTGGCGACGGGCGCCGCCGCTCCGGCACCCGTGGTCATCGTCGCCGCCGAGAGCACCTATGGGGGGATTGCGCAGGCCGTGGGCGGCTCCCGGGTGGAGGTGCGCAGCGTCATCCACGACCCCAACGTCGATCCGCATGAATTCGAGGCCTCGCCACGCACCGCGCGAGAGGTCGCGCGCGCCTCCATCGTGCTGATGAACGGGATGGGCTACGACGACTGGATGCGCCGCATGCTGGCGGCCAATCCCTCGACCCAGCGGCAGGTGATCGTGGCCGCGGACCTGGATCGCGCACGCCTGCTGCCGGACGGCAATCCGCACCTGTTCTACGACACCCGCGTGGCGGGCGCCATGGCCGCGCGCATCGAGGCGCTGCTGGCATCGCGCGATCCGGCGCACGCTGCCTACTACGCCCAGCGCCTCGCGGCCTTTCGCGCCAGCCTGGCACGGGTCGATGCGCGCGTGGCGCAACTGCGCGCGAGCTATCCCGGGCTGAAGGTCACGGCCACCGAGCCGGTATACGGCTACATGCTGCGCGCGCTGGGATGGATCAGCCTCGGCAACACCTTCCAGTTCAACGTCATGAACGACACCGAGCCCACACCTGCGGTGGTGGCCCGCTACGAGGACGAACTGCGCCAGCGGCGGGTGTCCCTGCTGTTCTACAACCGCCAGGTCGGCAGCCCGCTGGCGAGGCACATGGAGCAAGTGGCCCGGTCCGCGGGAGTTCCCACGGTGGGAATCGAGGAGTTCGCCGGGCCCGCGACGGGCTATGCGCAGTGGCTGCTGAACAGCCTGGACGCGGTGGAGGCGGCGCTGCGCGCACGACCGCCCGCACGACGGTAGTCTCTCAGGTACTGGCTCGCGCCATGTCGACGAAGGCGCGCAGGTAGCCCGTGGCCCGGTCGGCCTTGCGGCAACCCAGGAAGATCTGCTTGGCCACCCCGCGGGGCCCCATGCGCACGGGCACCACGTCGAAGCTCTTCGCCGCCTCCTGCACCAGCCAGCGCGGCAGCGAGGCCACACCCCGCCCGCTGGCCACCATCTGCAGCAGGATCTCGGTGGTCTCGAGGGTCTTGTGGCGTCGTGGCGAGACGCCCGCGGGGTTCAGGAACAGGCTGTACACGTCCAGGCGCTCGATGCCCACGGGGTAGCTGAGCAGCACCTCGTCGCTGAGCTGCTCGGCACGCACCCAGGCCTGGCGCGCAAAGGCATGGTCGCTGCCGACCACCAGCACCTGCTCGTAGTCGAACACCGGCTCGAAATGCAGCCCGGGCTTGCGCAGCGGGTCGGGCGTGACCAGCAGGTCGATCTCATGGTCGAACAGCGCGCCGATGCCGCCGAACTGGAACTTCTGCTTCACGTCGACATCGACGTCGGGCCATTGCGCGAGGTAGGGCGAGACCACCTTGAGCAGCCATTGGTAGCAGGGGTGGCATTCCATGCCGATGCGCAGGCTGCCACGCTCGCCCTGCGCGAATTGCTCGAGACGCTGCTCGGCCAGTTGCAGCTGCGGCAGCACGCGCCTGGCCAGCGCCAGCAGATGCTCTCCCGCCTGCGTGAACCGGAGGCTGCGGCCTTCGCGCACCCAGATGTCGGTGCCGGCCTGGGCCTCCAGCCGGGCCACCGAATGGCTCAGCGCCGAGGGCGTCAGGCACAAGGCCTCCGCGGCCGCCGTCAGCGAGCCCAGACGCGCAACTTCCTGCACGATGGCGAGATGGATGCGCTCGATCATGGCCGGGGCGTCATTTGACAGAAATTCACGAATGCGTGAGAAATGACCATTTTACGTCATGCATTTCCGTTTCTAGGATGGGATTTTCCGCATCCAGGAGTCTTCGGCCCATGGTCACCACGCACAACCTCGGCTATCCGCGCATCGGCAGGCGCCGGGAACTCAAGTTCGCCCTCGAGTCCTATTGGAAGGGGCAGATCCCTGCCGAGGAACTGGCCGGCCAGGCGGCCGCCTTGCGCCTGCGTCATTGGGAGGAACAACGCGGCCTCGACTACGTGCCCGTGGGCGACTTTTCGCTCTATGACCACGTGCTGGACATGAGCTTCACCCTGGGGAACGTGCCCGAGCGGGTGCGCGCCCTGGGCGGCGATGCGCTGGACGCCTATTTCCGGGCCGCGCGCGGGCGCGCGGCCCAGGGCGAGGACGCCCATGCGGGCTGCTGCGCCGGCGTGGCCGCGGCGGAGATGACCAAGTGGTTCGACACCAACTACCACTATCTCGTGCCCGAGTTCCACGCCCAGACCCGCTTCGAGCTGGATGCCTCGCGCCTGCTCGGGCAGCTGGAGGAGGCGCGCCAGGCCGGCGTGCGCGCCAAGCCGGTGCTGCTGGGGCCGGTGAGCTACCTGGCGCTGGGCAAGTCCAAGGACGGCTCGGATCGCCTGGCGCTATTGCCCCGCCTGCTGCCCGTGTACGCGCGATTGCTGCAGGCCCTGGCGGCGCAGGGGGCAAGCTGGGTGCAGATCGATGAACCCATCCTGGCCACCGAGCTGGACATGGATTGGCAACAGGCCTGCAAGGTGGCCTACCACGCATTGCGCGTGCCCGGCATCCGCCTGATGCTGACCACCTACTTCGGACCCCTGCTCGACAACCGCTACCTGGCGGCCGGGCTGCCCGTCGACGGCCTGCACGTGGATCTCAGCCGCGGGCAGGAGGATGTCGCGCCGCTGCTCAACCTGCTGCCCGCGCACAAGGTGCTCTCGCTGGGCGTGATCGACGGACGCAATGTGTGGAAAAGCGATGTGGGCGCCCTGCTGGACTGGCTGGAGCCGCTGGCGGCGCGATTGGGCGATCGACTCTGGCTGGCGCCGTCGTGCTCGCTGCTGCACGTGCCGATGGATCTGGATGGCGAGGAGAGCATCGACCCCGAGCTGCGGGCCTGGCTGGCCTTCGCGCGCCAGAAACTGGACGAGCTGCAGCTGCTGGCGCGCGCGCTGGACGAAGGCAGGCAGGCCGTGCGCGAGGAGCTCCAGGCCCACCAGGCGGCGCTGGCTTCCCGTCGCGCTTCGCCGCGCGTGCACAAGGCCGAGGTGCGCGCCGCGCTGGATGCCCTGAGGCCCGCGATGGGGCAACGCCGCAGCCCGCACGCGCGGCGCGCCGCGCTGCAGGCCGAGTTGCTCGCGCTGCCGCCCTTTCCCACCACCACCATCGGCTCCTTCCCCCAGACCCAGCGCATCCGCCACGCCCGCGCCGAGTTCAAGGCCGGGCGCCTGGAGCCCGGCGCCTACGAGGCCGCCATGCGCGCCGAGATCGAGGGCTGCGTGCGCGAGCAGGAGGCGCTGGGGCTGGACGTGCTGGTGCACGGTGAAGCCGAGCGCAATGACATGGTCGAATATTTCGGGGAACAGCTGGAGGGTTACGCACTCAGCCAGCAGGGCTGGGTGCAGTCCTATGGCTCGCGCTGCGTGAAGCCCCCGATCCTGTACGGGGACATTCGCCGCACGCGGCCCATGACCGTGGAATGGATCCGCTACGCCGCTTCGCTCACCTCCAGGCCCATGAAGGGCATGCTGACCGGACCGGTCACCATGCTCAACTGGTCCTTCGTGCGCGATGACCAGCCGCGCAGCCTGAGCTGCAGGCAACTCGCCCTGGCGATTCGCGAGGAGGTGCTGGACCTGCAGGCCGCCGGCGTGCGCGTGATCCAGATCGACGAGGCTGCCTTGCGCGAAGGTCTGCCCTTGCGCCGTTCGCAGTGGGCGGGCTACCTGGGCTGGGCCGTGGAGTGCTTCCGGCTCGCTGCCAATGGCGTGCGCGACGAGACCCAGATCCACACCCACATGTGCTACTCCGAATTCAACGACATCCTGGGCTCCATCGCCGACATGGACGCCGATGTCATCACCATCGAGACCTCGCGTTCGGACATGGAACTTCTGGAGGCCTTCGACCGCTTCGAATACCCGAACCAGATCGGCCCCGGCGTGTACGACATCCATTCCCCGAACATCCCCACGCAGGAGCACATGGTGCAGCTCCTGCGCAAGGCCGCGCAGCGCATCCCCGCCGAACGACTGTGGGTGAATCCCGACTGCGGGCTCAAGACCCGCCAGTGGGCCGAAGTGCGTCCGGCGCTGGCCAATATGGTGGCGGCCGCGCGACGCCTGCGCGGCCGCATGGGCGCCGGGGCAGGGCGTGCCCTGGGGGATCAGAAGGGATAGTGCCGGCTTCCGGTCTGCAGCGTGACCCAGCGCAGATCGGTGAAGGCGTCGATGCCGGCCCTGCCGCCAAAGCGGCCCCAACCGCTGTCCTTGACCCCGCCGAAGGGCATCTGGGCCTCGTCGTGCACGGTGGGGCCGTTGACGTGGCAGATGCCCGACTGGATGCGCTGGGCCACGGACAGCGCGCGGGCGGCGTCGCGTCCGAACACGGCCGCCGACAGCCCGTAGGCATTGTCGTTGGCGCAGGCCACCGCGGCCTCCAGGCCCTGCACGCGCACGATGGGCTTGACCGGGCCGAAGGATTCCTCGCGGTAGATGGCCATGTCGGGGCGGACATGGTCCAGCAGCGTGGCGGGCATCAGCGTGGATTCGGCCTTGCCACCGCACAGCAGCCTGGCGCCCTTGGCCAGCGCGTCGTCGATCAGCGCGTTGCAGCGCTGCACGGTGCTCATGTCCACCACCGAGCCCAGCACCACCGGACCCTTGCGTGGGTCGCCCAGGGGCAGTGCCGAGGCCTTGGCGGCCAGGCGCGCGGCGAACTCGTCGGCCACCGAGGCGTCGACGATGATGCGCTCGGTGGACATGCAGATCTGCCCCGAGTTGGCGAAGGCGCCGAAGGCGGCGGCGTTGACGGCGGCTTCCAGGTCGGCGTCGTCCAGCACCACCAGCGGCGCCTTGCCGCCGAGTTCCAGCACCGAGGGCTTGAGGTGGCGCGCGCACATCTCGGCGATGATGCGTCCGACCCGCGTGGAGCCGGTGAAGTTGACCCGGCGCACGGCGGGATGGGAGATCATGGCCTCCACCACCGCCGCGGCGTCGGCCGGTGCGTTGGTCACGAAATTGACCACCCCGGCCGGCAGCCCGGCGTCGACCAGCGCATCCACGATCAGCCCATGCGTGGCCGGGCACAGTTCGGAGCCCTTGAGCACCACGGTGTTGCCGCAGGCCAGCGGCACGGCCAGGGCGCGCACGCCCAGGATGATCGGGGCGTTCCACGGCGCCATGCCCAGCACCACGCCCGCCGGCTGGCGCATGGCCATGGCCACGCTGCCGGGCACGTCGGAGGGAATGACCTCGCCGGCGATCTGGGTGGTCAGCGCCGCGGCCTCCAGCAGCATGCCGGCGGCCAGGTGCACGTTGAATCCGGCCCACAGCCCGGAGCCGCCGGTCTCGGAGGCCACGGCGGCCGCGAAGGCCTCGCCCCGGGCCTCCAGGGCCTGCGCCGCCTGGATCAGCAGTGCGCGGCGTGCGCCAGGGCCCATCGCGGACCAGGCCGGAAAGGCCGCGGCGGCCGCGTCGACCGCGGCGCGAGCATCTTCGGGCGTGGCGGCCGGCGCGGTCGTGGCCACGCTGCCGTCCAGGGGGTTGCGGCGCTCGAAGGTGGCGCCGCCCGAGGCCGCGCGGCGCTCGCCGCCGATCAACAGGGAAATCGTGGTCATCGGAGTCTCCAGGTTCAGAAGCCGTGCATCTGGCACAGCAGGTTCGAATACATGCCGCCGTCCACCGGCAGGTTGGTGCCACGGATCCAGGCCGCCTCGTCCGACAGCAGGAAGGCGACCACGGGCGCGATGTCGCCAGGGCGCCCCGGACGGTCCATGGTGCGCATGTCCTCCTCGGCGCGCGCGCCGAGGGTCTCGAGAAAGTCCTTCAGGATCGGCGTGTCCACCGGCCCCGGGCTGATCGCGTTCATGCGGATGCCGCGGTCCCGCCAGGTCCAGCGATTGCGCAGGGTCCACACGATCAGCGCCTCCTTGGAGAAGAAATAGCTGCGCGCACCCTCGATGCCGTATTGCCTGCAGAACGCGTCCACCCCGGCGAAGTCCAGCTGTTCGCTGGCGTCGATCGCCGGCTTCGCCTCCGGCTGGCTCCATCCCAGGCCGGCCAGCGAAGCCAGGTTCACGATGGAGGCGCCGTCCGCCAGCTTGGGCAGCAGCCGCGTGGTCAGGTACTTCAGACCCACCAGGTTGACCGCGACCACGTCCGCGGCCGGGCGTGTCGGAGGCAGTCCGGCAATGTTCGCCAGGCCGTGCACGCCCGCGGGAAGCGCGGCCACCAGGGCGTCGATGGAGGCCTTGTCCGAGAGATCCGCCTGCAGGAAGCGGCCGGCTCCGGGGCCCGGACGCTTCAGATCCACCGCGAGCACCTCGGCCCCGCGCTCGGCCAGCCACGCTGCGGTGGCCGCACCAATGCCCGATGCGGCACCGGTGACCACCACGGTCTTTCCCTGGAACATGCCCTGTCTCCTCGATGGATGGGCCCGCGCGCTCGACCGGCGCGCTGGGGCGTGGAGGCCTTCGCAAGCGGCGTGCCAGGCGGGCGAGGCGCTGCGGATTCCCGCCGAATCAAGCCCTTGCCGGATGGCCCCGCGGGTATACCCGGGCTGCGATCGGAGGGTCTTGGTCAAAAATGCATGATTCACTTTGCATCAAGGACCCTGGATGCCTTCTCCTGCCGCGAAACGCGTCAGCCTGGCCGAACTGCAGCGGCGCTCGTCGCGCAGCAGCCGTGACATCGACGAGGGTGCCACGCCCACCCTGCGCGACCTCGCCGAGGCCCTGAGTTTCTCGCCCGACGACGGGCGCATCTGGCTCAACGACCAGCGCATGGTGTTGTGGCGCTCCTCCACCTTCGGCTCGCTGCGTGCCGAACTCATCGCGCGCCTGGGCCAGGAGCAGGCCCGCTCGCTGCTGACCCGCGTGGGCTATGCCGCCGGCGCGCGCGATGCCGAGCTGGTGCGGCGCACCTGGCCGGACAGCGACCCCGTCAACGCCTTCCACGCCGGGCCGCAGATGCACAAGCTCGGCGGGATCGTGCGGCCCGAGGCCATAGCCTTCGAGTTCGACATTGCCCGTGGCAGTTTCCACGCCGATTTCTGGTGGCACGATTCCAGCGAGGACGACGAGCACATCGCCGCCTTCGGCCTCGGCACCGAGCCGGCCTGCTGGATGCAGATCGGCTACGCCAGCGGCTATGCCAGCGCCTTCATGGGCAAGTTCATCGTGTACCGGGAGATCGAATGCCGGGCCACCGGGGCGCGCGCCTGTCGCCTCGTCGGGCGTCCCGCCGAGGAGTGGGAGGACCCGGAGCTCGACCAGCATTACTTCGCGCCGGGACTGTCGGCCGCCGGCATTCGCCGCAGCCTGGCCGGACCGGCCCCGGCCCCCGCGGCGGGCGCCGCCGCGAAGCCCGGGGGGGCCTTGGCGGCAGCGGGTTCCGGGCAGTCGGCCCTGCTGGGCATCTCCTCGAGTTTCAGCGCGGCGCGGCATCTGATCGAGCGGGTCGCGCCCACGCCCGCCACGGTGCTGTTCAGCGGCCCCTCGGGGGCCGGCAAGGAGTTGTTCGCGCAGACCCTGCATGCCATCAGTCCGCGTGCCGGCGCGCCGTTCATCGCGGTGAACTGCGCGGCGATTCCCGACACCCTCATCGAGGCCGAATTGTTCGGCGTGGAAAGGGGCGCCTTCACCGGCGCCAGCAGTTCGCGGGCCGGGCGCTTCGAGCGCGCGCAGGGGGGCACGCTGTTCCTGGACGAGATCGCCTCGCTGAGCTTTTTCGCGCAGGGCAAGCTGCTGCGCGCCCTGCAGGAGCGGCGCATCGAGCGGGTGGGGGGCAGCCGCGAGATCGCGGTGGACGTGCGGGTGGTGGCCGCCACCAACGTCGACCTGCGGGCCGAGGTGCGCGCCGGGCGCTTTCGCGAGGACCTGTTCTTCCGGCTCAACGTGTTTCCCATCGCGCTGCCGCCGCTGAAGGAGCGCCGCGACGACATCCCGCTGCTCATGGAGGCCTTCCTGCGGCGCTACGGCGAGCAGTACGGACGCCGTGTCGCCGGGTTCACGCCGCGCGCCGTGCAGGCGCTGTTGCAATACGACTTCCCGGGCAATGTGCGCGAATTGCAGAACCTGATCGAACGCGGGGTGATCATGGCCGGCCCGGACGAGCCCATCGACGTGGTGCACCTGTTCCGCGGCGGGGAGATCGAGGCTCCCCAGGGGCTGTCGCCGGGGCCCGACGGACGCCTGACCGAGCTGCGCGCGCCGGGCGCCGGCGTCGCCACGACCCCGCCCGCCGGGGAAGTTCCGGCCCGGGCTGGAGCCTCTGCGGGTGCCGAAGACTACCTGGACGCGCTGCTGGCGGCACGCTACAACGTGGCGGCGGCGGCGCGCAGCCTGGGGCTGAGCCGCGCGCAACTCGCCTACCGCCTCAAGCGTCAGGGCCTGCTGTGAGGGGCCGCGGGGCCTGCCGGGTCCTGCAGGGCGTAATAGAACACCCACTCCGCCACCAGATAGACCAGGGGATAGGCCAGAACGTAGACGCCCACGGAAACATAGGCCGACAGAGGGTCGTGCGAGGCCAGGGCCACGCGCACCAAGGCCACCACCAGCGCCACGGTGTAAGCCAGCAGGATGGCGTAGGCGGTGGCTCCCAGGGTGCCGAGCAGGACCTTGCGATGCGCGGGCACGCGCAGGCGGCCCCGCAGCAGACCGCGCGGGATGCGTAGCAGACGGCGGATCGCGAAAAAGAACAGGAAGGGAAGAGCGATCGCCGGCAGCAGGAACATGGGCGGGCGCGTGGGCCGGGGGACGGCCCTCAGGCGGAGAGTTGCTGGCGAATGCGTTGTGCGATGGCCTGCAGCTTGTCCGGGTCGGCACGATCGCGCGCATGCATGTGCAGCTCGCTGCCCTTCCAGCGGGGAATGACGTGGAAATGCACGTGGGGCACGGTCTGGCCGGCCGCGGCGCCGTTGAACTGGCCGATGAACAGGCCGTCGGGCTGCAGGGCCTCGCGCACCGCCACCGCCAGGCGCTGGGTCATGCGCATGGTCGCCACCAGGGCGGCGTCCGGCAATTCGAAGATCTGCTCGGCGGGCGCCTTGGGGATGACCAGCACGTGGCCGTCGGCCTGGGGCATGATGTCCATGATGGCCAGCGCCCCGTCGTCCTCGGCGAGGCGGATGCTGGGCAGTTCGCCGCGCAGGATGCGGGCGAAGGGATTGGCGTCGTCATAGGGCATGGAGGGCTCCTGCAAGGTTTCCCGCAGGATGCTAGCGCCAAGGCCGCGGCGCCTGCGTTCGCGGGTCTTGGCAAGGCGCATGGGCTTGACCTCAAGACCCCCTTCATGTTTACATGTGAACATCTGTTCATATGTTTGGCCTCGATCCGCGGGGCCTCGGAGCTTATGCACGCCGACACCCTGCTGCCGCAACTCGCGGATCTCTTCCGCCTGCTGGGCGACACCACGCGCCTGCGCATCGTCGTGGCCTGCCTGCAGGGGCCGGTGGCCGTGGGCGACATCGCGGCGGGGCTGGAACTCGCGCCCACGCTGGTCAGCCACCATCTGCGCCTGCTGCGCGCCGCGCGCCTGGTGAGGTCCGAGCGCCAGGGCAGGCATGTGCTGTACTCCGCCGCCGATCAGCATGTGGCGCGCATGCTCGGCGACATGATCGAACACATCGCCGAGCCGATGGGAGAACTCGAATGAGGGCCACCGATCCCGGGCATGATGGTCACGACCACGACCACGACCACGACCACGACCACGACCACGACCACGGGCACGACCACGGGCACGGAGGGCATCACCATCACCACGGCGATCCGGAGAAGCAGGCCTCGGCCTTTCGCATCGCCATCGCGCTCAACACGCTGCTGGTGATCATCCAGTTCGGATTCGGATTCATCGCCAATTCGACCGCGCTGATGGCCGATGCCGGCCACAATCTGTCGGACGTGCTCGGCCTGGTCCTGGCGCTGGTGGCCGCCGTGCTGGGGCGGCGCGTGCCCAACGGTCGCTACACCTACGGCCTGCGCAGCAGTTCCATCCTGGCCGCGCTGACCAATGCCGTGCTGCTGCTGCTGGCCTCCGGCGCCATCGCCTGGGAGGCCGTGCAGCGCATGCTGGCGCCGCCGCCGGTGGCGGGGCTCACGGTCACCCTGGTCGCGGCGGCCGGCCTGGTGGTCAACGGCTTTTCCGCCTGGCTGCTGCTGCGCGGGCAGAAGTCGGACCTGAACGTGCGCGGGGCCTACCTGCACATGCTGTCCGACGCGGGCATCTCCCTGGGCGTGGTGGTGGCCGGTCTGGCGATCATGGCCACCGGCTGGAACTGGCTGGACCCTGTGGTCAGCCTGCTCATCGTGGCCTTGATCGTCGCCGGCACCTGGGGCCTGCTGCGCGAGGCGCTCGACCTGATCCTTTCCGCGGTGCCCGCGGGCATCGACCCTGGTGAAGTGGCCGGATTCCTGCGCGAGCGACCCGGGGTGAGCGATGTGCACGACCTGCACATCTGGGGCATGAGCACCACCGAGAACGCCCTCACCGCCCACCTGGTGATGCCGGCCGGCTATCCCGGCGACGAGGCGATGGACGCCGTCTCGGAGGGGCTGCGCACGCGCTTCGGCATCGACCACAGCACCCTGCAGGTCGAGCAGGGTACGACCCGCCACGCCTGCGCGCTGCATTCGGCGCACTGATACCGGGGGCAGAGGACATGGCCGGAATTCGTGAATGGGCAGGCCCTGGCGTCGCCTCGGCGCTGGGCGCGGCGCTGCTGTTCGGCGCCGGGACTCCGCTGGCCAAGCGCCTGCTTCAGGGCATCGATCCCTGGGTGCTCGCCGGCCTGCTGTACCTGGGTTCCGGCGTCGGACTGGGGGCCTGGCGCATGTTGCGGCGCGCCCCCCGGGTACGCCTGGCGCGCGCCGAGCTGCTCTGGTTCGCCGCCGCGGTGGGCTTCGGCGGCGTGCTCGGGCCGGTGCTGCTGATGCTGGGCCTGCGAGGCATGCCGGCTTCGGGCGCTGCGCTGCTGCTCAACGCGGAAAGCGTGTTCACGGCGCTGCTGGCCTGGTTCGTGTTCCGCGAGAACTTCGATCGACGCATCGCCTTGGGCATGCTGGCCATCGTGGCGGGCGCCATGCTGCTCAGCGGTACCGGTGCGGGCTCGGGCTGGAGCCTGAACGACCTGGCGCCGGCCGCGCTGGTGCTCGGCGCCTGCCTGGCCTGGGGCATCGACAACAACCTCACGCGCAAGGTGTCGCTGGCCGACGCGACCTGGGTGGCCAGCGTCAAGGGGCTTGCCGCCGGCAGCGTGAACCTGCTCCTGGCCCTGGGTTCCGGCGCCGCGCTGCCCGGCCTGCCCGCGGCCGGCGCGGCGATGCTGGTGGGCCTGCTGGCCTACGGGGTCAGCCTCTCGCTGTTCGTGGTCGCGCTGCGCCATCTGGGCTCGGCCCGCACCGGGGCCTATTTTTCGGTGGCTCCCTTTTTCGGCGCGCTGCTGGCGGTGCTCATGGGGGACGCGCTGAGCCTGCCGCTGGTGGGGGCGGCGGCCCTGATGGGCCTGGGGGTCTGGCTGCACCTCACCGAGCGCCACGAGCACCAGCACAGCCACGAGGCGATGGAGCACGAGCACGAGCACGTGCATGACGAGCACCACCAGCACGAGCACGAGCAGCCGGTGCCCGCAGGCGTGCGGCACACGCACATGCACCGCCACGCCGCGCTGACCCACAGCCATGCGCACGTGCCCGACGTGCACCACCGACACGAGCATTGAACCTGCGTCCCGTCGCGCGAGGGCGACAGTCCCAAGTGCGCGAAATGGCTGGGATTGGCGCGCATCGGGCTCCGATCTCGTCGCCCCACGGCGACGCTTCGACCGCGCCGCACACCCAGTGCGGAGCAAGGAATCACGGCCGACGCCTTGCAGCAGCGCTAAACCATTGATGCGCTGCGGAAATCAGCAACGGGCACGGGCATTGCATGAAGCCGCGCGGGATCCGATGGCCGGATCCTGCGCCCCGCCGCCGGCGGAGCGGCTGTTCTCACGAACCCCCAAGAGGAGTGTTCCCATGACTGCTTCCCGCAAGATCGCCCGCCTGATCCTTGCCCTTGCCACGCTGTCCGCGCTGGCCAGCCCGATGATCGCCAATGCGGCCTCCTATCACCATGCCAAGGCGGCCAGCTCCGCCGGTCACTCGCACGCGCCGAAGCAGTAAGCGTCCGCAGATGCGTAAGCAGGCCGGAGTGGCCGCGCTCCGGGGACCTCGCGCCTGGCGCGGGCGCCCGGGCGACCGGTCCGGCCTGCTTGCGCCCAGGCTCAGGGCTGCAGACCCAGCTCGGGCTCGGCCAGATCCGCGCCAGCCTTGGCCAGATCCACGATCACCGTCATGACGGTCCTGCAGGCCAAGGTCATCTCTCCGTGAGGAGACATCGCCAGGGCAACGTAGCGCGGCATGGCGGGAAGGATGATCCTGGACGCCTGCAACTGCTCACGATTCGACGCCGACGCGATGGCATACGGTCCGAGGATCGAATACACCCCGCCGCGCTCGACGATCCTCATCTGCATGGTCAACGAATCGGCTTCGACCACCACCTGGAGCGTGACTCCCTGTTCCGCGCTGAGTTGATCCAGTCGATCCCGCCAGCTGTTGGGGCGGCAGAAGGTGGCCAGTGGAAGGTTGTGCAGGGCCGCGAACGGCACCGTGGAGGCGGCGGTGAGACTGTCGCCTCGAGGCCCGATCAAGTAGGACGAGGTTTCTGCAAGATAGATGTCTCCGTTCCTGGGGATGGGGTTGTGCCGATACAGGATCGCCAGATCCACCATTCCGCTTTCCAGCCAGGTATCCAGTTGTGAGCCCTGGCCTTCGCGCACACTGAGTCGCACCAGGGGATATCGCTCCCGCAAATGCTCGTACAGACTGCTCACGAGCGGAAACGCGGTGGACGGCAGAATCCCGATCCGCACCAGGCCGATGGGCTTCCCGGCGGTGCTCTGGATGTCGCTGGCCAGTTGCGCGGTACTGGTCAGCCAGGCGCGCACCATGGGCGCGATGCGCTGGCCCATCTCGGTCAGCACGACCCCGCGGCCCGTTCGCTGGAACAGGCGCCCTCCGCACTGACGCTCCAATTCGCCGATCTGACGGCTGATATGCGGTTGCGTGGTGCCGTAGGCTGCGGCGACCTTGCTCAGGCTACCCAGTTCCGCGGCGTCGATGAACAGCTTCCAGGCGGCGTAGTCCATGTCCAGTCATGTCAATTCGGCATGTCTGAAATGTTAGTTCTGCGTCTTCAAACATGGCACGCCTGTTCCTACAGTTTGGCCGTACCCGTCGCGAAGTGTCGCTGACGCGTGCGATGCCCAGGCGCGTGAGGGTTCATGAAAAGCCGATCCTCGCTTGGCGAACCACCCCATCTATCGAGGAATGACATGAAGGACATCGACCTGCGCGGTCTCGTACCCGCACCGGTTACTCCGTTTACTCGCGACGGCGCCGTCGATCATCAGGCCATCCAGCGCCTAGGCTCCTGGTTGGGCAGTTTTGCCGGGGTGAAAGGCCTGGTGGTGCTGGGGCATGCGGGCGAAGGTACCTTTCTCTCGCCCGACGAGCAGACCGCGGTCATCGCGAGCTTCGTCAAGTCGGTCGAGGGCAGAATTCCCGTGATCGCCGGGATCACCCTGGAAGGAACCAAGGTCGCGGCGGCGGAGGCCAAGCGCGCCGTGCAGGCGGGCGCTTCCGCCGGTCTGGTCTATCCGTCGCACGGCTGGCTTCGCTTTGGATACCAGAAGGGCGCTCCGCAAGACCGCTATCGGGCGATCCACGAGGAGAGTGGCCTGCCGCTGATCCTGTTCCAGTACCCGGACGTCACCAAGGCGACCTACAACCTGGAGACACAGCTGGAAATCGCGGCGCAGCCGGGCGTCTTCGCGATGAAGAACGGGGTGCGCAACATGCGTCGCTGGGACACGGAGATTCCGGTGATTCGCCGCGAGAACCCGGAACTGCAGATTCTTACCTGCCACGACGAATATCTCCTGCACACCATGTTCGACGTAGACGGAGCCCTCGTCGGCTACGGTGGCATCGCCCCGGAGCTTCTGATCGAGCTGATCGCTGCCGGCAAGGCCAGGAACTATCCCAAGGCCCGAGCCATCCACGATCAACTGCTGCCCGTGACGCGCAACGTCTACCACCGGGGCTCGCACATGGAAGGCACCGTGGCCCTGAAACACGCCCTGGTCGCCAGGGGCATCCTGGAGCATGCCACTGTGCGCTCCCCTCTGTTGCCTCTGGCGGATGGCGCCGATCGCGAGATCGCGGACGCATTGCGCGCTGCGCGGATCATCGCCTGATGCGCGGGTGAAGGAAAGCCGGACGCCGGGCCTGCAGGCTCGACGTCCGGGGAGCCCCAGGGCTGTAGTCTGGAGATCGGAAGGGCCGGAGATTCCATAACAAGCAGACTCCAGCCGATGAACAAGGAGACAACGTGAGCGCAGTACCACTCGATCCATCCGTGGCGCAGGGCGCCGACCATGCCGCGGCAGCGCGGCTTCTGCAACGCATCGAAAGCGTGCCCTTCGGCGCCTGGCACACCAAGGCACGGCTGATCATGGGCAGCGCGACCTTTTTCGATGCCTTCGATGCGCTGTCGCTGGCATTCGCAATGCCCGTGCTGGTGCGGCTGTGGCATTTGAACCCGAGCGAGATCGGGGGGCTCATCGCCATCGGCTACGCGGGGCAGTTCCTCGGTGCCATAGCCTTTGGGTGGCTGGCCGAGCGAATCGGAAGGGTACCCAGCATCTGCGTGGCGGTGGCCGTCGCGTCCGTCATGAGCATCGCATGCGCACTTTCGGGAAGCCCGCGCACCTTGATGGTCGCGCGCTTCGTGCAAGGCATCGGCCTGGGGGGAGAGGTTCCCACGGCCGCGGCCTACATCAACGAGCTTTCCAGGGCGCAGGGACGAGGCCGATTCTTCCTGCTGTATGAGATCGTGTTTCCGCTGGGACTGCTTGCCGCGGCGCAGTTGGGATCGGTGTTGGTTCCCTGGCTGGGTTGGGAGAGCATCTTCCTCCTGGGCGGAATTCCCGGTTTCATCATCCTGGCCTTCATGCTGCGCTTGCCGGAGTCGCCGCGCTGGCTGATCGGCAAGCGGCGGTACGCGCAGGCCGACGCAGTGATTCGCCAGATCGAGGGCGGCGGCGCATCGCCGCTTTCCCTGGAGCGCAGCGCGGATGTCCAGGCGCAGGTCGAGCGCATCGAACGCAGCCTTCGGGAGAGCGCGGGCAAGCGCCCTTCCTGGACCGAACTGTTCTCCGATCTGTACAGACCGCGCACGGTCGTGGTGTGGGTGCTGTGGGCCAGCGCCTACTTCGTGGCCAACGGAGTGAGCAACTGGCTTCCCACGCTCTATCGCACCGTCTATCACCTGCCGCTCAAGGAATCGCTGCACCTGGCGGCGGTCAGCAACGTGCTCAGCACCTGTGCGGTTCTGGCCTGCGCGCTGCTGATCGACCGTGTGGGCCGGCGACGCTGGGCCATGGGCACTTTCCTGGTCAGCGCTTGCCTGCTCGCTGCTCTCGCGGCCGTCGGGGCGCACAGCTACTGGTCGGTGCTCGTGCTCGCATCCTCCGCGTACGCCGCGATGGGAACGACGACCGTGCTGCTGTACCTCTACACCCCGGAAATCTACCCGACGCGCATGCGCGCGCTCGGCACGGGGATGGCGACGTCATGGTTGCGCATCGCATCGGCGAGCGCGCCCGCAATGGTCGGCTTCATGCTTCCCCGCCTCGGCATCTCGAGCATCTTCGCCGTGTTCGCCGGCGTCGCGGCGATAGGCTTGGTGACGGCCACTCGCATGTTCGAGACCACCAATCGGGAACTCGAACAGATCTCCCCCTAGTCACTAGCGACGTGACCCCGGGCGCGCAATCGCGCGGCGCCGGGCCTTGCATCCCCGATGCCCGCGAGGAGCATCGCTCATCCTGGAAAACCGCCATGAACTTGCGGATGAAAGCTATCGCCATTGCCCTTCTGGGCGCTTCGATCACGGCCTCGGCCCTGGCCGCGGGCCCGACCGTGTACGGCAACATCGATGTCGGCGTCACGCACGCCACGGGTGCGCCCGGTGGCTCGCTCACCGAGCTGACCGCGGGCAACGACTTCCCCGACCAGATCGGCTTTCGCGGC
>JAJZWA010000065.1 GCA_021846965.1 Pseudomonadota bacterium | reverse complement strand
TCGTGAACAAGCGCTCCATGGCCACCGGCTATGCCGGACTGGATAATGACCTGTTCTACCTCGATAAAACCATGATGGTGTTCGGGGATGCCAAGAAAGTGATCGAGGACATCGCCAAGGCCATCGAGTAGACCATGCGCCTGGAAGGCCCCCAGGGCCGGGCGCTGCCCGGCCCTGGGGGCCCAACACACCAACTCACACGAATCCGAACAGCGCCGCGGCGCTGTCATGCATCAGCTGCTGGCGCTCCGAGGCGGAGAACATGCGCTCCCAGCGCCGCAGCATGGGGCCGAAGTCCAGGCGGAACGGCGCCTTCAGGTAGGGCCAGTCGGAGGCCCACATGCAGCGCTCGGGGCCGAAGGCGTGCACCAGGGCCTCGATGTAGGGCTGCACGTCGTCGAAGGGAAACGGCGACTCGGCGAACTTGGCCTCGCCCGAGAGCTTCACCGCGGCGCGGCCCTCGCGCCCCAGCGCGAGCAGGGCCTGGAAGCCCGGCTGCTGCAGGCCGCGGGAGATGACCGGGCGCCCGCAATGGTCGAACATCAGGCGCAGGTCGGCGATGCCGTCGAACAGCGGCAGCAACTCCACGAGCTGGTCGCCCTCGACCTGGAACTGCGCCCACATGCCCAGCTCGGCCAGGCGCTGCAGCAGCGGGCGCAGGCCCGCATAGTGCGCGACTCCGTACATCGCCGGATTGAAGGCCACGCCCAGCACGCCGCGGGCCTGGAGCTGCGCCAGGGTCTGCAGCGAGGCATCCTGCGGCAGCACGACGATGCCCTTGAACCGGCCCTTGCCGGTGTCCAGCGCGTGCAGCAGACAGCGATTGTCCACGTTGTAGCCCGAGTTCGGGCCCACCAGCAGGGCATGCCGGACGTTGAAACAATCCATCACCTGCTCGAAGTAGCCCTGCGCCCCGATCTCCTGTCCCTGGGGACGATAGGCCACATCGGGTGCGTAGGGGAAATTCTGCGGATCGAGCAGGTGGCAGTGGGTGTCGATCTTGACTTGGTCGAAGACGTTCATGGGGTATGCGTGCAAGGGAACGCTTCGGCTTCAGAAGGTGGCGGCGAGGGCCGCGCGCAGTTCCTCGCTGATGCGAGGCTGCACGCCGAACCACAGCTCGAAGCCGCGCCTTGCCTGGTTGAGCAGCATGCCCAGGCCATTGACCGTGGGGTTTCCCCGCGCTCGCGCGGCCGCCAGCAGAGGCGTCTCCAGGGGGATGTAGATCACGTCCGACACCAGCGCGCTGCCGGGCAGGCGATCGAGCCGCAGGTCCAGCGGCGGATGTCCGTGCATGCCCTGGTTGGTGGTGTTGACCAGCAGGGCCACGTCGGCGAGCGCCTCATGGCGCTCGCTCCAGTCATGCACCTCGACCCTGGCGCCGAACTCCGCGGCCAGGGCCTCGGCCTTCTCGCGGGTGCGGTTGATCAGGCGGATGCGCGGGGCACCCTCGTCGAGCAGGCTCAACACCACCGCGCGCGCCGCGCCGCCGGCGCCCAGCACGGTCACCGGCCCGGCCGCCGCGCTCCAGTCGGGCTTGGCGTCGCGCAGGCACTGGATGTAGCCGTAGCCGTCGAAGTTGTAGCCCGTCAGCGTGCCGTCGGGGTCGGCGACCACGGTGTTGACGGCGCCCATCCTGCGTGCCAGCGGATCGATGCGATCCAGCAGGGGCATGATCGCCACCTTGTGCGGAATGGTCACGTTGCAGCCCGCGATGCCGAGGGCGCGCAGCCCGCGCACCGCGTCGGCCAGGGCCTCGGGCCGTACCGGGAACAGCCCGTAGGCCGCCTGCAGCCCATGCTCGCGCACCCAGAAATTGTGGATCGTGGGCGAGCGCGAATGCGCCACCGGCCAGCCCATCACCCCGGCGAATCGGAAAGTCTTTTCCATGCTCATCTCCCTGTTCTTGTTCACTGTGGATTCCTGTCGCCGCGCTCCGGCAGGTCCCGGCGCGCCGGGCCGACGTAGCGGTAGTCGATCTCCTTGGGCATCGGCCCCTTGATGCGCCCGCCCTGCTGCTTCTGCTCCCAGGCATGCGCGAGGATGCCCACCGAGCGCGATAGCACGAACAGGCCGCGACCGAGTTCCGGCTCGAAGCCCAGTTCGCAGAAGACCACCGCCGTGATACCGTCGATGTTCATCGGAACGGGGCGGCTGCGGCTGCCGCGCAGCACGGCCTCCACGGCCCGGCCGATGCGCGCGAAGCGCCCCTCGACCACCCCCGCGGCGACCGCGCGATCGACCAGCGCGAACAGCGGCTCGACGCGGGGATCGATGGGATGGAACCTGTGGCCGAAGCCCGGCACGATCTTGTCGCCCGCGGCGCGACGGCGCTCGATCACCCGGGCGGCGGCCTGCGGCAGATCGGTCGCGGCATCCGCCTCGGCCTCGATCTCGCGGTACAACTCCATGCACTGCTGGCCCGCGCCCCCGTGCACGTCGTCGAGCACGTTGACCGCCGATGCCATGGCGCCATTGACCGGCAGCCCGCAGCTCACCGCCATGCGCGAGATGGCGATGGACGGCGCATGGGGCCCATGGTCGACCCCCGGCACCAGCGCGGCCTCGAGCAGCGAGGACTGCGCTCTCGTGGGCAGTTCACCCCGCAGCATCAGCCAGATCATGTCGGCGAAGCCCAGCTTGCCGATGAGTTGCTCGATCGGATAGCCACGAATGGCGATCTGCCCCGGGTGGATGTCGATGATCGAGGTGGTCCACCAGTCCGAGGCCTTGCGCAGCAGCTCGGCGTCCTCCGTCTTGCTCATGGTCTGTCCTCAGGCTTCCAGCGCGGGATCGTAGAACTCGCCGAACAGTTCGGCATCGGAGGGTCGATCCTCCGCGATGGGCACCGACACCCAGGTGGTGTTGAGATAGTGCTTCAGGTGCACGTTCTCGGACACGATGTTGCCGCCCCAGGTTCCGCAGCCCAGGCTGGAGGTCATGGGCATGCCGTTGTTGAAGGCCCCCGCGTTGGCCTTGGACTGCGGCTGGCGCACCATGATGCGACTGACCGGAGCGGCCATCGCCAGGCGATGGATGTGGTCCTGGTCGAAGGAGTAGATGCCGCAGGAGTGCCCCTTGCCCCCGACCTCGTACACCGCGCGCATCATGTCCAGGGCCTGCTCGAATCCCTCGTAGCGGTACACCGCGAGCAGGGTGGTCAGCTTCTCGCGCGAGAAGAAGTGCTGCTTGCCGATGCCGTCGCCGTGCACGATGATGAACCTGCGGTCCTCGGGAATCGTGAAACCGGCGGCGCGGGCGAGCGCCTGGGGCGCGATGGCCACGGTGCCCGGCAGGCGATGCCCCTCGTCGTCCCACATCACCCGGCGCAGCGCCGCCTTCTGCTCCTCGCTGGCCAGGTACCCTCCCTCGGCCTGCAGGGCAGCCAGCATGGGGTCGAACACCGTGGAATCGATGATCAGGTTGCCGTCCGCCGAGCAGCCCGAGCCGAAGTCCGAGGTCTTGGACAGACGCGTGTTGCGCGCCGCATCGGCCAGGTCGGCGGTGTGGTCGATGATCATGGTCGAGTTGCCCGCCCCCACCCCGTAGGCGGGGGTGCCCGAGCTGTAGGCCGCGCGCACCATCGGCTGCCCACCGGTGGCGATGACCAGGTCGGCACGCGCCATCAGGGCCTGCGACATGGGAATGTTCACGCGGGTCAGGCATTGCAGCAGATCCGCCGGCGCGCCCTCGCGCTCCAGGGCCTCGCGCATCAGGCGCACGGTCTCGAAGGAAGTCTTCTTCGAGCGCGGATGCGGGGAGAAGATCACCGCGTCGCGTGCCTTGATCGCGTAGATGGCGTTGCCGGCGGGGGTCAGGTCGGGGTTGGTGGTGGGCACGATGCAGGCGATCACGCCCACCGGCTTGCCGTACTTGACAATGCCCTTCTCGGGGATCTCCTCGATGATGCCCACGCTCTTCTGGCGCAATGCGTCGCGCAGCACGCCACGGATTTTCATGCGCTTGCCCATGCGGCTGTCGGGGTCGCCGAGGCCGCTTTCCTCGATGCCCTCGGCGACCAGGCGGGTGAAGGTCCGCTTGTTGGCCACGGCCCAGGCGATGGCCTGGCACAGCCGGTCGACCCGCGCCTGGTCGTAGGTCTCGACGATCGCCAGCGCCTTGCGGGCACGCTCGAAGGCCTGGTCGAGTTCGGCCTGCTGCTCCTCGGTGATCTCGCTCTTGCTTTGTACTTCCGCCATTTCCTGCATCTCCATGGTGAATAGGGGGCGACGCCGCGGGGTCTCAGCGGCGTACGAAGGGGTTGCTCACGTCCAGCCCGGGGGAGAGCCAGACGCACTTGGTCTCGAGGTACTCGTGGATGGCATCGACGCCGGACTCGCGGCCGATGCCCGATCGCTTGAAGCCGCCGAAGGGCGAGGTGTAGCTGGTCGCGCGGTAGTTGTTGACCCAGACCGTGCCGGCCTTCACACGCTCGGTCACGTACAGCGCGCGCTGCAGGCTGCCGGTCCACACGCCCGCGGCCAGCCCGAACTGCACGTCGTTGGCGATGCGAACCGCATGCGCCTCGTCGTCGAAGGCGATCACCGACAGCACGGGCCCGAACACCTCCTCCTGGGCGATGCGCATGCGGTTGTCGACGTCCACGAAAATGGTGGGCTCCACGAAGCGGCCCGAGCCGATGTCCGGGCGGGCCCGCCCTCCGGCCACGCAGCGCGCCCCCTCGGCCTTCGCGATGGCGATGTAGTCCAGCACCTTGTCGAACTGGGCGGGCGTGGCGATGGGCCCGATCTGGGTCGCCGGATCCGCGGGATCGCCCAGTCGGATGTCGCGCACGAAATCCACCAGCCGGGCCACGAAGGCGTCGTGGATACTGCGCTGCACCAGCAGGCGCGATCCGGCCTGGCAGGTCTGCCCGGCGGCCGCGAAAATCCCGCTGACCACGCCCAGCAGGGCGCGATCCAGGTCCGCGTCGTCGAACACGATGTTGGGGGACTTGCCCCCCAGCTCCAGCGTGACGGTCTTGAGTCCGCGCGCGGCCGCCTCGTAGATCTTCTGGCCCGCGATCTCGCCGCCGGTGAAGCCCACGTGCGCGACCTCCGGATGCTCGACCAGCGGCGCGCCGACCTCGGCGCCGAATCCGGTCACCACGTTGACCACGCCGGGCGGGAAGCCGGCGAGGCTGAACAGCTGGGCGAATTCCAGCATCGACGCCGAGGTGAATTCCGAGGGCTTGATCACCACGGTGCAGCCCGCCGCCAGCGCCGGCGCCAGTTTCCAGCTGGTCAGGGTCAGGGGCGAATTCCACGGCGTGATGATCGCCACCACCCCCTTGGGCTCATGGCGCGTGTAGGACAGCACCCCGGGCTTGTCGGTGGGGATCACGCTGCCCTGCACCTTGTCGGCCAGGCCCGCGTAGTACTGGAAGTACTCGGACAGGTAGTCGACCTGGGTGCGAACCTCGGCGGCCAGCTTGCCGTTGTCGCGGCGCTCGATCTGCGCCAGGCGCGGAGCATGCTCGCGGATCAGCTCGGCCAGCCGGCGCATCAGGGCGCCACGCTGCGAGGCATTCAGCGCCGGCCAGGCGCCGGACTCGAAGGCACGTCGCGCCGCGCGCACGGCACGGTCCACGTCCAGCGCGGAGCCGCGCGGGATCAGCGCCCAGTCGCGCCCCGTGTAAGGGTCCTCGCTGGGGAAATAGCGCCCCGCCTCGGGTGCCACGGATGCGCCATCGATGTACAGCTGGTAGCGCGGCAGGTCCTCGCCTTGTCGCATCGCGGGGTCGGCGCCGGAAGGGTCGGACAGGGTCGTATCCATTTCGTTGGGGGAAATAGCGTTCTATTCATGGATCGCGCGAGCGCCAGCCCGCGCTCGATCCCTGGCTCAACGCGCGGCGAGGGATCTCTGCAGCACGCCCAGCACGGTGCGCAGTTCCTCGATGGGAATCTGACCGGGCGCCGAGGCGCTCGCGCCCACCGCGAAACTGACCGTGGAGCCGAACATCCAGCCGATCAGCCGGGTCAGCGCGCCATAGGGGCCCATGGACATGGTGATCAAGGGCATGGACACGCGACGCGAGGCGTCCAGCGTGGCCTGCAGCAGCGTGAGCACGTCGTCGAGCTCGCGCGGCATCACCGCCACCTTCGCCAGGTCGGCGCCGAGCTGCTGCGCCTTGTCGAAACGTTCGGCCAGCTCGGCCGCCCCCGGCGTGCGCTGGAAATCGTGAAAGGACGCGATGAGCAGGGCTCCGCAGGATTTCGCCGCCTGCTGGGCGCGCCGGAAATGCTCCGGCTCGCTGCTGAGCTCGCAATCCACGAAGTCCACCACGCCCTCGGCGCACACCGCCTCGATGCCACGGCTGACGGTGTCCTCCGAGGCCCGGATCGGCTGCCCGCCCTCGCGGATCGAGCGTCTCGTGTAGATCAGGGGAAGCTCCGGGGCGATGCGCCGCAGTTCGCGCGCAGCCTCGACCATGCGCGCAACGTCTTCGAGCGCCTCGAAGAAATCGACCCGCCACTCGAGCAGGTCGGGGCCCTTGGACAGCACCGCCGAGGCTTCGGCGCGCAGCCCGTCCAGGTCGCGCGCCACCAGCGGCGCGCACACCAGGGGTTCGGAGCCGCCGCCGACCACGCGGCCGCGCAACAGGATGGTCTTGCTCATGTTCATGGCATTGCCCTTGGAGGCCCGCGCGTCCCGCCCCGTGGAGCGGGACGCCTTCAGGCTTCAGACTTCAGACTTCGAACTTCGAACCGCGGGGATCAGAACTTGTACATGAAACCGACCTGCACCCCGGTGATGCGCTTGCCCTTGAGGTCGGAGGTGGAGAAGGCCTTGGTCAGCGGCGCCGAACCCGATTCGTCGAAAGCGGCGTTGGAGTCGTTGCTCAGGCTGTCTACCAAAGCGTACAGCGTGGTGTTCCTGATGCCCGTGTAGTAGCTGCCCACGGCCATCCCCTTGGCACCGTTGTTGGAATTGTTGCTGTCCTTGATCTGGCCGTACAGCGCGCCCACGCGCAAGGCGCTGGTCAGGTTGTAGTCCGCCGAGATCTGGTAGATGTTGTAGTAGTCGTTGATCGCGGAGCTGGTCCCCGTCAGCGGGACGCCGCCCGGATAGGCGCCGCCGATGCCGCTGAAGCCGCTGCCCGGACCGACGTTCGAACGCACATAGGTCAGGTACACCTTGCCGTGCCCGTAGTTGTAGTCGGCGTAGGCGTTCTGGTACTCGCCCTTGGTGCTGTAGGTGGCGTTGGCCGGAGCGTTGGCCCACAGGCCGTTGTAGCCCACGTCGAACGGTCCGTTGACGTATTCGGCGCCCAGCTGGTAGACGGCGCCATTGCTGCCCACCGTGCTGCCGTTGGCCGAGCTCAGCGCGTAATGCGCCTGCAGCTGCAGGCCGTTGAACACCGGCGAGCTGTACGACAGGTCGTTGTCGAAGCGCGCCGGAACGCCGAAGGCGTTGACCACCGAGCCCAGGGTACGCGAGGTGAAGTCGACCAGGCCGCCGTGGAAGAAGGCGATGGTCTCCTGGCGACCCACGCGGAAGTCACCGTAGGGGGTCTGCACGCCGGCCCAGGCCTGGCGGTCGAACAGGCGCCCGGCACCGGGCTGGCTGCCATTGGTGAAGTCCAGGCTCTGCTCGACGTCGAAGTGCATGGCATAGCCGGGCGACACGGTGTGCTGCCCGGTCATGCCCAGGCGGCTGCGCAGCAGCGCGCCGTCCTCGATGGCGGTCAGATTGCGCCCCGAGCTGCTGTGCATGTAGTTGCCGTACTGGTCGATGTCCCCGTAGATCGTGACCGAATTGTCCTTGCCGCCGAATTGCAGCGGATTGGCATTGGCCGCGACCTTCGCCGGCGCGGCCTGGCTGGCCACCACCTTCTGCGTGGCCGCAGCCTGCGCGGCCGTGTGCGCCTGCTCGGCCTTGAGCTGCTCGACTTCCTGGGTGAGCTTTTGCAACTGGGCCTGCAGATCCGAGAGCTGGTCGGCGTGGGCCGGCAAGGCCACCGCCAGGGCGCCGATCGACAACAGGGCTGCGGGGATGAGTTTCAGACGATGCATGGTTGGTCTCCTCGTTGTGAATGATCTTGTTGTCCGCAAGGAACGGACGGGCTGAAAAAGCGTCAAGACGACGCGGGCAAAAAATCAGTCGGTACTGACATGCGACACCCCGCCCTGCGGGGAATAGATGTCCAGGATGTTCCAGTGGCCGGAGGTGGGCACAGGGTTGTTGCGCATGGCCACGTCGACCACGAAGGGTCGTCCGGACGCCAGGGCGCGCTGCATCACCTGCTTGAACTCGGCCGCCGACTCCACCTTGGCGCCCTCGGCGCCGTAGGCGCGCGCGACCGCCGCGAAATCGGCCTGGTAGGGCTTGCCATCCTTCTCGAACACGGTGCCCAGGGTGGTGCCGAAATGCGCCTTCTGCAGCCCGGCGATGGTGCCGAAGGCGAAGTTGTTCATGACCACCCAGACCACCGGGATGTTCTCCTCGACGGCCGTGGCCAGCATGGCGGGGTTCTGCCCGAAACCCCCGTCGCCCACCAGGGACACCACCACCCGCTCGGGGCAGGCCAGTTTCGCGCCCAGCGCGGCCGGCGCGCCGAAGCCCATGGTGGCGTAGCCTCCGGGGGTCAGGATGGAACCCGGCGTGTACACCGGGAACTGCTGGCCCACGCCGTTCTTGTTCCAGCCCACGTCGGTGGTGATGATGGCGTCGCGCGGGAGCACCTCGCGCACCACCGAGAGGATGCGCTCGGGCATCATCGGGAAGCCCTCGTCCTCGATGAAACCCTGGTTGGAAGCGGCGAATTCCTGGCGATGCCGCGCGATGGCGCCGCGCAGCGCGTCGTCGCGCCGGCCCTCGGGAAGCATCTCGCGCGCCACGCGGTTGAGCACCTGCAGGGCCTGGCGCAGGTCCGCCACCACGCCGATCTCCGCCGGATAGTTGCGGCCGATCTCCGAGGGGTCCACGTCGATGTGGATCAACCGCGTGGAGCCGGGGATGTCGAAGGTGTACTGGCTTTCCCAGGAACTGCAGTCGGCCTCGCAGAAGCGGGTGCCCAGGCCCAGCACCCAGTCGGCCGTGCGGCAGCGGTCATTGACGAACTGGGTGCCCCAGAAGCCCGTCATGCCCAGGGTCAGGTCGTGGTCGTCGGGCAGTACGCCCTTGCCCATCAGCGAATGGGCCACCGGCAGGCTCAGATGGTCGACCAGCTTGCGCAATTCCTCGGCGGCGTCGGCCAGGATCACCCCGCCGCCGGCGTAGATCACCGGATTGCGCGCGCCGATCAGGGCTTCGAGAATGCGCCTTGCGGTGGGATCGTCGATCGAGGGCCTGGCCAGCTTGCGCGTGTGGCGGCTGACCCGCGCGAACAGCGAGTCGTCGATCTCCACCGAGAACAGGTCCATGGGCACCGACACCAGCACGGGTCCGGGGCGTCCGCTTTCGGCGAGCTGGAAGGCCTTGTCGATGATCTCGGGGAACAGCTCCGCCCGTTCCACGCGCCATGCGCGCTTGACGAAGGGCCGGTAGATCTCCCACTGCGCCGCGTCGGCGTGCAGGTTCACCTCCTGGTGCGGGTGCTTGCCGTGGTAGTAGCTGGGCACGTCGCCGGCGATGACCACCAGGGGAATCGAGTCCAGCGCGGCGTTGGCCACGCCGGTGGCCGCGTTGGTCAAGCCGGGGCCGAGGTGGCTGAGCACCACCGCCGTCTGGTTGCGCGCGCGCGCATAGCCGTCGGCCGCGTGCGCGGCGATCTGCTCGTGGCGGGTGTTGATGAAACGGATCGAGCTGTTTTCCAGCGCGGTCAGCACCGCGATGTTGGTGTGGCCGCACAATCCGAAGATGTGCTTGACGCCTCGCCCTTCCAGGTAGCGCACCAGCTGGTGCGAAATCAATTCCTTCATCGTCGTCTCCTGAGGTTGGGAATCGCCGCGGCGGGGCGGCGATGCTCGTTGTCCATGGATGTCAGATCACCGCCTGCGCGCGCATGGCCGCGATCTCCTGCGGCGAATAGCCCAGGGAAGCCAGGATCTGCTCGCTGTGCTCGCCCAGGCGTGGCGGCGGCGTGGCGACATCGGGTCTGCCGCTGTCCATGCGAAAGCCGGCCCGCACCACGTCGAATCCGCGGTCGATGCCCGCGGCCCCGTCGAAGTGCGCAAGAAGTTCGCGCTGGCGCACCTGCGGGTGGTCCAGCGCCTCGGGCACGCTCAGCACGCGTCCGGCGGGCACGCCCTGCTCGGCCAGCAGGGCCTCCCATTCACGAGCCGGCCTGGAGGCCAGCGCCTGCTCGATCAGCCGCTTGAGCTCGGCGCGATTGCGCTTGCGGGCCTCGCGTTCGGCGAAGCGCGGGTCCTGCGCCAGTTCGGGGCAGCCGATCAGACGCGTGAGCGCGACGAACTGCTCCTGCCGGTTGGCGGCGATGTTGAGCAGTCCCTCGCCGGTTGCGAAGGTCCCGGAGGGCGCCGCGGTGAAGTTCTCGTTGCCCATGGCCTGCGGCTCGCGCCCGGCGATGAGAAAGTTGGACACCACCCAGCCCATGGTCACCAGTGTGGAGTCGAGCATGGACACGTCGATGAACTCGCCGCGCCCGCTGCTCGCGCGCCCGGCCAGGGCGCTGGTGATGGCGAAGGCCGCGGTGAGCCCGCCCAGGGTGTCACAGACCGGGTAACCCACGCGCAGCGGAGCGCTGTGCTCGTCGCCGGTGATGCTCATGACACCGGAAAGACCCTGCACGATCTGGTCATAGGCGGGGGCCTTGCTCAGCGGGCCATCCTGCCCGAAACCCGAGATGGCGCACACGATCAGACGCGGATTTCGCTGCCGCAGGAGTTCCTGGCCCAGGCCCAGGCGCTGCATCACGCCGGGGCGGAAGTTCTCGATCAGCACGTCGGCGCTGTCGGCCAGGCGCAGCATCGCCTCGCGGCCGGCCTCGGTCTTCAGGTCCAGCGCGAGGGATTGCTTGCCGGCGTTCTGGGCCACGAAGGAGGCCCCCATGAACTCGGCATTGAGGTGAGGGTCTGCGCCCAGCTGGCGCGCGAGGTCGCCGCGCCGCGGCTCTTCGACCTTGATCACCTCGGCCCCCAGCAAGGCGAGCTGGTAGGCGCAGAAGGGACCCGCGAGCACATTGGTCAGGTCGAGCACGCGCACGCCGGCCAGGCACCGCGCCCTGTTCGTCCCCTGCGCGCCTCCCGCAGCCTGCCCTGCCTCCATCGCACCCTGGTTTCGAAGCTGTTCCACCATGTCGTCTCCACCCTGCATCGGCTCTGCCCGCGACTTCATGCCAGCCCGGCCGGCACCGGCACGCCCGGCGCCTTGCGCCCCAGCGTGGCCACCAGTCCGCCCGCCACCACCAGGCCGATGCCCAGCAGGGTCCAGCCCTTCGGCACGTTGCCGAAGACCCAGGCGCCCAGCACGATGATCCAGGCCACCTGCACGTAGGCCAGCGGTGCGAGGCGCGAGGCCGGGGACGACTCGAGGGCGTGGATCATGCAGAAATGCCCGCTGCCCGAAAGCAGGCCGGCGCAGATCAGCAACAGGGCTCCGCGCAGGTCCGTGCGCCCGTGCGCGAAGGGCAGCGAGGCCGCGGTGGCGACGGCCCCGACCAGCATCACCAGGAACAGGGAATTGACGGGCGAGTCGCTTGCCGTCACGTGGCGGGTGAGCGCCTGGTAGGCGGCGTAGCACAAGGCCATGGCCAGGGGCAGCAAGGCCGCAGGCGTGGCGTAGCCCCCGCCGGGACGCACGATGAGCAGAACGCCGGCGAAGCCGACGGCCACGGCGACCCACGCGGAGGCATGCACCCGCTCGTGCAGGAACAGCACGGCGATCAGCGTGAGCAGCAGGGGGTGCACGAAGCTGATGGCCTGGGCCTCGGCGATGGGCATGAGGCGCATCGCCAGCACGATGGTCAGCGTGGCCCCGGTGAGCAGCAGGCCCCGCAGGACCTGCAGCCCGGGCTGGCGGGTGGCCAGCAGGCCACGACCGCGCCGCGGGCCGTACACGATGGCCAGCAGGACCATGGGCACGCTGTAGCGAGCGAAGGCGACCTGGTTCACCGGGTAGCGGCCGGCGAGGAACTTGGACAGCGTGTCGGCGCAGGCGAACATCAGCGTGGCGGCGACGGCCAGCAGCATGCCGCGCCGGTTTCGATGACGATGGGCGGCAGCGCTCATCGCCCCTCCCTGGAGCGGAAGGAGCCGCGGGTGCGCGGGCGCGCCCGGGTCGTTGCGCTCAGGCGAAGCATCCGATCTCCTGCGCGTGGCGCTCCACGTAGTTCTTCGCCGATTCCAGGCAGCGGAAGGCGTGTTCGGCATAGCCGAACTCCCGTGCGCGCTTGAGATGGGGCAGCTCGATCGAATACACGGACACCGGCAGGTGACGCAGGATCGAGGCCACGTCGATTCCGCCCTCGCCCACGTACAGGCGCTCCTCGCGCAGGATGCGGGTCATCTCGGCGCGGTCGGCGGGGATCTCCGCGCAGGCATCGCAGATGTGGGCGAAGTGGAACCACTCGCGCGGCAGTTCGTCCAGGTCCTCCGGCTTGTCGTGGGCGCGGTGGAAGTGGTGCATGTCCACCATCAGCCCGGCATTGGGCTGGCGCACCGCGCGCAGCATGGCCGTGGCGGCCTGCAGCGTGTTCACGCTCGAGATGGGCACGTACTCGAGGTCCACGCTGAGTCCGAAGGGCGCGGCGAGCTCGCAGATGCGCGCGAATTTCTCCGTCGCGTAGCCGATGTCGGGGGTCCAGATGCTCGACAGCACGGCCTTCGCGCCGAGTTCCGCGGCCACCTCCATGGCCGGCAGGTACTTGGTCGGGTGCATGTCGTCGTGCACGCGCGCGAGCTCGATGTCGTGCACCTTCATGCCGGTCTCGGCCAGCGCGCGCCGGGTCTGGCGCATCATCTCCGGGTTGTCCGCCAGAGAGTAGTTCGGCTCACTGGGAAGGCCCATGTAGATCAGACGCGGGCTCACGTAGTCGTAGCCTGCCCGGGCAGCTACATACACCATCTCCGGCGTGGGACATCCGAGGACGGTCAGGTGGGCGAGGGAATAGCGAATGGTCATCGGCAACTCGTCGGCAGGGAAGTCCGGCATTGCGAAACGCCGGTCCGTTCACGAGTTGCTGATGCTAGAAATGCAGGAACGGGCCAACAATCTGGCCCAAGGGGTTACTGCGCGCAATGCGCGCACATGGCATCAAGGAGCGCGCACTTTGCCGCCATGCGCCGCGAGCCGGGGGCGCAAACGCGATGGGAGTGATCACGCATGGAATCACCCCCTCGCGATCGGAATCACCCCGCGCGCGTTGCGGAGGTCCCGCGGCGGGGCGCTTTCGCTTTCGCTCCCGCAAGCGCGGGCGGACGGCTCAGAGCAGCGAAAGCAGCGAATGCTCGGCCTGGCGCAGCAGCGGCAGCACACGCGCCAGCGCGGACTTGGAGCTCTCGCCGCTGATGGGCAGGCTCACGCTGATGGCGCCGACCACGGCGCCGGTGCGCGACTGCACGGGCACCGCGATGCCGCGCCGGTCTCGCTCCATCTGCTGCTCCAGGATCACGAAGCCGTCCTGGCGCGCGCGGTCGATGACCGCGCGCACCTCGTCGGGACGCGTGAGGGTCATCGAGGTGTAGGCGATGAACTTCTGGCGCGCGAGCCAGGCATCGACCTCGGCCGGGCTCTGGCAGGAAAGCAGCGCGATCCCGGCCGCCGCCAGGTTCGCCGGCACGCGTGCGCCGAGCATGAAGCTCAGGGTCTGGAAGGTGCTGGAGACGTTGCGCGCGATGAACACGAGGTCGCCGTCGTCGAGCACTCCGAAGGAGGCCGTGACGCCGCCGAGCTCGCGGCTGATCTGCTGCAGGAAGGGCTGCACGGTGCGCGGCAGCCGTGCCGAATCGAAATAGGACCATCCCAGGCGCAACACCCGCGGCGTGAGCCAGAACATGGTGCCGTCGCTTTCCAGGAATCCCATGCGACGCAGGGTCAGCAGGTAGCGGCGCGCCGCCGTGCGGCTCAGGCCGGTGCGCTTGGCAGCAGTCGAAGCGCTCAGGCGCGGATGCGAATCGGCGAAGGCCTCGATCACGCGCAGACCCTTCTCGATCCCCGCCACGCCGTCGCGCTTCGAATTCTCTTCTTCCACCACGCCGCTCTCCCGGTGCCAAAGTGCGCGAATAGCGCACACTCTGGGGCGATTTTCGCGCGCCCCCTCCAAAACCGCAATAGATTGCAGCCTTGCCCGTGACTAGGATGCACGGACACAAGAACAGACAGAGCCCGGCGCTGCGCCGGACTCCCACGAGCGAGACATACCTTGATCATTACTGGAACCACCCAGGTCTACGCGATCGCGGCCGACCCTGTAGCGCAGGTGCGCGCGCCCGAGGTCTTCAACCACATCTTCAACCGCCACGGCATCGACGCCGTCATGGTTCCCATGCAGGTGGGAGCCTCCGAGGTGATCGACTGGACCCGCGAATTCTTCCGCGCGCGCAACGCCGGCGGACTCATCCTCTCGATCCCCAACAAGTCCGCGGTCCTGGACGCACTGGCGCGCTGCGACACCCTGGGCAGCACGATGGGCGCGGTCAACGTGATCCGCCGCCTTCCCGACGGCAGCCTCGAGGGCGCGCTGTTCGACGGCGAGGGCTTCGTGCTGGGCATGGAGGCCGACGGCCTGAGCTACAAGGCCCGGCATGCGCTGATCCTGGGCGCCGGCGGCGCCGGCTCGGCCATCTCGGCCTCGCTGGCTCGCCGGGGCGTGGCCTCCATCACGCTGTACGATCCGGTACCGGGCAAGGCCGCGGAAGTGGCCGCTCGGGTGCAGCAGGCCTTCGGCGTGCCCTGCTCGGCCGCGGCGAACAACTCGCCCAAGGGATTCGGGCTCGTGATCAACGCCTCGCCGCTGGGCCTCGGTCCGCGGGACGCATTTCCGTTCGATCCGGCGCAACTCAGCCCGGGCGCGACGGTGTGCGACATCCTGATGAAAAACCAGCCGACCTCGCTGCTGCGCACGGTGCGTGCGCTCGGCGGCGCGGCGCAACCCGGCTTCGAGATGCTGATCCAGCAGATTCCCCTGCACCTGGACTTCTTCGGCCACGTCGAGCCCGCGCGCCGCGTGCAGCAGGAGCTGGGCCTGCTGCGCGAGCTGCTGTATCCGAAGGCGCTGCGCGAATCCTGGGCCCAGGCATGAACCACCGCACCCCGGGCGCGGGGCGGCCCGCCGGCCGCTGACCCTTCCGGAACGACGAGGAACTTCCCACATGTTCACCTTTCTCCAACTGGTTGTCTCGGGGCTGGCCACCGGGGCCATCTACGCCCTCGTGGCCCTGGGCTTCACGCTGCTCTGGCAGGCCTCGGGCACCATCAACTTCGCGCAGGGCGAGTTCGTCATGCTGCCGGCGTTCTCCATGCTGTTCTGCCTGGACACCCTGCACCTGCCCATCTGGATCGCCTTCCTGATCACCTGCGTGCTGGCGATGCTCGTGCTGGGCCAGGGTTTCAATCGCATCATCGTCGCCCCGCTGCGGCGTCACGGGGTCATCCCCCTGGTGATCGCGACCCTGGGCCTGTCCACCGGGCTGCAGTCCACCGCCAAGGCCGTGTTCGGGGCGCAACCCCTGCCCTTTCCCAGCATCTTTCCCTCCTCCCTGATCCACCTGGGGCCTCTGACCCTGTCGTGGTCCGACGTGGGCACCCTGGCGGTGGCGGGGCTCATGGTGTTCGGCATGCAACTGCTGCTGGACCGCACTCTCACGGGGCGGGCCATGCAGGCGGTGGCCCAGAACACCGAGGGCGCGCAGATCCTGGGCATCAACGTCAAGCGCATGGTCCTGCTGACCTTCCTGGTCAACGCCCTGCTGGGCGTGGTGGCGGCGCTGCTGGTCACGCCCACGTACCTGGCGCAATTCGACATGGGCAACACCCTGAGCCTGAAGGCCTTCTACGCGGCGATCATCGGGGGCTTCAATGAAACCCGCGGCGCGCTGCTCGGGGGCCTGCTGATCGGGGTGATGGAAAACCTGGTCGGCAGCTACATCTCGCCGAACTACAAGGACGGTGTCGCGCTGATGCTGTTCCTGGTCGTGATCATGTTCCGTCCGCAAGGCTTGCTGGGCAAGGTCGAAGAGCGAAAAGTATGAACCTCCAATCTCCACATCGCATCGCGCTGGTGCTGGGCATCCTCGCATTGGTGCTCCTTCCCTTCGGGCTCAAGGGCTACGGCATCTACCTGCTGTCGCTGTGGTGCGTCTACACCATGGCCAACTTCGGGCTCAACCTGGTGGTCGGCTACGCGGGGCTGATGTCCCTGTGCCAGGCGGGATTCCTGGGGGTGGGTGCCTACACGGCGGGCATCCTGATCAACATGGGCGTGTCCTTCTGGTTCGTGCTTCCCCTGGCGGCGCTGAACTGCTTCCTGCTGGGCCTGCTCATCGGCTTCCCGGCCCTGCGGGTGCAGCACCATTACCTGGCTTTCGCGACCCTGGGCTTCAACGTGCTGATCTTCCTGTTCATGCGCAATGAACAGTGGTTGACCGGCGGGCCCATGGGCATTCCCAACGTGCCTCGCCCCTCGCTGTTCGGCTATTCGCTCAACCCCGCGCTCCCCTTCTACTACCTGGTGCTCGTGTTCACGCTGCTGCTGGCCGGCGTCATGGCGTGGCTGCTGCGCTCGCCCTGGGGGCGCGCGTTCACGGCGCTGCGCGACAACCCGATCCGCGCGGAGAGCCTGGGGGTGAACATCACCCTGTACACGCTGCTGGCCTTCGCCATCGGCGCCGCCTTCGCCGGTATCGCCGGAGTGTTCTACGCGACCCTGGTGGAATTCATCGATCCCAACCCCTTCACCTACTCGGCCTCGCTCATGCTGCTGCTGGCGGTGATCGCGGGCGGAGCCGGCCGCTTCTACGGCCCGGTGGTCGGGGCGGCGATCGTCGTGCTGCTGCCGGAATGGCTGCGCTTCGCCCAAAGCTGGTACCTGGTGATTTTCGGATTCGCCATCGTCGCACTGATGATCTGGCTGCCCGGCGGCGTGCTGGCCCTGCCGGAGCGCCTGGGATTCGGAGAAAAGTCATGAGCGCCACGCGCCCCTCCTTCCTCGCCGTGCGCGAACTGCGCAAGCATTACGGATCGATCAAGGCCGTCGACGGCATCAGCTTCGACGTGGGCCCCAGCGAGATCGTCGGCGTGATCGGCCCCAACGGCTGCGGCAAGACCACGCTGTTCAACTCCATCCTCGGCCAGATCGAACCCACATCGGGCACGGTGAGCTTCTGCGAGGAGTCGATCACCGGAAAGTCGCCGCTGGACCTGTCGCGCCGAGGCATCGGCCGCACCTTCCAGAGCCTGCAGGTGTTCGGCAAGCTGTCGGTCCGCGACAACCTGCTCATCGCCGGCCAGGAGTTCGTCGGAACCATGGGCCGGCGCCTGTGGATGCGCCCCGACGCGGGCCTGGGAGAACGTGCGGACGAACTCCTCGAACTCTTCCACCTGAAGAAGGTCGCGCACAAGGAGGCGGGCTGCCTGGCCTACGGCCAGCAAAAGCTCATCGACGTGGCCATGGCCTTCATGCCCGCGCCCAGGCTGGTGCTGC
>JAJZWA010000009.1 GCA_021846965.1 Pseudomonadota bacterium | reverse complement strand
CGGACGCGTCTGCCCCGAATGCGGCGGCCCCTACCTGCGCAAGGTCGACGGCTGCGAGCGCTGCGACAACTGCGGGTACATCGGGAGTTGCGGGTAGGGGCTCGCCGCTGCGCGAATGCAGTTTCGACCTCGCTTCCCGGGACTCCACTGAAGCTGCAACGCGTCAGCCCTCCCGAAGCGTGAACTGCTCGAACAGGCTCCTCAGGCGGGCCAGGGTTCGCGGCGCCGGATAGTCGGGGCCGATCGGGCCCGAGCTGCCGGCCGGGCGGGCGAGCTGCAATGCGTAGTACCGTGCTCCCTGCGCCGCGACGCCCTCGGCCAGGCGCAGCAGGGCCGCATCGTCCAGCAGGCCGGGGTGCGCTGTGGTGCGCAGCTCATGCGGGACGCCGGAGTCGATCAGGGCGCGCAGGCTCTGGCGTACCGAGGCGGCGCTGCCGGCCACGCCGGTGATGCGCTCGTGCAGCGCATCGTCGTCCAGCGGCGCCTTCACGTCCAGGCCCACCCAGTCCGCGCGCGACAGCACGGCACGCAAGCGGCGCGGATACATGCCGGCGCTGTGCAGCCCCGTGGCGAAGCCCATTGCGCGTACCTCGTCCATGGCCGGGCCCAGGGCCGCGTCGAGGGTCGGCTCGCCGCCGCTGAACACCACCGCGTCGAGCAGGCCGCGGCGGCCTTGCAGCCAGGTCCGCAGCGCCGGCCAGGCCGGTCCCGCGGGGGCGTCGCGCGCCTGCAGGTGCTGGTTGTGGCAATAGGCGCAGCGCCAGGGGCAGCCCTGCACGTACACCACGGCGCTGAGCTTGCCGGGGTAGTCGATGCTCGTGAAGGGCGTCAGGCCGCCGATGCGCGGCCCGGCACGCGCCGTGGCCGTGGCGGGCATCAGGCGCGGCAAGGGTTCTCCTCGAAGGAGATGCGCTCCTGGAATTCGCCGCGCTTGCCGATGTTGAACGAGTCCACCGGACGGTGGTAGCCCATCACGCGGGTCCATACCTCGCAGCGCTGGCGCTCCTCGTCGCGCAGGCGGATGGCGGGGGTGGCGACGGCTTCGGTCAATGCGGCGTCATGCATGGCGGTCTTCTCCGGGTCGGGTGGGGGCAGGGGATGCACTCAGGCCGTCTCGCGCTGCTTGCGCGCCAGGATCTCGGCATCGCACTTCGGACAGAACTCGTGGTGTCCGTCGAGGTAGCCATGGCTGGGGCAGATCGAGAAGGTCGGGGTGACGGTGATGTAGGGCAGGCGAAATCGGGTCAGCGCGCGTCGCACCAGATCGCGGCAGGCCTCGGCGCTGGACAGGCGTTCGCGCATGTACAGGTGCAGCACGGTGCCGCCGGTGTACTTGCGCTGCAGATCGTCCTGGCGCTCCAGCGCCTCGAAGGGATCGTCGGTGAAGTCCACCGGCAATTGCGAGGAATTGGTGTAGTAGGGGTTGCGCGCCGTGCCCGCCTGCAGGATGCCGGGGTAGCGCTTGCGGTCTTCCTTGGCGAAGCGGTAGGTGGTGCCTTCGGCCGGCGTGGCCTCCAGGTTGTACAGATGCCCGGTCTCCTCCTGGAAGGCGACCATGCGCGCACGCACGTGATCCAGCAGCCTGGACGCCAGCGCGTGCCCGGGCTCGCTGGTGATGTCGTGCTCGTCCCGCGTGAAGTTGCGGATCATCTCGTTGATGCCATTCACGCCCAGGGTGGAGAAGTGGTTGCGCAGGGTGCCCAGATAGCGTCGGGTGTAGGGGAACAGCCCCTGGTCGATCAGGCGCTGGATCACCTTGCGCTTGATCTCCAGGCTCTGGCGCCCGATCTCGAGCAGTTCGTCGAGCCGCGCGAACAGGGCGGCTTCGTCGCCCGCGTGCACATGTCCCAGGCGCGCGCAATTGATCGTGACGACTCCGAGCGAGCCGGTCTGCTCGGCCGAGCCGAACAGGCCGTTGCCGCGCTTGAGCAACTCGCGCAGATCGAGTTGCAGGCGGCAGCACATGGAGCGGATCTGGTTGGGCTTGAGCTCCGAATTGATGAAGTTCTGGAAGTAGGGCAGGCCGTAGCGCGCGGTCATCTCGAACAGCGCCCGTGCATTGGGGCTGTCCCAGTCGAAATCCGAGGTGATGTTGTAGGTGGGGATGGGAAAGGTGAACACCCGGCCGCGGGCGTCGCCGGCGCTCATCACGTCGATGTAGGCGCGGTTGATCAGGTCCATCTCGGCCTGCAGCTCGCCGTAGTGGAAGGGCATCTCGCGCCCGCCGATCAGCGGCACCTGTTCGCGCAGGTCCTCGGGGCAGACCCAGTCGAAGGTCAGGTTGGTGAAGGGTGTCTGCGTGCCCCAGCGCGAGGGCACGTTGAGGTTGTAGATCAGCTCCTGAATGCACTGGCGCACCTGCGCGTAGTCCAGGCCGTCCTTGCGCACATAGGGCGCGAGGTAGGTGTCGAAGGAGCTGAAGGCCTGCGCTCCGGCCCACTCGTTCTGCATGGTGCCGAGGAAATTGACGACCTGTCCGACGGCGCTGCTCAGGTGCTCCGGAGGGCCGGACTCCACCTTGCCCGGAACGCCGTTGAGCCCTTCCTGCAGCAGGGTGCGCAGGGACCAGCCGGCGCAGTAGCCGCTGAGCATGTCCAGATCGTGGATGTGGATGTCGGCGGCGCGGTGGGCCTGGCCGATCTCGGGGGGGTAGACGTGATCCAGCCAGTAATTGGCCACCACCTTGCCCGAGACGTTGAGGATCAGTCCGCCCAGCGAATAGCCCTGGTTGGCATTGGCGTTGACCCGCCAGTCGGTCTGCTGCAGGTACTCGTTCATCGAGGCCTCGACGTCCACCAGGCTGCGCCGCGCATCGCGCAGCTTGCGGTGCTGCTCGCGGTAGACGATGTAGGCGCGCAGCGTGGCGCGGTGGCCGGCGTCGAACAGCGTGGACTCCACGGCGTCCTGGATCTGCTCGATATTCGGCGTCGGCGCTCCGAGCGCGGCCAGGCGCGGCAGCACGCCGGCGCGGGTCAGCTGCAGCGCCCGCGCGGCGTCGAATTCGCCGGCGGCCTGGCCCGCGCGCGCCAGCGCACTGGCGATCTTCTCCCCATCGAAGGGGCGCAGGCTGCCGTCGCGCTTGATCACATGGAGGCTTGGGGTCGTTGCTTCGGAGAACATCAGGGCTCCCACTAGATGTAGTGTGATGCGCCCATGCTAAACACTAGCCGTAGCGCCGCGGCCTGCTCATCGGCAGGCGCGTGCAGGACCCTTGTCCTGGGTCAAGCTTTGTGGTCGGCGCCGGCTCCGGGAGGCCGCGGTGTCCCGCCGGGAGGGCCCTGGGGCGGGCGTGCCCGCGCGAGCTCGGGCAAGGTGGCACGGAACTTGTATGGCTGCTGGCGGATCCCGATGTGCCGATGTCCCGATGTCCCGATGTCCCGATGTCCCGATGTCCGGATGTCCGGATGGCTCCCCGAACTGCCTCACCGAACTGGCCCCTCGCCTCGCCCTCATGACCTCGCCCTCATGACCTCGCCCTCATGACCTCGCCCATGCTCCCCCCAGGCTTGCGCGTCCCGCGGGCGGCTCGCGAGCGAGCTTCGACGCTCGCCTATGCGACGGTCATCGTGGTGCTGCACCTGCTGGGCTGGGGTCTGTGCCTGGCGCAGGCGGGCAGGCACCCGGCGCTGCCGGGCCTGGGCCTGGCCGCCTACCTGTTCGGGCTGCGCCACGCCTTCGACGCCGACCACATCGCCGCGGTGGACGACACCGTGCGCCTGCTGCTGCAAAAAGGGCGTTCCGGCTTGGGGGCCGGTTTCTTTTTCTCCCTGGGCCATTCCTCGGTGGTCTTCGCGCTGTCCCTGCTCGCGGCCTTCGCCGCGGCCAGGATCCAGCCTGACCTGCCCGGCCTGCAAGGGCTGGGCGGGCTGATCGGCTCGGTGGTGTCGGGGGTGTTCCTGTGGATCGTCGGACTGTTCAACCTGGGGGTGCTGCTGGACCTGTTCGGGCTCTGGCGGCGCCATCGCGGGGGGCATGCACACCATGAGCACCCCGAGCTGGAGGCCCTGCTGGCCCGGCGGGGCCTGCTCAAGCGCCTGTTCGGCCGACGCCTGGGCAGCATGGTCGAGCATGGCTGGCAGATGTACCCGATCGGCCTGTTGTTCGGGCTCGGCTTCGACACCGCCTCGGAGATCGCGCTGCTGGCCCTGAGCGCAGGGGCGGCGGCCGGCCAGGCTCCCGTGGCGGCGATCCTTGCGCTGCCGTTGCTCTTCACCGCCGGCATGTGCCTGGTGGACACGGCCGACGCCGCGATGATGAGCCGCGCCTATCGCTGGGCGCTGCTCGACCCGCTTCGGCGCATGGCCTACAACCTGTTCACCACCGCCGTCTCGGTGGCCGTGGCCCTGGGCATCGGCTCGTTCGAACTGCTGCGGGTGCTGCTCGAGCGCTCGGGCCGGCCGGGGGCCGCGGCCTGGCTGCCCGGCGGCTTCGGCCCCCTGGGCTATGGGATCGTGGCCCTGTTCGCACTCGCATGGTGCGTCTCGGTGCTGCTGTGGCACCAGGCCGGGCGCAATGCTGCGGGCTCGATGCCCCGCTAAGGTGCGTCGGGGAGCGCGAGCGCATCGGTCGCATCGGCCGCATCGGCCTGTTCCGGCCCCCAGTCCTCGATGCGCAGCAGCAGATCGCACAAGGCCTGCGCGGCGCTGGACAGCTGCCGGTCGGTGCGTCGCAGCAGGCCGATGCGCCGCTGCACGCCGGGCGAGACCAGGGGGCGGCAGCGCGCGCCCAGCTCGGCCATCTGGGGCACGCAGAAACCCGGCACCGCGCTGACCCCCAGGCCCTGCGCGACCATGCGCCCGACGGTGGCCAATTGGTGGCATTCAAAGGCCACCCGCAACTCCATCCTGCGCTCGGACAGCACCTGCTCGAGCAGCGCGCGCACCGCCGAGGGGCGCTGCAGCGCGATGAACCGCTCCCGCAGCAGGGTCTCCCAGCCGATGCGCGCCCGGGAGGCCAATGCGCTGTCGGGCGGGACCACCGCGACGAAGCGATCGGTGTGAAAGGCCTGGAACTGCAGGCGCTCGAGCTGGATGGGCTCGAAGGCGATGCCCAGCTCGACCTGTCCTCCACGCACCATGTCCAGCACGCGTTCATTGATCACGTCGTGGATGGCCACGTCGATGCGCGGGTGGCGTTCGACGAATCGGCCCAGCGCGCGCGGCAGCAGATTGCAGGCGAAGGAGGGGATCACCGCCACTTCCACGCGCCCGATGTCCAGCGCGAAGTGCCGGCGCATGCGCTCGCGCGCGTCGTCCCAGTCGGCGATCAGGCGCGGGGCCAGGGACAGCAGCACCTCGCCCTCGGGGGTCAGTTGCACGCTGCGGCTGCTGCGCACGAACAGCGCTCCCCCCAGCGAGGCCTCCAGCGCCTTGATGGCCAGGCTGAGCGCCGGCTGGGACAGATGCACGCGCTCGCAGGCCTGCACGAAGCTCAGGGTCTGCGCGACCGCGAGGAAGGCCCGCAGTTGCTTGGGGGTCATGATTCATTTACTTTATCAAAGAATGAGCGTGAAATTCCAATTTCACAAATCCTTGGCCCTGCGCGAACATAGCGGACTGCATCCCGGCGAAGGGCCGGGCACCAACCCAGCGGAGATCGGATGAGCGGACTCGACAAACGCGTGCAAAGCTACGCCCAGGCCCTGGACGGCCTGGCCGACGGCATGACCGTGATCGCCGGCGGCTTCGGGCTGTGCGGCATCCCGGAGAACCTGATCGCAGAGATCCACCGCCGCGGCACGCGCGGCCTCACGGTGGTCTCCAACAACTGCGGCGTCGACGGCTTCGGCCTGGGCGTGCTGCTCGAGCAGCGCCAGATCCGCAAGGTCATCGCGTCCTATGTGGGCGAGAACGCGCTGTTCGAGAAGCAGCTGCTGGCCGGCGACATCGAGGTCGAGCTGACCCCGCAGGGCACGCTGGCCGAGAAGCTGCGCGCCGGCGGCGCCGGCATCCCGGCCTTCTTCACCGCCACCGGCTACGGCACGCCGGTGGCCGAGGGCAAGGAGGTGCGCGAGTTCGGCGGGCGCAACTACATCCTGGAGCGCTCCATCACCGGCGACTTCGCCATCGTCAAGGGCTGGAAGGCAGACCATTTCGGCAACGTGATCTATCGTCACACCGCGCGCAACTTCAACCCGCTGGCCGCCACCGCGGGGCGCATCACCGTGGTCGAGGTCGAGGAGATCGTCGAGCCCGGCGAACTCGATCCGGCGCAGGTCCACACCCCCGGCATCTACGTCGATCGCGTGATCCAGGGCAGCTTCGAGAAGCGCATCGAGCAGCGCACCGTGCGCCGCACCGCCTGAGGAAACCCCCATGAGCCTGACCCGAGAACAAATGGCCCAGCGCGTCGCGCGCGAACTGCGCGACGGCTACTACGTCAACCTGGGCATCGGCATCCCCACGCTGGTGGCCAACTACGTCCCGCCCGGCATCGACGTGATGCTGCAGTCCGAGAACGGCCTGCTGGGCATGGGGCCCTTCCCGACCGAGGACGAGGTCGACGCCGACATGATCAACGCCGGCAAGCAGACCGTCACCGCGCGCCCCGGCGCCGCGATCTTCGATTCCGCCGATTCCTTCGCGATGATCCGCGGCGGGCACGTGGACCTGACCGTGCTCGGCGCCTTCGAGGTCGATGTCGAGGGCAACATCGCCTCGTGGATGATCCCCGGCAAGCTGGTCAAGGGCATGGGCGGCGCGATGGACCTGGTGGCCGGCGCGGCCAACATCATCGTGGTCATGACCCACGCGTCCAAGAACGGCGAATCCAAGCTGCTGCCGCGCTGCTCGCTGCCCCTGACCGGCGCCGGCTGCATCCGCCGCGTGCTCACCGACCTGGCCTACCTGGAGATCGAGAACGGCGCCTTCGTGCTCAAGGAGCGCGCGCCGGGTGTCTCGGTGGAGGAAATCGTCTCCAAGACCGCGGGCCGCCTGATCGTGCCCTCGGAAGTGCCGGAAATGCAGGTCGATCCGGCCTGAGCCGGGCTGACGGCAGCGCGATGGAGGGGCGCCGACGTGCTGCTGGGTGAATGAGCCCCGCGGCCCGGGAGGGCCGCGGGTTGAAGGCTCAGCGCTGCAGCGGTTCGGGCACCGGCTCGATACGCCCGAGCAGGAACACGAAGGCGCCGATGCCGATCAGCAGGATCACGCCGGCCACCACGAAGGCGTTGGTGAACGAGCTGGTGCTGCCGACGATGATTCCGGTGACGATGGGCGCGGCCGCGCCCATCAGGTTGTTCACGAAATTCATGATGCCGCCCACCGTGCCCACGCCGCCCTTGGGGGCGATCAGCGAGGGCAGCGACCAGCCCACCGGCGCTGCCGCGGCGAGCCCGCCCAGGGCGATGGAAATCCAGGTGATGGCCCAGGCGGGATCGGTGGTCTGCGTGGCGCCGAACACCGCCAGGCCCAGCACCATGCCGGCGATGAGCACGGTCTTGCGTACCCTGGATTCGTCGCGGCCGCTGCCCACCAGGTGGTCGATCAGCCAGCCTCCCACGAGCAGGTCGGCGCAGGTGGCCACCAGCCAGGGGATGGCCGTGTACTCGGCCGAGGTGAGGATGCTCATGTGCATCGCCTGCACGAGGTAGCTGGGCAGCCAGGTCAGGAACAGGTAGAAGGAATAGCCGTAGGCGGCGAAGCCGATGGTCAGGCCCCAGACCTTGGCCTTGGTGAGCACGTAGCCGACCATGTTGAGGGCGCCGGCGGGCGCGGCGCCCTCGGGGGTCGCGCCGCCGTCGACGATGTACCGGCGCTCGTCGGCGCTGAGACGCGTGTCGGCGCCGGGGTCGCGGTACAGAGCCCAGTAGGCGACGAAATACGCGAAGCTGAGCGCGGCGGTGACGCCGAAGCCCCAGCGCCAGCCGAAGGCCACCACCACCCAGGCCACCAGCGGCACCCCGATCACGTTGGAGAACTTGGCCGCGGCGTCGAACAAGGCGGTGGCCAGCGCGCGCTCTCGACGCGGGAACCAGTAGCCGGTGGCCTTCGCGCAGGCCGGGAAGGCCGGCGCCTCGGCCACGCCCAGCAGCACCCGCGCCGCGAAGATTCCCCCGAAGCCTCCGGCTACCGCGGTGAGCAGCGAAGCCGCGCTCCACAGCAGCGCGCCCCAGCGCCCGATGGGCTTGGGCCCGAGGCGATCCAGCAGCATGCCCGCGGGCACCTGCAGCAGGGAGTAGGACCAGAAGAAGGCGCTGAGGAACAGGCCGACCTCGGCCGGGGAGAGGTGGAACTCGGCGCGCAACTGTGGCGCCGCCACCGACAGGCTGATGCGGTCGAGGTAATTGATCAGGATGCCGACGCCGAGCAGGGCGCCGATCATCCAGCGCCGCCTGGGCGGCTTGGTGTTTCGTGGAGTGCTCATGGGGTGTCTCCTGGGAGGGGCGGAGCCCTGCCGGTCTGAGGCCGCTAGGGCGATTCGGATGCGATCCAGTCCATCACGGCACGCGCCTGTTCGGACGTGCCGAGGACCGCGTCCACGGTGAACACGCCGGCCTCGCCCTCGGGCGACTCCAGCGTGGCGAATTGGCTGGCCACCAGGCTGGGCCGGAAGAAGTGCCCGCCCTGGCGCGCGCTGACCCGCTGGTAGGCCAGCTCGGGGTCGATGCGCAGGTACACGAAGCGCAGCCCCGGCTCGGCCTGGCGCAGGCGCTCGCGGTAGGCGCGCTTGAGGGCCGAGCAGGTCAGCACCGCGCCCTGCGCGTGTCGGCGCAGTTCCTCGACCAGACGGTCCAGCCAGCTGGCGCGGTCGGCATCGTCCAGGGGGACGCCGCGGCCCATCTTGTCCTTGCTGGCCGGGCTGTGGAAATCGTCGCCCTCGACCAGGGGCACCTCAAGGCTGTGCGCCAGCGCGGCGCCCAGGCTGGACTTGCCGCAGCCGGCAACCCCCATGATGATCAGCTTGCTTGGCATCGGGTAGCGCTGTCATGCCCGAATGCTGGAGGCGTCGGGCAATCGTTGCATTGAAATACAAGGATCCAGCCCTGCGATAGGCTTGGATCTCGATGGGATAGCGCTATCCTACGCCGTGGCACCTGGATTTGTATTAGGGTTATCGTCACCATGACTGCCCCCCGTTCCTCCCGTGCCAGCGGCCGGGCCACCTTGCAGGACGTCGCCCGCGAGGCCGGCGTCAGCCCCATCACCGCCTCCAGGGCGCTGCGCGGCACCCGGGGCGTGCATGCCGACCTGGTCGAGCGCACCCTGGCCGCGGCGCAGAGGCTGGGCTACGTGCCCGACCCGGCCGCGCGTGCGCTGGCCTCCAGCCGCAGCGCCCAGGTCGCGGTGCTGATCCCGCTGTTGTCCAACACCCTGTTCGTCGACCTGCTCGACGCCGTGCAGCGCACCTTGCTCCCGGCCGGGTTCCAGACCCTGATCGGCGTCACCCACTACGACGCGGCCGAGGAGGAGCAGTTGCTGCGCAGTTTCCTGCCGCATCGCCCGGCCGGGCTGCTGGTCACGGGCTTCGATCGCACCGAGACCGCGCGCCGCCTGATCCAGGACAGCGGTGTGCCCACGGTGCACCTGATGGAGGTGACCACCGCCCCCGGCATCCACAGCGTGGGTTTTTCGCAGGCGGCGGCGGGCCGTGCCCTCACCGAGCACCTGCTGCGCAGCGGGCGCCGGCGCATCGCCTATGCCGCGGCGCAACTCGACCCGCGGGTGCTGCAGCGCGCCGAGGGCTATCGTCAGGCCTTGCGCGCCGCGGGCCTGTACGACCCGGCGCTCGAGCTGCTCAGCCCGGCGCCCTCGTCCATCGAGCTCGGAGGCCTGCTCCTGCAGCAGGCACTGGCCCTTCACACCGAGCTCGATGCCATCTTCTTCTGCAACGACGACCTGGCCCAGGGGGCGCTGCTCAAGGCCCTGCAGCTGGGGGTCGAGGTGCCCTCGCGCCTGGCGATCGCCGGCTTCAACGACCTGCCGGGAAGCCCGCAGATGCCACCGCCGCTGACCACGGTGCGCACGCGGCGTCGCGAGATGGGCCTGGCGGCGGCGGAGATGATGCTCGCCCTGATCCGGGGCGAGCCGGTGGAGCAGCCCAGCATCGACCTGGGTTTCGAGCTGGTCATCCGGGAGAGCGCCTGATGAAGACCCTGCAGCAGCAACTCGCGCAATACGCCTCCTACCACCGCGACCGGCGCAATGTGGCGACCCACTTCGTGGGCATCCCGCTGATCGTGCTGGCGCTGTGCGCCCTGCTGTCGCGCCCGGTGCTGGTGCTCGGCGGCTTCGGCCTCAGTCCGGCGCTGCTCGTGGCGGTGGCGGCCTGCGTGTTCTACGCGCTGCTCGACGTTCCGCTGGGGCTGGCGATGGGCCTGCTGTTCGCCCTGGCGCTGCGCGCGGGCGCCTGGGCCGCCGCGCTGCCCACGCCGGCCTGGCTGGGCCTGGGCATCGGCGCCCTCGTGGTGGGCTGGGTGTTCCAGTTCGTGGGCCACGCCTGGGAAGGTCGCAAGCCGGCCTTCGTGGACGACCTGGCGGGCCTGCTGGTCGGGCCGCTGTTCGTCGTGGCCGAGGCCCTCTTTCTGCTCGGCCTGCGCAAGCCCCTGCGCAACGCGGTGGACACCGAGGCCGAGCGTCTGCGCGAGGCCTTCAACGCGGGGTTTGCAGCATCCACTCGTGCGCCGGGTCGTTGCGGAACACCCAGAGGCGGTTCGGCCCGGCCATGACGTTGAGGTAGTACAGCTGGTAACCGTGCGGGGCGACCACCGGGTGGTAGCCGCGGGGCACCAGCACCACGTCGTGGTTCTCCACCGCGCAGGCCTCGTCCAGAGTGCGGTCATCGGTGTACACGCGCTGGAAGGCGAAACCCTGCGGCGGATCCAGGCGGTGGTAGTAGGTCTCCTCCAGCTGGGTCTCCAGCGGTGGGCGCTCGTCGTCGTGCTTGTGCGGCGGGTAGCTCGAGGAGTGGCTGGCCGGCGTGATCACCTCCACCACCAGCAGGTGCGCGGCACCCGGATCGTCGTGGGGCAGGATGTCGCGCACATGGCGCAGGTTGGTGCCCTGGCCGCGGGTGCTGGCGCGCATTCCAGCCGGGTCGATCAGGCGCACCGGGCGCTCGCTGCCGTCGCCGGGGGCGCTGCACAGCGCCAGCTCGGCGTCGCGCCGGGCGTGCACGCGCAGCGCGTGGCCCGGAGGCACGTACAGGGCCGCCGGAGCCACCGGCTCGAACACGCTGTCGCGAATCCCCAGGCCCGCGTGGCGCACGCCGTCCACCTCCACGTCGACGCAGCCGGTGAGCACCACCAGGCACAGCTCGCGCCGGCCGGTGGACACGGCGTGCGACTCCCCCGCGGGCAGGCGGATGGCCTGGAACCCCACGTAGTGCCAGCCCGCGCTCTCGGGGGTGACGGTGACGATCTCCCGCCCGCTGGGGGCGGCCTTGACCAGTAGGGGGCTGACCATGCTCAGGCTCCTGCGTCCAGCGCGTCGACGAGGGTGCGCAGGGTCTCGAAGCCCTTGCGCGCGAAGGGCTCGCTGGGTGCCACCGCCGGATCCTGCTCGGCCTCGACCACGATCCAGCCCGTGTAGCCGGCCTCGTGCAGGGTGCGCAGCACGCCCGCGAAGTCGAGGGCGCCGTCTCCAGGCACCGTGAACACGCCCGCCAGCACGCCGCGCAGGAAGCTCCAGGACTCGTTGCGCGCCTTGGCGATGACCTGCGGGCGCACGTCCTTGCAATGCACGTGGGCGACCCTGTGCACATGTCTGCGCAGCAGTTCCACGGGCTGCGCGGCGCCACCAAAGTAGGCGTGCCCGGTGTCGAACAGCAGGAAGACCTTGCGCGGGTCCGTGAGCTGCATCAACCGGTCCACGTCCTGCGGGGACTCCACGCAGGCGCCCATGTGGTGGTGGTAGGCCAGGCGCAGCCCGTAGGCCTCCAGCAGGTGTTGTCCGAAGGCGTCCAGGCGCCGCGCGTACTCGCTCCAGGCCTGCTCGCCGCGCAGTACCGGGCGGCGTGACACCGGTGTGTCCAGGAGGCCCTGCACGGTGCCCGAGCACTCGCCGTAGACGACGACGTCGCAGCCGTTGTGGCGCAGTTTGCGCATGTGCGCGGCGCAGCGCTGCACCTCGCGTGCGACGATCGCGTCGCCGTCGGCGGCGTCCAGCGCCTCGGCCAGGAAGCCCGAGTACCAGCCGGACACGCAGGCCAGTCCGAAGCGATCGAGCCGCGCCTTGAGTTCGGCCGGATCGGAGGGAAACTTGTTGCCCAGTTCGAAGCCGACGTAGCCGATGGCCCGCCCTTCGGACAACGCGGTGTCCAGTTCGGTGTCGCCGCCCAGCGAGGGCAGGTCGTCGTTCATCCAGCCGATGGGGTTGATGCCGATGCGTACGTTCCAGGTCATGGCGCCAGGAGTTGAGGGAGAAAAGGGGGCCGGCAGGGATGCGGGCATTCGCGGCTCAGGGGCTCTGCATCTGCCGGGCCAGTTCGTAGCGTGCATGCGCCTGCTGCACCTCGGCGTTGGAGGACACTTCGGGCATCGCCACGTCCCACCAGCAGCCGCCGTCGGCCGTCACCCGCGTATGCGTGGTGTCGATGACGATGACCTGGCTGCGCTCGCGCCCGCGCGCCTCGCGCATGGCCGCGGCGAATTCATCCAGGTTGCGCACATGCACCGCGTCCGCGCCCAGGCTGCGCGCGTGCAGGGCCAGATCGATGCGCACCGGGCTGCCGCCTTCGGGAACGCAGGCGTCGAGCAGGTTGTTGAAACTGGGGTAGCCGCAACTGCCCTGCAGTCGCTCGATGCACCCGAAGCCGCGGTTGTCCAGCACCACCACGATCAGCTTGCGTCCCAGCATCACCGAGGTGGCCAGCTCGGAGTTGAGCATCAGGTAGGAGCCGTCGCCGACCATCACCACCACTTCCTGCTCGGGCCGCGCCAGCTTGACGCCCAGGCCGCCGGCGATCTCGTAGCCCATGCAGGAGTAGCCGTACTCGACGTGGTAGTTGCCCGGTTGGGAGGCGCGCCAGAGCTTGTGCAGCTCGGCCGGCAGCGTGCCGGCCGCGCACACCACCACGTCGCCGGCGGGACTGTCGGGGGCCGAGTCGCGCACGCCCCCGATGACTTCCGCGTCGTAGGGCAGGGTGCCGACCAGGCGCGCGGTGGTCAGCTCGTCGACCCGCCGCACCCAGTCCGCAGCCAGGCCCTGGGCGCGGCGCGACCATTCCGGGTCGGCGCTCCAGCCCTGCAGTCCGGGCTCGAGTTGCTCCAGCGCCGTGCGCGCGTCGGCCACCAGGCTGTGGCCGTGCCATTTGGCGGCATCGAAGGGCTGCACGTTCAGGCCCAGCAGTTCGGCCCCCGGGTACAGCGCGTGCGAGCCGGTGGTGAAGTCCTGCAGGCGCGTGCCCACGGCGAACACCAGGTCGGCTTCCTCGGCCAGCGCGTTGGCCGAGGGGCCGCCGTCCACGCCGATGGCGCCCACGTTGAGCGGGTGGTCCCAGGCCAGCGAGCTCTTGCCGCCGTGGGTCTCGGCCACCGGGATCCCATGGGCCTCGGCGAAGGCACGCAGGCTCTCCCCCGCCTGGCTGTACAGCACGCCTCCCCCGGCGATGATCAGCGGGCGCTCGGCGCGGCGCAGCAGTCGCGTGGCGCGTTCGAGCTCGCCGGCCTCGGCGGGAGGGCGCCGCAGGCGGATGGGCGCCGGGTGCAGGAAGCTCTCCGGGCAGTCGAAGGCCTGGGCCTGCACGTCCTGGCACAGCGCCAGGCATGCGGGGCCGCAGCTGGCCGGGTCGATCATGGCGCCGATGGCCTGGGGCAGGGCCACGAGGATCTGCTCGGGGCGGGTGATGCGGTCGAAGTAGCGGGTGAGCGGACGCAGGCAGTCGTTCACGCTGAGGTCGCCGGCGTGGAAACTCTCCAGCTGCTGCAGCACCGGGTCGGGCCTGCGCGAGGCGAAGGTGTCGCCCGGCAGCAGCAGCACCGGCAGGCGGTTCACGTGGGCCAGCGCGGCGGCCGTGGCCAGATTCGTGGCCCCGGGGCCGATGGAGGTGGTCACCGCCATGATGCGCTGGCGCATGCTGGCCTTGGCGAAGGCGATCGCCGCATGCGCCATGGACTGTTCGTTGTGCGCGCGCAGGGTCGGCAGCTCGGCGCGCCCTTCCCACAGGGCCTCGCCCAGGCCGCAGACATTGCCGTGCCCGAAGATGGCGAACACGCCCGCGCAATAGGGCTGCAGGCGGCCGTCCGCCGTCTCCACCCGCAAGGCGGCCAGGTGGCGCACCAGCGCCTGCGCCATGGTCATGCGTACATAGCTCATCGAAATCTCCGTGTCAGGCCCGCGCAGCCGAGCCGCCGCGTCGCGCGGCCCAGGCCTCGACCAGCGCGACGAAATTGTTCGCCACCGCGGCCGTCAGCCCGGCGTCGTCGAGCTCACCCCGCAGCCACAGCAGGGATTCGCGTGCCCACAGCGTACGTCCGACCATGAAGCCCTTGACCACCGGATCGCGCGCGTCGGCGAAGCTGGCGGCCAGTTCGCCCAGCGGCTGGTTCAGGCCCAGGATCACCGCGCCGCGGCAATAGGGGTCACGCGCCGCGAGCAGGCGCCCCAGCGCCCGCCAGCCGGCCTCGCGCATGGGCGCGAGTTTCCACCACTCGGGGCGAATGCCCAGGTTGTACAGGCGCTGCACGGCGCGCAGCACGGCCTGGTCCTCGGTGCCGGGCGGGCACAGCTCGCGCGGGGGAATGATTTCCAGCAGCAGCTCGTTGCCGGTCGCGCGCGTGGCCTCCCAAAGCTCCAGCAGGCGGTCCTCCTGCTCCAGGCGCAGCTCGACGGGGTCGTCGGGGTGGTAGTGCACGAGGCACTTCACCACCTGTTCGGCGGGCCACGAGACCAGCGCGCTGCCGATGGACGCGGTACCGTCGAAGCGCAGCGGGCGCGATCCCGGGAGTTCCGCCGGGCGCCCCACCCACCAGCCACGTCCCGTGGCATGGGCCAGCGCGTCGGCGCCGTAGTCGCCGCCATCGATGAGCACGCCGATGCGACCTTGCAGGCCGCAGCGGGATTCCACCTGCGCCGCCGCGCCCAGCAGCAGTTGCTTGAGCGCCGGAATGCGCGCCTCGTCGGCTCCGGCCTCGCGCGCCAGGTCGAGGAATTGGCTGCGATGGTCGAAGGCCATCACGTGCAACTCCTCCCAGCGCGGGCGCGCGACGCTCACGCGGTGCAGGTGCGCCAGTTCCGCATCCCCGTCGACGTCGGGGTGATGGGGGCTGGCGAACCAATGCTCCAGCTCCGCCGGCGTGGGCATGGCCGCCGAACAGGCATGGCGTGAAACCACGATGGCTCCGCAGGCGTTGGCCACGCGAGTGGCCTGCGCCCAGTCCTCGCCGCGCAGCAGGCTGCTCAGCAGCCCGGCGAGAAAGGCATCGCCCGCGCCGAGCACGTTCTGCACCCGCACGCGCTCGCCCGGGTAGGCTTTCAGCGCGCCCAGGTCCCCGGGGACTTCGCCCTCGATCACGCAGCAGCCCAGCGGGCCGCGCTTGAGAACCAGCACGGCGGGGGTGATGGCGCGCACGCGCCGCAGGCTGCCGAGCAGGTCGCCCGCCACGCCGCCGGCGATCATGAATTCCTCCTCGGTGCCCACGATCAGCTCGAAGCTGTCCAGCATCTCCTGCAGGCGCGCGCTCACCCGCTGGTCCGGCACGTAGCGGTTCTCCCCCGCGCCCGGGCGGGTCAGGCCCCACAGCACGGGGCGGTAATCGATGTCCAGTACCCGCACCACCCCATGCGCGCCCGCATGGCGCAGCGCCGTGGAGGCGGCCGCGCGCGTGGTGTCGGTGGAAAGATGGGTGCCGGTGATGGCCAGCGCGCGGCATTCGGCGATGAAGGTCTCGGAGATCGCCGCCGCGTCGATGGCCATGTCGGCGCAGTTCTCGCGCACGAACAGCAGCGGGAAGGTGTCGCGGTCCTTCAGGCCCAGCAGCACCAGCGCGGTCAGGCGTCGCGGATCCACCTGCACCTGGCTGACGTCGCAGCCCTCGCGCTGCAGCGCATCCAGCAGGAAGCGCCCCATCTGTTCGTCGCCCACGCGCGAGATCATGGCGCTGCGCAGGCCCAGTCGCGCCACCCCGAAGGCGACGTTGGCCGAACTGCCGCCCAGGTACATGGCCATGCTGCGCGCGGCTTCCAGCGGAGCGCCGAACTGCTCGCAATACAGGTCCACCGCCAGGCGGCCCAGGCAGGCGAGATCGTGGCGGCGGTCTGGAGGAAAGGACAGGGAGCTCATCGGCGGTCGGGGTCCGGGTTCTCGGATGCGTCGGGCAGGAGCGGACGCAGCCATCGATACCGCAGCGTAGTCCGAAAAGAAAAAACCCTTCGATCGGGAAATTACCTAGAAAAAAATTTCTCGAATGGCCCATACTGCGGCCTGCGACATCGAGTTCGCTCGCCACGTCGCCCCGGCCCCGGGCCTGCCCGGAGTGCCGATCAAGCCGGTTGAAAACGTGTGGGCATGGCAACCGGCAAGCGCGAATTCCTTCATCGCCCACACACGGTGCCACCGAGGAGACAGACCATGCAATTCAAAAAGGGTTCCGGCGCTACGGCGAAGCTCGCCGCGGCGTTGGCATTGGCTTGCGGCGCGGTTGGGTTGGGCATGCCAGCCCATGCCAAGAGCCCCGAGTACACGATCGCCATGATCACCCACGCTGCCCCGGGTGACACCTTCTGGGACATCGTGCGCAAGGGGGCCGAGGCAGCCGCGAAGAACGACCACGTACGACTGCTGTACCTGTCCAGCCCCGACGCCTCCAAGCAGGCCCAGCTGGTGGTCAACGCGGTGGAGCAGCATGTCAACGGCATCGCGCTGACCCTGGCCCATCCCGATGCCATGCGCGGGGCGGTCAAGCAGGCGCAGGCCGCGCACATTCCCGTGGTCGGCTTCAACGCCGGCACCGACCAGTGGAAGAGCATGGGTCTGCTGGGCTACGCGGGGCAGGACGAGATGGTGGCCGGCGAGGCCGTGGGCGATCGCCTGAACGGGGAAGGCGCGAAGGACGTGCTGTGCGTCAACCAGGAGCAGGGCGCGGTGCAGACCGAGGCGCGTTGCGACGGCATCAAGAAGACCTTCCACGGCAAGTTCGCGGAGCTCTACGTCAACGAGAACAACATGGCTGACGTGCAGTCTCGCCTGGTCGCCAAGCTGCAGCAGGACCCGGCCATCGACTGGGTGGTCACGCTGGGCGCTCCCTACGCGGTCACCGCCGTGCGCGCCATCGGCATGGCCGGCAGCAAGGCCGTCGTCGGCACATTCGACATGAGTCCCACGGCGATCCGCATGATCGCCAAGGGCGGCAAGCTGAAGTGGGCGATCGACCAGCAGCCCTATGTCGAAGGCTACGAGGCCGTCGACATGCTGTACCTGAACCTGACCAACGGCGACACCGTTGGCGGGGGCAGGGCCCTGCTGACCGGCCCGTCCTTCGTCACCCACGAAAACGCCGCCCAGGTGGCCAAGTACGCCGAGCGCGGAACGCGCTGATTCTGCAAGCCCTGGCATCGGGACGCGCGCGCGCGGCGCGCCGCCCGATGCCGCAGCGGAGCACAGGATGACCATGATCAAGGAACAGGCGGCGCTGCCCGCCGCGTCCGCCGCACAGAACCCGTCGGCCGCGCAGTCCCGCGGGAGGGCCTGGAAGGCCCTGTTGAGGCGCCCCGAGGCCGGCGCATTGGGCGGCACCATTCTCGTCTTCGCCCTGTTCTGGGTAGTGGCGCCGCCGCTGCGCCAGATGGCGGCGATGGCCACCGTCCTGTACCAGGCCGCCACGCTGGGAATTCCCGCGGTGGCGGTGGCGCTGCTGATGATCGGCGGCGAATTCGACCTCACGGCCGGCGTGGCGGTGACCACCGCGTCGCTGTCCGCGTCGATGTTCAGTACCACGCTGGGGCTCAACCTGTGGTTCGGCGTGGTCTTCTCGCTGGTGCTCGCGCTGGGCATCGGCGCGCTCAACGGCTATCTGCTGGCGCGTACCGGCCTGCACAGCTTCCTGGTCACGCTGTCCACCTTCCTCATGCTGCAGGGCGCCAACATCGCCCTGACCCGCCTGATCACCGGCAACGTCGCGACCGCCGACATCAGCAGCTCGCCGGGCTATGCCTCGGCGCATGCCGTGTTCGCCTCCACCCTGACCATCGGCCACACCCAGCTCAGCATCGCCATCCTCTACTGGCTGGTGCTGATCGCCGTGGGCACCTGGATCCTGCTGCGCACCCGCTTCGGCAACTGGGTATTCGCGGTCGGCGGCCAGAGCGCCAGCGCGCGCGCCGTGGGCGTTCCGGTGGCTCGCAGCAAGACGGTGCTGTTCATGCTGGTCGGCTTTTCCGTGTGGCTGCTGGGCATGCACATGCTGTTCACCTACGACACCGTGCAGTCCGGGGCGGGCCGGGGCAACGAGCTGGTCTACATCGCCGCGGCCGTGGTCGGCGGCTGCCTGATGACCGGGGGCTACGGCTCGGCCGTGGGGTCGGCGCTGGGCGCGCTGATCTTCGGCATGACCATCCAGGGGGTGGTGTACGCCGACTGGAATCCGGACTGGTTCAGGTTCTTCGTCGGCGCGACCCTGCTCGCCGCCACGGTGTTCAACAATTGGGTACGCGCCCGTTCGAGCCGGGGAGACTGAGCATGGCTGGCACCAAGGAGCCGATCGTACGGCTCAGCGACATCGGCAAGACCTTCGGCCACATCGAGGCGCTGCGCGGCGTGAGCCTGGCGGTTCGCCCCGGCGAGGTGACCTGCGTGCTCGGCGACAACGGCGCCGGCAAGTCCACCTTGATCAGCATCATCGCCGGCCTTTTCCAGCATGACACCGGGACCTACACGGTGGACGGCAGGCCGATGACCTTCAACTCCCCGCGCGAGGCGCTGGACCTGGGCATCGCCGCGGTCTACCAGACCCTCGCGCTGGCCCCGCTGATGCCCATCTGGCGCAACTTCTTCCTGGGCTCCGAGCTCACGCGCGGCAGCGGGCTGCTGCGCCGCATGGACGTGGGGGCCATGAAGGACAAGACCCGCGAGGCCCTGCAGCGCATGGGCATCCGCGTGGCCGATCTGGACCGCCCGGTGGGCACCTTGTCCGGCGGGCAGCGCCAGGTGGTGGCCATCGCCCGCGCCATCCACTTCGGCGCGCGGGTGCTGATCCTGGACGAGCCCACGGCCGCGCTCGGTGTCACCCAGTCGGGCATCGTGCTGCGCTACATCCTCGCCGCCGCGCGCGAGCAGGGGGCGGGAGTGATCTTCATCACCCACAACCCCCATCACGCCTACATGGTGGGCGATCATTTCGTCGTGCTCGCGCAGGGCCGCGTGGAACTCGACGCGCCCAAGACCGAGCTCACGCTGGATCAGCTCATGTTCCACATGGCCGGCGGCGCGGGCCTCGACGCCCTGCGCCATGAACTCGAGGGCAAAGCCTCGGCGCGCCGCGACGAGGCCGCGCTGTCGGCCTGAGGCCGACAGCGGCCCGCGAACAGGGAGCTTTCCGATGCACGAAACCAAGATTGCGGCGAGCAGGCGCGAGCCCTCGCGCCTGGACGGCAAGGTGGCGGTGGTCACCGGTGGCACGCAGGGCCTGGGCGCCGCCATCTGCGATCTGTTCGCCGCGCGCGGACTGAGCGGCCTGGTGTTCTGCGGGCGCCAGCGCGAGCGCGGGCTGGAGCGCCAGCGCAGCCTGTGCGAAGGCGGCGCGCTCGATGCCCTGTACGTGCAGGCCGACCTGGCCAGCGTGGACGACTGCCGCGAGGTGGTGGCCCAGGCCGAAAGGCGTTTCGGGCGCGTGGACATGCTGGTCAACGCCGCGGCCATCACCGACCGGGGTTCCCTGATCGACACCAGCCCCGAGCTCTTCGACCGCATGTTCGCCATCAACGTGCGCGCACCCTTCTTTCTCATGCAGGAGACCGTGCGCCTCATGCGCCGCCTGGGCACCGAAGGCAGCATCGTCAACATCGGATCCATGTCGGCGCTGGCCGGACAGTCCTTCCTGGCCGCCTATTGCGGCTCGAAGGGGGCGCTGGCCACGCTGACGCGCAATGCCGCCTACTCGCTGTTGCGCAACCGCATCCGGGTGAATGCGCTGAACATCGGCTGGATGGCCTCCGAGGGCGAGGATCGCATCCAGCGGGAATTCCACGGCGCGAGCCCCGACTGGCTGCGCGATGCGGCGGCGCGCCAGCCCTTCGGGCGCCTGGTCGACCCCGCGGAGGTGGCGCGCGCGGTGGCCTTCCTGTGCAGCGACGAGTCCGGGCTGATGACCGGATCGGTGATCGAGTACGACCAATCCGTCTGGGGCGGCTACGACAGCGCCCCCCAGCCGGCCGGGCCCCTTTGACGTCCCATGGATAATTCCCGCCGCGCAGGACCCGGCGAGGCAGGTTCGCATGCCTCGGCGGGCTCCGCCATCACGCCATCGGGAGACCTATCCGTGAGCAGCGACCTCCAGCCTGACGTGGACGCCGTCATCGCACGCATCGCCGTCGAATTCGACACCCTGAGCCGGCAGCAGAAGCTGATCGCCCGCTACGTCGAGCAGCACCGGGACCGCATCGGGCTGGACGGGATCCTCGAGCTCGCCGTGCACTGCGGCGTGCAGCCCTCGGCGGTGGTGCGTTTCGCCAAGCGCCTGGGCTTTTCCGGATTCAGCCAGATGCAGGCCGTGTTCCGCGACGGCATCTCGCGGCAGATCGCGCCCGGGCGCTCCTACCATCTGCGCCTGCGCGAGGTCATCGAGGGCGGCGAGAGGGACTTGTCCAGCCTGCAGATCGCGCAGGGCTTCCTGACCGGCGCCATGGCCGCCATGGAGGAGTTGCGCGACGGACTGGACGCGGAGGAATTCGAGCGCGCGGTGCAGTGCCTGGTCGACACCGACCAGGTCTGGGTGGTGGGGGTGCGCAGGTCCTTCCCCGTGGCCAGCTACCTGGCCTACGCGCTGCAGCACACCGACAAACGGGTGGGCCTGGTCAGCGTGCTGGGGGCCATGCAGCAGGAGCAGGTGCGCTCGGTGCGCGCGGGCGACGCGGTGCTCGCCGTGTCCTTCGCCCCCTACGCGCCGGAGTCCGCGGCCTTCGCCGAGCTGGCGGTGCAGCGCGGCGCCAGGCTCATCGCCATCACCGACAGCCGCATGGGCGAGCTGGCGCGCCTGGCCGAGAGTTGCCTGATCGTGCAGGACCACGCCACCTTCGGCTTTCGCGCCCTCACCGGCACCATGGGCCTGGCGCAAAGCCTGTTCCTGGCCGTGGCCTACCGGCTCGAGCTCACCCACGGCGCAGGCCCCGGCGCGGCTTCCTGAGCACCCTCGCGCATCGACCCCAACCCGCATCCCCGACCCCACGAGACCTTCATGAACAACGTCGCCCTGTTCGGTGCCGGCCGCATCGGCCGCATCCATGCCTCCAACCTGTGCGCGCTGCCCGGAATCCGCCTGAGCCACGTGTGCGACCCGATGCCCGAGCAGGCGGCGGCGCTGGCCCAGGCGACCGGGGCCGCCGCCAGCACGCCCGAGGCCGCGCTGGCCGACCCCTCGGTCCAGGCCGTGGTCATCGCCTCGCCCACCTCCACCCATTACGACCTCATCCACCGCAGCGCGGCGGCGGGCAAGCACATCTTCTGTGAAAAACCCGTCGACCTCTCCGCCTCCCGCGCGCGCGAATGCGCGGCCAGCGTGCAGGCCGCGGGGGTGGCCTGCATGATCGGATTCCAGCGCCGCTTCGATCCCACCTTCGCGCAGGCCGTGGCGGAACTGCGTCGCGGGGACATCGGAGAGCCGGAGATGCTCATCATCACCAGCCGCGATCCGGGTGCCCCGCCGGCCGACTACATCCGCCACTCGGGGGGGATTTTCCGGGACATGCTGATCCATGACTTCGATGTGTTCCGCTGGGTGCTGTGCCACGACGGGGACGAGGCGCAATGGCTCAGCGCCAGCGGCTCGGTGCTGACCGACCCGGCCATCGCCGAGCTGGGCGACGCCGACAGCACGGCCGTGACCATCCGCACCCGCAAGGGCCGGCTGTGCCAGATCAACACCAGCCGGCGCGCCGCCTATGGCTACGACCAGCGCTTCGAGGTCCTCGGCTCGCGGGGCATGCTGCAGTGTGGCAACGAAACCCGCACGCGGGTCAGCCGCTGGGGCGCCGACGGCGTGCGCGGCGACAATCCCGAGGCCTTTTTCCTGCAGCGCTACGCGGCCGCCTACCGCGCCGAGCTCGGCCATTTCTTCGAGTGCCTGCAAAGCGGCGCCCGGCCCGGTACCAGCGTGGACGACGGCGTGCAGGCCCAGGTGCTGGCCGATGCCGCGGCCGAGAGCTGGAGCCGCGGCACCCCGGTGCAATTCTGAGCCGGGCCGTGCAGGCCGGCGGCCATGCCTGCACGGCCGCCGGCGGTCCACTCAGCGTGCCCGCACCACGGGCTCGTGCAACAGCAGCTCGGCGACCACCTCGTCGCCATCCTGCCGGATGCTCAGGCGAGCTCCCTGGCTGGGCAGCAGGGTAGCCAGCAACTGCAGGCCGGTGCCCAGGCCGCGGCCCGAGGCGAAATCGAAGTCCGGAGGCAGCCAGGCGGGGCCGTTGCGAATGCGCACGCACAGGCCCTGCTCGTCGCCGTCCAGCCTGATGCACACGGGCCGCTCCGGGTCGTGCGCCGCGAGGTGCTTGGAGGCATTGCTCAACAGCTCGTTGATGACCAGCGCGATCGGAACCGCATCCGTCTCTCGCAGGCCGATGCCCGGAGGGATTTCCGGCTCGAAGCGCATCGGAGCCGCAGCTGCCGCGCCCTGCACCACGAGCCCGACGATGTTCAGGAGTTCGGCGTCCGTTCCGGCACGACCTTCGCTCAGGCCGTAGACCCCGGCGATGGCCTGGATCTGGATCATCACCTCGGCCAGGGGATCGCGCAGGTCGGGGTGGCGGTCGATGCGCAGGCGCAGCAGCCCCAGCACGCCCTGCAGATGGTTCTTGATGCGGTGATGCACCTCGGACACCAGCGCGTCGCGCTGCTCGTGGAGCTGTTGCAGATTCGCCAGCTCCTGCTGGCGCCGGTCGCTGATGTCCCGCGCGATGCCCAGCAGCCCCACGACCTCGCCCGTGGCGTCGCGCACGGGCGTGCGCAGTAGCAGTCGGGTGCGCGGCTCGCCGTTGATCATGGTCGACTCTTCCACGCTGCCGGGACGGCCGGTGCGCATCACCTGTTCGCTGTGGTGCCGATAACCGAGGCTCAGCTCGGTCTCGCCCAGGATCTCCCACACCCTGTGTCCCCGCAATTCGTCCAGGTGCAGGTCCGGGCGATTCAACACCCGACCCAGCCACTGCACGGTGGGAGCATTGAGGTAGACGATGCGGTGCTCCCGGTCGATGTGAAAGATTCCATCCGGATGGTGGTCGGCGACGATGCGCAGTTGTTGCTCGCTTTGGCGCAGCGCGGCTTCCGCCATTTTGCGCTTGCTGATGTCCTGGGCCACCGCCACGGCGACGGCCATGGGGCCGTCGCCGGCGTGGAACGGGACCGCCGAAACCAGCACGGTGCGCAGGCTGCCGTCGCTGCCCCGGTGTTCGAATTCGATGCCCTGGCGCACCGATTCGCCGCGCAGCGCCCGCGCGCCAGGCCATTGCTCAGGCTCCAGCAGTGTGCCATCGGCGCCGCGTGCCTGCCAGCGCAGGCGCTGGCGCGTGGACATCGAGGGAATGTGGCCGCTGTCGGTGAACCCGCGCATCGAGGCGTTGTCCAGCACGACATGCCCCTGGGAATCGAACAGGCTCACGCCCACGGGAAGCTGATCGAGGATGGCGTGCAGCCAGCGCTGGCGCTCGCGCAGGGCCTCGGCCGCGGCCTGGCGATCGCTGACATCGCGCGCGAAGCCCAGCACGCCGATGGTCGAATCCTTCAGACGGACCGGTGTATGGAACACTTCCCACCAGCGCACGCAACCGCGCTGCTCCACCCGACAATCGCGCACGGTGGGCCGGGCGCTGGCGATCGCCCGGCGCTCACCCAGGCGCATGTGCGCGGCCAGGTCCGGCGGCAGGCCGCCAGGATCCGCCAGGCCCAGCAGCATCTCCGGGTCCGCCAACCCGGCGGCTTCGGCCAGTGCCTGATTCGCGGCCAGGAAGCGGCCCTGCGGATCCTTCATCCACGCGGGAAAGGGAAAGTGGTCCAGCAGCGTGGCCACGTAGACCCCACGCAGGCGCAGCTCCGCCTCGGCTCCGCGCACCGAGCCGACGTCGCGCTGGATGGCCACCACGACCCTGCCCCATCCCGGCAGTTCGTCCACCGTGGCCGTGTTGTAGGTGCGGAAGGTGCTGCCGTCCTTGCGCAGGCACAGCACGTCCCCGTCCCAGCGGTTCGTGCCGCGAAGCACGTCGCGGATGGCGCGCGCGGTGTCCTCGGGGGAGAGCGCATCCGGCGCATTGATCCTGGACACCGGCTGGCCCAGGAGTTCGCCGGCCTCGTAGCCGAACATGGCGTCGAAGGCCGGGTTGGTATACAGGAACCGCAGGTCTTCCAGGGAGAGCACGAAGACTCCGTCGGCAAGCGCGTGCAGGATTCCCGCCGCCGTCGCAGGCTCCAGGGCTGCCGAGGCCGTTGGTGCCACGGGGTGCCCGGGCTCAGGGGCCGACACGGCCGTGCGCGGGCGCGGAGCCCACGAGTTCGGTGCAGAAATCCTGGAGCTTGCGTCGCTGCCGCCGGGCCTCGTCCCGCAACGCGGCGAAGGCAGCCTGTTCGGACAAGCCTTCCCGCGCCATGCGCAGCCCCACGGCCACGCTGACCACCCGGTCTCCCGCCAGCGCATGCTCGAGCTGCTGCTTGGCCGCCTGCAGGGCATCGAGGTCGCGTGCGCGCGCCAGCGCGGCCTCGATGGTCGGGACCATGCGTGCCGGATCCACCGGTTTGACCAGGTAGCCCAGCGCGCCCTGGGCGATGGCATCGCTCACCTCGTGGCGCTCGCCATGCGCGCTGAGGAACAGGCTGCGCAGCCCGTGGCGTCGCTCCAGCAGATGGGCCAGCTCGATGCCCGACAGGCCCGGCATGCGCATGTCCAGCACGGCGAGGTGGAAGCTCGCGTCGGCGGCGCTGCGCAAGGCCTGTTCGGGAGAATCGGCAGTGACCACGGCGTATCCCATCTGGCGAAGGCCCTGGGCGGTGGTGGCCAAGGCCAGGCGGTCGTCGTCGACCAGCAGCAGGGTCGGGGCGTCAGGAGGAGGGGGGCTGTGGGAAGGCATCATGCGTCAGGCCACGAGCAAGGCGGGGTGGGTGGGAAACTGAATATTTGACCGAGATTGTTATTTTCCTTAGGATAAATTAACGTTCAATCCATTTATTTGAATATATAAACCGGATATCGCTGGAAATTTGACCAACGTGAATTTCCGGCGTGCGCATCCGATGCCAGTTTGCGCGGGCCCAGACTTCGCCCGCATGGCCCCGCCGCCCGCGCATGCCCGCGCGCCGGCCTCGCCCGAAGAGACCTCGCCCCCGTCTCCTCAGATTCACGCATCGGCTCCCAGCACGGGCCGCGGCGGAGGAGATCTCGTTGAGCACGATTCTTCTGGTGGACGCGCGGGCGTCGCGTCGCAAGCTCGCGGCCATGACCCTGCTTCAGGCCGGCCACCGTGTGGTGCAGGCAGGCAGCCTGCGCGACGCCCCCGATCTGGCCCTGCGCCATGCGCCCGAGCTGGTGCTGCTGGGCGTCGAGCATCCGCTCACCGAAAGCCTGCGGGCGCTTCGGCGCATCAAGGCCCATCCCGCGACCTTCGCGCTGCGCCTGCACGCGCTGAGCGCGCGCGCCGGCGACGTGGACGAGGCGAGCATCCGCGCCGCGGGCTTCGACGGTCTGCTGGACAGGCCCCTGGACTACCGGGCCCTGCACCGCTACGTGGACGCCGCCTTGCGCGGCAGGAGCTGAGTGCGGGCGCGCCGGCAGCGGCAGCGGGGCTTCGCCTGCGGGGCCATGCTCCAGGGTGCCTGCGCCGCTGGACGCCGGATGCGACAATGGGCGCTCCCCCAGGCTCCCCACCGACCACCATGATCCGGAGGCTGCATGTCGGCCCGCGGCTGAGCGAGGCCGCGATCGCCCATGGCGTGATCCACCTGGCCGGGCAGGTTCCCGAGAACCAGCCCGAGGCCGATATTTCCGCGCAGACCCGCGAGGTGCTGGGCCATGTCGATCGCCTGCTGGCGCAATGCGGCTCCGACAAGAGCCATCTGCTCAGCGTGCAGATCTTCCTGGCCGATATCCACGACCTGGCGGCGATGAACGCCGTCTGGGATGCCTGGGTGGTGCCGGGAGCCACGCCCCCGCGCGCCACGGTGCAGGCGCTGCTCGCCGATCCTCGCTGGCGCATCGAGATCGTGGTCACCGCGCTGCAGGTCGGGGAGCCGACGCCATGAGCCGGCGCTACGACTACCTGGTGATCGGCGGCGGCAGCGGGGGCATCGCCTCGGCCAACCGCGCGGCCATGCACGGGCAACGTTGCGCGCTGGTGGAGGCCGGCCCCATCGGCGGCACCTGCGTGAACGTCGGCTGCGTGCCCAAGAAGGTCATGTGGCATGCGGGCCAGATCGCCGACGCCATCCAGCGCTACGGCCCCGGCTACGGATTCCAGACCACCGGCACGCGCCTGGACTGGGCCACCCTGGTGGCCAGTCGCGACGCCTACATCCAGCGCATCCATGGCTCCTACCTGTCCGGTCTGGAGCGCAACAAGGTCGATCTGATCCGCGGGCGCGCAAGTTTCGTGGATGCGCGCACCGTGGAAGTGGAGGGGCAGCACTACACGGCCCCGCATATCCTGGTGGCGACCGGTGGCTACCCGGCCCGCCCGGACATCCCGGGCGCCGAGCTGGGCATCGACTCCGACGGTTTCTTCGCCCTGCGCGAGCTGCCGCGACGCACCGCCATCGTCGGCGCGGGCTACATCGCCGTGGAACTGGCGGGAGTGCTCCATGCGCTGGGCTCGCAGGCCCACCTGTTCGTGCGTCACGAGGCACCGCTGCGACATTTCGACCCCCTGCTGGGACAGACCCTGGTCGAGGTGATGCAGGCCGAGGGCCCCGCGCTGCATGCCCACGCCGTGCCCAAGGCCGTGCGCCGTCATCCGGACGGCAGCCTGGAATTGCTGCTCGAGGACGGACGCAGCCACATCACCGACTGCCTCGTTTGGGCCATCGGGCGCCATCCCAATACCGCCTCGCTGCGCCTGCAGGCCGCCGGCGTGGACACCGATGCCGCCGGCCACGTGCTGGTCGACGACTTCCAGGACACCAACGTGCCTGGAATCCACGCGGTGGGCGACGTCACCGGCAGGCTGGCGCTGACCCCCGTGGCCGTGGCGGCGGGTCGGCGCCTGTCGGAGCGACTGTTCAACGGCAAGCCCGACGAGCGCCTGGACTACCGCAACGTGCCCACCGTGGTGTTCAGTCACCCGCCCATCGGTACCGTGGGCCTGAGCGAAACCGAGGCACGTGCCGAGTTCGGCGATGAGGCCATCACCGTGTACCAGTCCTCGTTCACCGCCATGTACACCGCGGTGACCCACGCGCGCCAGCCGGCGCGCATGAAACTGGTCTGCGAAGGGCCGCGCCAGCGCATCGTGGGCATCCACGGCATTGGCTATGGCATGGACGAAATGCTCCAGGGCTTCGCCGTGGCCTTGAAAATGGGCGCCACCAAACGCGATTTCGACGACACCGTGGCGATCCACCCGACCGCCGCGGAAGAATTCGTGACCATGCGCTGAGCGCTGCGCAGGGAGCACACCCAGGTCACGGCATGCGCCCCAGCGCCATCATCGATTTCGCCGAGCCCCACGGCGCACGCACGCGCCTGGAATTCGGTCAGCCTCGTGCCGTGCTGCGTGCCGAAACGCCGGCGCAGGTACCTGGCGTGCTGCGCGCCGCGCAGCAGCAGGCGCAGGCCGGCGCCTGGGTGGTGGGCATGGTCGCCTACGAGGCCGCACCGGCCTTCGACGAAGCCCTGCTGGTGCATGCGAAGGGTCCGCTGCCGCTGGCCTGGTTCGCGGTGCACGATCGCCCGCGGCCTCCCGAGGATTCGCCGGACCGGGCCCTCGACTTCGCGCCGGACACCGAGCTGGATCTGCGCCCCGAGATCGGGCGCGCGCGCTACGAGGCCGAGGTGGCGCACATCCGACAGGCCATCGGCCGCGGCGAGTTCTACCAGGTGAACCACACGCTGCGCATGCATGCCCGCTACGAGGGCAGTGCCATCGAGCTGTATCGCCGCCTGCGTGCCGCGCAACCGGCGGGCTATTGCGCCTATCTCGACCTCGGACGCCATCGCATCGTCTCGGCCTCTCCCGAGTTGTTCTTCCGGCGCGACGGGCAATGCCTGACCACGCGCCCGATGAAAGGCACCCGGCCGCGTGGGCGCCATGCCCGCGAGGATCAGGCCATGCGCGACGAGCTGCTCGCTTCCGCGAAGGACCGCGCCGAGAACCTGATGATCGTCGACCTGCTGCGCAACGACGTCTCGCGTCTTGCGCAGCCCCACGGCGTGGAGGTTCCGCAGCGCTTCGCGGTGGAGCAGCATCCCACCGTGTGGCAGATGAGCTCCACGGTGAGCGCGCGCATGCGTGAGGGCCTGGGCCTGGAGGACATTTTCCGGGCCCTGTTTCCCTGCGGCTCGGTGACGGGGGCGCCGAAGGTCAGCGCCATGGCCTGGATCGCCGGCCACGAGGCCTCCGCGCGGGGTGCCTATTGCGGCGCCGTCGGGCTGCTGCGCCCCGGCGGCGATGCCGTGTTCAACGTGGCCATCCGCACCGTCACCGTGGACGCACGCACCGGCCGGGCCAGCTGCGGACTGGGCAGCGGCATCGTCTGGGACTCCACGCCCGAGGGGGAATACCAGGAAGTGCTGGTCAAGAGCCGCTTCCTGCGCTGCGATCCCGGTGCCTTCGAGCTCATCGAGACCCTGCGTGTTGAACAGGGCAAGGCGCTGCGCGAGGACCTGCATCTGGCGCGCCTGGAGGCTTCGGCGCGCTATTTCGGCTTTCCCGCCGACCCCGGCGCGTGGCGCCACTTGCTGCGGCACCACGCGGCCCAGGCCCCCGGCGGCCGTGCGCGCCTGCGTCTCGTGCTGGACCCCGGCGGCAGCCTGCGCGCCAGCCTGGGGCCACTGCCCGAGGGCCTGGACGGCAAGCCCGCGCTGTTCGCGCTGGCGGCATTCGCCGTATCGCGCGACGACGTCCGCCTGTTCCACAAGACCACGCGCCGCGAGGTCTACGAGCGCGCGGCCGCCGCGCACCCCGGCGTGTTCGACGTGCTGCTGCACAACGCGCAGGGCGAACTGACCGAATTCACCCGTGGCAACCTGGCGCTGGAACTCGGCGGGCGCCTGCTCACGCCGGCGCTGGACTGCGGGCTGCTCGACGGCTGCCTGCGCCGCGAATGGCTGGAGCAGGGGCGCCTGCAGGAGGCCGTGCTGGGCCTGGAGCATCTGCGCAAGGCCGAGAGGGTCTGGTTTCTCAACAGCCTGCGTGGTGCCATCGAACTGCGCCGGGGTGGCGCTGCCCGCGGCGCGTTCGCCTGAAGAGGCCGGCGCCGGCAGCCTGCAGTCCGGGCGCATTCGCGGGGCGCCGCCTATCATTTGCGCTTCCTCCAGGAACTTCCCTCCCTCCCATGAAACGACTCCTGCTCCTGCTCGCCAGCCTGCTCCTTGTCGAAGCGACCTTCGCGCAGCCCGGAAACGCCGCCGATGCGGCCGTCGCCGCACGACTCGCGCGCCAGGCCATGCAGAGCAAGGCCTTCACGGTAGGCACCGCGGGGCCGCTGATCGTGGCCTTCGAAGACCCCAACTGCCGCTTTTGCAACCAGCTGAGCCGCGAGAGCTCTCCGCTGGTCGCGGCCGGCAAGCTGCGCGTGCACGTGATCCTGGTGGCCTTCCTGAAGCCCGATAGCGAAGGTCGCGCCGCCGGCATCCTGCAGGCGGCCGACCCAGCCGCCGCCTGGGAAAAGAACGAAGCGCAATTCAACGAGCTGGCCGAAGAGGGGGGCTACCCCGTCGCCCAGCCCAGTTTCGAGACCGACCGCACGCTGCGCACCAACCTGGACGACCTCAAGGCCGCCGGGCAGGTCGCCACGCCCACGCTGCTGGTCTGCAAGAAGGGCCAATCCACCCCGACCTTGCTGCGGGGCATCGGCAAGGGTCAGCTGCAGTCGGTGGTGGCGGGCGCGGGCTCGGTCACCGCTTCCGGCGGCTGCGCGGCGACGCCGTGACCAGGCCGGGACGGGCGGGGCTGCTTCCAGCGGCCCGCAGCTAGGCCGCACGCTCCGCGCGAGGCATCGGGCGCACGCAGTTCTTGCCGGCACCCTTGGCCAGGTACAGCGCCTGGTCGGCCCGGCGCAGCAGCTCATGCACCGAGGCCACCTCCGGGCTCAGCGTGGCGATGCCGATGCTCACCGTGAGCTCCAGCAGCGCGGTGGATCCCAGCGGCACCGGAGAGGCCGGGACCGAGCGGCACAGGCGCGCGGCCAGGGTGTTCGCGTCGTCCATGCCGACCTCCGGCAGCAGCACCGCGAATTCCTCGCCGCCGATGCGTCCGACCAGGTCGACCTGGCCGCGCACGCTGCGTGCGCAGGTGGCGGCCACCGCGCAGATCACCTGGTCCCCCGCGGCGTGCCCCCAGGTGTCGTTGACCAGCTTGAAATCGTCGATGTCCACGATCAGCAGCGACAGGGCATGTCCCATGCGCTGCGCACGCTGCACCTCGCGCTCGCCGGCCTCGAACAGCTGGCGCCGGTTCGCCAGACCCGTCAGCGGGTCGGTCGTGGCCAGCGCCTGCAGGGTCTGGTTCAGCTCCGCCAGTTGCCGGTTGCGCTCGCGTAGCAGCGCGTTGGCCTGCTCGAGTTCGGCCTCCTTGCGCCTGCGGTCGTCGATGCTGAAGGTCACGCCCACGAAGCGCCGCCCCTGGCGCGTGCCGTCCCGGTCCATGATCTTGCCGTAGTTGGCATACCAGACCCAGGCACCCGATTTCGCGCGCAGGCGGAACTCACAGCGGTATTGCGGGGTCTTGCCCGCCAGGTGGGCGACCACGGCGGCCTTGAGCTGCGCCACATCGTCCGGGTGCACGATGCCGTAGATGTCCTCGACCAGATCCACCCCCTCCTCGGGCCGGTAGCCGAGTTCCTCGAAGACCTTGGTGACCTTGCGGGTGATCTTGCCCTCCACCAGGTCGTTTTCCCAGAGATCCAGTCCCGCGGCCTCCAGGGCCAGCATCAAGCGCTCGTGATCGCCCGGCTGATCCATGGTGCAGCCTCTCAGTTGTCGCGGGGCAGGGTGCCGGCGCGCGCCTGTTCGACACCGGACAGCCCGTGCCCGAAGCCTTCGCGGAGAGTGGGTGCCAGACGCGCCGCACAGATGACGATGTCCTGGAAATCCTTGTTTTCGTAGTCGCGACTGGCCATCGCTTGTCCTTTCGCAGGATTGTTATCGGCGCTCAACGGTTCCGAGCATATCGGAACCGCGCGCAGCCGATGAGAACTGCCCGCTCGCGCACAAAGGAGGGGAAGGGCCAAGGGCCTGACGGTCCGATGCCGCGCTGATCGCTTGCGCGCGCAGCGTTGACCCACGTCAACCCCCCTGTTTGAAGGGGGTCTTATCTTGGCGCTATCGGGGAGCCGCCTTTGCAGCGTGCAAGCGAGAGTGTTTGGCATTTCGTTGCAGCAAGCGAGGTTTTCATGCCGATTTCGCCATTCGGATGCCTGGAGGCGCGCTCCATCCGTGCGGCACACTCGTGAAATCGCCGAGGTGGGCCATGTTGCAGATGTTTCGGGGGTTGCGGGGCCGGCTGTTCCTGCTGTTCGGGCTGGTCCTGGTCGGAGCGGTGTTCCATATCGTGCTCAGTCTGCGCTCGGACTGGGCAGACCTGCGTACGGCCCGGCGCAATGCCACGGTCGTGCGGACCATCGGCGCGGTGGGCGACCTTGTGGCCTCCCTGCAGCGCGAGCGCGGATTGTCGGCGGGCTTCATCGCCAGCAAGGGTTCCCGCTTCGGCGACGCCCTTTCGTCGCAGCGTCAGTCCACCGATACCACGCTGGGCACATTGCGTGAACTCGAGCGGGCGCAGCGCCTCGCGCTGCCTCCGGGCCTCGCATCGAAGCTGGCGGCCAGCTTGCGCGGACTCGACTCGCTGCCCGGCACGCGCCAGGGCGTGAGCGCCCTGCAACTGAGCAGCGCCCAGGTGATCGCCCGCTACGGGCGCGCCATTGCCGGGCTGATCCAGGTGGTCGACTTCGCGCCCCGGACCGCCGGCGACACGGCGACCACCCTGGCCCTGTCCGCCTACGCCGACCTGGCGGACGCCGGCGAGCAGGCCGGCCAGGAGCGTGGCCTGCTCAACGGGGTCCTGGCGGCCGATGCGCCACTGGACCTGCCGTCGTTGCAGCACGTGATCGGCAGCGCCGCGAAGGAGCAGGCCTACCTGGGCCAGTTCCGGGCCTTGGCGGACGCGGACGCGGTGAGCGCGCTGCAGGCCATCGATTCCCAGCAGGTGGACACCATGGTCGGCTCCGTGCTGGACAAGGCCTCCACCGGTGGCTACGGGCTCGATGCCCAGACCTGGTTCGACGCCGCCACGGCACGCATCGATGCCATGGGCCGTCTCCAGCGGAGCATGATGGCCGCGCTGGCGGCCCGGGTCGAGCACGAGCAATCGGTCCAGCGCATGGGGGTCGCGCTGGAGACGGCCCTGGCCCTGGCGGTGCTGGCGCTGGCGGCGGCCTTCGCGCGTGCCCTGGCAGGGCTGCTCAGGCATCTGGGCGCCGATCCCAAGGAACTGGCCGGCATCGCCAATGCCGTGGCGGAGGGGGATTTCACGGTGCCCATCCGCTGTGCGCAGACCGACCATCACAGCGTGCTGGCCTGCTTGCGCGACATGGTGCGCAAACTCGAGGGCGTGCTGGGTTCCATCCAGTCCACCGCCGATCAGCTGAGCACTGCCGCCGGCGAGGTCTCTGCCGCCTCCATGACCCTGTCGCAAGGGGCCTCCGAGCAGGCCGCCTCGGTGGAGGAGATCTCGGCCACGCTGGAGCAGGCACAGGCCTCGGTGCGTCAGAGCGCCGATGGAGCGCGCCAGACGGCCCGCACGGCGCATGAGGTCGCCGGGCAGGCACGCGAAGGCGGCGAAGCCGTGCAGAAGACCGTGGACGACATGCAGGCCATCGCCGAGCGCATCTCGATCATCGACGACATCGCCTACCAGACCAACATGCTGGCGCTCAATGCCGCCATCGAGGCAGCCCGCGCGGGCGAGCAGGGCAAGGGCTTCGCCGTGGTGGCAGCCGAGGTGCGCAAGCTGGCGGAGCGCGCGCAGGCCTCGGCAGCGCAGATCGGGGAACTCGCCGGGCGTTCGGTGGGCCATGCCGTGCGCGCCGGGGAACTGCTCAAGGACATGGTGCCGGCGATCATCCGCACCGCCGGCCAGGTCGAGGAGATCAGCGCGGCCAGTGACGAGCAGGCCACGGGAATCGTGCAGATCAGCCAGGCCGTGTCGCAGATCAACGTGGCCACCCAGCAGGGCGCCTCCGCTTCCGAGCAACTGGCCGCGACGGCCGAGACGATGAACTCCCAGGCCCAGGAGCTGCAGCGCGACGTGGCACAGTTCCGGCTCGCGCGCGGCGCCGCTGGCGATGCGGCGGGCGCTGACCTCGCCGGGCGCGACCGCTCCGGCCGCCAGCCTGCACGGGGGGATCGCGGGTCTCGGGCCCAGGCGCGCGCCGAACCCGCGAGCCTTCCCGCGCTGGCCCGGGACGCCTTCGTCAGGTTTTGATTAAGATTTTTGGCGAGGCGCTTGGTTGGTCGTCGGCAGTGCGGGACGGCGGGCACAGCCCTCGCCGTCCCGCCTCCCGCGCCAACCGCTCGCCTCATGACCTCCTTCGACTGGCACAACCCCTATCCGAGCACCCGGGTGCCGGTGTTCGCCCGCAACGTGGTGTCCACGTCGCACCCGCTGGCCGCGCAGGCCGGGCTGCGCGTGCTGTGGCAGGGCGGCAACGCCATCGATGCGGCCATCGCGGCCGCCGCCGTGATCACGGTCGTGGAGCCCGTGTCCTGCGGACTGGGCAGCGACGCCTTCGCGCTGGTGTGGGACGGCGGGCGATTGCACGGCCTGAACGCCTCCGGCACGGCGCCGGCCGCCTGGAGCCTGGAGTACTTCCGCGAGCGCCACGGCGAGCAGGGTGGGCTGGCACGGCATCCCATGCGCGGCTGGGACACGGTGACCGTGCCCGGGGTCATCGCCGGCTGGGAGGCCTTGCACGCCAGATTCGGCTCGCGGCCCTTCGCCGACCTCATGGCACCCGCCATCGAGGTGGCCGAGCGCGGCTACGCGGTGTCCCCCATCGTGGCCCGCAAGTGGCAGGCCGCGGTCGCCGAGTTGAGCGGGCAGCCGGGCTTCGCCCAGACCTTCATGCCTCGCGGGCGTGCGCCGGAGGTGGGCGAGCACCTGCGCCTGCCCGGGCACGCGCGCAGCCTGCGCATGCTGGCCGAGCAGGGGGCGCGCAGCTACTACGAGGGCGAGATCGCCGAGCGCATCGCCGCCTTCTCGCGCGACTGCGGCGGCGCCATGACCCTGGAGGACCTGCGGGGTTACCAGGCGCAGTGGGTGGAGCCCATCGCCAAGGACTATCGCGGCTACACGGTGCACGAGATCGGGCCCAACGGGCAGGGCATCGCCGCGCTGATCGCGCTGGGCATCCTCGGCCAGTTCGACCTGGCCTCGCTGCCGCGCGACGGGGTGCAATCCCAGCACCTGCAGATCGAGGCCATGAAACTGGCCTTCGCCGACGTGTACCGCTACGTGGCCGACCCCCGCTCCATGGAGCTGAGTCCGGCCGAGATGCTCGATGAGTCCTACCTGAAGTCCCGCGCGGCCCTGATCGATCCGAAGCGCGCGACGGCCTTCCGATTCGGCATGCCTCGCGCCGGCGGGACCATCTACCTGAGCGCCGCCGACGAGCAGGGGCGCATGATCAGTTTCATCCAGTCCAACTACATGGGCTTCGGCTCCGGCGTGGTCGTTCCGGAGCTGGGGATTTCGCTGCAGAACCGCGGCTATGGTTTCTCGATGGATCCGGCGTCGCCCAACGTCGTGGCGCCGGGCAAGCGTCCTTTCCACACCATCATTCCGGCCTTCCTCAGCCGCGAGGTGCAGGGCAGCCGGCAGGCGGTGATGAGTTTCGGGGTCATGGGCGGCGACATGCAGCCGCAGGGGCATCTGCAGACCTTGGTGCGCATGCTGGACTACGGCCAGCAGCCGCAGGCCGCCTGCGACGCGCCGCGCTGGAAGGTCAATCGCGATTTCAGCATCGACGTGGAGTCCACGCTGGACGCCGGTTGCGTGCGTGAACTGGTGGCACGGGGCCACGTCATCCGGTCCATCGAGGACAGCTACATGGATTTCGGCTCGGGCCAGTTCATCTGGCGTCTCGAACACGACAACGCGGACCGCGGCTACGTGGCGGCCAGCGATTCCCGCCGCGACGGCCTCGCGGCCGGCTTCTGAACCATGAAATCCTTCGCGCCCAGAATTTCCCGCCTGCTGTTCGCGCTGGCGGTGGTCGTGGCCGTGCTCGCCGTGGGCAACCCGGGCCTGGACGATTTCGCGAGCTATGCGAGCCGGCAGTTCGAGCAGGCTCCCGGCGCACTGGGCTTTTTCGCCGGCCTGCTGCCCGGGCTGACACGCTCCTACCTGCTGTCGAACACGCAGCGCAGCAACTACGGAGTGTTCTCCATCTACCGCATCGAATCGGGCGATTCGCGCTCGGTGGCGGTGCTGGGCATCGCCTGGCATTTCTTTCCGCTGGGTCGCTCGCTGTCGGCGCCGGCCGAGGATTCCGGGGCCTCGGGCGCCTCAGCGCCGCATGGGCGCTCCTCGGGGATCTGAAGGCCGCGATTTGCCGCTATCCGCCGGCATCGCGCCGGCCCTTCAGGCCGCCTGCTCGAAGAAGCGCAGCTGATCGCGGCCGGCTCCCTTGGCCTCGTACATCGCCTGATCGGCGCAGCGCAGAAGCCCCTGCGTGCTCTGGGCATCTTCGGGACACAGGGCGATGCCGATGCTGGCCGATACGCAGGCGATGGCGCCGTCGGCCAGGGCGATCGGCGCGCGCAGACGATCGAGCAGGCGCTGCAGGGTGTCGCGCACGACCATCGCGTCGGGCAAGTGGGTGAGCACCACCACGAACTCGTCGCCACCCAGGCGCGCCACGATGTCGTTGCCCCGCACGCTTTCCTGCAGGCGCTCGGCCACCACCCGGAGCACATGGTCGCCGGCCTCGTGGCCGTGGGCATCGTTGATGGGCTTGAACTTGTCCAGATCGATGAAACACACGGCCAGTTCATTGTCCAGACGCCGCCGCGCGGCCAGCTCGCGCTCGAGCAACTGCAGCAGCAGCGCGCGGTTGGGCAGGCCCGTCAGGGCGTCGTGGTAGGCCAGGGCCTCGATGCGCTGCTCGCGGATCTTCAACGCCGTGATATCCAGCATCATCCACAGGGACTCCTCGCGCTCGGCGGCGAGCATGGTTCCGCTGATATCCACCCACATGGCTTCGCCCGACTTCTTCACCATGTGCGCCTGGGCCCGGTAGGTGCCGCCCGATTGCAGCACCTGGTAGGCCTCGCGTCCCACCGCGAGGTAGGTTGCCGCGTCGGAATACAGGATGCGCGAGGACTTCCCGAGCAGCTCCCCGGGCTCGTAGCCGAACATGCGCTCGAAGGCCGAGTTGGCCCAGATGGTCTTCCGATTGCGGATCTTGATGATGCCCAGCAGGTCGCTGTGGAGCATGGCATGCTGCTCGCGCACCACGCCCTCGAGCACCTGGCGCGCCTCGGTCAGCTCGCTGACGTCGCGCCCCACGCTCTGCACCTCCAGCAGGCGCTGCGCCGGGTCGTGAAAGGCATGGTCGACGAAATCGATCCAGTGCACCTCGCCGTCCACGTCGAGTACGCGACAGTCGAAGCGCACGCTGGGCCTGGCAGGGCTCAAGGTCGCCAGGCGCTCCAGGACCCCGGGGAGGTCCTCAGGATGCACGGCCTGCCGCCAGCTCCCTCGTCGCCCCGGCTGCGCGGCTTCGCCGAACAGACGCTGCGCCGTGTCGTTGGCAAACACCACGCGGCCCTGCTCATCGAAGCGCAGCACCAGGTCGCTCTGGTCGTTGACCATGGCCCGCCAGCGCGCGTCGCTCAGCTGCGCCCGGGCCAGGGCCTGGCCCAGGCGCTGGTTGTCGCTCTGCCAGCTGCGCATGACCATGGCGATCACCAGCGAGGACCCGATGAAGGACAGCGCAACCAGCGCGGAGGTCGGCGTGAGGGTCCAGGAGGCGTAGGGGGGGTAGAAGAAATACACGCCGCTTGCCGCGCTCAACAGGAGCACCCATAAGCCGGGCCCAGTTCCACATAGATAAAAAACAAGAACAACCGCAGGATAGAACGTGAAAAATCCAGCGCGTTGATCGACAGGCAGCGCCACGAAACGCAGCGCTAGGGCCGCGAGGAATATCGCGCTCGCCACCGCATAGCGGATCGGCGCTGCGCGCTCGGCGAGGCGGAGTCGTCGCAAGGGCATGGGGTCAGGAGGCGCGCCCGGGCGGCGCGCGCATTGCCATGTTGCCACGAGCGTACGCGCAAATGCATGCGGGATTGCATGCTGGCGCTGCCGCCCCCTTCCAGGGCGCGGGCGGGGCCGCGGCCGCCTGGGCCGCGACGCAGGCTATTGCAGCCGGTAGGCCGCGTGGCAGGCCACGCAGGTCTGCATCATGTGCCCGAGGATGGTCTGCGGCTTGTGGTGGTCGCCGGTCGCGGTGGCGTCCTGCGCGGCCAGGATGAACTCGCCGGCCTGCATGTGCAGGCGGGCGCCCAGTTCACGCATCCCGGGCGGCATGTAGCGCGCTTCCTGCGCGGCCTGGTCGCCGTGCATCGACGACATGCCCAGGGTCATCGAGGCCAGGCGCGCCGCGTCGTCGAAGCGCCCCTGGGTCATCGCCTGCTGGATCTCGGCCAGGCCTTGCAGATGCATGCGCATGGTCGCCAGCACCTCGCGCCGCAGCGCGGGCGGGAAGTCAACCGGCACCCGGGCGTCGCCGTGGCTCGCATCGGTGGGCGCGCTGCCGGAGGCCGCTGCCGCAGCGCCCCCATGCATCGGCATGGGCATGGACATGCTCTGCGCCGAGGCCCCGCCGCTCATGCCGATCAGCATGGCGATGGTCATTCCACGGATCCAGGTCCTGCATCTGCCAGCGCCCATAGTCCTCCCCAGGTTGCGGAAATTCCCGCGGTTCATACTGGGGGTAGCTTACACCGACTGCCGAACCGCGCCCGAGTCTTCCGTCGGGAGTTGGCGCAGGGCCCATGCAGCCTGCCGAGCGCACCGGATCAGGAGGCGCGAAGCCATTGCTCCGTGCGTGCCGCGCTCAGCGGCCGGCCGTACCACCAGCCCTGGGCGAAGTCGCAGCCCAACTCGTGGGTGATCGCGGCCTGCGTGGTCTGCTCCACCCCCTCGGCCACCACCTGCATGCGCAGGCGATGCGCCATGCCGACGATGGACCCGGCGATGGTGCGGTGGCGTTCGCTGGCCACCAGGGCCTGGGTGAGCGAGCGATCGAGCTTGAGGGCGTGCACCGGCAACTGGCCGAGCATGGCCAGGTTGGAATAGCCCACGCCGAAGTCGTCCAGCGCGATGCGCACGCCGGCATCGGCCAGCAGGCGGAGCTGCCCGGCCACCGCCTCGGGGTGCCGCAGCATGACCCGTTCGGTGATTTCCACCGTCAGCGCATCCGCGGGCAGTTGCAGGTCCCGCAGGTGCTGCAGCCACAGTTGCATGGTCGCGCGCGAACCCAGTTGCAGGGGCGAGACATTGACCCCGATGCGCACGTCGCGGCCGCTGCATGCGCGCAGGCGCATGCACTCGGCCGCGGCGGTGCGAAACACCCAGTCCCCGATGTCCAGGATCAGGCCGCTGTGCTCGGCCAGGGCAATGAAGCGCTCGGGAGCAATTTCCCCGAACAGGGGATGGTTCCAGCGCAGCAGGGCCTCGAAGTCCGGCGCGCCGGTGCCGCGCAGGCTCTGGATGGGTTGGTAGGCCAGACGCAACTGGCCCCGGTGCGCCGCGTGGCGCAGCTCGTCCAGCAGCTGACGTTGCGTGCCGCGGGCCGGGCGCAGGGCCCGGCGGCGCGGCGGCGCGCTGCTCGCGGCGACCGGATCCATCATCAATGGTCGCCCAGCTGCTGCGAAGCGTCGCCACCGTCGTTCTGGCTGGACTCGGACAAGCGGGTCATGAAGCTGTCCTGCAGGTTCAGCACCACATTGCCACCGCTGCTGGAGGACACCACCACGGCATGGGTTCCCATCACGTAGTAGGCGTTGCCGGTGTAGGTGGTCGAGGTGGTCGTGGTGCTGTTGCTCACCGTCAGGTTCAGCGCCGGAGCCTCCAGGATGAAGGGCGCCGCCGGACTGGCCGCCTCGGTCCAGGTGATGGTGTTGCTCGGGGTGACCGTGCCCTGGGTCAGGGTGTCGACCAGCGGCATGCTGAAACTGTGGCCCTCGCCATCGTCGCCGGAAATGGCGTTGAAGCTGGCCAGGCTCATGGTCCAGCCATTGCTGCTCGGAGTCACGCAGGCGCCCAGGCTGCCCACGGAATCGTCGTGTCCGACCGACGACAGGCCGTCGAGATCGAAGCGCAACGGGTACTGGCCGGTGCTGCAGCGCGCTCCCCCGTCCTCCGAGGAGTGCTGCGTGTAGCCGTTCCAGACCGGCACCGCGGTGGCCGGCACCAGCGCCGCGGAGACACTGGCCAGCAGCTGGCTGCCGGTGTTCACGCCACCGCCCTGGATCACATAGGCCTGTTGACTGGACAGGTTGGTGGGCAGGGAGGCGATCTTGGCGCGCACCAGATAGGAGTGGCCGGAGCCGTCCGTCAGGTTCAGGGTCAGCAGATTGCCGACCAGGGTGCCCGAGACCTTGGAGTCGCTGGAGCTGACAGTGCCCGAGGCGTCGATGGTCACGCTGGGGTCGACCACCACTTCGGCGGGGTTGGGGGTGCCGGAGTTGTTCACCGAGCCGCTGCCGGTGTTGACATTCCAGTTCAGCGGGGTCTCCGCCACCAGGGCCTGCAACTGGTAGGTGCCGGGCACCACGCTTTGCACATTGGCGTCGATCACGTCGCCCAGATCGAGTTCCGGCGCGAAGTCGGGATCGGCCAGGATGGCCATCTGCAGCGCCGGCAGCACCTGCGCGCAGGTGCCGCCGAGCACGGCGGCGGCCGTGGCCAGCGTGGTGGACGGGCTGGTGCTGGAGCTCAGGGTCGCGCTGGAGGCGATGAGACGCGCCAGGTCGGTGGTCGAGCTGACGCTGGCCTGCGGCGTGCAGTAGTTGTCGCCCACGGCCTTCACGGCGGCGGCGATGGCCAGGATGTCGTTGCGATAGGTGGCGATGGTGCTGGCGTAGGTGGCGGGGCTCAGCGTGGAGTAGCTGCCGCCATGGGTCTGCGCGTACACCGCCAGCGCGGCCGTGCTCACCGGGCTGATGTCCAGATCGGGCAGGTTGATGGTGCTCAGGGTGCCGACGGTGGCCAGCACGTCGGACTGTCCCAGATAGCTGCTGAGCTCCAGCGAGGTGGAGCCGGCGCTGCGGCCCACCGCGGCGGCATTGGCGAAGATGGGCGTGCTGGTGCTGGGCAGGGTCACGCTGAGGGTGAAGGAGCCCTGGGAGTTGGCCGTGGCCGTGCCGATGGGGGATCCGCCGTCGGCCAGCGGAGCTCCCGCGGTGATGGTGATGGTGGCTCCGGGCAGCGGCGAGTCGATGGCGGCGCCGCTGAGGGAAACGCCCCCGGGTCCGGCTCCCCCGCCGCCGCCGCCGCCGCAGGCGGTCAGGGCCAGCGCGACCGCCGCCGCCGCGGGCAGCATCGCAAAACGCAGATGACGGGAGGAAAGTCGCTTGTGCATGGTGATGCTCCTGGTGATCGCTTGCGCGGGGCGGGGCCGCCTGGGGGCAGGTCGGCACGGTTGGCCGTTACGTGAGCGCAATCATAAATGGGAAAATTTCCCAGTCAATGCCTTTTGCGTTAGAATCGGATCCGTGACGGCAGTTTCCGCCGCGCCCGCAGCAATGCCATGGGACGCTCCACCACGCCTTTGCCTTCGAGTTCGCCAGCCAGGCCGCAACCCGCGCAGGAAACGCTGGAGGCCTGGGTGCGCGTGCAGGAGCCCCTGTGCCGGCTGCTGCTGGACGCCGGCATCGACTACAAGCAGGCGGTTCTGGCGCTCAGGCAGGTATTCCTGCGCCAGGCCCAGGAGCTGATGGCCAGCCGGGGCACGGCCGACACCGATTCCGCCCTGAGCGTGATCTCCGGCGTGCACCGCAAGGAGGTGCATGCCTGGCGCAACGACCCGGCCGCCCATGAGCGCGTGCAGGCCCCCATGTCCACCAGCTCGCAGGTGCTCGCGCGCTGGGCGGTGTCGGCCGGCTACCACGACCGCGCGCGACGCCCCAAGGCCATTCCCCGTCTGGGCCCCGCGCCTTCCTTCGAGGCGCTGGTGCGGGCCTGCACCAGCGACGTGCATCCCTTCAGCGTGCTGCAGGACATGGTGCGCATCGGCCTCGTGGAAATGGCCCAGCGCAAGGGCGTGGAGTACGTGGTTCCCCGCAACGACGTGTTCGTGCCCTCGGGAGAGCCGGCGCAGTTGCTCGAGCTCTTCGGCATGAACCTGGCCGACCACGCGTCGGCCGCGGTGCACAACCTGGGGGGCGAGGCGCCGCGCCTGGAGCAGAGCGTGTTCGCCGACGGGCTCAGCGAGGCTTCGCTGCAGCGCCTGGGCGAGTTGTCGCGCGAGCTCTGGGCGCGGGCGCGCGAGGCGATGATCGCCGAAGCCATCCGCTGCCTGGAGTCGGACGCCGCCCAGCCCGGCGCCAGCGGACGCATGCGCTTCGGCGCCTATTACTGGAGCGAGGAGCAGGAGCCCCCGTCCGCCAGCGCGGCCGGGCCCGAGACCCCGCGCGCAAGGCGTGTGCCGGCCGCGAAGCGGCGCGCCACGCCCCGAACCCCATCTTCCGAGGATCCGTCGTGAGCCATACCCTGTCGGACAAACTACGTCGGGCGGCGCTGGCCGCGGCGGCGGCATGCTGCGCGGTCGCACTGGCCGCCTGCGGGGGAGGGGCCGCCGCGGTGGCCCTGGTGGGCGGCGGCGTGGGAACCGGGGGCACCGGCATCGCCTTCGGCACCGTGATCGGCCTGGGCAGCGTGATCGTCGACGGCCAGAGCTACAGCAGCGCCACGCCCATCTACTACGCGCCCACCTCCACCAGCGAGTCGGCGCAGGCCACCTCCGAGGCCGTGGAGCTCGGCGCTCGCATGAACCTCAGCCTCGGCGCCAACGACCAGCCCGCCACGGCCACCGTGCAGCCGGAGCTGCAGGGCACGGTGCAGGCGGTCGACCTGAATGCGGGTACGCTGACCATCAACGGCATGCGCGTGGTGGTCAACGCGGATGCCTCGCGGGGGCCGCAGACCCTGTACTCGGGGCTCACGGGGCTTTCGAGCATTGCCCCGGGGTCGACCCAGGTCGAGGTGCACGGCGCCTATGGGGTGGACACAACCGGGCCTTTCCTGTGGGCCACGCTGATCGAGCAGGTGCCCGGCGACAGCTCGGTCACGCGCCTCGTGGGCCGGGTGACGGCCGTGAGCGCCTCCTCGCTGACCCTGGACACCAGCGCAACGCCCATTCCCCTGGGCGCCAACACCCAGGTGCTGCTGCCGGCAGGCACATCGCTCGCGCCCGGTGAGCTGGTCTATGCCTGGAACAACGAGTCCAACTGGGTGCTGCGCGTGGTTGGCACCGGCAGTTTCACGGGCAGCGTGCAGGTGTCCGGACTGGCCTACGACGTGGTGGGGACCACATGCACGGTCTCGGGCATCCCGGTGGACTTCTCCGCCCTGGGCTCGCAGGCGGCGCCGGTGCAGGGCCAGTACGTGGTGGCCAGCGGCCAGGCCGACGGTCACGGCACCCTGAAGGCGCAGCAGCTCGGCGGCTATTCCTCGACCAGCCCCGCGGTGTTCGAGCTGCACGGCACCATCACCGGATTCGTGAGCTCCTCGAGCTTCCTGGTGCGCGGGACTCCGGTGGACGCGTCGGGGGCGCGTTTCCTGGAGGGATCGGCCTCTCAACTGGGCAATGGTGTGTACGTGGACATCACCGGTCAGGTGTCCACCGCCTCGGGCAATGTGATCGCCGCGCAGACCGTCAACGTGGATCCGGCCCCGCCGGTAGGCAGCACGGTGGACATGCAGGGCACGGTGCAAAGCGTCAACTCCGAGGGCACCCAGTTCGTGCTGAACTGGCAGTTGCAGAATTCCAGCACCCCGGTGAACGTGACCCTCGCCTCCAACCGCGCCTTCAACCATGGCGACGACACGAACCTCGTGCCGGGGACCGTGGTGGCTATCGAGGGCACGCTCACCAGCCCGACCAGCGTGGATGCCTACACGGTGAACTTCGGCTCCGGCGGGCCGGCCGGAGCGCTGAGTGCGTCCGGACGGGTGTACCAGTGGAGCCAGGGCTCGTCGGTGACCACGACGTCCACCACCGCCGCCGCGAGTTCCACCTTCATGCTGGAGGGCAACCAGCTGACCATCCCCGCGGGCCTGGTGATTCCGGCCGGCTTCGGCGACGGCGCGGATGTCGAGGTGAGTTTCAGCGCTTCGGGCAACGTCGTGCAGAGCCTGGCCATCGACAACTGACCGTGTCCGCCGGCCTCGACCCCTGGGCGCAGTGGCTGCTGCGCGGCCGCGGCGGCGCGAATGCGGAGTACGAGCAGCGCATCGAGGCGCGGGTGGCCCACTATGTGGATCGCGTGCTCGACGCCCTCGAGCCCGCGGCGCCGCGGCATCTGCTCGACTTCGGATGCGGAAGCGGTGCGCTGGGCCTGCGAGCCCTGCAACGCTGGCCGCGGGCGCAGGTGGTGTTCGCCGATCCTTCGCCCGCGCTGCTGGCGCTTGCCGGCGAGCGTGCGAAGGCGCTGGGCGCCCAGGCACGTTTTCGCCTGCTCGCGCTGGACGCTGAGCCGTCGCGCGGCGTCGGCCTGGCCCATCCCCCTGGCGGGCCCGCGGCCCGCGCCGCGCCGTCCCCGGGCCGATCGACGGGGGATCGAATGGTCTTGCGCGAGCTCGGCGAAGGCACCTTCGATGCCGTGGCCACGCGCTCGGCGCTGGCCTACGTGGCCGACAAGTCCGCCATGCTCACGGAGTTCCTCCGGGTGCTGCGCCCGGGAGGCCTGCTCTCGCTGGGCGAGCCGGTATTCCGTGATGACGCGCTGGCCGCCTGCGCGCAGCGCCGCGCCCTGGAGGACGTGGCGCCGCCCGCCGGGGTCGCCTTGCAGCAGCCACGGTTGCTGGAACTGCTGCAGCGCTGGCGCTCGCAGCAGTTCCCCGACACCGAGCAGGAACTGGCACGCAGCCCCTACTGCAATTTCTCCGAGCGCGAGCTGTTCGCCTGGGCCCTGCAGGCGGGCTTCACCCAGGTGCACGTGGAGCTGCACATCGATGCCGGTCCCAGCCTGGCCCCCGACTGGGACAGCTTCACCCGCCATACCCCGCATCCCTACGCGCGCGCGCTGCGCGACGTGCTCGACCAGGACTTCCGCCCCGACGAGCGCGAGCTCCTGGAAGGCGTGCTGCGCGAGAACTGGGAGCGCGGCACCATGGTCTCGGTGGAGCGCATGGCCTACGTGCGCGCGGCTCGCGCCCCCAGCGCCTGATCCAGCAGGCGCAGGCCCTGGTCGATCTCGGGCTCCGTGCTGTCCAGGCGCGGCATGAAGCGCAGGCAATGGGGGCGCGCCGCGTTGAGCAGCAGCCCGAGTTCGCGGCAGCGCTCCACCACGGCGGCGGCGCCGTCGTGACCGAGTTCCAGCGCCCACAGCAGTCCCTCGCCGCGCACCTCGCCCAGGCCGTGGCGCGCCGACAGTTCACGCAGACCGCCGCTGAGTTGCCGTCCGCGCTGGCGAACCCCCTCCAGGAATTCGGGCCGGGCCAGGCGCTCCAGCACGGCCAGCGCAACCGCGCACATCAGGGGATTGCCGGCATAGGTTCCACCCTGGTCGCCATGCTCGAACACGCTGCAATGGGCCTTGGCCAGCAGCGCCGAGATGGGAACCCCGCCGCCCAGCCCCTTGCCCAGGGTCATCACGTCGGGCTCGACCCCGAAGTGCTGGAAGGCGAACAGCTCGCCCAGGCGCGCGCATCCGGTCTGCACCTCATCGAACATGAGCAGCAGGCCGCGCTCGTCGCACAGCCGGCGCAGCGCGCGCAGGAACTCCGGCGTGGCCGCGCGCACCCCCGCCTCGCCCTGCACCGGCTCCACCAGGATGGCCACGCTGCGCGGGCTCAGCGCGGCCAGCACGGAGTCGAGGTCGTTGAGCCGGGCCTTGGCGAAACCCGGCACCGTGGGCGGGAACATCGCATCCCAGCCGGGCTTGCCGCTGGCGGCCATGGTGGCCAGGTTGCGGCCGTGAAAGGCGTTGGCGAAGCTGACGATCTCGAAAGCCCCGCCGCGTGCCACCCGCCCCCATTTGCGCGCCAGCTTGATCGCGCCCTCGTTGGCTTCCGCGCCGGTGCTGCCGAAGAACACCTGGTCGAAACCGCTGAGCTCGCAGAGCCGGCGCGCGAGTTGCAGCGACGGCAGGTTGTACAGCGCCGGGCTGGGGGTGAGCAGGAGGGAGGACTGCTCCAGCAGCGCGCGGCGGATCAGCTCTGGGCTGTGGCCCAGGGAGTTCACGGCCCAGCCCTGCAGCCAGTCGAGGTAGCGGCGTCCGGCATCGTCCCACAGCCAGGCGCCTTCGCCGCGCACGAAAATGCTGGCGGGGCGTGCAGTCACCGGCATGAGGTGCTGGAACTGCGCGTCGGGGACGAGGGTCGTGGTCATGGCGAGGGTCCTGGGAGGGCGGGGAGCACAAACAAAAAGGCCACGGGGGTGAGCCGTGGCCTTGCGGAACAACGCGATTCGAAGGGGACTTCAGGTCTTCATCGTTTCGGTCTCACGCGCGGCACACGGCGACGAGCGACGGGCTCGTGCGGCTCGGGCAGCGGAAGTGGGACGAAGGGCGCGTTGCATGGCGATCGATGCTACAACGAAACAGCTGCGTGCGCTGGCCGCTTCAGGTCCGCGGCTTCGCCTCCATCCAGTCGAGCAGGGCGTCGCTCACCGCCTGCGGCTGCTCCATGGTCACCATGTGACCGCTGTGCTCGAAAGCCACCAGGCGCGAGCCCGGCACCAGCGCATGCATTTCCTCGTGCCGCGCCAGCGGGCTCCAGGCATCGTCGCGTCCGCAACCCAGCAGCAGCGGGCAGCGAAGGGTGGCGAGCAGCGGGCGGGCATCGGGGCGGCCGAGCAAGGCGCGGATCTGGGCCTCGTACACGGCGGGGGTCTTGCGCTCCAGCATGTCCAGGATGGACGCGAACACCGGGCCGTCCCAGCGCGAGGGATGCACCATGCCGCGCGCCCACTCGCGTCCCATCGCGCGCATCCCGCGCTCGCGTGCGAGGCCCAGCAATTCCATGCGCCGTGCGCGCTCGCGCTCGCCGGCCTCGCCCGCGGGAAGCGGATCGACGCCGGTGTCCAGCAGGGCCAGGCGCTGCACGCGCTGCGGGGCCAGACGCAGGACCTCCAGGGCCACGCGGGCGCCCATCGAATGCCCCGCCAGGGCGAAGCGCTCGGCCGGCGCCGCGGCGAGCACGCTGCGCGCCATGGCCTGCAGGGAGTCGATCTCCCCGTAGGAGGGCACGTGGCAGGCCACGCCATGCGCCTGCAAGGCCCGGACCTGCGCGTCCCAGACGGCCTCGTCGCACAGCAGGCCGGGCAGCAGGATGCAGTGGGAATTCATGATGCAGGACCTCCGATCGGTGCTCGGGGCCTTCCCGGCCCAGCCGGATGGTACGTCGCCCCGCCGAGGGAGACGCAAACCGGCTTCGCGGCGCGGGGCCATGGGCCAAAACATTCCAGAACCGCTATGATTTCAGGCTCATTGCATTCCAGATCACGATCTTGGGCGGCCCGACGCCGCCCGGCGCAGTCATGACGTCCCGTTCGAATCCCCCTCTTTCCTCCGTTCCCGTCTCGCCATCCCTGGAGCCGCTGGCCGCCACCGCGCACATCGGAAGCGACCCCGGCGGAGTGGGCGCGCGCACCCTGTACATGCTGGGCCTGGCGGCCCTGGTCGGCGTGGCCGCGGTGCCGGTGGCCAAGCTGCTGCTGCTGCTCATCGGTCTGATCACCCACCTGAGCTTCCAGGGGCGCTGGGACTGGACCATGGGTGCTCCGGGACACAACCACCTGGGCGCCTGGGTGATCGCGGTGCCCGTGCTCGGCTCGGTGATCGTGGGGTTCATGGCGCGCTACGGCTCGCCGGCGATCCGCGGCCACGGCATTCCCGAGGCGATGGAGCAGATCCTGCTCAACCGCAGCCGCATCTCGGCGCGCGTGTTGTGGCTCAAGCCGCTGTCGGCGGCGATTTCCATCGGCACCGGAGGCCCCTTCGGTGCGGAGGGCCCCATCATCGCCACCGGCGGCGCGCTGGGCTCGCTGGTCGGGCAGTGGCTGCACATCACCCCGGACGAGCGAAAGACCCTGCTGGCGGCCGGGGCCGCGGCGGGCATGACGGCGGTGTTCGGCACCCCGGTGTCTGCGGTGCTGCTCGCCGTGGAGCTGTTGTTGTTCGAATTCCGGCCGGCCTCCCTGCTGCCGGTGATCGGCGCCTGCGCGGCCGCCGCCGGGCTGCGCGTGGAGTTGCAGGGCAGCCAGCCCTTCTTCGCCATGCCGGCGCTGCCCTGGCCGCAGCCGGGAGCGCTGCTGGCCAGCGTGGCGCTGGGCATCGTGGTGGGCCTGGCCGCGGTGGTGGTGACCCGCGCGCTCTACGCCATCGAGGATGGTTTCGACCATCTGCCCGTGCACTGGATGTGGTGGCCGGCCCTGGGTGCGCTGGCGGTAGGACTGATCGGCTGGTGGCAGCCTCGCACCCTGGGCGTGGGCTACGACAACATCACCGACGCGCTCAGCGGCAGTCTGGGCCTGGAGGCGCTGCTGGTGCTCGGCGCGGCCAAGCTGGTGTCCTGGTCGATCGCGCTGGGAAGCGGGACCTCGGGAGGCACCCTGGCCCCCTTGATGACCGTCGGCGCCTGCCTCGGCGCGGTGCTGGGCCACGCCGTGGCCACGGCCTTCCCCGGCCTCGGGCTGGACCCCCGCATGGCGGCGCTGATCGGCATGGCCGCGATGTTCGCCGGCGCTTCGCGTGCCTTGTTCACCTCGGTGGTGTTCGCGCTGGAGGCCACCTGGCAGACCTCGGGCCTGCTGGCCCTGATGATCGGCTGTGCCAGCGCCTACATGGTGTCGGGACTTCTGATGCGCGAGACCATCATGACCGAGAAGATCGCGCGCCGCGGCGTGCGCGTGCCCAGCGCCTACCAGGCCGACCCCTTCGCCCAGGCGCGGGTGGCCGACCATGCCAGCATGCAGCCGGTCAGCCTGCGCGCCTCGCAGACCGTGGACGAATTGCGGGACTGGCTGCGCCAGCAGGGCAGCCAGGCCCACCAGGGCTATGCCCTGGTGGACGAGGCCGACCGCGTGGTGGGAGTGCTCACGCGCCGCGACCTGGCACGCCCCGGGCTGGATCCGCAGGCCACGCTGGGCAGCCTGGTGAGCCGCGTGCCGGTGGTCGTGCGCTGCGAGGAATCCCTGCACGAGGCGCTCAACCTCATGACCCTGCACGGTGTCGGCCGGCTGCCGGTGGTGGATGATGCCGACGGCCTCACGCTGCGCGGCATGCTCACGCGCAGCGACGTGCTCGGCGCCTGGCGCCAGCGCGCGCTGCACGCCACCCAGCTGGGCCACTGAGCCCGTGCTCCGGCTCCTGCAGGACTGGTTGCGCGGCTTCGTGCCGGCGCCGACCCGGGTCGATGGGCGTGAGCGCCTGCGCATGGTCGTGGGCGCCGCCCTGGGGATCGCGGTGGTCGGACTGGGCGCGCATGCGCTGGGTGCCTGGCTGGGCCTGAGCTCGCCGTGGCTGGTGGCGCCCCTGGGCGCGAGCGCCGTGCTGGTGTTCTGCGCCCCTTCGAGCCCGATGGCCCAGCCCTGGCCGGTGATCGGCGGCGACACGCTGTCGGCGCTGGCCGCCGTGCTGTGCGTGCGCTGGCTGGGGCATTCCGAGCTGGCGGTGGCCGTGGCCGTGGGCGCAGCCATCGCGGTGATGCTGGCGCTGCGCTGCCTGCACCCGCCAGGAGGCGCGGCGGCCCTGCTCACCGCGCTGGGTGGCGTGGGCGATCCGCATTTCGTCTTGTTCCCGGTGCTGGCCGATACCTTGTTGCTGGTCGCGGCGGGGCTGGCGTACAACAACGCCACCGGGCGCAGTTATCCGCATCGCCCGATCGAGCTGCGCCGCGCCGCCGGCGACCCGAAGACCCTGAGCCAGCTGGGCCTGGAGCTCGATCGCCTGCTGGCTCGCTACAACCAGGTGTTCGACATCGCGCGCGAGGATCTGCTGGCGTTGCTCGAGGGCACCCACCTGCAGAGCTACAGGCGCCGGCTGGACGATATCCGCTGCGCCGACCTGATGTCGCCCGATCCCATTGCCGCGCGACCCGATATGCCCTCGGGGGAAGCCTCGGCCCTGCTGCGTCGCCATCGCGTCAAGGCCCTGCCCGTGGTCGACGGCGAGCGCCGGCTGGTGGGCATCGTCACACCGACGGATCTCGCGCGCGGGGGCGCCACGGTCGGCGAGGTCATGACGCGCGACCCGCGCGTGGCCGGCGAGAGCAGTTCCCTGGCCGCGCTGATCCCGCTGTTCGCCGGGACCGGTCACCATCACCTGCCGGTGGTCGCCCCAGGGCGCCGCCTGGTGGGCATGATGACCGAGTCCAACCTCGTCGCGGCGCTGGCGCGCGTCGGCGGAGCCTCCTGAGCGCGGCTCAGGAGGCGGGCTGCGGCGTGTCGGGGTCCTGCCGGGCGTCGAGCCCGAATTCCATCCAGTCGTCGCCGAGCAGCTCGGCCGGGTGCTGCGTGCGCTCCGAGCCGTTGCCGCAGCGCATGGAATCCGCCGGGCAGTAGCGCTCGCAGCCCCAGCACACCCGCTCGGGGTGCGCCGGATGCAGCGGAAACTTCTTGGGCATGGCCGCTGGCTCCAGCTGCCGCGCGTCTACTCGAAACGCGGGAACAGCACGTTGTTCTCGATGTGGATGTGTTCCATCAGGTCCTTGCGCAGCTTGCGCAGCCCGGCGTACAGCGAGGCCCAGGTATTGCAGGCGTCGGCGGGCTCCTGCATGTCGTGGGTCAGGGCCTGCAGGTCCTGCAGCGCCTGGCCGTGATCCAGGTGCTCCTCGCGCATGCGCTGGATGGGGGGGCGCAACGGCACCTGGGGCGAGCGTGCCATCATCGGGAACAGGATGCTTTCCTCCTTCTGCATATGTTCCAGCAGTTCCGCCTGCATCGCGCGCAGCTGCTCGGCCAGGCCGGCCGGAACCGCGGGGTGGTCGCGGTGCACGCGCTCGACCTTGTCGGCCAGGCGCACCAGTTCCGGCAGCTCGCGCCGGTGCACGTCGTGGAATCGCGTGATGATGGTCTGCACCAGTTCGGCGGGCTGCTCGGGCAGCGGCGAGTCGGGCGGCGGCTGCAGCGCGGCAAGTTCCGCGCATACCGCCTCGGCGTCGATTCCGCGAGCCTGAGCGGCCTCGCGCAGCGTGGCCTGGCCGCCGCAGCAGAAGTCCAGGCGATGGCGAAGGAACACCGCGGTGGCGCCGGGGATGTCGCGCGCCAGTGCGCCCAGCGGGCGATCGACCGCGCCGTCGGACAGCGTGGCCTCGAGGGAAGATGCGGTAGACATTTCAACAGGTCCAAACAAGTAGAATGGATTCAACTATAGGCAGAGCCTGCTGTGCGGCCCATACTTCCGAAGAGGGACTCCAGGCGGGGGATGCCCGCGCCCGGCGTGCCCTCCAGACGTCCATGAGCCCTCATCGCTGGACCCTGAGTTCCAAGATCTCGCTGTTCGCCGGCGTGTTCCTGCTGCTGTCCCTGCTTTCGGTGGGGGCCACGCTGGGCATCTCCTGGAAGCTGCAGGGCGGGGCGGGCGCGGTCAATGTCGCGGGCCAGTTGCGCATGATGAGCTACCGGCTGCAGCTCGACGCGCTCGAGCCCGGACAGGCGCGGGTGCCTGCCGCGATCACCCGCATGCAGCGGGCCCTGGATCTGCTGCGCCGCGGGGATCCCCGGCGCCCCCTGGCGGTACCCTGGGATGCGAACATCCGTGCTCGCTTCGCCCTCGTGCGTGCGGACTGGGGCCGCCTGCGCCCGGGCTGGAGCGGCCAGGCGGGCGCAAGCGCGGTCGGGCGCGCGCAGGTCGACCACTTCGTCGGCGACATCGACAGCTTCGTGGCGGCCATCGAGCAACGCCTGGATTTCTGGACCGCTCAGCTGCACACCGCGCAGATGGCCATGGGCGGCTTCGTCCTGGTGGCCTTCATGGCCATGTTTTTCCTCGCCTACCTGCATGTGCTGGAGCCGGTGGGCCAGCTCGCGCGCGGCGTGGAGGCGATCGCCGCCGGTGACCTGGGCGCCCGCGTGCAGGTGGGCAGCAGCGACGAGCTGGGCGACCTGGCGCTGGGCTTCAATCGCATGGCCGCGCAATTGCAGGCCGTGCACGGTGAGCTGGAAGCCCGCGTACGCCAGAAGACGGCCGCGCTGGAAACGGAGCGCCAGCGCCTGCTCGCGCTGTACGAGATCAGCGCGCTGGTGTCGCGGGCGTCGAACCTGGAGGAACTGGCCCATGGTTTCACGCGCGCCGTGCGGCGCATCGCCGGCGCCGACGCCGCCGTGCTGCGCTGGACCGACGAGACCGCGCAGCGCTACCTGTTGCTCGCCGCCGAGGGCATGCCGGGGAGCATCGTCGAGGACGAGCGTTGCCTGAGCGCCGGGGCCTGCCATTGCGGCAACAGCCTTCCGGACGACGAGGTGAAAGTGGTGCATTTCCGCCGCGCCGGCGACGTGCCCCTGTTCGACGCCCACACCGACGATGCCTGCGTGCGCGCCGGTTTCACCAGCCTGCTCAGCGTGCCGGTGGCGGTGCAGAAGCGCGCGCTGGGCGAGATCGACCTGTTCTACCGCGACGCGGCCGAACCCGACCCGGAGCAGCACGCACTGCTGGACGCGCTGGCCGACCACCTGGCGGCGGCCATGGAAAGCCTGCGCGGCGCCGCGCTGGAGCGCGAGGCCGCGGTGGCGCGCGAGCGCACCCTGCTGGCACGCGAACTGCACGACTCCATCGCGCAGGCGCTGGCCTTCATGAAAATCCAGCTCCAGTTGCTGCGCGGCGCGCTGCGTGCGGGCGACGCCGCGCGCATCGAGGCCGCCGTGGGCGAACTGGAGGCGGGCATCCGCGAGAGCCTGGCCGACGTGCGCGAGTTGCTGCTGCATTTCCGCACCCGTACGCAGGAGCAGGACATCGAGCCGGCGCTGCGCAGCACCCTGCAGAAGTTCGAGCTGCAGAGCGGACTGAGCGCCAGCCTGCATTTCAACGGCCGGGGCCAGCCGCTGGACGCCGACGTGCAGGTGCAGGTGCTGCACGTGGTGCAGGAAGCCCTGTCCAACGTGCGCAAGCACGCGCAGGCCCGGCATGTGGAGGTGAGCGTGCAAAGCCTGCCCGGCTGGGTGTTCACCATCGCCGACGACGGCCGCGGGCTCGACCCGGAACTGGTGCGCAGCCAGGAGCAGTCCCATGTGGGCCTGCAGATCATGCGAGAGCGGGCCGCCGCGATCGGGGCCACGCTGGAGCTGCGCTCGGCGCCCGGCACCGGCACCACGGTATCGCTGCGCCTGCCGGAAATGGAAACGCTGGCCGCCGGGGCCGGTGCCCAGCTGTCGGAGACCTGAGAGCATGGATGCAAGCGTTCGCGTGCTGCTGGTGGACGACCACGCGCTGTTCCGGCGCGGGTTGATCGCCCTGCTGGGCCTGGAGCCAGGCATCGAGGTGGTCGGCGAGGCGGGGGATGCCGGAGAGGCCCTGCGCCTGGCCGCGCGCACCCAGCCCGACGTCGTCCTGCTGGACAACCACCTGCCCGGAGTTCGCGGGGTGGATGCCATCGTCGGGCTGCGCGAGGCCGCGCCCGACGCGCAGGTGCTGATGCTCACGGTCAGCGACGATTCGGCAGACCTGACCGCCGCGCTGCGCAGCGGTGCCGGAGGGTACCTGCTCAAGACCTGTGACACCGACGAACTGGTGGCTGCGATCCGCCGGGCGCGCCAGGGGCGCGTGATCATCGGCTCGCAGATGGGGGCGATGCTGGCGCGGGCCATGTCCGAGCCCCAGGCACCCGCCTCCGGCGATGCCGAGCTGGCCCAGCTCACCCCGCGCGAGCGCGAGATCGCCGCGGCCATCGCGCGCGGCGCCAGCAACAAGCTGATCGGGCGCGAGCTGGGCATCGCCGAGACCACCGTGAAAGTGCATGTGCAGAGCATCCTGCGCAAGCTCGACCTCGCTTCCCGGGTGCAGATCGCCGGCTGGGCCCTGCGCCACAAGCTCGATGGCCTGACGTAGTAGTTCCTTGGAAGGAGGGCCGGCGGGTGACGCCCCGTACTTCCGGGCGATGCACGCGGCGGCCGGCAGCGCCTAAGGTTCGCTCCATGCCAACATCGCGTGGAGAATGGGTATGCAACCCGGCAACCAGGGCGCCTCGGGCGTGCGCGGCAGCGCGCAACGCTCCCTGATCGGCGCCACCATCGGATTTTTCATCGGCTTCGGCGCGGTCTCGCTGTTCGGGCCGACCGCCCACAGTTTCATCGAGGTCATGCGCCTGAGCCCCGAGCAGGTGGGGCTGCTGGTGGCCGTTCCCATGCTGACGGGGTCGCTGCTGCGCATTCCCTTCGGGGCCTGGGTGGATCTCAACGGCGGCAAGCGCCCCTTCCTCATCCTGCTGCTGGCCTCGGTGGTGGGCATCGCCGGCCTGTACTGGATGCTGCTCAGCCTGTACCCCACCCACCTGACGCAGGCCTACTATCCCTGGCTTTTGCTGTTCGGCGCGCTCGGCGGCTGCGGCATCGCCACCTTCTCGGTGGGTATCGGCCAGGTGTCCTACTGGTTTCCGCGGGCGCAGCAGGGCAAGGCGCTCGCCTTCTATGCCGGCTTCGGCAACACCTCGCCGGGGCTGGTGGCCATCATCCTGCCGCTGATCATCGCCGCCGGCGGCCTGTGGGTGGGCTATTTCGTCTCCCTGATCATCGTCGTGGCCGGCATCGGGCTGTACATCGCGCTGGGCTACGACGCGCCGTACTTCCAGCTGCGCCGCGGCGGCACCCCGGCGCCCCAGGCCCAGGTGCAGGCGCGCGAACAAGGCCAGGAGCTGTACCCCGCGCCCAGCATCGCGCGCACGCTGATGGACTCGGCGGCGAGCTGGAGGACCTGGCCCCTGGTGGCGCTGTATTTCACCTCCTTCGGCGGCTTTCTCGCGCTGACGGCCTGGTTGCCCACCTTCTGGGGCAGCTACTACGGCGCGCCCCACTGGGTGGCGCTCGGACTGACCGCCGGCTTCTCGCTGGCATCCTCGCTGATCCGCGTGCCGGGCGGCAGCTGGTCGGACCGCCTGGGCGGGGAGAAGGTCGCCTTCGGCGCCTTCTGCGTGCTGCTGGCCGGCGCGGTGACCATGAGCCTGTCGGGCAACTTCGGCGTGTCGGTGGCCGGGGAACTGCTGGTGGCGCTCGGCATGGGCGTGGCCAACGCGGCGGTGTTCAAGCTGGTGCCGCAATACGTGCCCGATGCCGTCGGCGGCACCGCCGGCTGGGTCGGCGGGCTGGGCGCGCTGGGCGGCTTCGTCGTGCCGCCCATGCTCGGTCGCATCGCCCAGGACATGGGCAGCGTGGGGTACGCCCGCGGCTATGTGGTCTACGTCGGGCTGGCGCTGGCCAGCCTCCTGTTCACCGGGCTGCTGTACGCGACACGCCACGGCGTGCGCCACGCCGCCCCCGCCATGACCGGCACGGCGCGCTGAGCGCAAGCGTGCGCAAACGCGAGGAATCACGATGAGCCATTTCCTGGACCGACTGACCCATTTCGCGCGCCGGCGCGAGCTCTTCGCCGACGGTCACGGCGAACGCAATACCGAGGACCGCAGCTGGGAGGACGCCTACCGCGGGCGATGGCAGCACGACAAGATCGTGCGCTCCACCCACGGCGTGAACTGCACCGGCTCGTGCTCCTGGAAGATCTACGTGAAAGGGGGCATCGTCACCTGGGAGACCCAGCAGACCGATTACCCGCGCACCCGCGCCGACATGCCCAACCACGAACCGCGGGGCTGCCCGCGCGGTGCCTCGGCGAGCTGGTACCTGTATTCCGCCAACCGGGTCAAGTACCCGATGGTGCGCGGGCGCCTGATGAAAATGTGGCGCGAGGCGCGCCGCGGCCTGGACCCGGTCGAGGCCTGGGCCAGCATCGTGCGCGACCCGGCCAAGCGCGCCGAGTACCACCGGCTGCGCGGCATGGGAGGTTTCGTGCGCGCCACCTGGGACGAGGTCAACGAGCTGGTGGCGGCCGCCAACGTCTACACCATCAAGACCTGGGGTCCGGACCGCATCTACGGCTTCTCCCCCATCCCGGCCATGTCCATGGTCTCCTACGCCGGCGGCTCGCGCTACCTGGAGCTGATCGGTGCCGTGCCGGGAAGCTTCTACGACTGGTATTGCGACCTGCCGCCTTCGTCGCCCCAGGTCTGGGGGGAGCAGACCGACGTGGCCGAATCGGCCGAATGGTTCAACGCCACCTACCTGATGGCCTGGGGTTCGAACGTTCCCCAGACCCGAACCCCCGACGCCCACTTCTACACCGAGGCGCGCTACCGCGGCGCCAAGACCGTGGCGGTCACCCCCGATTACGCCGAGGTCGCCAAGCTCAGCGACGAATGGTTGCACCCCAAGCAGGGGACCGACTCGGCACTGGCCATGGCGCTGGGCCATGTGATCCTGCGCGAATTCCATTTCGGCGAGCGCAAGTCGGCGTATTTCGAGGAGTACTGCAGGCGCTACACCGACCTGCCGCTGCTGGTTCGCCTGGACGAGCGCGAGCTGGAGGACGGGCTGCGCGTGCTGGCCAGCGGACGCTACCTGCGCGCCAGCGACTTCGCCGACGGCCTGGGACAGTCCGAGCACGCGCAGTGGAAGACCGTGGCGCTGGACGCCGAGGGCGAGGTGGCGCTGCCGCACGGCTCGGTGGGCTTCCGCTGGGCGGACCAGGGCGAGGGGGCCGGCAAGTGGAACCTGGAGCCGCGCGATGCACGCGACGGTGCCGAGCGGGTGCTGGCGCTGTCGCTGGCCGCCATGCGCGACGGCGTGGCCGATGTGGGATTCCCCTATTTCGGCGGTGTGCCGGCCGAGCACCACCCGGGCAATGTGCAGGACAGCGTCCTGGTGCGCAAGGTGCCGTATCGCGTGCTGCGCCTGGTCGAGCCCGACGGCAGCGCCCGCGACGTGAAGGTGGCCACGGTCTATGACCTGCTCGCTGCCCACTATGGCATCGAGCGCGGCTTCGGCGAGCAACGCAACCCCTGCGCGAGCAGCTACGCCGACGACCTCCCCTACACCCCGGCGTGGCAGGAGTCGATCACCGGGGTGAGCGCCGAGGTCGTGATCCGCATCGCCCGCGAGTTCGCCGACAACGCGCATCGCACGCAGGGCAAGTCCATGGTCATCCTGGGCGCCGGTCTCAACCACTGGTACCACATGGACATGCATTACCGGGCGATCATCAACATGCTGATGCTGTGCGGCTGCATCGGCGTTCCCGGAGGAGGCTGGGCCCACTACGTGGGTCAGGAGAAGCTGCGCCCGCAGACCGGCTGGACCGCGCTGGCCTTCGCGCTGGACTGGACGCGCCCGCCGCGCCAGATGAATTCCACCAGCTTCTTCTACGCCCACACCGACCAGTGGCGCTACGAGAAGCTGGGGGTGGACGAGATCCTCTCCCCGCTGGCCGACGCCTCGCGCTTCGGCGGCAGCATGATCGACTACAACGTGCGCGCCGAGCGCATGGGCTGGTTGCCGTCGGCGCCCCAGCTCCAGGCCAATCCCATCCGCCTGGCCGAGCAGGCCGCGCAGGCCGGTCTGGACCCGCGCGCCTACGTCGAGCGCGGACTGGCCGACGGCAGCCTGCGCATGAGCTGCGAGGATCCCGACCATCCCGACAACTGGCCGCGCAACCTGATCGTCTGGCGCTCCAACCTGCTGGGTTCCTCGGGCAAGGGTTCGGAGTACTTCCTCAAGCATCTGCTGGGCGCCAACAACGGCGTGCTGGACACCGAGATCGCCGACCCCGCGCAACGCCCGCGCGAGGTGCGCTGGCACGAGCAGGCGCCGGAGGGCAAGCTGGACCTGCTGGTCACGCTGGACTTTCGCATGAGCACCACCTGCCTGTTCTCCGACGTGGTGCTGCCGGCAGCCACCTGGTACGAGAAGAACGACCTCAACACCACCGACATGCACCCCTTCATCCATCCGCTGTCCGCCGCGGTGGATCCGGTGTGGGAGGCGCGGGCCGACTGGGACATCTTCAAGGGCCTGGCCAGGACCTTCTCCAAGGTCTGCGTCGGGCACCTGGGCGTGGAGCGCGACGTGGTGCTCACGCCGCTCCTGCACGACACCCCCGGCGAACTCGGCCAGGCGCTGGACGTGCGCGACTGGAAGCATGGCGAATGCGAACTGCGCCCCGGCAAGACGGCGCCGGCCATCGCCGTGGTCGAGCGCGACTACCCCAACACCTACGCTCGCTTCACCGCCCTGGGGCCGCTGATGGAAAGCCAGGGCAACGGCGGCAAGGGCATCTCCTGGAACACCGAGGACGAGGTGCGGGCGCTGGCCGAGCTCAACGGCGTGGTGCGCGACGGCGGAGCCGCGCAGGGACGGCCGCGCATCGAAAGCGACATCGACGCGGCCGAGACCATCATGATGCTGGCCCCCGAGACCAACGGCCACGTGGCGGTGAAGGCCTGGCGCGCGCTGTCGCGCATCACCGGGCGCGAGCACGAGCACCTGGCGCTGCCCAAGGAGCACGAGAAGATCCGCTTCCGCGACATCCAGGCCCAGCCGCGCAAGATCATCACCTCGCCCACCTGGTCGGGCATCGAGGACGAGAAGGTCTGCTACAACGCCGGCTACACCAACGTGCACGAACTGATTCCCTGGCGCACCCTCAGCGGGCGCCAGCAGTTCTACCAGGACCACGCCTGGATGCTGGCCTTCGGCGAAGGCTTCGCCAGCTACCGCCCGCCGGTCAACCTCAAGGCCGTGCACCCGGTGCAGGGCAAGTACGGCAACGGAAACCCGGAAGTGGTGCTGAACTGGATCACTCCCCACCAGAAGTGGGGCATCCACAGCACCTTCACCGACAACCTGATCCTGCTGACCCTCAGCCGCGGAGGCCCCTGCGTGTGGATCTCCGAGGAGGACGCGCGCACCGCCGGCATCGTCGACAACGACTGGATCGAGGTGTTCAACGCCAACGGCGCCATCGCCGCGCGTGCCGTGGTCAGCCAGCGCGTGCGCACGGGCATGGCCATGATGTACCACGCGCAGGACCGGCTGGTGAACACCCCCGCCTCCGAGGTGACCCATGCGCGCGGAGGCATCCACAACGCCGTCACGCGCATTGTGACCAAGCCCACCCACATGATCGGCGGCTACGCGCAACTGGCCTATGGCTTCAACTACTACGGCACCGTGGGCGCCAATCGCGACGAGTTCTGCATCGTGCGCAAGATGAACCGGATCGACTGGATGGACGAGCCCGCCGGACCCGCCTACAGCCACGAAGCGCCCGCCCAAGGAGATCGATGATGAAAGTACGCGCGCAGATCGGCATGGTGCTCAACCTGGACAAGTGCATCGGTTGCCACACCTGCTCGGTCACCTGCAAGCAGGTGTGGACCTCGCGCCCCGGGGTGGAGTACGCCTGGTTCAACAACGTCGAGAGCAAGCCCGGGGTGGGCTACCCGGTGGAGTGGGAGAACCAGGAGAAGTGGAAGGGCGGCTGGCTGCGCACCCCGCAGGGCGCGCTGCAGCCGCGCCAGGGTTCGCGCCTGTCCATCCTGCTGAAGATCTTCGCCAACCCCAGGCTGCCGCAGATCGACGACTACTACGAGCCCTTCACCTTCGACTACGAACACCTGCACAAGGCCCCCGAGCTGTCCGCCGCCCCCACCGCGCGCCCGCGCAGCCTGGTCAGCGGCCAGCGCATGGACAAGATCGAGTGGGGCCCGAACTGGGAGGAGATCCTGGGCGGTGAATTCGCCAAGCGCAGCCGCGACGCCAATTTCGAGGGCATGCAGAAGGAGATCTACGCCGAGTTCGAGAAGACCTTCATGATGTACCTGCCCAGGCTGTGCGAGCATTGCCTGAACCCGGCCTGCGTCGCCTCCTGCCCCTCGGGCGCGATCTACAAGCGCGAGGAGGACGGCATCGTGCTGATCGACCAGGACAAGTGCCGCGGTTGGCGCATGTGCGTGTCGGGCTGCCCCTACAAGAAGATCTACTACAACTGGGAAAGCGGAAAGTCCGAGAAGTGCATCTTCTGCTATCCGCGCATCGAGGCCGGTCAGCCCACGGTGTGTTCGGAGACCTGCGTCGGGCGCATCCGCTACCTGGGCGTGCTGCTGTACGACGCGGACCGCATCGAGCAGGCGGCGGCGACGCCGCGCGAGCAGGACCTGTACGAGGCCCAGCTCGGAGTGTTCCTCGATCCCCACGACCCCGCGGTGATCGAGCAGGCGCGCCGCGACGGGATTCCGGAGGCCTGGCTGGAGGCCGCGCGCCGTTCCCCCGTGTACAAGATGGCCATGCAGTGGAAGATCGCGCTGCCCCTGCATCCCGAGTACCGCACCCTGCCCATGGTCTGGTACGTGCCGCCGCTCTCGCCCATCCAGACCGCGGTGCAGTCCGGCATGGTGGGGACGCACGGAGCCCTGCCCGACGTGGAGCAATTGCGCATTCCCCTGCAGTACCTGGCCAACCTGCTGACCGCCGGCGAGATCGGTCCGGTGCGGCGCGCGCTCGAGCGCATGCTCGCGATGCGCGCGTACATGCGGGGCAAGCAGCTCGACGGCCGGCCCGACCTGGCCGCTCTGGCCCAGGTGGACATGCCGGTGGAGGTGGTGGAGGACATGTACCGCATCCTGGCCATCGCCAACTACGAGGACCGCTTCGTCATTCCCACCAGCCACCGCGAATACGCCGAGAACGCCTTCGACCTCAAGGGTTCCTGCGGCTTCACCTTCGGCAACGGCTGTTCCGACGGGCAGAGCGCCCCTTCGCTGTTCAGCGCCCGCAAGCGGCGCACCATTTCCATCCAGGAGCAACGCTGATGGACGCCATCACCCTGCAACGCCGGCTGCGCGCCTTCGCGCTGCTGTTCGACTACCCCGGCGAGGCCCTGCAGGCCCATGCGGACGAGATCGCCGCCGAGCTGGCCGGTCTCGGGACGCCGTCGCGCGCAGGCGCTTCCGGCGCCTGCGCTCCGGGCGGCACGGACGCGCTGCTGCAGCACCTGCGCGACGCGGACTTGCTGGAGCTGCAGGCCGAATACGTCGACGTGTTCGACCGGGGCCGCAGCACCTCGCTGAATCTGTTCGAGCATGTCCACGGCGACGCGCGCGAGCGCGGGCAGGCCATGGTCGACCTGCTGCAGCAGTATCGCGAGGTCGGGCTGGAACTCAGCAGTCGCGAGTTGCCCGACTACCTTCCCGTGTACCTCGAATACTGTTCCATGCTCGAGCCGCAAGCCGCGCTGTACGGCCTGGGCGAGATCGCGCCCTTGCTGGTCAACCTGGCCGCGGCGCTGGAGCGCCGCGGCTCCCCCTGGCTCGCCGCGGCGGCCGCGCTGTGCGCGCTGGCCGGCGAGACCGACTGGCGGGCGGCCGCGCGCCGCGCGGCCGAGGCCGCGAAGGCCGCGCAATCGCGCTCTCCGACCCCCGGCCCGCGCGATGCGCCGAGCCAGGCGCAGGGGGCCGACTGGAGCGCCGCCGCGCTGGACGCCGCCTGGGCGGAGGAGCCGGTGAGTTTCCTCGGCGCCTGCAGCCCGCAGGCAGGCGCGGGCGCGGTGCAGCCCGTGCAGTTCCATGCACGTCAACCGCGCGCCGACCAGGCGCACGCATCCGGAGCATGAGGCCATGAACCTGTTCTTCTTCGGGGTCTATCCCTACATCGCCGGCACGGTGTTCCTGCTCGGCAGCCTGGTGCGCTTCGACCGCGAGCAATACCTGTGGCGTAGCGAGTCCAGCCAATTGTTGCGCACCGGCACGCTGCGCTGGGGCTCCAACCTGTTCCATGTCGGCATCATCGGCCTGTTCTTCGGTCACCTGGTCGGACTGCTGACCCCTCTGGCGGTGTTCGAGGCCCTGGGCCTGACGCCCCAGGACAAGCAGCTGATGGCCATGGGCACCGGCGGCACGCTGGGCCTGTTGATTCTCGTCGGGCTGCTGCTGCTCATCACGCGGCGTCTGGGCGATGCGCGCCTGAAGGCCACCACCCGCCCGATGGACTGGGTCACGCTGCTGTGGCTGCTGGCCACCCTGCTGCTGGGCCTGAGCACCATCGCCGTGTCGGCGCATCACCTGGACGGTGCCGAGATGCTGCTGCTCATGTCCTGGGCCAAGGGCGTGGTCACCTTCCAGGGCGGCACCGCCGCGGCCTACATCGCCAATGCCTCGCTGGTGTTCAAGGTGCACATCGTGTTCGGCCTGACCCTGTTCCTGCTGTTTCCCTTCACCCGCCTCGTGCACATCTGGAGCGGCATCGCCTCGGTGGCCTACCTGGCGCGCCCCTGGCAGTTGGTACGCGCGCGGCGTTGATGCAAGGAGCCCAAGCCATGGATATTCCCCAAGATCCCGAAGCCGACCTGCAGCAGCGCCTGCTGGGCCACCTGCGCGAGCGCGCGCTTTCCCTGGGCCTGTGCGGTACCGGCGCCGGCGCCGAGCCGCCGGGCGACGAGCAATTGCTGGAAGCCCTGCTCGAACACGACCTGCGGGTGCCCGAGCCCTCCGTCGAGGAGTGTCGTCGCTACCACGAGGCCCACGCCGACGAGTTGCGACAGGGCGCGCTGGCGGAGGCCGAGCACATCCTGTTCGCGGTCACCGACACCACGCCCATCGAAAGCCTGCGCCGGCATGCGGAGGGCGTGCTCAACGCGCTGCTCGCGGGGGAGGCGGACTTCGGGCAACTGGCCCGGGCCGAATCCAACTGCCCCTCGGCCCAGATCGGCGGAAACCTCGGGCAGCTCACGCGCGAGCAGTGCGTGCCCGAGTTCTGGGCCGCGCTGGCGCAGCATGGGCGAGCCGGGCTGCTGCCCCGGCTGGTGACCACGCGATTCGGGCTGCACGTGGTGCGGATGCACCGCTTCGATCCCGGACGCCTGCCCGCCTTCGAGGAACTGCACCCCTTGCTGGCCGAGCGCCTGCGCCAGCAGTCCCTGGTGCGCGCGACGGCGTTGTACGCTGAGGACCTGCGGCGCCAGCTCCAAGACCAGCCCGCCGCGGCCTGAACCCGCCACGATCCTCGCGCCATGCTCCTGGAAAGCCTGCTTGCCTACCTGCACATCTCGGCCGTGCTCGGCCTGGCCGTGTTTCTCACCGCGCGCGTCGCGCTGCTGCGTCCGGAGGTGCTGGAGCAGCGCCCGGCGCTGCTGCGGCGCCTGCTGCGCCTGGATGTGTGGTGCTGGGGAGCCTTCGCCGCGGTCGCCCTGAGCGGCGCCGCGCGGGTGGCGCTGGGGGTCAAGGGCGAGGGCTGGTACGCCCACAACCCCTTGCTGTGGGTCAAGCTGGCGCTGTTTGCGGCCATGATGCTGATGGGCCTGCCGGCAAGCCGGGCCTGCCGGCGCTGGGTGCTGCTGGGCCAGGCGCCCCTGGCGGAGATCGCCGGGCAGCGCCGCTGGCTCATGTGGCAGGCCCACGTGATGGTGCTGCTGCCGCTGTTCGGCGTGCTGATGGCCTACGGTTACTGAGCCGCGCCCCGCGCTGCCTCAGGCCTCGGCCAGCTGCAGCTCGGCCAGGTCGCTCAGCAGGCCCGGCCCTTCGGGCTCCCAGCCCAGCCAGCGCCGGGTGAGTTCGCTGGAGGCCGGCACGTCGTGGGCGGCGAAGCCGGCCAGCCAGCCGAACACCTCCGGCGCCTGCGCGGGGTCGACGGAACGCAACGGCAGGTCGAGGCGCCGACCGATGGCTTCGGCGATGTCGCGCAGGGAGATGCCGCCTTCGGCCACCGCGTGGTACCTGGCGTCGGGCTCGGCGCGCTCGAGGGCGAGCCGGTACAGCCGGGCCACGTCCAGGCGGTGCGCCGCCGGCCAGCGCTGCAGGCCGTCGCCCACCCAGGCGCAGTAGCCGAGTTCGCGGAAGCGCGCGATCATCGGCGTGATCAAACCCTGGCTGCGGGTGTCATGCACCTGCGGAAGGCGCACCACCGAGACGTTCACGCCGGTCGCCGCGGCGAGCGCGGCCGCCTGCTCGGAGGCGGCGCGGGGATGCACCTCGGTGCCGACGATGGGGTAGTGCTCGCGCGCCGGCTCGCCCGGCACGGTGTTGGCCAGCGGCACGCCCGAGGTGACGAGCAGCGGGCGCGCGGTGCCGGCCAGGCCCTCTGCCAGGGCCTGGATCACCGCGCGATCCTCCTCGCAGTTGGCCACGAAGCGCGAGAAGTCGTGCTTGAAGCCCAGGTGGATGACGCCGTCGCAGCTTGCCGCGGCCTCGCGCAGCAGCGCAGCATCCTCCAGGCGCCCGTGCAGCACCTCGCCGCCCGCCGCCTGCAGCGCCGCGGCCTTCTCGGCAGCGCGGCACAGTCCGAGCACCGCGTGACCCGCGGCGACGAGTTGCCCGACCACCGCCGAGCCGATATTCCCGGTGGCACCGGTGACGAAGACACGCATGATGGTTCCCTCCCAGGGGCAAGGTTCTCAGGCCGCGAAATACGCGGGGTGATCGAGGTCGGCGAGCAAGCCCGACTGCGTGGGTTTCCAGCCCAGCACGGCGCGGGTGTGTTCGCTGCTCGAGGGACAGTCGAGCCCGACGAACGGGGCCAACCAGCCGAAATGGGCGGGCGCTTCCTCGGCGCCGATGGAGCGCGTGGGCACTCCCAGGCGCGCGCCGATGAGCTCCGCGATGCGCCGGAACGGCACCCCCTCTTCGGCCACCGCATGAAAGGGGCCGGCATCGGCGCCTTGTTCGAGGGCCAGGCGGAACAGGCGCGCCGCATCCAGGCGGTGCACCGCCGGCCAGCGGTTGGCACCTTCGCCGATGTAGGGCGACACACCCTTTTCCCGCGCCAGGGCGATGACGCGCGGCACGAATCCGTGGTCGCCGTGGCCGTGCACGGTCGGCGCCAGTCGCACCGCGGCGCCGCGCACCCCACGCGCGCGCAGGCGCATCAGCGCGGCCTCGGGGTTGCGGGGCAGGGCGGCGAGTTCCCGGCGCGCGGGGCTGTGCTCGGTGGACACCGAACCGGGCGCCAGCAGGGCCACGCCCGAGGCCGCCACCAGGGGACGATCGCTGCCTTCCAGGCTGGCGCCCAGGGCCTCGATGGCCACGGTCTCGTCGGCACCGTTCTGCGCGAAACGGGAAAAATCATGGTCGAAGGCCAGGTGGACCACGCCGTCGGCCGCCTGCGCCGCGCGCCGCAGCCCCTGCAGGTCCTGCAGGGATCCCTGGACCACCTCGGCGCCGGCGGCGGCCAGCTCCGCGGCCTTGGCCGGGTTGCGGCACAGTCCCAGCACCTGGTGTCCGGCGGCGATCAGCTCGCGCACCACCGCCGAGCCCACCCAGCCCGTCGCGCCCGTCACGAAAACTCGCATCATGCTTGCTCCAGAATGGTCATGGACGCATTCTGGGAGCGCGATTTATGATGGTAAAGTAGTGAGATTATCCTAGTACTATGACTACCAGTCGTCTGGGCGAATACCTGCGGGACCGGCGCATGCGCCTGGATCCCGTCGCGCTCGGCTACCCCGCCGAGCGGCGGCGCACCCCCGGGCTGCGGCGCGAGGAAGTGGCGCAGCGCGCCAACATCAGTCCCACCTGGTACACCTGGCTGGAACAGGGGCGCGGCGGTGCGCCTTCGGCGGCGGTGCTGGAGCGCATCGCGCAAGCCCTGATGCTCACCGAGCTCGAGCGCGAGCACCTGTTCCTGCTCGCGCTCGGGCGCCCGCCGCAGGCGCGCTACCAGGGCAGCGACGGCGTCACCCCGCGCCTGCAGCGCCTGCTCGACATGCTGGACCCCTGCCCGGCGGTGATCCGCACCGCCACCTGGGACATCATCGCCTGGAACCGCGGGGCGACGCGCGTGCTGATGGACTACGCGGCCCTGGCGCCGCAACAGCGCAACGTGCTGCGCCACCTGTTCCTGGACGCGCATGCGCGCGCCGCGCAGTACGACTGGGACAGCGTGGCGCGCGCGGTGGTGGGCAGTTTCCGCGTGGAGGCCGCGCGCGCGGGGGCGGCGGCGGCGGTGCAGCCGCTGGTGGACGAACTCAGCCGGCTCAGCCCCGAGTTCCGCGCCCTGTGGGACGAGCAGGAACTACCGCCCTCGCGCCACGAGGCCATCAAGCACATCCGCCATCCGGTACTGGGGAGCTTTTCCTTCGAGTACTCGGCCTTCGCCGTGGATGGCAGGACCGACCTCAGCCTGGTGATCTACAACCCGGCCACGCCGGAAGACCTCAAGCGCCTGCGCGAGCTGCTGGCAAGCTGAGGCCTCGCCCCTTCCGCATTTCACATGCTTGTGGAGTGGTTATTGGGGATATTCCGGGCATTCGCAGCTCCCGCTGAAGGCGCTCGCCGTCGTACCCATAATGGTCCGTCAGTGCCGGGGGGGCCCGGCCGCGAGACCTCGCCATGGAACACACCGGCATGGAGCCCACCGGGATTCACAGCCTGCAGCAGCGCCTGCACAATCGCCACATCCAGCTCATCGCCCTCGGGGGCGCCATCGGCACGGGCCTGTTCCTGGGTTCGGCCGGCGTGCTGGAGCGCGCCGGGCCGTCCATGCTGCTGGCCTATGCCTTCGCCGGCGCCATGGTGTTCCTGATCATGCGATTCCTGGGCGAAATGCTGGTCGAGACCCCGGTTTCCAGTTCCTTCAGTTATTTCGCCGACCGCTACTGGGGCCGTTTCGCCGGCTATTTCTCCGGCTGGAACACCGTGGTGCTGTATGTGCTGGTGGGCATGGTCGAGCTCAGCGCGGCGGGCAAGTTCGTGCAGTTCTGGTGGCCCTCGGTCCCCGGCTGGCTGACCGCTGCGCTGGGCCTGCTGGCGATCACGGGCCTGAACCTGGCCAGCGTGCGAGCCTACGGCGAGTCGGAGTTCTGGTTCGCCATGGTCAAGGTGGTCGCGGTGCTGTCCATGATCGGCTTCGGTCTGTGGCTGCTGGTGGCGCACCATGGCAGCGCGGGCGTGGGGCTGTCCAATCTGTGGTCGCAGGGGGGATTCCTGCCGCATGGCGTGTCGGGGCTGCTCATGTCCCTGGGCCTGGTCGCCTTCGCATTCGGCGGCATCGAGATGATCGGTTTCGCCGCCGCCGAGACCCGCGATCCCTCCAGGGTGATCCCGAAGGCCATCAACCAGATCGTCTACCGCGTGCTGCTGTTCTACGTGGCCTCCAGCCTGGTGCTTCTGTCGCTCTACCCATGGCAGGGGCTGCTGCGCCAGTTGCAGGTGGGAGGCGGCACCTACAGCAGCAGTCCCTTCGCGCTGATCTTCTCCGTCATCGGCGATCATCTCGCAGCCAACCTGCTGAACCTGGTGATCCTGAGCGCCGCGCTGTCGGTGTACAACGGCATCGTCTATTCCACCAGTCGCCTGTTCTACGGCATGGCCAGGCAGGGCAATGCCCCCGCCTTCTTCGGCGTGGCGGATCGTCGCGGCGTGCCGGTGCGAGCCCTGGGCATGGTGAGCGCGGCCACCGCGGCCTGCGTGCTCCTGAACTACCTGATTCCCCGCAGCGTGATCGAGGTGCTGATGTCCCTGGTCACCGCGTCGCTGCTGTTGCTGTGGGGGGTGATCGTGTTCACCCACCTGCACTTCCGTCGCGCCATGCGCGAGGGCGGGGTGCGCACGGGCTTCCCGGCCTTGTTCAGCCCCTGGAGCAACTATGCCTGCCTGGCCTTTCTCGGCCTGGTGGCCGCCGTGTTGCTGGCTGCGCCGCAGACCCGCGCCACGGTGCTGGCGATCCCGGTGTGGGTGCTGGCGGTGTGGCTGGCCTATCTCGTGCGCGAGCGCCTGCGGCGGGTGCCGGCGGTGGTGGGCGGAGGCGCCTGAGGCCGCGGGGCGGGGCCGGCGCAGGCGCCGAGCTATGCTCGCGGCATGCGTCGAGTCGACTCCGCTCCGAACCTGGTCATCGCCACCCTGTGGGCCGATGCGCTGAGCGCTGCCGGAATCGAGGCGAGGGTGTTCTCGCGCTACCTGTCCAGCATCGCCGGGGAGATCCCCCCTAGCGAGGCAGAGCCGACCGTGTGGGTGCTGGACGATCGTGACCTGGAGCGCGCCCGCCAGCTCCTGGGGGAACTGCAGCGCCCCGTGCGTGGCGCAGGGTGGCGCTGCGAGGCCTGCGGCGAACGCCACGGCCCGCAGTTCGCGCAATGCTGGAATTGCGGCGCCGCTCGCGCCGACCCACACTGACCCGCGCTGAGCCGCGGCAAGCGGCCCGTGGGGCCCTGCGCCGCGGAACCCGGCAGGTACGCACCCGGGCCCCGGTCCCGCTCGGCGCGGGGACTCGGGCTACTCCGCCTTGGCCGTGCCCAGCACCCCGCGGCGGATCTGGTCGCGTTCGATGGATTCGAACAGGGCCTTGAAGTTGCCTTCTCCGAAGCCCTCGTCCGCCTTGCGCTGGATGAATTCGAAGAACACCGGGCCCAGCAGGGTCTGCGAGAAGATCTGCAGCAACAGGCGCTTGTCCCCGCCGGCGGTGGAGCCGTCGAGCAGGATGCCGCGCGCGCGCAGTTCGGCCACCGGCTCGCCGTGCCCGGGCAGGCGTTCCTCGAGCATCTGGTAGTAGATCTCGTTGGGTGCGCTCATCAGCGGCACGCCGCTGGCGCGCAGCGCGTCGACGGTGGCCAGCAGGTCGTCGGTGAGCAGAGCCACATGCTGGATGCCCTCGCCGTTGAACTGCATGAGGAATTCCTCGATCTGCCCGTTGCCCCCGGCTTCCTCGTTGAGGGGAATGCGGATGCGCCCGTCGGGCGCGGACATGGCGCGGCTGGTCAGGCCCGTGTATTCGCCCTTGATGTCGAAATAGCGGATTTCCCGGAAGTTGAAGATCTTCTCGTAGAAATTGGCCCAGAAGGCCATTCGCCCTCGATAGACGTTGTGGGTGAGGTGGTCGATGTATTTCAGCCCGAGGCCGCGCGGGTGGCGATCGCAGCCCTCGACCCATTCGAAGTCGATGTCGTAGATGCTCCGGCCGTCCTCGAAGCGGTCGATCAGGTACAGCGGCGCGCCGCCGATGCCCTTGATGGCGGGCAGGCGCAGTTCCATCGGCCCCGTGGGAATCTCCAGCGGCTGCGCGCCCAGGTCCAGCGCACGCGCATAGGCCTTGTGGGCATCGCGTACGCGAAAGGCCAGGCCGCAGGCGCTGGGCCCATGCTCGGCGGCGAAATAGGCGGCGAGGCTGCGGGGCTCGCGGTTGACGATGAAATTGATATCGCCCTGACGCCACAGCTCCACGTCCTTGCTGCGGTGGCGGGCCACGCGCGTGAACCCCATGTTCTGGAACAGGGGTTCGAGCACGCCGGGGGTGGGGGAGGCGAATTCGACGAACTCGAATCCGCACAAACCCATGGGATTGTCGAACAGATCAGGCATTGCAGGCTCCTGCAAAGGTTCATGGACATCGTGCACGCGCCGCGCGACCGCGCGGCGCGGGGAATCAGCGCGCTGCCCGAGGGGGCGCGCCAGGCCTGCCGCGCACGCTGCGCGCCAGGTGGATTCCGACGATCAAGGCCTGAATGCTCATGAATTCGTGATGGGTTCAGCGGCGAGATTACCACTGCCCGAAAAAGACCCCGGCTTGCTTGTGGGCTGCCGTGCCGCTCTCGACCATGTCGTCGCTGATCGTGGTCCGCCGCTTGCGGCGGGCCAGCCAGTCGAGCAGGCGCGAGCGCATGGCCTCGCGCACCGGCGCGGTCGAGGCCTCGCGCCCCAGGTCGACCATTTCCTGCGGATCCTCCTGCAGGTCGTAGAGCTGTTCGGCGTCGTCCAGCCAGTAGACATAGCGCCAGCGCGCGTCGCGACAGGAGAATCCCCGCGCGTTTTGCGGGCTCTTGCCCAGCAGGCGTCGCGCGTCCTTGAAACTGTAGTCGAGCTCGGAAAACACCATGTCGCGCCATGCCGGCGACGGCTGCCCCGCGTCGAACAGCAACTCCTGCAGGCAGCGCCCCTCGATGCGGTGCCGGGCGATCGGCAGCCCCAGCGCCCGCAGGATGGTGGGCACGATGTCCACGCTTTCCACCATGCGCTGCTCCACGCGGCCGCGGCTGGCGTCGGCCTCGGGGGAAGGGTCGGCGATGATCAGGGGCACGCGCTGGATCATGTCGTAGAACAGTTCCTTCTCGCCCAGCCAGTGGTCGCCGAGAAAGTCGCCGTGGTCGGAGCACAGGATGACCAGGGTGTCGCGCAGCACGCCCAGGCGGTCCATGTGCTCGAACAGCCGGCCCAGGTGGGTGTCGAGCTGCTCGATCAGGCCCTGGTAGGCCGGGCGCACCACACGCACGCATTCGTCCAGGGAGAAGCTGCGGCTTTCCTCGCTGGCCCGATAGGCTTCGAGCACCGGATGGGCATTGCGCAGTTCCTCCAGGCTGCGAATCACCGGCAGGCACTGGTCGGCCGTGTAGGCCGCGTGGTAGGGCGCCGGCGCCATGTAGGGCCAGTGCGGCTTGACGTAGCTCAGGTGCAGCACCCAGGGACGCTCGCCCATGTTCCCGATGAAGCGCATGGCCTGGTCGGTCATGTAGGCCGTCTCGGAATGCTCCTCGCGCACCCGTGCCGGCAGGTGCACGTTGCGCATGTGCCAACCCGAGCACACCCGGCCCTGCGCGTCGAGCCCGGAGATCACGTAGTCGGTCCAGGGATCGGCGCTGTCGTAGCCCTGCGCGCGCAGGAAGGCCGGATAGCCCGACTCGTCGCCGGGGGCGTGGTGCCCGTCGTAGCGATCGAGTTCGCTGAAGCCGCCGCGCTCGAGCAGGCGGCCGAGTTCGCTGTGCCCATCCAGGTGCAGGCGGCGCAGCCCCTCCTGGTCGGGCATCACATGGGTCTTGCCGGTCAGCGCCAGCTCCAGCCCGGCATTGCGCAGGTATTCACCCAGCGTGAGCTCGCCCACCGAAAGGGGAACGCGGTTCCAGGTGGCACCGTGGCTGGCGACGTAGCGCCCGGTGTAGTAGCTCATGCGCGAGGGGCCGCACACGCCGGAGTTGACGTAGGCCTGGTCGAAGCGCACGCCGCGCCGCGCCAGCGCATCGATGTTGGGGGTGCGCATGTAGGGGTGGCCGTAGCAGGCCAGGTGGTCCCGGCGCAGCTGGTCGGCCATGATGAACAGGACGTTGCGGACCACCTTCGGCTCCGTTGCGGTTCTGGATGTTGCGGCGTCGCGCGGCGGCGGGTCTACCCCGGCTCGGCTTCCTGCGCCTGGCGCGGGCCGATGACCCGCGCCAGGAAGGCACGTGTGCGCTCCTGCCGCGGACGCACCAGGATGTCCTGCGGCGTACCCTGCTCGACGATCACGCCGCCGTCCATGAAGGCCACGCGGTGGCCCACGTCGCGCGCGAACCCGATCTCGTGCGTGACCACGATCATGGTCATGCCTTCGTCGGCGAGCTGGCGCATCACGGCCAGCACCTCGTCGACCAGCTCGGGATCCAGCGCCGAGGTGGGCTCGTCGAACAGCATCACCTTGGGCTGCATGGCCAGCGCGCGCGCGATCGCGATGCGCTGCTGCTGGCCGCCGGAGAGCTGGCCCGGATAGGCATGCGCCTTGGCCAGCAGCCCCACGCGCTCCAGCAGTTCCAGCGCCCGCCGGCGCGCCTGCTCGGCCGGCTGGCGGCGCACGTGCATGGGCGCTTCCATGACGTTCTGCAGCGCGGTCATGTGCGGGAACAGGTTGAAGCGCTGGAACACCATGCCGATGTCCGCGCGCTGGCGGCAGACCTCGCTTTCGGACAGCTCATACAGGCGCCCCTTGTGCTCGCGGCAGCCGATCAGCTCCCCGTCCACGCGGATGGCGCCGGCCTGGATGGTCTCGAGGTGGTTGATGCAGCGCAGCAGGGTGCTCTTGCCCGAGCCCGAAGGTCCGATCAGGCACACCACCTCGCCGGCGGCCACTTCGAGGTCGATGCCCTTGAGCACCTCCAGGCGCCCGTAGCTCTTGCGCACGCCCCGCGCCTGCACCATGGGGCGCGGCGCGGAGGACTCATCCGGCTTCATGCGGACTCCGATGCGCGCGACCCAGCCGGCGCTCCAGCACATGCTGGACGGCGCCGGCCACGGTGGTGACCAGCAGGTACCAGAAGGTGGCCACCAGCATCAGCTCGATGGTGTGCAGATTGGCCGAGGAGATGTTCTCCGCCGCCGTCAGCAGGTCGCCGCCGGAGATCACCGAAACCAGCGAGGTGGCCTTGAGCAGGGAGATGAACTGGTTGCCCGCCGGCGGCACGATCACGCGCAGCGCCTGCGGCAGGATGATGCGCCGCAGCGCCAGCCCGCGCCGCATGCCCAGGGCCGTCGAGGCCTCGTACTGCCCCCGGTCCACCGAGAGCAGCCCGGCACGCACCACCTCGGCCATGTATGCCGCTTCGTTCAGGCCCAGCGCCACGATCGAGGCGACGAAGGGCGTCAGCACGGCATTCGTGGAGAAGGGCCCCAGGTGCGGGAACAGCAGCGCCAGATTGCCCCAGACGATGATCTGCACCAGCAGCGGTGTGCCGCGCAGCAGCCAGACGTACAGCCGGCTGCCCAGGCGCAGCACCCAGCTTCCGGACATCAGTCCGACGGCCAGCAGGGTCCCCAGCACAAGCCCGACCAGCTCGGAGATCAGCGCGATCAGCAAGGTCGTGCGCAAGCCGTCCAGCATGGCCGGAGCGAACTGGTAGCGCGCGATCGCAGCGTGGTCGATGTTGGGGTTGCGCCAGACCGAGACCGCCAGCAGCACGAAGGCGGCCGCGGCGACGGCGCTGGCGATCCACAGCCCGGGGCGGCGCAGGGGCACCACCCGCATGCGGGCGAGGTCGATGGGTTCCGTCATGGTGCGCGGCGCCTGCCCGCGCCGCTGCCTGCGGATCTCAGGATTTCCCCCCGGCGTCGATGGCAGCCGACTTCACCGCGCCGCCCTGCACGCCGTACTTGCGCAGCACCTTCAGGTAGCTGCCGTCGTCGATCGTGGCCTGCAGGGCCTTTTGCAGCTGGTCGCGCAGTTGGGGCTTGTCCTTGGGTACCGCGATGCCCAGCGGAACCTGCTGGTACTCGGGCCCGGCAACGTCGAACAGCTTGCCGCCGTCGGCCGTCCTGGCCAGGTAGGACATCACCGGCGAATTCCCGAAAAACGCCGCGACGCGGCCCGTCTGCACCTGCAGGCGGGCGTCGGCGGGTTGGGCATATTGCATATTGGTCACCGCGGGCTTGCCGTGGGCGGCGCACCAGGCATCGGCCTGCTTGACCAGCTCGATCTGGATCGAGCCCTGCACCGTCGACACCGTCTTGCCGCACAGGCTGTGCAGATCCGAGACATGCTGGGGATTGCCCTTGCGCACCAGCAGCCGGGTGCCGAGGTTGAAGAAGTCGACGAAGTCCACCAGCTTCTCACGCTGCGCCGTGTCGTTCATCATCGTGAAGGCCACGTCGATCTGGTGGGACTGCATCGCCGGGAACAGGTTCGGGAAGGCCTCGGGCTTGAACTCGATGGGCGCCGGCAGGTGGGCGCTCATCGCGGCCGCCAGGTCGACAATGACCCCCTGCAGGGTCTTGCCGTCGTCCGCGTAGGCGATCATGGGCGGGCTGTTGGTGATGCTGCCGGCGATGATGGGGCTGGCCGCCAGGGCGCTGCCCGCGTGCCAGGCGCCGAGTCCCAGCAGCGAGGCGGCCAGGGCCGCGCGAAGTGTTCCGGATGGCTTCATGGTCGGGTCTCCTCCTGTGGCCTCGGTCGGAGCCGTGCAGCCTCACCCGCCAGCCCCATGCCGGCCGATTCTAGGGAGGACTCATGCGTTGTTCGAATCAATCCCGGAAATACATCAAGGTCGGCAAGGAACGGGACCGATTCGATTCCACCGCGCGGGCAGTCGTGCTGAAATACCAACCCAGCCGCCGCTGCCGCGGAGGCCCATTTTCGTGCGAGCCATGTCCACCGAGATCCGCCGATTGCGAAATCCCGAGAACCTGGATGAACTGCTGAACTACCGCCTGTTCCGGCTGTACGCGTCGGCGACGTCCCCGGTCACACGCCTGATGGAAGGCAAGTGGGGCATTTCGCGCCGGGAGTGGCGACTGCTCGCCGTGCTGGCCACGGTGGGCCGGGCCTCGCCCTCGGACCTGGCCGAGCGCTCGCACCTGGATCGCCCCCGTACCTCGCGCGCGATCGCCAGCCTGGTGGCCAAGGAATTGGCGCAGCGCGCGGTCACCGCCGCCGACGCGCGCCGGGCCTCGGTGTCGCTGACCCCGGCGGGGCGCGCGCTGTACGAGGAGGTGTTCCCGCAGGTCGCCCGGCTCAACGCGCGCCTGCTGGAGGTCATCGACGACGAGCTCGTGCTGGCGCTGGACCGTGCGCTGAACGCGCTGACCACGCGGGCCGACGAGCTGGGCGCCAGCACCGAGCCGGAAGTGAGGGCCAACCGTCGCGCCGGCGGTTCGCGGCGCGTGCGGCCGATCGCTGGCGGGGGGTATTGACGGCCCCCTCCGTCGCGGGGGGCGACCCCCGCTCCGTCCCCCCATACATGGACGCCCCCGGTTTGCCAAGCGCTCAGTGGGTGATGGCGGAAGGTAAGGATTGCACCCGTACATCCGGACTT
>JAJZWA010000119.1 GCA_021846965.1 Pseudomonadota bacterium | reverse complement strand
CCGAAGCCCCGCGCCTGGTCGACGTCGGCGCGCTGTCTCGTGCCCTCGAGGACTTCGCGCGGGAGCGCGACTGGAACCAGTTCCACAGCCCGAAGAACCTCGCCATGGCGCTGACCGGCGAGGTGGGCGAACTGGTCGAGATCTTCCAGTGGATGAGCCCCGAGGAGTCCGCCGCGGCCGGCAGGGATCCGCGCACGGCGCAGGCCGTGCGTGATGAACTGGCCGACGTGCTGGTCTATCTGGTCCGCCTGGCCGACCGCTTGGGCGTGGACCTCGACGCGGCGGTGCGCGACAAGATGAAACGCAACGCGCTGCGCTACCCGGCCGACGAGGTCCGCGGCAGCAGCAGCAAACGCAACGCAGCAAGGAGCTAGGAATGCATACCCACGCCTACGGAGCCCACGCCAGCGACCAAGCGCTGGAGCCCATGCGCATCAGCCGCCGCGATCCCGGCGCGCACGACGTGCAGATCGACATCGCCTATTGCGGCATCTGCCACTCGGACCTGCACCAGGTGCGCTCCGAATGGGCCGGCACCCTCTACCCCTGCGTTCCGGGACACGAAATCGTGGGCCGCGTCTCGGCGCTGGGCGCGGATGTGAAGGGCTTTCGCGTGGGCGACCTGGTCGGCGTGGGCTGCATCGTCGACAGCTGCAAGGAATGCGAGGACTGCGAGTCCGGTCTGGAGAACTATTGCGACGGCATGGTCGGCACCTACAACGGCCCCACTCCCGACGCGCCCGGCTGGACCCTGGGCGGATATTCGCAGCACATCGTCGTGCATGAGCGCTACGTGCTGCACGTGCGCCATCCGGAATCGCAACTCGCGGCCGTGGCGCCCCTGCTGTGCGCGGGCATCACCACCTATTCGCCCCTGCGCCACTGGAAGGTCGGGCCCGGCAGCAAGGTGGGCGTGGTGGGCATCGGCGGCCTGGGCCATATGGGCATCAAGATCGCCCATGCGATGGGCGCGCGGGTGGTGGCCTTCACCACCTCCGAATCCAAGCGCGCCGCCGCGAAACAACTGGGGGCCGACGAGGTCGTGGTGTCGCGTCACGCCGAGGAAATGGCCGCGCATGCCAAGAGCTTCGACCTGATCCTGGACACGGTCGCCGCCCCGCACGACCTGAATGCGCTGCTGGTGCTCCTCAAGCGCGACGGCACCATGGTGCTGGTCGGCGCCCCGGCCACGCCGCACCCCTCGCCCCAGGTCTTCGACCTGATCACCCGGCGGCGCTCGCTGGCCGGCTCGATGATCGGGGGCATCCCCGAGACCCAGGAAATGCTGGATTTCTGCGCCGAGCATGGCATCGTCGCCGACATCGAGCTGATCCGCGCCGACCAGATCAACGCCAGCTACGAACGCATGCTCCGCGGCGACGTCAAGTACCGCTTCGTGATCGACAACGCGACCCTGGCCGCGGGCTGAGCGAGCCGGAGCCGGGCCCTGCACGCAGGCCTCAGCCCGACTCCCAAAGCGCCAGCAGCTCGCCGGGAATCGCCTGCACCACTTCGGCATAGCGCTTGCCCACCAGACGTTCGGCCTGGCGCAGCAGCACGGCCACGGGGCTGCTCGGCTCGTAGCACTCGAACCACGCACGGGCCTGGGCGATGGCCGCCTGGGCCGCGGCCCGGTCAGCGGCCCCCCAGTGCGCAAGAGGGCTCGACGGCGGCACCGCCGGGCCCGGCCGGGCGTCCTCCGGCACGAGGGCGCCCGCGCCTTCGTCCTCCCCTCGCGGCGAGGCCTGCCCGGGTCCGGTGCGCGGCTCGTGCTCGCCCGCCGGCTCCCGGGCAGTCGTGGCGCGAGGCCCGCCCGGCGCGGCGGCCGGGCCCGCCTGCCCATCGGCTCCCGACGCCGGCGGGGGGGCCAAGGGCTCGAGCAGCCTTTCGAGCGCCCCCAGATCGGGCGCCGCGGCACCCAGATCCTCGCGCACCCAGGCCAGCAAGCGCGCGAAGGCTTCGCGCGCAGCTCCCAGCGCGCGGCGGTCGGGGTCCGCGTCGAGCCAGCTGCGCGCGAGCAGGGCCTGCAGGGCCTGGCGCGTGCTCGCGCTCGCCGCGAATTCGCGCTCGACCTCGCGCACGCGGCGCTGTTCGCCCTGCGCGCGCAGCGCGAACAGGTCGCGTACATCCGCGAGCAGGCCCTGCGCATCGCAGAGCAGGGCCAAGGCATTGGCACGCATCGCCGGGTCCTGTTCGCCGTCGACCAGGGTCTGCGGATGCGCATGCGGACCAAAGGCCCGAAGCACGAGCACGAGGCTGCGCAGGCCTTGCTCCAGTCCGAGCGTACCGGCGTTGTGCACGCGACAGCGCAGCCACCACACCAGCACGGTGATGTCGCGGCTTTGCCGCAGCAAGGCCTCGCATTCCCGCTCGAGTTCACGCCATGGCGGGGCTTCGCGGCGCTGGGTGAACTGGCCGTACTGCACCTCCACGGGGGCGGCCATGCGAGCCTGCAGCGCGGCATATTCCGTGGTGTATTCCAGGCAGGGTCCCGCCGGACAGACGCCGGGCACCGGCAGCAGCCAGGCACGCAACTCCTCGGGCAACCCGTCGGGCAACCCCTCGGGCAGATCCTCGGGCAGATCCTCGGGCGGACGCTCGCGGGTCATGACGGCTTCCTTGCGCCCGGGGGATCCAGGCGATGGGGGTGCTCGAAGCGCACGGCCACCAGACCCGCTGCGTCCGCGGCGGCGCCCGGATCCCCCAGCCAGGCGTCCCGCGCCAGGGCCTGGGGGCCGCCCAGTGCCGTGCATCGCAACTCGGTGGCGCGCACCAGCAGGCACAGGCTCCAGTCGAGCTCCTGGCCCACGAAGCCCTGCACGCAGGCGCTCAGCGCCGGCAGGGCCCGGCCGCCGGCGCCGGGCAACAGATCCAGGAATCCCGCCAGGCTCAAGGGGCCCACGCGAATGCCGAACCGACCCTGCCGATCGGCCACCCAGGCGCCCAGGAAGGCGGCATCGCCGAGGCGGGCGCCGCGGTCCCGTGCGCCGAGACGGGTGCGCTCCGAGGCCTGGATACGCAGCCACTGCAATTCGAACTCCTCGATCTGCACCCCGACGCACAGATAGTCGCGCAATGCGCTGCGCAGACCCTGCGCGGTGCGCACCGGTCGCAGGCGCTGGGCCGCGCTGGCCCAGCGAGCGTGGGCGGGCCAGGCCGATGTGGGCTGCCGAACGCTGTCGCCGACCAGGCTCGCCACGTAGCGGGTGAAGCGCTCGTCCTGCGGCCGATCGAGCGCTGCCGCCGCCTG
>JAJZWA010000118.1 GCA_021846965.1 Pseudomonadota bacterium | reverse complement strand
CGGCGATCGCGCAGGGGCGCGGGCTGCTGCTGCTGGGGGCGCATTTCGGCAGTTTCGAGGTGCTGCGCGCCGTCGGCCAGCTGCGGCGCGGCCTGCCGGTCTCCCTGCTCATGTACCCGGACAACGCACGCAAGATCAACGCCGCGCTGCAGGCCGTCAGGCCCGAGGCGCAGCAGGACATCATCGCCCTGGGGCGTCCCGATTCCATGCTGCGGGTCCACGATGCGCTGGACGCAGGAGGCATCGTGGGCATCCTCGCCGACCGCTCGCTGCACGACGATGCCACGGCGCGGCGCGAGTTCCTGGGCGCCGAGGCCGCCTGGCCGCTGGGGCCCCTGCGCATCGCCGCGCTGGTGCAACGGCCCGTGTTGTTCATGGCCGGCATGTACCGCGGCGACAACCGCTACGAAGTCGTGTTCGAGCCCCTGGCCGATTTCTCGGGCGTGGCGCGAGGCGCGCGCGCGGACCTGCTCGAGCAGGCCCTGGACCGCTATGTGCGCCTGCTCGAGAGCCATTGCCGGGCGGCGCCGTTCAACTGGTTCAACTTTTTCGACTTCTGGGCCGGGGAGCAGGGCGCGCCGGGCGAGGGGCGCCGGCCATGATCGGCTCCGAAGCCCGCGATCGCTCGGCGCGGCGCGCGGCCGGGCGTGCAGCGCACGCCTCCCGGTCGGCGGCGCACCCCGCCCCGCCCGCGCGGCTGCGATCGATGCTGCTCGGCCTGGTCCTGGCCATGGCCACAGGGCTGGCCCTGCCCCACGCGGCCGTCGCCGCGCCCTGGAACCTGGCCACGCTGATGGGCATGCTGGCGGCGCGCAAGTCGGGCGAGGCGAGCTTTCGGGAAACCAAGACCCTGGCCATGCTGGACGCGCCCGTCCGGTCCTCCGGCATCCTGCGCTTCGCGGCTCCGGACATGCTGGAGATGCATACCCTGGAGCCCACCCAGCAACGCCTGGTGGTGCGGGGGCGCCAGGTGAGCGTGGAAGTCGCGGGTCACTCGCAGAGCTTCGACCTCGACCGCAGCCCCGCGGTCGGCGCGCTGGTCGAGGGCATCCGCTCCACCCTCGATGGCGATCTCGCCGGCCTGCAGCGCGCCTACCACACACGGCTGCAGGGAGAGCAGCAACGATGGACCCTGGTGCTCGTGCCGCGGCTGCCCGCGGCGCGCGCGCGCGTCAGCGAGATCGACCTCAGCGGCTCGGGCGCGTCGGTGCGCAGCATCGCCGTGTTCGAGACCGATGGCGACCGCTCGTGGATGCGCATTCACGAATCGTCAAGGCCGTGACACGACGGCGCGCGGGGGTCCTGCTGGCCTGGGTGGCGGTGCTCGCCGTCGCGCTCGGCGTGGTCCTGCACGCGCGATTCACGGCCGACATGTCGGCCTTCCTGCCCCATGCGCCGGACGCGCGCCAGCGCGTGCTGGTCGAGCAGCTGCGCGAGGGGCTGGTGTCGCGGGTGCTGCTGGTGGGCATCGACGGCGCCACGCCGCAGCTTCGCGCGCAATTGTCCGATCGGCTGGCGGCGCGTCTGCGCGCACAGCCTGCCTTCGCCTCGGTGGACAACGGCGACGGCAGCCACGGCTCCGGCGATTTCGCGCTGGCCTTCGCCCATCGCTACGTCCTGAGCCCCTCCACCGATGCCCAGGCCTTCACCGCGGCCGCGCTGCACCGCTCGATCGCCGCCTCCATCGCCGAGCTGGCCGGGCCGCTGGGTGATGGGCTCAAGCGCCTGCTGCCCTCCGACCCCACCGGCGCCACCCTGGGCTTCCTCGGCACCCTCGCACCGCCGGCCCAGCCGCGCAGCGTGGACGGCGCATGGGCTTCGCCGGACGGCGCCCGCGCGCTGCTGTTCGTGGTCCTGCGCGCGCCGGGCACGGACATCGACGCCCAGCGCGACGCGCTGGAGGCCCTGCGCACGGAATTCGCCCGCCTGCGCGCCGCGGCCGGGCCCGCGGCCGCCGGCGCCTCGCTGGTGCTCAGCGGCCCGGCGGTGTTCGCCACCTACTCTCGTGCCGTCATCGAGCACGCGGTAAGCCGCGTGAGCCTGCTGGGCGCCGTGCTCATCATCGGGCTGCTGCTGCTGGTGTACCGCTCGGCAAGTCTGCTGCTGCTCGGCTTGCTGCCCGTGCTGACGGGTATCCTCGTGGCCACGGCCGCGGTCGCGCTGGGCTTCGGCGTGGTGCAGGGCATCACCCTTGGCTTCGGCACGGCCCTGATGGGCGAGGCCGTGGACTATTCCATCTACCTTTTCGTGCAGTCGAGCCCTGCCGGGGCTGGCGATGACGAGACCGCCATCGCCAGCGCACGCAAGGCGTGGTTGCGCGGCTTCTGGCCCACGGTGCGCCTGGGCATGCTGACCTCGATGGTGGGCTTCGCCAGCCTGCTGCTGTCGGATTTCCCCGGGCTGGCGCAGATCGGCGCCTATTCCATGGTCGGTGTGTTCGCGGCCGCGCTGGTCACGCGTTTCGTGCTGCCCGAGTTGCTGCCGCGGGCCCTGGTGGTGCGGGATCTGTCGCGAGGCGCCGGACATCTCGCCCGCGCCGTGCGCGGACTGCGGCGCCTGCGCCTTGCGCTGGCGCTGCTGGTGCTGGGCTCCGCAGCGGTGTTGCTGGCGCAGCGCCATCAGCTGTGGAACAACCGCCTGGGCGCGCTCAGCCCGATTCCCCACCACATGCGCGAGCTCGACGCCACGCTGCGCCGGCAGATCGGAGCCGCGGACTCCGGGGATCTCGTGGCGCTGGGCGGAGCCACCCGCGAGGCCGCGCTCGAGGCGGCGGAGGCCCTGGCGCCGCGGCTGCAGGCGCTGCGCGCGCGGGGGCTCATCGGCGGCTTCGACAGCCCCGCGCATTACCTGCCCAGCGCACGTACCCAGCGTGCGCGCCAGGCCGCACTGCCCGACGCCGCGCTGCTCGAGGCTCGTCTGCGCTCGGCGGTCGCCGGCCTGCCGGTGAAGGCCAGCCTGTTCAAACCCTTCGTGGCCGATGTCGAGGCCGCCCGCGGGGCTCCCCTGCTCAGGCGCGCGGACCTCGCGCACAGCTCCTTCGCGCTGGCGCTGGACGGCATGCTGGTGCGGGATCGGCGCGCCCACCCCGGCGGCTGGACGGCCCTGCTGCCCCTGCGCGCGCCTCCCGGCGGCACCATCGACCTGGCGCGGGTGCGCGAGGCGCTGCGCGGCACCGGGGCCGTGGTCGTCGACCTGGGCGAGACCACCGAGCAGTTGTACCGGCGTTATCTGCACCGGGCCATCGAGCTTTCGATG
>JAJZWA010000064.1 GCA_021846965.1 Pseudomonadota bacterium | reverse complement strand
TCCCAGGTCGCTCACGACCCGGGGAGTTTGTACGACTTCCTCGACGCAGTTCACTGCAACCTCCTCTCGGTGGGAGGGGGTCAGTTCTCAGTGTCGTCTGGGGGTCAGTTTTTCATGTCGCCTGACAACCCAGTCGAGGCGACTGCTCCAACACTGGGAAGGAGTGGCATTGGGCGATCGCGAGGCCATCTGCCTGCAGCGGACCGAGAGGGCCGGTACGCCGATGCTCAAAGCAGCCGCGCACCGGGTCCGTGGTGTTGGCGGCCGCTGCCCGCAGCATTGCTGTCGCCGGAACAGGCAGTGCCCGGTGCCCGCTCTGGCCGACCAGCTGCTGTCCCGCAGGGTGAGCATGCTGGCGCGCGATCTTCGGCATAGCTCGGACTAGCTAGTTCGGCTTCCCTGACGGCAGAGGCCAGCTGCCGGGCGAACCCTCGCGAAACGCCACGCGATGTTCACAACATCGCCCGATTGTCTCGGCTACGCCACACCGAACATCGAGTGGCAACAGATCGGCAACAGGCGCGCAAAAGGCCGGGCGGCGGCTATCAGCCTTCACGCCCAACTCGTTGATTTTATTGGCCTGCCCGGAGGGAATCGAACCCCCGACCCACAGCTTAGAAGGCTGTTGCTCTATCCAACTGAGCTACGGGCAGATTGGGCGCACGGGGCGCGCCGCAAGTGTAGTGGGCCGGGGGCGGCCTTCCGCGCCCCGGGGGCGGCGGCTCAGGCCGCCAGGGGCATCGCCAGGCCGGCGGCAGCGCGGGCCAGCGCCTCGGTGGCGGCCGGCTGCGCGGGCTGGGCGGTGCTGAAACGCAGCAGGCCCTCGGCATCCACCTCGCGCCGCAAGGCACCTACGGCCCACAGGCGATGCGCATGGGCGATGGCCTCGCCCAGCGCGAAACTCAGCTGATGGGTGTCGAGCTGGCGCTTGAACAGCAAGGGGATCAGCTCGGCCGAACTCAGCGGGCGCTGCGCGCAGGCCTGCAGCACCGCCTGCAGGCGATCCGCATGGTGCTCGCGCAACTGCCGCACCCGCCCATGCACGCCCACGAAGGGAAAACCATGCGAGGGCAGCACGCGGGTGGCGGCATCCAGCGCGTCGAAACGTTCCAGCGAGCGCAGATAGCGGCCCAGCGCGTCTGCCTCGGGCTCGATGGCGTACACCGAAACGTTGGTGGAAATTCGCGGCAACAGCAGGTCGCCGGAGATCAGCACGCGGTGTTCGGCGCACCACAGCGAGGCGTGCTCCGGGCTGTGGCCGCCGCCTTCGATCACCTGCCATTCGGACGCGCCGATGCGCAGGCGCTGTCCCGCTTCCAGGCGCTGGAAGGCATGGGGCATGGACGGCACCATGCGCATGTAGAAATTGCCCCGGCCCCCCAGGGCCTGCAGGTGCTCCTGCGAGGCGCCGTGGGCGCGGAACAGTCCCAGCAGTCCCTCGGTGCCGGTGGGCTCCATGCCGGCACTGACCAGGCGGGCGCTGAGGTACTCTCCCTGGGTCATGAGCAGCGGAGCGTTCCAGCGCTTGCACAGCCAGTCGGCCAGGCCGACATGGTCGGGGTGCATGTGGGTGCAGATCACACGGCGCACGGGCCGGCCCTGCAGGTGATGCTCGAACACCTGCTCCCAGGCCTCGCGGGTGGCGTCGTTGCACAACCCGGTATCCACCACCGTCCAGCCCTCGCCATCCTCGAGCAGCCACAGGTTGATGTGGTCGAGCACCATGGGCATGGGCATGCGCAGCCAGTGCACGCCGGGGGCAATGGGCAGGGGCACGCCGGGCGCGGGGGCCGTGGTGCCCGCGAAATACTCAGGCTGGTAGGCCGTCTCGTTCGGGCGGTTTCGGGAATCCATGGGCTTCGGGCGGCTCGCGCCGCCGGGTTTCAGGCGCCGATGCCTTCGAGCAGCACGCCGAGTTCGCGCAGCACCGCGGCCGCGGTGGGGTGTTGCTGCGTGAAACGAAGGGACATTTCCCGCACGCGCTGGGCCAGGCCCTGCGCCTGCGCTTCCTGCTGGGCACCGAGGGCGCGACGAATGTCGGCGTCGAGCGCGGCCAGGTCGGCGCGCAGGCCGGGATCGAGTTCCGCGCCCGATTCCAGCGCCTCGCGCAGGCGATCCAGGCTTTGCTTCACGGAGGAGGAAGATTCCACGTTGGGCCTCGTCGTTGCATGCATCGAAGGTCGAAGGGTCCATCTTACGGCCTGGCGCAAGGACCCGGAGTGCGCGAGCCCGCGCCAGCTACCCGCGCCTGCTACCCGCGCTTGCTAGCATGGCGCCCTGACTTCCCACTTCCAGCCCGCGGCGCCGGCAAGGCGCGGCGGCCCACCCCGATGCCCCCAGCCACTCCCCCCGCCCGCGTCATGCTGCGCGCCAAGCTGCATCGCGCCACCCTCACCGGTGCCGACCTGCACTACGAAGGCTCCTGCGGCATCGACCAGTCGCTGCTCGACGCCTGCGACATCCTGCCCGGCGAGCAGATCGAGATCTACAACGTCACCAACGGCGCGCGCCTGAGCACCTACGCCATCTCCGAGCCCGCGGGCAGTGGCAGCATCACCCTCAACGGCTCGGCCGCGCGCCACGCCGCGCTGGGGGATCTGCTGATCATCTGCACCTACGCGAGCATGGACGACGCGACCGCGCGCGCCTTTCGCCCGCGCATCGCCCTGCTGGACGGCGCCAACCGCATCGCCTCGATGAAGGACTGAAGGGCTCAGCGCCCGTAGCGCACCTGCATGCGCGCCACGCCCAGGGCCTGTCCGGAAGCCCGCGCCGCCAGTTGCGCGCCATCCGCATCGGCCGGCAGATCCAGGCGCTCCACGGGCAGCGCCCACAGCGTGAACTCGTAGTGGTGCAGGCCGCTGCCCGGCGGCGGGCAGGGCCCGCCGTAGGCCTGCGTGCCGAAACTGTTGCGCAACTGCCGGGCCCCGGCCGGCAGGCCGGCGCCGCCCGGCGCCCCCGCGCCCAGCGGCAGCCCCCGCGCCGTGGCGGGAACATCCGCCACCGCCCAGTGCCACCAGCCGGCGCCCTTGCGCGCGTCGCGGTCGAACACGGTCAGCGCCAGGCTGCGGGTTCCCGCAGGCAACCCGCTCCAGGCGATGCGCGGCGACACGTTGGAGCCCCCGCAGCCGGGGCCGTCGTAGCGCTGCTGCGCGGCCACCCCGTGACGCAGGGTCGGGCTCCACACCCGGAAAGCCTGCGCCTGCGCGCTGGCCGCGAAGCCAGCCGCGAGCCCGGCCAGCACCAGCCCCAGCCCCATGCGCCGCGTCAGCGCGGCGACGCCGATTCCTGTCCTTGCATGCATAGCGCAAGCTCCCTGGAGGAACGCCCTGCCGGTGCACCCTGCGGGCCGGCCCTGGGCGGGCATGCCCTCGGCGTCGATTATGCTACGCATACCCCCTTGCGCCATGCTGGCGCGTCGTCCGGAGACCTCACTCGATGGCCGCACTGGGCGTCGCATCCGCGGCCGCCACCCTGCTCAGTGAACACCGTCTGCGCATGATGCTGCGCCCGGACGGGAACGGCTTCACCCGCGTGGAGCCTCTGCCCCGGCGCCCTTCGCAGGCGCATCGCATGCTCATCGGGCGCAACGCGCAGCAGGCGCTGGCGCTGCTTCCCAGCCTGTATCCCATCAGCGGCAAGGCGCACAGGGCGGCCGCCGCCGCCGCCCTGGGAACCCTGCAGCCGGACCACGGACGCAATGTCTGGATCGACCAGCGCCCCCTGCTGCTCGAACGCCTGCACGAACACCTGCTGCCCCTGCACCGCGACTGGCCCCTGTGCATGGGGCAGGCCCCCGACCAGCGCACCTTGCAGGACATCGACTCCACGGCGCGCACGCTGGACGCTCCCCGTGCCGAAGCCCATGCCCTGGCCGCGCTGCGCGAGCTCGTGGAAACGCGCACCCTGGGCATGCCGGCCCAGGAGTTCCTCGGCCTCGACAGCGCCGACGCCCTGCTGCGCTGGGCCCGCGAGCATGCGCAGGCCACGCCGGCGCGCTTCATCGCCTGGCTGGCCGAGCAGCCGCTGGCGCTGGGCCCGACGGCGCTGCCCCCGCCGCTGAGCCAGCCGGCGCCGGGAGAGTTCGCCGCCAGGCTGCTGGGCGACCCGACGGGGGATTTCCAGGCCTACCCGATCTGGCATGGGGCCTGCCGCGAGACCGGGCCCTGGGCGCGGCTGCAACAGCGTGCACTGCTGCGCGATCTCGCGCAGGCAGGCACGCAGGCCTACGCGCTGATCGCGCGCTTCGCCGCGCGCCTGCTCGAGCTGGCCGAGACCCTGCTGGCCTGGTTGGGCCAGGCCGACATGCCCCCCACCCTGAAGGCCGCCGCCGGCCTGGGCCTGGTCGACACCGCGCGCGGGCTGCTGGCCTACGGCGTGGAACTCGATCACGGCCAGCGCATCACGCGCTGCCTGATCCTCGCGCCGGCGCAGTGGAACTTCCACCCCCAGGGCACGGCGGCGCAGTTGCTGCGCTCCATTTCCTGGACCACGCCGCGCCAGGTGGCGCAGACGGCCAGCCTCGTGGCCTGCGCGGTCGACCCGTTCGTGCGCTGCGATTTCGCGCTGCCGGACGCCGGGGCCTGAGCCCCGGCGCTGCAGGCCGCTGCCCTCCGGCGCTGCGCGAAGCGCAGCTCAGCGCGGACGGATGAACAGGGTGTGCAGGCTGCGACCGCAGGCGCCGTCGGCGTCGAACACGGTGGCGTGGCTGGTGCCCACGCCGGCAGGGTCGATGGCCGTGCGCGCGTCGATCCCGATCCAGGGGTGGCGAGGCTCGCGGTACAGGCTGAGCTGCAGGTCCACCGGCACGAAACTCCATGCATGCACGGGCAACTCGGCGCTCAGGCCGTTGGCCGAGTCCAGCAGCAGCAACAGGCGCTCCAGCCCCGATTCCTCCTGGCCCCGCACCAGGGGAATGCGCGGGCGCCCCCACACGGTCGCGGGGCCCAGACGGTCGAAGCCCCCGCGCGTGAAGCGCCATTCGATCGCATCGCCATAGGGGAAATGGTCCACGCCCTCGAAGAACTGCTGGGGCTGCGGGCCGGGCAAGGCGGGCACGTCGAAGGCATCGGCGACCGGGGCCACGCAGCCCGGCTCGCGCTGCAATCTCCAGGCCCGCGCCAGCAGCACCTCGCGCCCGGCCGCGCTCATGCTCGCCTCGATCAGCTCGACCCGGCGCCCCGGGCGCGCCATGCGCACCTCGATGCGGCAAGGCGCCAGCGGCACGGGCCCGAGGATCTCCACGCCCAGGCGCGCCACCTGCAGGTCCTCGCGCGCCTGGAAGTCCCGGATGGCGCGGCTCAGGAGGGCGATGGGCGGGCCTCCATGCAACAGGTCCGGGGCCCAGGGCCCCACGGCCGCCGGCGTCGGCTCGTAGTCCTGCTCGTCGGTCTGCAAGTAGAAGGCTTCGGGAATCTGCAGGGGCATTGGGGGGTGCTTGAACGAGGGCTGGAATGCGGGCGCCCGGCCGGGCGGATCGCCCCGGGCTGGAAGAGCCAGCGTCGCGCGAGCCGCGCTCACCTGGACTTTTTCGGTCTCCCGGTCTTGATGGATGGCACGACCGCGACGGCCGACAGCAGCGCAGCGTCGTCCAGCGTGGCCAGCAGCGCGATCCCCGCGCGCAGCACCTCGCTCTTCTTGGCGGGACGGGCCAGTCCGACCAGACGCTCCTTCAGATCCTGGAGAACCTGGTATTCGGAGCGCGGGATGGAAAAACTGTCGCGCACCAGCTTGACCTTGGCGATCCTGGCCCCCGCCGGCGCCGCCGCCGGTTCCTCGACCTTGCGCACCCTGGCCTGCGCGACCTTGCGCGCCGGCACCTTGCCCGGGGCCGGCTTGGCGGCGCTGCGGCGCGCGGCGGTCGGAGCGGGTCGGGCCTTGACAGGCCGGGACGGCTTGGCCGCCGTGGCGGATCTCGTGGCGGATCTCGTGGCGGGCATGATGCTCTCCTTTGCGAGGAAACGATGCAAACAGTTTATACCGTTTCATGCGCTCCGAGCTCGGAGGGGCATCACGGTACTGACATGTGCGGACCCTATCGTTCGCCTGCTCGCGCTGGTGTCCTCGGGTAACCGGGCGTGAGCGCTCGCATCCGTCGCATCGCTCGCCCGAACCACCCCGGTGCTCCGCTACGTACACCGGCAGCCGACCCTTCTCTGAACAAGGGAGTCCCCATGGTTTCCACCCTGCGCAAATCCTGTCTCGCCCTCGCGATCGCCACGGCCATCGGCGCTCTGTCGAGCGCATCGGCCTTCGAGTTCCCCGCCTGGCACCACGATCCTTCCGATCATCCCGACATGCACCGTGGAACCATGCTTCCCACGGGGGTTCGCATCACGCCCACTGCGGCGCCTGGCGCGAAGTACCAGATGCTCGATCCCGGCCTGCCCAGCGGCGTGAAGGCGGGCTACGCCGATTCCGAGGCGCTGAGCCCGGACGGCAAGACCCTGCTGGTGCTGACCAGCGGCTACAACTATGTGGTCGACGCCAACGGCAAGTTCCTGCCCAAGGAATCCACGCAGTTCATCTTCGTGTACGACGTCAGCAGCGGACACGCCGTGCGCAAGCAGGTGCTGCCGGTGTCGAACAGTTTCGTGGGCATCGCCTTCTCCCCGGACGGCAGGCAGTTCTACGTGCCGGGAGCCGCCGAGGATGACGTGCACGTGTTCGCGCGCACCCAGGGAGTGTGGGTCGAATCGGGCAAGCCGATTCCCCTGGGCCACGCCAGCGGGAATGGGCTGGCGCAAAAGCCCCTGGCCAGCGGCATCGCCGTCACGGCCGATGGCACGCGGGCGGTCGTGGTCAACGAGTACAACGACTCGGTGTCCGTCGTCGACCTCGCCAGGCGCGAGGTCGTGGCCGAGCAGGACCTGCGCCCGGGCAAGAGCGGTGGTCCCACGGGTGTGTCCGGCGGGCAGTATCCCGACGCGGTGGCCATCGTGGGCAATCGCACGGCCTATGTCAGCAGCGAGCTCGACCGGCAGATCGTGGTACTGGACATCTCCGGGCCCAAGCCTTCGGTGATCGGCCGCATCACCGTGCCGGGCAACCCCAACAAGATGGTGCTCGACCACGCGCAGGACCGCCTGTACGTGGCTTCGGACAATGCCGACGTGGTCTCGGTGATTGACACCACGACCAACCGGCTGCTGGGCACCGTGGGCACGTTGGCTCCGCGCGAGGTGATGTCGGCCGAGCAGGCGCGCTACAAGGGCGCCTCGCCCGACGGGCTGGCCCTCTCGCCCGACGACCGCACCCTGTACGTGACCAACCGTGGCACCGACTCGCTGGCGGTGATCTCGCTGGCCGGGCGCCAGCCGGTGGTCACCGGCCTGATCCCCACCGGTTGGTCGCCCTCGGACGTCCGCGTCTCGGCCGACGGCCGCATGCTGTACGTCAGCAACGCCAAGACGGACCCCGGGCCCAACCCCGGCAACTGCCTGGGCTATGAAACCGTGCCGTGCCCGGTGCCGAACTCCCCGGTCAGCTTCGCGCCCAACGAATACATCCTGAATCTCACCGGCTCGGCGCTGCTGAGCCTGCCCGTGCCCGGGGAGGACAGCCTCGAGCACCTCACCCGCCAGGTGGCGCTGAACAATCGCTTCGATCGCGTACCCAGCGAGGCAGACCTGCGCACCATGCGCTGGCTGCGGGCGCACATCCACCACGTGATCTACATCGTCAAGGAGAACCGCACCTACGATCAGGTGCTGGGCGATCTCGGGAAGGGCAACGGCGATCCTTCGCTGGCCGAGTTCCCGTGGACCACCACGCCCAACCAGCACGCGCTGGCGGCGCATTTCGTCGACCTGGACAATTTCTACGATCCGGGCGACGTCAGCGGCAACGGCTGGCCGTGGAGCACCTCGGGGCGCGAGTCGGACGACGGCGCCAAGATGCTGCCGCCGAACTACGCCGGCAACGGAGGCTCCTATGACTGGGAAGGCGACAACCGCAACGTCGACGTCGGACTCAGCGGAGCCGCGCGCATCGCCGCCGACCCCCTGGCGGCCTCGCTGGACCCGGACACCCTGCCTGCTGCCCGCAACGTGGCGGCGCCGGACGGCCCCGACCCCGGGGAACAGCAGCAGGGCTACCTGTGGAACTCGGCCATGCGCGCGGGCCTGTCGGTGCGCAACTATGGCTTCATGCTCGACCTGACCCGCTACAGCCTGGCCGGCACGCCCTACGCGGCCTACGCCATCCCGCTCGACACCAAGCCCTACGCCGACAAGCTGACCGTGGCCTACCCGGCCAACGCCCAGCTGGTGGGGGTCACCGATCCCTACTTCCGCGGCTTCGACACCCATTTCCCGGACTACTTCCGGGAGCAGGAATGGGAGCGTGAGTTCTCCGGCTATGTCACCCACCACGACATGCCCAACCTCATGCTGGTGCGATTCATGATGGACCACACGGGCAATTTTGCGACGGCCATCGACGGCGACAACACGCCGGAGACCCAGGTCGCCGACAACGACTACGCCGTCGGCAGACTGGTGCAGGCGGTGGCCCACAGCCCCTACGCCGACAGTACCCTGATCTTCGTCGTGGAGGACGATGCCCAGGACGGCCCCGACCATGTCGACGCGCATCGCAGCATCGCCTTCGTCGTCGGACCCTACGTGCGCAAGGACGCCGTGGTGCACCAGCACTACACCACGGTGAACATGCTGCGCACCATCACCGACGTGCTGGGCATCGACCACCTCGGGCAGTTCGACGCCGACGCGGCTCCGATGGCCGCCGTGTTCGACACCTCGCCCGCCAACGCGGCGTGGAACTACACGGCCACCGCCTCCAGCCTGCTGGCGGGGACCTCCCTGCCCCTGCCCGCCGGCACCCGCTTCGCGGCCGCCGCCAGGCCGACCCATGGCATGGCCTACTGGGCGGACCTGACCAAGGGCTTCGACTTCGACCAGGAGGACAAGGTCAACGCCGGCGTGTACAACCGCGTGCTGTGGCAGGGGCTGATGCCCGGCAAGCCCTATCCGACGGTGCGCGAGCAGCAAGCCGCGGTGGGCCCGCAGGCCGACAAGAAGTCGTGACGGCACGAGGCCCTGCCCGACTGGGGCGGCAGGGCGACGGGCGAGCCTCGCGGCTCGCCCGCGCGTCCGGGGCTGGGAGGGGATCTCGCCTGCGCGCCTGCGTCGCGGCGCTGGCCCTGGCGGTCGCGGCGGGCAGCAGCTGGTGCACGGGCAACGCGGCCGCCGCGACGGTTCTGCTCGGCGCGGTGCAGGCCTCCGCCTGCGGGCCAGGGCCCGGCCCGCAGCCCTGTTCCGCGGCATCGTCGCCGCTGGGGTCCGCGCAAGCCCGTTCCAGCCTCGGCCCTGCCGAAGTCGGGCTCGTCGGCCCCGCCAGCGGGGGCATGCAGGCGCTGGGCCTGCTGCCGAATGCGCGCATTGGCGGCTACTCCGTGGCCAGCGCCGCGGCGAACTCGGGGTTGTACCTGCGGGGCATCAAGCTGGGCTACAACGACATCCCTGGCGATCTGGCCACCAACATCATCACCGCGGAGCTCGACGGGGTGCCCCTGAACGACCTGATCCGCAACACCAGCTGGCAGTCGGCGCAGGCTCCCGTCGCGGCCCTGCTGCAAGGCGTGGACGTCGTGCCCAGCCCGGGCGAAGCCTCCAGCCGCTGGTACGACAGCCTGGGCGGCAACATCGACTTCATCCCCTGGCAACCCACCGCGCGGGCCGGCTCGAAGGCCGCGCTTTCCGGGGGCAGTTTCGGCACGGCGGTGGCGTCGGTGGTGCATACGACCGGCCTGCACGAGGGCTGGTCCTCGGTGCTGGCGGCGGCCGGCACCCGAAGCCGATCCCCGCGGGCCGGCGCGGACAGCCCGCCGTCGCGCATGCTGCAGGCCTATGTCAAGACACGCAGGGCGCTCGAGCACGGCACGCTCAGCCTGGGGGCCTTCGGCATGCGCGACCGCGAGTACAGCCCGGCGCCGATTCCCGTGTCCCTGTCCGAGGCGCGCGCCAACGGCATCGACCTCGCGGGCCTGGATGCCGGCGGGCTGCCCTACAGCCAGCCCAGCGCGGGATTCGACGCCACCCTGCCAAGTTCGCTGTGGCAACAGGAAAGCTCGCTGCAAAGCACCTTGTACTGGGCGCGATTGCACCTGCGGCTCGCCCAGGGGATTTCCCTGTCCGACCTGGCCTGGCTCCACGGCTCGCGCGTGGACCACGCCCTGCAAGACGGATTCTCCGCGACCAGCCGCATTGGCGTAGCCTCCAGTTCGTATTCCCGCACCCTGGGGGACAAGCTGGATTTCGCCATGGACCTCGGACGCACGCAGCGCCTGGAATGGGGCGGCTACTTCATCATCGCCCGCTCGCAGGCCAGCGAGGTGGGCTACACGCCACGCGCGGGGATTTCCTTGGACGGAGGCGGGGTCGCCGCAGGCGACGTCACCCAACTGTCCATGCCGTCCACGCGCAACCGGTTCTGGGCGCTGTTCCTGCAGGATCGGGTGCATGTCGCCCCGAGGATGCGCGTCGTGCCGGGGCTGCGCCTGGTGGGCTTCCAGACCGAGTTCCACAATGCCAGCGCCGGGCTGGCCTCCGCGCTGGGAGTCGGAAGCGCCCAGGCAGACCCCAGCCCCGACGTGTCCAGCCATCGCAGCCGCCTGGAGCCCTCGCTGGACGTGGATCTGCGGCTGAGCGGGCGATTGCGCGCGCATGCCAGCTATGCGGTGGCCTTCCACAATCCCGACCTGGAGAACTACGACACCGGGATGGCCGTGGCCCCGGACCTGGCCACGCTGCAACTGCTTCGGGCGCGCAGCATCGACGCCGGCCTGGCGTACAGGAGCCCGCGCTGGCACGGCCTGCGCGAGCTCGAAGCTTCGCTGGACCTGTTCCAGACCCGGCTGAGCGGACAGACCATCGGGTACACCGATCCCGCCAACCCCAGCCAGACCACCTTCGGCGCGGGGACCTCGACGCTGCAAGGCATCGAGGCGCGGGCGAGCGCCGCCCTGGGCAGGCCGTGGAAGGGCTTCATCAACCTGGGATGGATGCGCAGCCGCTGGGACTCCTACACCAACTACGACACCGCGACCAGCTTCGCGGGGCTGCCGGTATCCAACGTGCCGGAGTTCACCGCCAGTGCCGGCATACGCTACCGCCGCCTGCTCAGGAACGGCGTGCTGGACACCACCCTCTGGGAGCAGGTGCTGGGGCCCTACCACCTGTTCGACAACCAGGTCGTGGGCCCGTCGACGCGCAGCGCGGCGGGCCATGCCCTGATGAACCTGAAACTGCGCTACAGCAGCACGGGCCTGGCCAGGCTGGTGCCCGGCGCGCAGATCGCCAGCATCACCCTGCGGGTCGACAACCTGCTGGACCGGCGCTACGACGCGGCCGAGTACATTTCCTCGGGCGCGCTGCTGCAGACTCCCGCGGGGGGCTACCTACTGGCCTATCCGGGAGCGCCCCGCGCGCTGTACCTGACGGTCTCCGCGGATTTCTAGCAGGCGCGCGACCGCACGGCATCCAAGGCGCCTGGACCCTGCGGGACCTCGGCCGCAGCAGCCGCCTGAGCCAGCCGCAAGACGCCACGGAGCAGTGCCCTGGCCCCGGAACCATGAACAAGCTGCGGAGCCGGCTCCGGCACGGCCGATCCCCGAGACTGACCGCAGACAACACCACCGGATCCATGTACCGCCTACTTTCATGCGATACGCTTTGCTCAGGCCCGGAGCCCGGCGAAGCCCCGCCACGGGTGCATGACCCCAACGCGCCGCTCGCCCCAACCAACCCTGCGTGGATACGCCGCCCGTCTTCCCGAGATCCTGTTCATGTTCAAGATCCTGATCCTGACCCCCATGCAGATGGAACGGGGCGACAGCCGCCTGCGAGAACATCTGATTCGCGCCTCCGGACAACGTCAGAAGGAAGGCCACGGAATTTTCGATGCGCGCTGGGAATTCCTGGGCGACGAGGCCCTGTATCTGCGCGACACCGACGACGGCGGACTCGATGCCAGGCGCGCGATGGCCGAGGAACGCAATTTCGCGCCCTACTCCTTCAAGGACTTCGTCCCCGGCAAGGTCCACCACTTCGAGGGCTACGAGGTTCACTGCAAGGCGCATCTGGTCGCCGATGCCACGCTGAATGTGATTCTCATCTTCGAGCTCGAATTCCTGGCAGCGGCTGGCGGCGCGATCGACGATACCCTGCGCACTCTCCTGCGCCAGCGCAACATCCTGGCCGAGCTCGGACTGGAGTCCGAGCACACCGACATCAAGCTGCGCGCGACCCATGCCGTTCTCGACGTGATGAAGGGCCTGGACATTCCATCCTTCGGCAAAGTGCCCAGCCTTTCGTTCACCCTGGACTCGGCCTTTCCCCTGATCTTCACCTCCGCGCCGCACACCATCCATGCCCCGGACGACTTGTTCCTGAATGAAGAGGATCAGGAGCAGCGAAGGCACAACTCCGGCATCAGCCTGGACTATCCGGGCAGCTACCTGCACGTGGGATGGAACTACGGGATCGCTCTGAATCTGCCGAGGAACCTCAACCAGAAGATCTTTTGCATGGTGCTGTTCCTGCAGATCTATTACTACGAGATCCGCTTCTTCAAGGACTATTTTCAGAAATCCCTGCTCGAGTCCCCCTCCAGGGCCGCCACCGAAAGGAGCCTGGAGTCGTTTCAAGGCTTCCAGATCGCCTACCGGCGGATGATCCTCGACTACAAGACCTACAAGTCCGGCCTCTACCCCAAGCTGCACAAGGAATTCACGCGCATCGAGCAACTCTGGCACATCCCCGACGACATCGGCTTCATCACCGAGACCTTCGACCTGCAGAGGGATTTCCTCGATCGCAAGTTCCAGATGGAGGGCGAGCGGATCAACAAGCGCCAGGATGTCGCGCTGAACATCATCGCGCTGCTCGAGATCGCCGCGCTGTACGAGGTCTGGAGGGGCGCGGTCGAACTCAAGACGGAGCACCAGGACTATTTCTGGCTCGCCACCATCCTCATCCTGATCGTCGCCGCCATCGTCGCCCCGCTGATCTGGTCGCGCACGCTGGGGCGCGCGCTCCATCTGCTCAAGGGATCGCGCGAGCCTGACGAGGACTGAGCGGGCATCGAATGCGCGCGGCAAGCGCGCGCAGACGCCACGGGTCTCGGGGGCAAGCGCTGCGTGGCAGAATGCCCGGACTCCCGTCCCGAGGCCCGATGCACGCGGCGGATGTTCGACCGCCTCCCAACCTGCGCGCCATCCGTGAACAGCATGAGTCCCAGTCAGTACTGCGCCGAATTCCTGGCACGCGACGGGGATGCGCGATTCACGGTCGCGAAAACCCCGCAAAGCGACTTCTGGAGCCAGGTCCATCGGACCTTCGCGCCCTTTGCGAAGGGTGATTTCCTTTGCGACCGGGAGCCGCGCTCGGCGCTGGGCATCGAATCGCGAGGCATCGCGAACCTGTTTGTCAGCGCGACGGACGCCGGGGCCGCGGCGCTCGCGGAATTCGCGCTCCAGGCGGTGCGCGACATTCGCATCCATTGGTGCGGCGAAGCGCCTCCCCCGCTCGGCAAGGCCCACGACCTGGAGGATGTCGAACTCCATGTCGTCGTGGAAGGTATTCGCATCGACGGAATCCTGCTCAGGCATCACCGCCTGCATCCGGCCCTGCAACTGCGGGCGAGCGCGATCCACGGCATCGGCGTGTTCACGACCATCCCCATTCCCAAGGGCGCGGACATGTTCCAGCTTCCGGGGGAAATCGTCCGGCTGCCCGACGGCCCCCTCACGGCGGCGAATTTCGCGGGAGAGTGGAACGCGATGTCCGGGCAGACCCTGCTGCTGCGGCGGGACAGGACCACCTACGGGTTCATGAACCACTCCAGGGACCCGAACTGCGTCATCGGGGCGGACGCGCGCGGCGTGTCGGCGCGCAGGGACATCCTCGCCGGAGAGGAATTGACCCTCGATTACCGCGCGCAACCCCTGCCCGAGCGCTACAAGGAACTGCTGGGGGCCGCTTATCTCTGAGACCGCGCAGGCGAAGCCTCCCCGCCCGGCTCAGTCGCGGTGCTCCCCCACGATCCTGGCCATGCGCCGGTCGGGAATCAGCCACATCAGGGCGACCGCGAGATAGACCAGCTGGGCCACCCACTGCGCTGCGAACGCCAGCGGGATGCCGACGAGGTACATCACGATCGACAGATTGCCCTTGCGATCCCGCCCCAGCGCGCGAGCAAGGCGCGAGTCAGCGCCAGCTGCCGCCACTAGGGCGCGCGCCAGGATGGAATAGGCCACGGCGGCGCACAGCAGCACCCCCCCATACAGCGCGGTCGGAACCGCGGCGAAGTGGTTCTCCCCCATCCAGCCCGTGACGAAGGGCAGCAAGGAGAGCCAGAACAGCAGATGCAGATTGGCCCACAGCACCGCCCCGTCGACCGCGGACGCCACATGCATCATGTGGTGGTGGTTGTTCCAATAGATGCCGACATACACGAAACTCAGCACATAGCTGAGAAACAGAGGCAGGACGGGGCGCAGGTCGCCGAGACTGGGGCCGGACGGCACCTTCATCTCCAGCAGCATCACCGTGATCACGATGGCAAGCACGCCGTCACTGAACGCTTCGAGCCGATTCTTGTGCATGTCCGTCACACCCACCGCAGCTTCCACGCCGCGATTGCTCGTCGATCGCCGACCGATCTGAAATCCTCCAGAACGGGCATGCTACCGCGCACGCTTGCGCTCGCCAGGATGGTCGCGGCCGGCCGGGTGTAGCTCCGGCGTGGGCAGCCGCTCCTTCACCACATCGCGCACCGCGTCGCCGAATCCAAGCAGCCACCTGTCCAGGAACATCGACTCCGTGACGGTGGCTCGCACGAGATACCCCTCAGGTTCCTCGATGATTTCCTGGTCCGACGACAGTGGCGTCTCGGTCAGGTGCTGACCGGCTTGCCTGTCGATGCGAAAGCTCAGCCGGATCCTGTCCCCCTGGCCGAAGCCGAAGCGTCCATCCTCGTCGCATGCGCCAGCCGCAGCATCAGGGATTCCTGGGGCGTCAACGTGGGCAGCGCGATGCCCTGGGCACGTTCCTTCCAGCGGTAGCCATAAGGCTTCGCGCGATCGTCGCTCTCGATGTCGAAATGCTCGCTCAGCGTATCCAGATGCCGCTGGATACTGCGGATGTCACGCACCATGCCTTCGCTGGCCTTCCGATGCATCCATGTCGACCTCCTTGCGTGAGGCCACATGTTCCCTGCAGGCTCCGGCAAATCATGTCGCAGCCAGACGCGGTCGCGGATGAACGCCGATGACCTCGAAACCATTGCCCGCCGCTTCCTGCGCGTCGGGCAAGGTCGGCTCGGAGCCGCGCTGGCCGTCGACGCAGGTCGTGCCCGGGCCGGCGCCTTCAGGGCGACTCGGTGGCGACGCAGCCTTCGGGGCGGGTGGCGTTCAGCCTGAGGATGTGCCACCCGGCGTCATCTTTGACCGGTGTGCGGCTGTACTCGCCCTTCTTGAGGGAAACGATGACGGGCTTCCACTTCGGGAAGAGCGTTGACGGGATCCATCCCACGCGTCCCTTTTGCCATCGCATGTAGAAGATCCGGTTGTGGGTTGCCGCCAGCTGTTCGAAGTCTGCTCCGCCGGCCAGCGCCTGCTCGATGGCATCCGCTTCTTGCTGGGTCCGGACCATGATCTGGGAGACGTTGAATTCGCAGGGGGGCGGCGGCCGCTTCGGGCTCTGCGGAATGAGGGCTCCCGCCCGATACGGCAGAAATCGTCCGACCCATCCCGACGTCTCGCCGGCAATTGGAAACAGCCCGTAGGCGCCGACTCCCGAGCTTTGCCGCTGCACGACAATGGCCCCCGCGGCGTCCTTCTGCAGGGTGAACTTCGTGGACTCGATGCCGATGACCCCTTGTTCCCCATGGAAGGTGGTTCCGAGGTCGAGCGTCACCACGTCGCCGCGGCATTCAATCGCATAGCGGCGTTGGGCGACGATCGTACCGGCGAGGTAGGCGGTGGCGGTCAGGCTGCCGTCGGCCACGCGCAGCCGGAGCCGGTCCGCGGCAACCGCCTTCGCCGGTGGCTCGGGGTCGGGGGCGCCGGCAATCCCGCTCATGATCAGGCGCGAGGGGAAGTCGAAGGGGGTGTAGTCGCCGGCCACATGCGCGCACAGCGCCGGGTCCTGCGCAATCGGAGCCCAGTCTGTCGGGTAGGACCCGTGAGAGGCGCACCCGGCGAGCGCCATCGCGCTCGTCAGGAGGCATCCCCAGCGTGCCCCCCAGCGCTTCAGGACCTCGAGCCGTCGATTCATCTGCGCTCTCGTTTGTCGCGTCGATCGTGCGCATCGACGCCTGAAAGAACTCCTTCGGCTGGCATTTTGCGCATGTCACGGAGGCTGGCGTCGCTACGAATATAGAGCATGGCCTTGCACCGCATCGCCGAATACTTTCATCACAGCCTTCACGTCCACCAGCCGGACGTACGAGTTCTGATGGCCGGCGCCACAACCTTGGTCCTGGCCCGGGCGGAATTGAGCGCGCGACTCGCCGACGGCCAACCGTGGCAGGCCACGCGCCGTTCCACCTACGTTTTCCGTCGTGACCCGGACGCCGGCTGGCTGTGCTTGATCGACAATTCCTACGGGACCGACCTGCTTGACCTGCCCGCGTGAGGCGGATCTCGCGGCCAGGTCATGCACCGGCGCAGGCTCGGCCGTGCGGAACCTCGATCCCCCACGAGCGTCCGGCTCAATGCGGGCTTCGACTCGCGTCGAGCGTGGAAACAGGGGGGCTCCCAGGGCAAGTCCTCTGGATGGCCCACTTGTACGTGCTTTTGCCGTACTTGTGGCCTCCGCCCTCCTTGATGCAGTCATGAGGAAGGGGCGATCGATGTCCGCTCCGGCTATTCCTGGTGGCGGCAACGGGTCGACTGAGGCCTCTCGCGTCGGGCACCTGAGCGGCGGCAAAGGCCGGGCTGGCAACGCCGGCTCAACGACCGGAGTTCGGCCTTTGCCGCCGTTCACGCGCCGAGCGCAAGAGGCAGCAGTCGACCCCTTTGGGGATCGTCGCTTGGCTCGAGATCCTGCGGCCGATTCGGAGTTGAGGCACGATCTTGAAGAGAAGCACGGTGTAGCCAGGAACGGCTCAGGGACATTGCGCGATTGTAGTTTTTAGACTACATTTCCGCCATGCTCGAACTCCGGCAAACGAGCGCCTTTCGGAAGTGGTGGGGCAAGCTGCGTGACGCGCGAGCTCGCGCCCTGGTCGCTGCGCGATTGAACCGATTGGCCTATGGCTTGGCTGGCGACGTCGCGCCGGTCGGGGACGGAATCAGCGAACTTCGGATCCACGATGGACCCGGCTACCGGGTGTATTTTCAGCAGCGAGGCACGACGCTGGTGATTCTGCTCTGTGGCGGGGACAAAAGCACGCAAGCGCGGGATATCGAGACCGCGAAGCGTCTGGCGCGTGAGGGGAGTGAAGACATATGAACGATCGATTGACGAATTTCGATCCGGCAGAACTGCTGGATTCGGACGAGACCATTGCAGCCTTCATGGCCGATGCGTTCGAGTCCGGCGACGCCGGCTACATTGCTCAGGCTCTGGGCGTCGTGGCGCGAGCACGGGGCATGAGCGAGATCGCGCATGAAACCGGGCTGTCGCGGGAACAGCTCTACCGATCATTCAGTGCCCGCGGCAATCCAACCCTGAAGACAACCTTGGCGGTGATGAAGGCACTGCACATCGACCTGACGGCCAAGCCCGCGCAGACATGACACCTCGACCGGAGCTGTCGTCTGGAAGGCAGCTTCAAACGGCCCCTGACGGGCCGCTTCTGGCCTGCAACGGACGCTGCCGAAAACAGGCCCGGTGACCGCTCAGGCCGATGGACTGACATGGGCCCAACGGCTGGAGCTCGACCTTTGCTGTCATTCACCCAGCGGGTGCGGTCGGTCGGCAAAGCGCCGCGATCCGGCGATTCGTTCCGCAACGCCGGCGGCTGCCAGCGCCGCTAATTGGCAACACATTGCCAACACCCCCGCCTGAGGTGCCCGTCGAATTTCGCCTTCCAGATGGCCGCTCTCATGCCGCCATGGATGGCTGATCGCCATGCTTGCTGAGCCACTCCTCCAGGAAGCGAATCGGCGAGCAGTAGCCCAGCGTGGAGTG
>JAJZWA010000063.1 GCA_021846965.1 Pseudomonadota bacterium | reverse complement strand
CAGGCGCGCATGTCCACCCACATGGCGCCCGAGGCGATGCAGTCCAGCACGAACAGGGCCCCCACCTCGTGCGCGGCATCGGCCAGCCGGCGCACGTACTCGTCGGGCAGCATCAGGCCGGCGGAGGTCTCGACATGGGGCGCGAACACCACCGAGGGACGCTGGCTGCGGATGGCCTGCACCGCCTCCAGCACCGGAACCGGGGCGAAGGGAGCCTGCGGGGCTGCCGACACGGCACGCGCCTTGAGCACGGACACGCGAGCGCGCGGGCGCGCCGCCTCGAGGATCTGCGACCAGCGGTAGCTGAACCAGCCGTTGCGCACCACCAGCGCGCCGGCGCCGTCCTCGGCGGAGACGAACTGTCGGGCCACCGCCTCCATGGCGAAACTTCCGCTGCCAGGCACGACCACCGCGGCCTCGGCACCGTAGGCCTGGCGCAGCATGGAGGAGATGTCGCGCAGCGCCTCGCGGAAACGCAGGGACATGTGGTTGAGCGCGCGGTCGGTGTAGACCACCGAGTACTCGAGCAGGCCGTCGGGGTCGACGTCGGGGCGAAGTCCGGGCATGGGCAGATCTCCTGTCGTTGTCGGCCGGGCCGCAGGGCCCGCGCTGCCGCGTCGGGCAGGCGAAAAAGCCTAGCATGACTTGGCACAATGCTTGGCATGATGGCGGGGACGGCCCGACTTGTCCCGGCCGCTTGCGCGACGTTACATTGTGTCTTGAACCTACGGCTTGCGCATGAACCAATTCCCGACCCGGCTGGATTCGCAGGTGGCCTTCGCCATCGCGCGGGCCATGCTCGACGGCTTCAACAAGCATTACCGGCTGTTCCGCCAGGTCAGCCGCGAGGCGAAGGCGCGCTTCGAGGCCGCCGACTGGGCCGGGCAGCAGCGCGCGCAAAGCGAACGCATCGCCTTCTACGACACCCGCGTGGACGAGGCCATCGAACAGCTGCAGGCCCAGTTCGACCTGTCGCGCCTGGACACCGAGGTCTGGCACCAGGCCAAGCTGCACTACATCGGCCTGCTGACCAACCACCTGCAGCCGGAGCTGGCGGAAACCTTTTTCAACTCGGTGACCACCAAGGTGCTGCACCGACGCCATTTCCACAACGACATCCTGTTCGTGCGCCCGGCGCTGTCCACCGAATACATCGAGAACGACGAGCCGGCGGCGCAGCCCACCTTCCGCGCCTACTACCCCACGCGCGAGAACCTGCACGAGACCCTCGTGCGCATCGTGCACAACCACCAGCTGCAGCGCCCCTTCGCCGACCTGGAGGGCGACGTGGCCAAGGTGGTGGCGGCGCTCGAGCGCCTGCTCGACGGTGCGCGACTGCGCAGCAATTTCCAGATCCAGGTGCTGTCCTCGCTGTTCTACCGCAACAAGGGCGCCTACCTGGTGGGCCGGGTGATCAACGGCTACTGGGAGGCGCCGCTGGCGCTTCCCATCCTGCACGGCCCCGACGGGCGCCTGGTGATCGACACCGTGCTGCTCGACGAGGACGACCTGCTGCTCCTGTTTTCCTTCGCCCGCGCCTACTTCATGGTGGACATGGCGGTGCCTTCGGCCTGCGTGCAGTTCCTGCGCGCGCTGATGCCCCGCAAGCCGCGCTCCGAGCTGTACAGCGCACTGGGCCTGGCCAAGCAGGGCAAGACCCTGTTCTATCGCGATTTCCTGTACCACCTGCGCCATTCCAGCGACAACTTCACCACGGCCCCCGGCATCCGCGGCATGGTGATGCTGGTGTTCACGCTGCCCTCCTTTCCCTTCGTGTTCAAGGTCATCCGGGACTTCTACCCGCCGCCCAAGGACACCACGCGCGAGCAGATCAAGAGCAAGTACCTGCTGGTCAAGCGCCACGACCGCGTCGGACGCATGGCCGACACCCTCGAGTACTCCAACGTGGCCTTCCCGCGCGAACGCTTCGACCCCGCGCTGGTCGACGAGCTCCGGCGCACCTGCGGCTCCCAGCTGGAGGAGGATGGAGAGCTTCTGGTGATCCGCCACTGCTACATCGAGCGGCGCATGATCCCCTTGAACATCTACCTGCGCGAGGCCACGCCCGAGCAGCTGGAAGCCGCGGTGATCGACTATGGCAACGCCATCAAGGACCTGGTGGCCGCGAACATCTTTCCCGGCGACATGCTGTGGAAGAACTTCGGCGTGACCCGCCACGGCAAGGTGGTGTTCTACGACTACGACGAAATCGAATACATCACCGACTGCCATTTCCGCCGCGTGCCGCCACCGCGCCACGAGGAGGACGAGATGGCCGCCGAGCCCTGGTACGCGGTGGGCCCCCATGATGTGTTTCCCGAGACCTTCGGCAGCTTCCTGCTCGGCGACCCCAGGGTGCGGGAGGTGTTCCTGCGCCACCACGCCGACCTGCTCGACGCCGCCTTCTGGCAGGCGCAGCAGCAGCGTATCCGCGAAGGTCATGTGATCGACGTGTTCCCCTACGACACCGCCCGGCGTTTCCCGCGGGCGGATTCCGCGCCGGCACGGACCGGCGCACAGACCCCCGAGATGGAGATGTCATGAGTTCCGATCCCGTAGTCATCGTGTCCGCCGCGCGCACGCCGATCGGCGGCCTGCTGGGCGATTTCGCCTCGGTTCCCGCCTGGGAGCTGGGCGCCACCGCGATCGCTGCCGCGGTGCAGCGCGCAGGGCTTTCCCCGGAGGCGGTCGACGAAGTGCTGATGGGCAACTGCCTGATGGCGGGCCAGGGCCAGGCGCCCGCGCGCCAGGCCGCGCTCAAGGCCGGCCTGCCCCAGTCCGCCGGCGCCGTGACCCTGTCGAAGATGTGCGGCTCGGGCATGCGCGCCATGATGTTCGGCCACGACATGCTGGCGGCCGGCAGCGCCGAGGTGGTCGTCGCCGGAGGCATGGAGAGCATGACCAACGCCCCGCACCTGGCCTTCGTGCGCAAGGGCGTGAAATACGGAATGACCGAGTTCTACGACCACATGGCGGTCGACGGGCTGGAGGACGCCTACGAGCGGGGCAAGGCCATGGGCGTGTTCGCCGAGAGCTGCGTGGCCCGCTACGGCTTCACGCGCGAGGCCATGGATGCCTATGCCATCGAGTCCACCGCGCGCAGCAAGCTGGCCAACGAGGACGGCAGCTTCGACTGGGAGATCGCCCCCGTGGTGATCCAGGGCCGCGGCGGCGAGCAGCGCATCAGCCGCGACGAGCAGCCCTTCAAGGCGCGCCCGGACAAGATCCCCGGCCTCAAGCCCGCCTTCCGCAAGGACGGCACCATCACCGCGGCCACCTCGTCGAGCATTTCCGACGGCGCGGCGGCGCTGGTGCTGATGCGCGAATCGACCGCGCAGCGCCTGGGCTGCAAGGTGCTGGCGCGCATCCGCTCGCATGCCGTGCATGCGCAGGCCCCGGAATGGTTCACCACGGCGCCGGCCGGCGCCATCGACAAGGCGCTCAAGCGCGCCGGCTGGAGCAAGGACGACGTGCAGCTGTGGGAAGTCAACGAGGCCTTCGCCACCGTGACCATGGCGGCCATGCACGAATTCGGACTTTCGCACGATGTGGTCAACGTGCACGGCGGCGCCGTGGCGCTGGGCCACCCGATCGGCGCCAGCGGCGCGCGCATCGTGGTCACCCTGCTGGGGGCGCTGCGCAAGCGCGGCCTGTCGCGCGGCGTGGCATCGCTGTGCATCGGCGGCGGCGAGGCCACCGCGATGGCCGTCGAGATGGCCTGAGGCTCCGGCCGAAGGCCCAGTCCTGTCCCCTGCCCGGAGCCCCGCCATGCCCGTGTCGCCGATCACCTTGTTCTTCGATTTCTCGTCGCCATACTCCTATCTGGCCAGCACGCAGATCGAGGCGATCGCGACGCGTCACGACCGCGGCATCGAGTGGGTACCCATCCTGCTGGGCCCGGTGTTCGCGGCCACCGGTTCGCGCCCGCTGGTGCAGCAGCCCCTGAAGGCCGAGTACTCGCTGCGCGACCTGCAGCGTTCGGCGCGTTATTTCGGGGTGCCCTACCACCAGCCGCAACCCTTCCCGGTGGCCACGCAGCAGGCCGCGCGCGTGCTGGTGGCGCTGCAGCGCGCGGCTTCGCCCCTGGACGTGGAGTGGATCCACAAGGTGTTCGGGGCGTATTTCGTGCAGGGGCAGGACATTTCCACCATGCCCGTGTTGCACGCGCTGGGCAGGCAGCTGCGCCTGGACGCGCAGCAGATCGACGCCTGGTGCGCCGAGGCCGCGGTGAAGGAGCAGCTGCGCGCCAACGTGGAACGCGCGCTGCAGGCCGGCGTGTGCGGCGCCCCGTTTTTCGTGGTCGACGACGAGCCCTTCTGGGGCGTCGACCGCCTGCCCCAGCTGGAGCGCTGGCTGCAGGCCCGGTTCTGAGTTCCCCGCGCGCGCCCGGCCCCGCGGCCGGGCGCGCCCTCCCCCGATGGCCCCAAGCGCCCGAGAGCGCACGAGGAGACGATGATGGCCCTGAGTACCAGCTACGCCTGCGGCAGCCGCGAACAGCCGCTGATCACGCAGACCCTGGGAGATTTCTTCGACGCCATGGCCGCGCGCCAGGGCGCACGCGAGGCGCTGGTGGCCTGCCACCAGCAACGCCGTCTGAGCTGGACCGAGCTGGCACGCGAGGTCGACGTGCTGGCCAGCGCCATGCTGCGCAGCGGGCTGGCCCGCGGCGACCGCGTGGGCATCTGGGCGCACAACTGCGTCGAATGGGTGCTGATGCAGCTGGCCACCGCCAAGGTGGGCATCGTACTGGTCAACATCAACCCCGCCTACCGCGTGGCCGAGGTCGAATACGCGCTCAACAAGGTGGGCTGCAAGGCGCTGGTGCTGATGCCCGAGTTCCGCACCAGCGACTACCTGGCCATGATGCGCGAGCTGGCCCCGGAACTGGCGCACTGCGCCCCCGGCGAGCTGCAGGCGGCACGCCTGCCGCAGCTGCGCCTGCTGGTGCAGCTGGGCACCGGCGACGAGCCGGGCATGCTGCGCTTCGAGCAGTGGATGCAGCGCGGTGTCGCCGGCGATCCGCAGGTGGCGAGCACGGCGGCCACGCTGGGGCCGAACGACCCCATCAACATCCAGTTCACCAGCGGCACCACGGGTTTCCCCAAGGGCGCCACGCTGACCCACAGCAACATCCTGAACAACGGCTATTTCATCGGCGAGGCGATGAAGCTCACGGAACAGGACAGGCTGTGCATCCCGGTTCCCCTGTACCACTGCTTCGGCATGGTGCTGGGCAACCTGGCCTGCATCACCCACGGCGCCACCATCGTCTACCCCAACTCGGCCTTCGATCCGCTGCTCACGCTGCAGGCGGTGCAGGCCGAGCGCTGCACCGGGCTGCACGGCGTGCCGACCATGTTCATCGCCATGCTCGACCATCCGCGGTTCCGCGAATTCGACATGAGCACCCTGCGCACCGGGATCATGGCCGGAAGCCCCTGCCCGGTGGAAGTGATGAAGCGCGTGGTCAGCGACATGCACCTGTCGCAGATCACCATCGCCTACGGCATGACCGAGACCTCGCCGGTGAGTTGCCAGAGCTCCACCGACACCCCGCTGGACCGGCGCGTGAGCACCGTGGGCCAGGTGCAGCCGCACCTGGAAGTGAAGATCGTCGACCCCGCCGACGGCCATACGGTGGAGCCCGGCGTGGCCGGCGAGCTGTGCACACGGGGCTACTCGGTGATGCACGGCTACTGGGGCGACGAGCAGCGCACCCACGAGGCCATCGACGCCGAGGGCTGGATGCACACGGGGGATCTGGCGACCATGGACGCCGAGGGTTACGTGAACATCGTCGGACGCATCAAGGACATGGTCATCCGGGGAGGCGAGAATATCTATCCGCGCGAGATCGAGGAGTTCCTCTACCGTCACCCCATGGTGCAGGACGTGCAGGTAGTGGGGGTTCCGGACGCAAAATACGGCGAGGAGCTGTGCGCCTGGATCATCCCCAGGCCCGGCAAGTCGCCCACCGAGCAGGACATCCGCGGTTTTTGCCAGGGACAGATCGCGCATTACAAGATCCCGCGCTACATCCGTTTCGTGCAGAGTTTCCCGTTGACCATCACCGGCAAGGTGCAGAAGTTCAAGATCCGCGACCAGATGAAGGACGAACTCGGCCTGCAGGAACAGCGCACGGCCTGAACCATCAAGGAATGTCGATGCAAGTTTCCACCATCCAGCCTCCGTCCTCCCGCCGCGCGCAGTCGGCCGGCGAGCTCAGCAGCCCCGCCGCGACGCAGGCCTGGAGCGCGCAGCGCATCGAGCAGCTGCTGGCCCTGCCCCTGCCCGAGCTGCTGTGGCAGGCGCAGCAGGTGCACCGCGAGCATTTCGACCCCACCGAGGTGCAGCTGTCCTCGCTGCTGTCGATCAAGACCGGCGGCTGCCCCGAGGACTGCGGCTACTGCCCGCAGTCGGCGCATTACCAGGCCGGCGTGGACGCCGACAAGCTGATGGACGCCGAGCGCGTGCTGGAGCATGCGCGCGCCGCGCTCGACGCCGGGGCCAGCCGGTTCTGCATGGGAGCGGCCTGGCGCGAGCCGAAGGAGCGCGATCTCGACAAGCTGGTGCCCATCATCGAAGGCGTCAAGCAGCTGGGCCTGCAGACCTGCATGACCCTGGGCATGCTGCAACCCGGCCAGGCGCGCCGCCTGGCCGACGCGGGGCTGGACTACTACAACCACAATCTCGACACCTCCCCGCAGTTCTACGGCAGCATCATCAGCACCCGCACCTACCAGGACCGCCTGGACACGCTGCAGGCGGTGCGGGAGGCCGGCATGCACGTGTGCTGCGGCGGCATCGTCGGCATGGGCGAGAGCCGCGCCGACCGCGCCGCGCTGCTGGCGCAGCTGGCCGGGCTGGATCCCTACCCGGAGTCGGTGCCCATCAACTCCCTGGTGCGCGTGGCGGGCACGCCGCTGGAGCACGCGCCCGAGCTGGACCCCTTCGAATTCGTGCGCAGCGTGGCCGCGGCTCGCATCTGCATGCCGCGGGCCTGGGTACGCCTGTCGGCCGGGCGCAAGGAACTGGGCGACGGCATCCAGGCCCTGTGCTTCCTGGCGGGGGCGAACTCGATCTTCTACGGCGACACCCTGCTGGTCACCGGCAACGCCGAGGTGGACGCCGACCGCAAGCTTTTCGAGCGCCTGGGCCTGCACGCCAGCGCCGCGCAGGCCTGAGCGCGGTGGACGCCCGCTCGCGCGCCGCACGAGGCTCATGAAACTGGCGGTCTGGGACCCCGACGAGCCGTTTCGCCGCTGGCGCGACGCGCTGGCGCAGCATGCCGGCGAATTGCGCCTGGCCGTCGAGGTGTTCGACGCGGTCGAGCAGCCGGACGAACAGGCCGATTTCGCGCTGGTCTGGAAGCCCCCGGCCGAATGGCTGGCCGGGCAGCAGGAACTGCGCGCGGTGTTCAACCTCGGCGCCGGAGTCGACGCCCTGCTGCCGCTGATGCGCGCGCACGCCCCGCAGGTGCCGCTGATCCGCCTGGAGGACGCCGGCATGGGCCGGCAGATGGCCGATTACGTGGCCGAGGCCGTGCTGCACGCGTATCGGCGCATGGACGACTATGCGGCGCTGCAGGGGCATGGCACCTGGGAACCCCTGGTGCTCGCGCCCCGCACCGGATTCGGCGTGGGTTTCCTCGGGCTCGGACATATGGGCCTGGCCGCCGCTCGACGCGTGCAGGCCATGGAATTTCCCGTGCTGGCCTGCACGCGCAGCGGCACGCCGCGCGCCGGCAGCGATTTCGACGGCCCCGTCTACGGCATCGACCGCCTGTACGAGTTCCTGGGTCACTGCCGCGTGCTGGTGGTCCTGCTGCCCCTGACGGCCGACACCCACGGCCTGCTCGACTATGGCGCGTTGAGCCAGTTGCCGCGCGGGGCCTACGTGATCAACGCCGGGCGTGGAGCCGCGTTGCGCGTGCAGGACCTGCTGGACCTGCTCGACCAGCAGCACCTGGGCGGCGCCACGCTGGATGTGTTCGAGACCGAGCCCCTGCCTCCCGACCACCCGCTGTGGTCGCAGCCACGGGTGCGCATCACCCCGCATGTGGCCGCCCAGACCCTGGTCGGCCCGGCGGCCGCGCAGATCATGCGCAAGATCGCCGCGCTGGAGCGCGGAGACGCCCCCGGCGGCATCGTCGATGCGCGCCTGGGCTACTGAAGCCAGCCCCCGTTTGCCGGAGAACATCGCCATGGCCACGCCACTGCCCGCCCGTGTCGAAGTCGTCGAGGTCGGACCTCGCGACGGTTTGCAGAACGAGTCCACCCCGGTCCCCGCGGCCGTGAAGATCGAACTGGTCGACCGTCTCGCGGCGGCCGGCCTGCGCGCCATCGAGGCGGCGGCCTTCGTGTCCCCGCGCTGGGTGCCGCAGATGGCCGACGGCGCCGAGGTCCTGGCCGGCATCCGCCGCGCCCCGGGGGTGGTCTATTCCGCGCTGGTTCCCAATGTGCGCGGCATGGAAGCCGCGCTGGCCGCCGGAGTGCAGGAGGTGGTGGTGTTCTCGGCCGCCAGCGAATCCTTCGCGCGACGCAACATCAATTGCTCCATCGCCGAATCCATCGAACGCTTCGAGCCGGTGGCGCGCATGGCCCGCGAGGCCGGGCTGCGCCTGCGCGGCAGCATCTCCTGCGCGCTGGGCTGCCCGTACGAGGGCCCGATCGCGCCGGCCGCGGTGGCCGAGGTGGTGCGCCGCATGGCCGACCTGGGCTGCGACAGCGTGGACGTGGCCGACACCATCGGCGTGGGCACGCCGGGCGCCGTGCAGGCAGCCTTCGAGGCCGCCGCAGGAGTGCTGCCCATGCAGCGCCTGGCGGGTCATTTCCACGACACCTACGGGCAGGCGCTGGCCAACGTGCTGGCTGCCCTGCAACTGGGCGTGAGCAGTTTCCACGCCTCGGTGGCGGGGCTGGGCGGCTGCCCCTATGCCCGCGGCGCCACCGGCAACCTGGCCACCGAGGACCTGCTGTACATGCTGCACGGCATGGGCATCGCCACGGGCGCCGACCTGCAGGCGGTGGTCGACTGCGGCGATTTCATCAGCCGCGCCATCGGGCGCGCCAACGGCAGCCGCGCCGCGCGCGCCCTGCTGGTGGCGCGCGAAACCACGCAGGCCGCCTGCGCATCGCACTAGAATCCGCCCCTTCCCCCGCACGCCGCCTCCGGATCCGCAACGCCGGTCCGGGTTCGCACCGCGACCGGCCGGCCCCCCCACGGCTCCGTGCCCGGCCTCGGGGGAGCAGACCACCTACCCATGCCCGCCTCCGCCACCGCCCTCGCAGCTTTCGGAACGCCGCTTCGCGTCGGCCCGCACGAGCTGGCCAACCGCGTGTTCACGGCGCCGATGGCCGGGGTCACCGACCTGCCCTGGCGGCGCCTGGCGCGGCGCCTGGGGGCCGGGCACTGCGTGAGCGAGATGGTCGCCTCCCGCGCCGAGCTGCGCGCCTCGCGCAAGACCGCGCTGCGCATGAACCACGAGGGCGAGCCCGGCCCGGTGGCCGCGCAACTGGTCGGCGTGGATCCGGCCGAGATGGCCGCGGCTGCGCACGCCAATGTCGAGGCCGGTGCGCGCATCATCGACATCAACATGGGCTGTCCCGCGAAAAAGGTCTGCAACCGCTGGGCCGGCTCCGCGCTGATGCAGGACGAGGAACTGGCGGTTCGCATCGTCGACGCCGTGGTGCGCGCCATGCAGCCGCTGGGGGTCCCCGTGACCTTGAAGATGCGCACCGGCTGGTGCCGCGAGCAGCGCAATGCGCCGCGCCTGGCCCACGCGGCCCAGGAGGCCGGCGTGGCCCTGGTCGCCGTGCACGGGCGCAGCCGCGAGCAGGGGTACGGCGGCGAGGCAGAGTACGAGACCATCGCGGCCATCAAGGCCTCGCTGCGCATTCCCGTGGTGGCCAACGGGGACATCGACTCGGTGGCGAAGGCGCGCGCCGTGCTCGCCGCCACCGGAGCCGATGCCGTGATGATCGGGCGCGCCGCGCTCGGCCGGCCTTGGCTGCCCGGGCACATCGCCCGCGCGCTGCGCGACGGCGTGGAAGCCGCGCCGCCCACGCCCGCCCAGCAGGGACAGTGGTTGCTCGAGCACCTGCGCGCACACCATGCGCACTACGGCAGCGCCGGCATCGGCAGCGCGCGCAAGCATGTGGGCTGGGCGGTCGCCGCGCTGCCGGGGGCCACGCAGTTCCGTGCGCACTTCAATACCCTCACCGAGCCGCAGGCGCAGCTCGACGCGGTGGCGGGCTTTTACGAGCAGCTGTCCGGCGTCGAATCCCCGGCAGTCCAGCCATGAACGCGACCGGAAGCGTACAGACATGAATTCGCGTTCCCCCCTGGAACAATGCGTGATCGACAGCCTCGAGGCCTATTTCCGCGACCTCAACGGAACCGAACCCCACGGCATCCACGGCATGGTCATGCAGACCGTGGAGAAGCCCCTGCTGCAGACCGTGATGCGCCGTGCCGGCGACAACCAGTCGGTGGCCGCGCAGTGGCTGGGCATCAACCGCAACACCTTGCGCAAGAAGCTCAAGGACCACAAGCTGATCAAGTGACTCCGCCCGCGCGCCCCGTTGCGGCGCGCGGCTCCCGCAACCCGCCCATCGTCCCCGCGCCCATGTACGCACTGCTCTCCGTTTCCGACAAGACCGGCGTGCTCGAACTCGCACGCCGCCTGCACCAGCGCTGCGTGAAGCTGCTGTCCACCGGCGGTACCGCTCGCCTGCTCGCCGAGGCCGGCCTGCCGGTGACCGAGGTGGCCTCGCACACGGGCTTCCCGGAAATGCTGGACGGACGGGTCAAGACCCTGCACCCCAAGGTGCATGGCGGACTGCTGGCGCGTCGCGACCTGCCCGAGCACATGCTCGCCATCGAGCAGCACGGCATCCCCCCCATCGACTGGCTGGTGGTCAACCTCTATCCCTTCGAGGCCACGGTGGCGCGCCCCGGCTGCACGCTGGAGGAAGCCATCGAGAACATCGACATCGGCGGCCCCGCCATGGTGCGCTCGGCGGCCAAGAACTGGCAGGGGGTGAGCGTGCTCACCGACGCCTCGCAGTACGAAGCCGTGCTGGCCGAGTTCGAATCCACCGGGCAGGTGTCGCAGGCCACGCGCTTCGCGCTGTCGGTGGCGGCCTTCAACCGCGTCGCGCAATACGACGCGGCCATCTCCAACCACCTGTCCGCGCTCAGTTTCGAGCACCGCGAAGCGCCGCCCCAGGCCTGGCCACAGCAGTTCAACCTCAGCCTGGTCAAGGTGCAGGACCTGCGCTACGGCGAGAACCCGCACCAGCACGCCGCCTTCTACCGCGACCTCCAGACCGCCCCCGGCTCGCTGCCGATGGCGCGGCAACTGCAGGGCAAGGAACTTTCCTACAACAACATCGCCGACGCCGACGCGGCCTGGGAATGCGTGCGCGCCTTCGACACCTGCGCCTGCGTGATCGTCAAGCATGCCAACCCCTGCGGCGTGGCGCTGGGCGTCGACCCCGAGGGCGCGTATCGAGCGGCCTTCGCCACCGACCCCACGTCGGCCTTCGGGGGCATCATCGCCTTCAACCGCGAAGTCGACGAGGCCGCCGCGCGTGCCGTGGCCGGGCAGTTCGTCGAGGTGCTGATCGCCCCGTCCTACACCCCGCAGGCGCTGCAACTGCTGGCAGCCAAGGCCAATGTGCGCGTGCTGGCCATCGAGCTGCCGGCCGCCGGCGCGACGCCCGCGCCCCGCCTGGACGCCAAGCGCGTGAACTCCGGCTGGCTGCTGCAGAGCGCCGACGAGCAGCTGCTCGACGAGAGCGCGCTGAAGGTGGTGACCCGGCGTGCCCCCACCGACGCCGAGATGGCCGACCTGCACTTCGCCTGGAAGGTGGCCAAGTTCACCAAGTCCAACGCCATCGTGTTCGCCGCGGGCGGGCGCACCATCGGGGTCGGGGCCGGGCAGATGAGCCGCGTCGACTCCACCCGCATCGCCACCATCAAGGCGGCCAACGCCGGCCTGCAGGTGGCCGGCAGCGTGGTCGCCTCGGATGCCTTCTTCCCCTTCCGTGACGGCGTGGACGTGCTGGCCCAGGCGGGCGCGCGCGCGGTGATCCACCCGGGCGGCTCCATGCGCGACGCCGAAGTGATCGCCGCCGCCGACGAGCACGGGCTGGCCATGGTGCTCACCGGCATGCGTCACTTCCGCCATTGAGCGGCGGCGGCGACGCGCCCGGGCGCCAGGCCATGCGCATCCTCGGCATCGATCCCGGGCTGAACACCACCGGCTACGGACTGCTGCAGGCGCAGGGCCAGCGCCTGCACTACCAGGCCAGCGGCGCCATCCGCATTCCACGCGGCCCGCTGCCCGAGCGCCTGCGAGTGCTGTTCGAGGGCGTCAGCACGGTGGCCCGCGAATCGGGTGCCGACGTGGCGGTGGTGGAGATCGTGTTCGTCAACGTCAACCCCCAGTCCACGCTGCTGCTGGGCCAGGCGCGGGGCGCGGCCATCGCCGCGCTGGCGGCCGCCGGCCTGCCGGTGGTCGAATACACCGCCCTGCAGCTGAAGAAGGCCGTGGTGGGCCACGGCCGCGCCAGCAAGCAGCAGATGCAGCAGATGGTGACCCGGCTGCTGGCGCTTCCCGGCGAACCCGGCCCGGATGCCGCCGACGCCCTGGGCCTGGCGATCTGCCATGCCCAGAACCGCGCCACCGTGGGCGCGCTGCAACGCGCCGGGGCGCTGGCGGGAGTGGCCGCCGGGACGCAATCCCGCGGCGATGCCTCAAGCCTGGACGCCCAGGCCTTGCGCGGCATGCGCGTTCGCCGCGGCCGCCTGCTGGGCTGATCCACCGCCTGCCTCCTCGCGCCTGTCGGCCTCGCCACGGGCCGGCGCGGCGTGACGGCCGCCCGGGGCGGCCAGGGGGCCGATTTGACGGGCGGCCCGGGTTTTGCTAATGTTCGCAGACCATGGTCATGAACCCGACGCCTGCCTCCTGCGACTGCCGCCGCACCTCGGCTGGCGCGCTCGCGGCCTGGCAACGCGGTCTGATGCTGCGGCTGCTACGCGTCGACGTCGAGCGGCGACTGCGCCCCGCGCGCAACTGACACCCGCTCCCCTGCTGCCCAGCCGGGCAGCACGCGCTTCCCGGATCTGATTTCCCAGATCGAGCGCGACACCCGCATCCTCCGCCGCGCAGTACGCGCCCCGAGCCACGAGCTTCGGTCGAGCGCGCCCTCGGCGCCCCGAACCCACGAATCGCCGGAGTACCCGCCATGTTGAAAAACCCGCAAAACAAATACCGCCCGATGCCCCCGGTCGGCCTGAAGGACCGCACCTGGCCCGACCAGGTGATCAGCCGCCCCCCGATCTGGATGAGCACCGACCTGCGCGACGGCAACCAGGCCTTGTTCGAGCCCATGGACGCGGCGCGCAAGATGCGCATGTTCAAGACGGTGTGCGCCATCGGCATCAAGCAGATCGAGGTGGCCTTCCCCTCGGCCTCGCAGACGGATTTCGATTTCGTGCGCGAACTCATCGAGGGCGGACATATCCCCGACGACGTGACCATCGAGGTGCTCACGCAGGCGCGCGAGGACCTGATCCGCCGCAGCTTCGAATCGCTGCGCGGCGCGAAGCGCGCGATCATGCACGTGTACAACGCCACCGCGCCGAACTTCCGCAAGATCGTGTTCAACGTGGACGTGGCCGGTTGCAAGCGCATCGCCGTCGAGGCCGCCACGCTGATCCGCGACCTGGCCGCGCAGCAGCCCGAGACCGAGTGGACCTTCCAGTACAGCCCCGAGGTGTTCAGCGGCACCGAGTTGCCCGTGGCCGTGGAGGTCTGCAACGCGGTCACCCAGGTGTGGCAGCCGACTCCCGAGCGCAAGATCATCTTCAACCTGCCCGCCACGGTGGAGATGAGCACGCCCAACATCTACGCCGACCAGATCGAGTGGATGCACCGCCACCTCGACCGCCGCGACAGCGTGATCCTGTCCGTGCACCCCCACAACGACCGCGGCTGCGCGGTGGCGGCCGCCGAGCTGGCCGTGATGGCCGGCGCCGACCGGGTCGAGGGCTGCCTGTTCGGCAACGGCGAGCGCACGGGCAACGTCGATCTCGTGACCCTGGCGCTGAACCTGTACTCCCAGGGCGTGGACCCGGGGCTGGACTTCTCCAACATCAACGCCGTGGCGCGCACGGTGGAAGACTGCAACCAGTTGCCCATCCACCCGCGCCACCCCTACGTGGGCGACCTCGTGTTCACCGCCTTCTCCGGCTCCCACCAGGATGCGATCAAGAAGGGCCTGGCGGCGCAGAAGCCCACCGCCATCTGGGAAGTGCCCTACCTGCCGGTGGACCCGGCCGACCTGGGCCGCACCTACGATTCGGTGATCCGGGTCAACAGCCAGTCGGGCAAGGGAGGCATCGCCTACCTGCTCGAATCCACCTACGGCCTGGTCATGCCCCGGCGCATGCAGGTGGAGTTCAGCGGCGTGGTGCAACGCTACACCGACAGCTCGGGCAGCGAGGTCACCGCACAGCAGCTGTGGGCCATGTTCAATGCCGAGTACACCGAGGCCGCCGAGCCGCTGCGCTACGTGGGGCATCATCTGGCCGAACACGGCAGCGAACAGGGCATCCGGCTCGAGCTGGAAATCGACGGCCGCGCGGTGAGCCTGCGCGGCGAGGGCAACGGCCCCATCGATGCCGCGGTGCGCGCCCTGCACCTGCCGCTGGCGGTGCAGAGCTACGAGGAGCGGGCGCTGGGCCTGGGCGCCAACGCGCGCGCGGTGGCCATGGTCGAGGCCGCCCTGGAGGGCACTTCCGCCACCACCTTCGGCGTGGGCATCGATGCCAACATCGTGACCGCCTCGATCCGCGCCATCGTCTCCGCGGCCAACCGCCTGCTGGCCCGCGTCGACGATGCCGAGCGCGCCGCGCTGCTCAAGGGCATCCAGGCCAAGCTGAAAGCCGTGGCCTGAGCTGCCGGCGAAGGGAATCGCAAAAAGGCCGGGATCGCTCCCGGCCTTTTTGCATGCGCCCATGGGAGCGAGCCGGGCGGAGCCCGGCCCTGGGGGCCTTCAGAACCCGTCGGTCGAGGTGAACAGGCCCACGCGCAGGTCCTTGGCGGTGTAGATCTCGCGTCCGTCGACGCGCATGATGCCGTCGCCGATACCCATGACCAGGCGGTGGTTGATGACCCGCTTGAGGTCGATCTGGTAGCTCACCACCTTCGCCGTGGGCAGCACCTGGCCGGTGAACTTGACCTCGCCCACCCCCAGCGCGCGCCCGCGCCCCGGAGCGCCCATCCAGCCCAGGTAGAAGCCGACCAGCTGCCACATCGCGTCCAGCCCCAGGCAACCCGGCATCACCGGATCGTTCTCGAAATGGCAGCCGAAGAACCACAGATCGGGGCGAATGTCGAGTTCGGCACGCATCTCCCCCTTGCCGTAGCTTCCGCCATGGTCGGCGATGTGGGTGATGCGGTCCATCATCAGCATCTGCCCCAGCGGAAGCTGGGCATTGCCCGGACCGAACAGCCGGCCATGGCCGCAGGCGACGAGTTCTTCGTGCGAGTAGGAGGATTGGGCTTTCATGGGAAGCATGCGCAGTACAGCCGACAGTTTAGCCGGCCGTGCCGGCCGCCCTCTCCGGGGGCCCCCGAAGGGGCTGCTGCGGCCTGCTAAAGTGCGGCCATGATCGGACGCATTCACGGCACCCTGCTGGACAAGACCCCGCCCCAGGTCCTGGTGGACTGCGGCGGCGTCGGCTACGAGATCGACGTGCCGATGAGCACCCTCTACGGGCTGCCGGCGGTCGGGCAGAAGGTGGCCCTGCTCACCCACCTGATCGTGCGCGAGGACGCGCACCAGCTGTTCGGATTCGCCACGCCCGCCGAGCGCGACGCCTTTCGCGCGCTGATCCGCATTTCCGGCGTCGGCGCGCGCATCGCGCTGGCGCTGCTGTCGGGCCTGAGCGTGCACGAGCTGTCCCAGGCCGTGACCACGCAGGACAGCGCGCGCCTGACCCGCGTGCCAGGCATCGGCAAGAAGACGGCCGAGCGCCTGCTGCTGGAACTGCGCGGCAAGCTCGGTGCGGACCTGGGCCGCCCTGCCGGGGGCGCCGCGGCGGCGCACGCCGACGTGCTGCAGGCCCTGCTGGCGCTGGGCTACTCGGAGCGGGAGGCCACCGCCGTGGTGGGCAAGCTGCCCCCCGAGCTCGGCGTGGACGACGGCATCCGCCAGGCGCTGAAGACCCTGGCGAAGGCCTGAGCGCGCGCAGCCGGAGTCCGCCCGCATGAGCATCCAGCCCGACAAGTTCCAGCCCGACCGCGTGGTGGCGCCGGCCCCGGCCTCGCCCCAGGAGGAAGCCGCCGAGCGTGCTCTGCGCCCGCAGGTGCTGGCCGACTACATCGGCCAGGCCAAGGTGCGCGAGCAGCTCGACATCTTCATGGGCGCCGCCCGCCGGCGCGGCGAGGCGCTGGACCATGTGCTGCTGTTCGGCCCCCCGGGCCTGGGCAAGACCACGCTGGCCCACATCATCGCCCGCGAAATGGGCGTGAACCTGCGCTCCACCTCCGGGCCGGTGCTCGAGCGCGCGGGCGACCTGGCCGCCCTGCTGACCAACCTCGAGCGCAACGACGTCCTGTTCATCGACGAGATCCACCGCCTCTCCCCGGTGGTCGAGGAAATCCTCTATCCGGCGTTGGAGGACTACCAGATCGACATCATGATCGGCGAGGGCCCGGGCGCTCGCAGCGTGAAAATCGACCTGCAGCCCTTCACGCTGGTGGGCGCCACCACCCGCGCGGGCATGCTCACCAATCCCCTGCGCGATCGCTTTGGCATCGTCTCGCGCCTGGAGTTCTACACCACCGAGGAACTCACCACCATCGTCGAGCGCTCGGCCCAGTTGCTGCAGGCGGGCATCGACACCGAGGGTGCGCGCGAGATCGCGCGCCGCTCGCGCGGTACGCCGCGCATCGCCAACCGCCTGCTGCGCCGCGTGCGCGACTACGCCCAGGTGCGCGCCGACGGGCGCATCGTGCGCGACGTGGCCGACGCCGCGCTGCGCATGCTCGACGTCGACCCGCTGGGCTTCGACCTGATGGACCGCAAGCTGCTCGAGGCCATCGTGCACCGCTTCGGCGGCGGCCCGGTGGGTCTGGACAATCTCGCCGCGGCCATCGGCGAGGAGCGCGACACCATCGAGGACGTGATCGAGCCCTTCCTGATCCAGCACGGCTACATCCAGCGCACCCCGCGCGGGCGCATCGCCAGCGCCTCCACCTACGCCCACCTGGGCCTGTCGGCGCCGCGCTCCGGCTCGGATCTGTTCGAATCCTGAGCGGGCGCGCCGGCGCGCGGCAGCCTGGCCGCGCGCTGTGCTCCGGCATCAGCCGTTCACCGGAATCCCTCCGTTGACGTGCAGCACTTGCCCGGTGACGTAGGCGCTGTCGATGTCGCTGGCCAGGTACACGTAGGCGGGCGCCAGTTCGTGGGGCTGGGCCGCGCGGCCCATCGGCACGTCCCGGCCAAAGCTCTCCAGCCCGGTGCCATGCAGGGTGGCGGGAATCAGCGGCGTCCACACGGGGCCGGGAGCCACGGCGTTCACGCGGATCCCCTTGTCGGCCAGCGAGGCCGCCAGTGCGCGCGTGAAGGCCAGGTTCGCCCCCTTGCTGGCGCTGTAGTCCAGCAGCAGCGGCTGGCCCCTGTAGGCCACCACGGACACGGTGTTGACGATGACCGCGCCGGGTTTCATGTGCCGAAGCGCGGCCCGGCTCAGGTAGAACATCGAGTACACATTGGTCTCGAACAGGTGGCGCAGCGCGGCATCGTCCACGTCGTCCAGGGTGTCGGTCTGGTATTGCTCGCCGGCGTGATTCACCAGGATGTCGAGCGCGCCATAGTGGCTCAGGGCCTGCTCGACCACATGCTCGCAGTGGGCGCGCGAGCGCAGGTCCCCGGGCACCAGCAAGGCATCGCCGCCGTGGCGCCGGACCTGCTCCCGGGCGTCCCGCGCGTCCTCGTGCTCGTCGAGGTAGGACAGCACGCAACGCGCGCCCTCCTTGGCGAAGGCGATGGCCACCGCCTTGCCGATGCCGCTGTCGGCTCCGGTGATGATGGCGACCTTGCCTTCGAGCTTGCCGCTGCCGCGGTAGCGCGGGTCTTCGTGCTCGGGCCGGGGGTGCATGGAGGCTTCACGGCCGGGCAGGTGCTGCCGCGGCAAGGGCGGACGGGATTCGGGCATGGTCGTGCTCCTGGGTGGAAAGGAATGACGTGCTCCGGGCGGACTCAGCCCAGCGCCACGGAGGCCGCCGTGGCGCCGGGCACCGCGACGCGGAACTTCAGGTTCTCCAGCAGCCGGTCCCACAGCGCCACCGCCTGCTCGTCGCTGATCGCGCTGTAGCGCGCCGCGCCCACGCGGTTG
>JAJZWA010000117.1:1913-3370 GCA_021846965.1 Pseudomonadota bacterium | reverse complement strand
AATCTACGACGGCACGCGCCAGCTGGTCGTGCGCGGCGGCCAGCGCCAAGCGGTCAGCGCCGATGGCCTGTGCAAAGGCGCCGGTATCCACCACGGCCAGCGCCTGACCGGACACCACCGTGGTGCCTGGGGCCACCGGTACCGCGATGATCATGGCGTCTCGCGGCGCGCGCACCGTGATCTCGCCGAGCAGGTGCGCCTGGCCCGTGATGGTCACCTGGGGACGCAGGTCGGCGCGAACGATCGGCGCCATGTAGTACGGGGTCGTATTGCCCTCGAGAAAACGCAGCAGCAGCCTGCCCGCCACGCCCAGCGCCAGCAGCAGCAGCGCGATGCTGATCCAGCGCCGCGCACGACTGCGCGGGCGCGCATCGAGCAGCGCATCGACATGCGATGCCTCGCCCGGCTCAGCCACGGCCGTCTCTGGCTGCCATCGGCACGTCGCCGGCCGGGCTGCGCGCCGGTTCGCGCAGCCTGGCCTGGCTCCTGCACAGACCTGCGTCCGTCCACAGGTTGATCGCCGCGCGCGCGCGGCGCGCCTGGGCGGCGATGCGTGCTTCGCGCACCGCCAATGCTGCAGTTTGCGCCACGTACAGGGTGGCGAAATCGCCGGTCCCCAGGCGGTAGGCCGCGCGGGCGTCGTCCGCGGTGCGTTCGGCGTCGCGCTCGAGCTTGGGCAGCGCGCCCTCGCGCTCCCTTGCTTCGGTCAGCGCGGCGCGCGGGCCTGCCGCTCGCGCGTCGTCGCACGCCGCCGCGGCCGCGCCGTCGGCGTCGAGCAGTGGCACTTGCGCGCCGTTGTCAAGCCACAACGCCAGTTGTGATGGCGCAAACGCCGCACGCCGCGCCAGCGTCGCCTCGGCCGCGGCCAAGCGAGCGCGAATGTCGGCAAGCGCGCCGGCGTTGACGCCGACCAGCGAGGCCGCCAGGCCGCCGTCGACCGCCGAGACCAGGCCGGCCTCGTGGCGCCAGCGGGCGAAGTCGGCATCGTCGTGGAACTGATCCTGGAATACCTGGCGCAAGGCCACGCTCGCTTGCAGGCAGCGCACCTCGACGTAGGCGCGCGCGATGCGCGCGGCCTTGCGCTGGCGCGCATCGGCCAGTCGCACGGCCTGCACCTCGGGGGATTCGGGTGTCTGCTGCAGTATGCGGTCGATCCAGCGGGCGACGCGGAAGCGCCAGTGCCTCGGGCGCGCCTGCAGTTCGGCCAGGGCCCGGGCTTCGCGGCCCAGGAGCTGGTCCGCCGCCAGCCCGTTGTCGATCAAGCGGGCAAGCAACGGATCGCCAGCTCCCGCCCACCATGCCATGGCCGGAGCGGCGTCGGCGCTCAGCGCGGTTTCGGATGCCCGCGCACCGACAGGGCTTTGCAGCGAGGCGCAACCGCCCAACGTACACAGCATAAGCAACCCGATCCAAAGGACTTGGATTGTTCGAAACAAGGGGCATTGGGGTTCGCTACT
>JAJZWA010000117.1:0-1813 GCA_021846965.1 Pseudomonadota bacterium | reverse complement strand
CATTGGGGTTCGCTACTGGAGGCAGGAATCACTTCGGTGATGGGGGTTGGTAAGAAAAGTGTCGCGGTCGGCCTGCAAGGCGGTCGCTTTGCGCCGGGCCGCGTGCACCGTCCGCGTGTTCGGGTGCCGCGTGGAACGCGCTCCCGGTTGGGCATAAGTGCATGCGCCGGCGCCGAGACTCCCGGCGATTGCGCCTCGGGGCGATCGACCCTCGGGCTGCCTCAGTCGCCTTCGCGCGCCGACGCCATAGCTGGCATGGCCACCTCCCCCGGCTTCCAGGCCTCGACCCTTCGACCTCAAATATTCGAGTGGACCCGTGCTGACCGCATCAGCAATCATGGCGTCGCCTTCGACGAGCAACCACCTCACGGCGCATGCAGAGGTCGGTCTCGTCGCGGAGTCACTTTCCGAAGATCTCCACGCAGCCGCGAGGACAGTCCTTGTCGCCTTCAGCAACTGGAACGAACGCACGGCCGCTGTTGGGGTCCGCCGCCACCGAATGGGCGTGCCGACCGGTGGGGATGTTCTTGACCCAATGCGGTTGGCGCGCTTTGATCATGCCCAATACCGGGCCGTCTGGATTGGACACCGCGGCGAGCAGAAAGTCGCCGCTGGCGGAGTCGTACCAGACTTCGTCGGAGCCGCCGACCTGATGGAAGGCCCGCAGGATCTTGCCGGAGACCGGATCAAGCAGTAATGAAACAGCCTTGAAGCCGGCGGCCACTGCGTCGTCGCTGCAACCGACCAGCAGCTGGCCTGTCGGACCGAGTGCCAGACCCGCCGGCATGCAGCTAGCAACGTCGTGCATGGCTACCAAGCGCCTTGTGCGCGGGTCGATCACGGCAACGCCTCCGCGCGCCGCAACGCCTTCCAGTTCCGGCACGGCGACGTACACCATGCCTGTGCGTGGATCCCAAATGGGCTGCTCCAATCCATCGGTGGCTTGCGGCAGCATCAGGCGGGCGCGTACGCGATATGGGGCTCGGGCCGAGATGAAGCTGAGAAACGGCGGATCATCGGCATTGTTCGCAGCGATCACCAGATGGTCACGTGCGTCGTACGCAAGTTCATCCACGTGTTTCGTGCCGCCAGTGGAAATGGTTGCAACGATGCGGCGCGAGCGGATGTCAGCCACGCGTATCCGGCTGCCGCCATCACCGGCCCATAGTTGTCTGCCGTCAACCATGAGTACTCCATTCGGCCCTCCCTGGCCCCCGCTGCGTGGTCCAGCGAAGCCACTTATACGGCCAAGGAAGCGGAGTGTGCGGGTGTCGATCAGGTCTACGCCGTGGTTGGAGCGATCGGCAAAGGCGTACACGCCGTCCTGGGCGTAGCCGATGTCGAAGCTACGCAAGGCGTGCCCTGGCACGTGGATATTTCGCGGCAGTTGGGAAATGGGCTCGGCGTGCAGTGCGCCGCTGGTACACGCCAGCAATGCAAGGCAGGATAGCAATCGGGAAATGGAGGGCGTCATCCGGGGCCTTCATGAAGCAATATGGAAACGCACGGCCGGATGTGGTGTCGGCAGGCGTGCGTGAATCGAGGCGTCGTAAGACTAGCGTCGAACACTTAGCGTCGCCTGAGCTTATTGATCTCGCCCCTATTGAGTACGGGGTAGTGGCTGGAAACCGATCCTCGCGAGATCATTGATGCCGACTGACGACAGCATTCGGCCGTCGTCGCAAGCTGCTCAGGCCGAGCTGCTGCCATTCCTTCAGGCTTTCACGGTCGCGTTCAGCGCGCCCCGGGCGCGCAGGTTCCGCAGTCCGCTTCGCGGTCGTCGTCCGCATCGAGCTGCCGCACGACCCGCGCG
>JAJZWA010000062.1 GCA_021846965.1 Pseudomonadota bacterium | reverse complement strand
GCGACACCAGCCATGCCAGGTACCCCCCCAGCACGATGAACTGCCCATGTGCCAGGTTGATGATGCGCATCACCCCGAAAATGAGGTTCAGGCCCAGCCCGACCAGGGTGAAGAAGATGCCGTAGAGAATCCCACCGACGATTGCGTATTCGAGCAGTTCCACCTCGTCCCCCGGGGCGTCGCGGCCCGCCGGGGGCCGCAGGTCCAACCGGGCCCCGAAGGGCCCGGAGCTTCACGTTGGCGTCAATGCTTGGGCGCCGGGTACACGGCCTTGCCCGTGGCGTGCTCGGGCGGGTACACCACCACGAACTTCACGCTCTTGCCGTCGGGGACCATCTGGGCCACCGGAAGCGGCTGGCCGAGCTGCGCCCCGTTCTCGTTGATCTTGAAGGGCCCGAGCAGCGTGGTGGTCTTGCCGGACATGTCGTTGAGCAACGCGCCGTGGAAGTCTTCCTGCGTGAACTTCGGCGCCTTGTCGAGCATGTACTGCATGACCAGGCCCGTGTTGTAGCCGGCGGCGTCGAGGAAGTTCGGCGCCTTGTGCTCGGCACCCTGGAAGGCCTTCACGAACTCGTCGGTGTTCATGCCGTAGCTGACTTTTTCGTACTTGACCAGCGGTGGCGTCGGGTAGGTGTAGGTGTAGGCCAGACCCTGGGCGCCCACGTTCTTCAGCATCAGCGCCAGCAGCTGGCCGGGGAAGATGGAGAAGGTCATGTCGAAGTGCAGGCCGCTTTGCGACAACGAACGCAGGAAGGCGATGTCGTTGGGCGCGTAGCCGAACTCCAGCACGGCGTTCGGGTTGGTGGCCTTGATGGTGTGCAGCAGCACCGTGTAGTTCGACTCCGTGGTCGGCACCGCGTGGTAGTACACCGGGGTCACGCCGCCCTTGGCCAGCTCCGCCTTCATGGTCTCGGCCTGCGAGGCGTCGAAGTCATTGCTGCCGTAGACGATGGCGATGCGCTTGATCTTCTCGTGCAGCAGGTATTGCGCCAGGGGCACCGGCCACACGGTGGAAGCCGGGATGCTCACGTCGGCCAGGTAGTCGGTCTTCTTGGTGAAAAAGTTCGCCCCCGAGCCGGTGGGGTCGATGAGCAGCATGTGGTGCTCGGCCGCCAGCGGCACCGCCACCGAGGTCAGCACCGAGCCGAAGTCGGCCACCAGCACGTCCACCTTGTCCTGGGTGATCAGCTGGTTGTACAGCGTGGTGGCGGTGGAGGTGGAGCTCTGGTCGTCGTAGGCGACGATCTTGACGGGAATCTTCTTGCCGAAGGCCTTGACGAACACCCCGCCGTCCTTGTTCACCGCATCGGCCCAGAACTTCAGGCCTTCGTACTGACCCTGCGAGGCCACCGCGAAGGGGCCCGTGCTGGCGTACAAGGTGCCGATCTTGATCTGCGCCGGGGCCATGGCCGCCTGGGCGGCCTGCGACGCGATGCCCGCGGCGGCCAGGGCGGCTGCCGCCGCGACGGTCTTCCAGGGCTTGAGCCTCTTGTGCTGTCGAGCTTGCATGCGATGTCTCCGTCAAAAAAATGGCCTCGCGAATCCGGCCGCAGGATGCGGCGTACGCGATGGCCTGGTTGGCTCCCCTTCAGAGAGTCGTTCGATTCTGGTGGCCGGCCCGAAACAGCGTCAACGCGACCTAACCCGTGAAATTGCAACCAGTTGTTGCAAATACTCGACCTGCCATCCGCATGCCGGCGCGCCAAGGCGGCTTCCCGGCGGGCCCGCGAGAGCGTGCGGGAGCCCGATCACTACAATGCGCGCCCAAGCCTCCCGGCCAGGCCGGGACGACATCCTTTCCCCTCGCGGTGATCAAGGGGCCACGGCGGCCAGCCGGCAAGAGGCCGATGTCCGCGCGCCCAGGCCCTTCGGAGATCGCGGCCAAGGGCCGGGAGAGGATGGATCTCAAAGGACCTTTCATGAGCCTCAAATGCGGCATCGTGGGCCTGCCCAACGTCGGCAAGTCCACCCTGTTCAACGCGCTGACCCAGAGCGCGATTCCGGCCGAGAACTATCCCTTCTGCACCATCGAGCCCAATGTGGGCGTGGTGGAGGTTCCGGATCCGCGCCTGAGCGCGCTGGCCGAGATCGTCAAGCCGCAGCGCGTGGTGCCGGCGGTGGTGGAGTTCGTCGACATCGCGGGGCTGGTGGCCGGTGCCTCCAAGGGCGAGGGCCTGGGCAACCAGTTCCTCGCGCACATCCGCGAGACCGACGCCATCGTCAACGTGGTGCGCTGCTTCGACGATCCCAACGTGGTGCACGTGGCCGGCCGCGTGGACCCGCTGGCCGATATCGGCGTGATCCAGACCGAACTGTGCCTGGCCGACCTGGGCACCGTGGAAAAGGCCGTGCTGCGCGCGCAGAAGACGGCGCGCGCCGGCGACAAGGAGGCGCAGCGCCTGCTGGGCGTGCTGCAGCGCTGCGAGGCCGCGCTGAACGAGGCCAGCCCGGTGCGCGCGCTGGAGTTGTCGGACGAGGAACGCGCGCTGCTCAAGCCGCTGTGCCTGATCACCGCCAAGCCGGCCATGTTCGTGGGCAACGTGCTGGAGGACGGTTTCGAGAACAACCCGCACCTGGATCGCCTGCGCGAGTACGCGGCCTCGCAGGGAGCGCCGGTGGTGGCCATCTGCGCCAAGCTGGAGAGCGAGCTGGCCGGCATGTCGGCCGAGGAAAAGATCGAGTTCCTGGCGGAACTCGGGCAGAGCGAGCCCGGCCTGAACCGCCTGATCCGCGCGGGCTACGCGCTGCTCGGCCTGCAGACCTATTTCACCGCGGGGGTGAAGGAAGTGCGCGCCTGGACCATCCCGGTCGGCGCCACCGCACCGCAGGCCGCCGGAGTGATCCACACCGATTTCGAGCGCGGCTTCATCCGCGCGCAGACCATCGCCTTCGACGATTTCGTGAAATACGCGGGCGAGCAGGGAGCCAAGGACGCCGGACGCATGCGTGCCGAGGGCAAGGACTACGTGGTGCACGACGGCGACGTGCTGAACTTCCTGTTCAACGTCTGATTCTGGCAGGCGCGTGACTGGCCCCGGTGGCGCTACGACCTTTGCGCGCTGGGGGAGCCCGTGGCCGCAGTACGAGTTACGAGCTGAAGCCGCCTGGAGAGGCGCCCCGGGGCCGCACGGGCTCAGATCTCCACCGGCAGCATGCCCGCCGCCTTGACCTCGCGCAGCGACAGGCTGGTGTGAATGTCCCGTACTCCGGGCAGGGCGCAGACCTTCTCGCGCACCAGCCTGGCGAAGGTATCGTGGTCGGTGGCGACCAGCTCGAGCTGGTAGTCGTAGTGGCCCGAGAGATTCTGACAGGCCACGATGCCGTTGAGGGCCACCACCTGCGCCTCGAAGCTGGCCGCGCTGCGCGTGGTGTGCTCCTGCATGCGCACATAGACGAAGCCGTGCACTCCCAGGCCGATGCGCCTGCGGTCCAGACGTGCGTGATACCCGACGATCACGCCCGCCTTCTCCAGGATCTGCACCCGGCGCCAGCAGGGCGATGGCGAAAGCGACACGCGCTCGGCGAGTTCCGCCATGGTCAGCCTGGCGTCGCCCTGCAGGGCATCGAGGATGCGCCGGTCGATGCGATCGAGTTCACGCTGCGTTTCCAGCTCTTCCTGCTGTTCCATGAAGGCACCCCCGAATTGGAAAAAGCTTCCAGAGAACATAGGCTCGGGGGCCTCAATTTGGGAAAGCTCACCCCGTCAACCTGGCGATACTTCTCCCCATGACTGCCGTGGGAAATCGACCAGAGCCCCGGCACGGTGCAGTCCTGTGGGGAGCCCTCGACCATGCGCAACGGAATTGCGGCGGATCGCCTGTCGCAGCTGGCCCACGACATCCGGGCCGATGCCAGCGAGGGCGTGGCGCGCTGTGGCGTGCAGGTGGCCTGGGTGCGCGGCACGCAGGCCCGGGTCCGCTCCCTGCCCATGCGCATCGGCGATCGGGCCGTGCAGCGGGATTTCAGCTGGACCGTGGATCAGCCGAGTCCCTGCGGCGGCGAGGACCTGGCTCCCAGCGCGCCCGAGTTCCTGCTGTCGGGCCTGGGGGCCTGCCTGGTCACGGGTTTCGCGGTGGGGGCCACGGTCATGGGCATCCGGTTGTGCTCGCTGGAGATCGAACTGCATGCGCGGCAGGATCTGGCCAGCCTGCTGCAACTGCGCGGCGGCGCCCAGTTGCCCTTGACGCGCATCGACTACACCATCCGCGTCAGCGGCGACGGCACGCAGGAGCAATTCGAACGTCTGCGCGAAAAAGCCCAGATGCACAGCCCCTGCGCGATGTCCCTGCTGCACGGCGTGCCCCTGCATGGGCGGCTCGAGCTCGGCCACTCCGGCTGAGCCCCGATGCACGCGATCTGCGCGTACCATGACTTGTTTTCCTGCCGCCGCGTCCGCGGCCCGACCATGAATCCCGGCATCGCCTACGCTCTGGGCGCCTATATCGTCTGGGGCCTGTTCCCGCTGTACTTTCATCTGCTGGAGGCGATTCCGGCACCGCAGATCCTGGCCCACCGCATGGTCTGGTCGGCGCTGCTGGTGCTGCTGATCCTGCTGGCCCTGCGCCGCTGGTCCTGGGTGCGTCAGCTGCGGGAACACCCTGGGGTGGTCGCGCGTTTCGCCGCCAGCGCGCTGGTGCTGGCCTGCAACTGGCTGACCTACATCTGGTCGGTGAACAACGGCCACGTGGTGGAGGCCAGCCTGGGCTACTACATCAATCCCCTGATGAACGTGGCGCTGGGCACCGTGCTGCTGCACGAGCGCATGCGCCGGCTGCAATGGGCCGCGGTGGCGGTGGCCGCGGCCGGGGTGCTGTGGATGGCCTTCGGCGTGGGCCACATGCCCTGGCTGGCGCTGATCCTGGCGGTCAGCTTCAGCAGCTACAGCCTGCTGCGCAAGATCGCCCCGCTGGGTTCGCTCGAGGGCCTGGCGCTGGAGACCGCGGTGCTGCTTCCGCTGGCACTGCTGTACCTGGGCTGGACCAGCCTGCGCGGCACCAATGCCTTCGCGCTGGGCGGCCTGGACCTCAAGCTGCTGCTGATGGCCAGCGGGCCGGTCACCGCCATCCCCCTGCTCATGTTCGCGGCCGGCGCCCGTCGCATACCCTTCTCGCTGCTGGGCATCCTGCAATACACGACGCCCACCCTGCTGCTGGTGCTGGGCATCACCGTGTTCCACGAGTCCTTCGGCGCCTCCAAGGCGGTGGGATTCGGACTGGTGTGGGCCGGCATCGCCCTGTACATCGCCGAAAGCATGCTGCGGCGACGCCGCCCGGAGCGCGCGCCCGCCTGATCAGCCCCGCGCGCAGGCCATCCAGCTGCCGGCAACGGCGGCCAGCACCACCGCGGCGTAGTCCAGCATGGCGCCGTCGCGCAACAGCCCGGCTCCCGTGAGCAACACATGCACGCCCCAGGCGGCCAACGCCCCCCAGGCGGCCTGGCAGGTCCAGCGCCCCGGGCAGGGTCGCAGCACGCGGCGCGCGGCCAGCCCGGTGCCGGCTCCGACGAACAGCGGCATGACGCTGGTGGTGAGCAGCCAGCGCAGGGCAATCAAGGCGAGCATCGTGGGAGCGGAGGAGGGGGACAGATTGAATCCTGGCGCGAAGCGGCGTCCGGTGTGCAATCGTGCACGGCTTTGACCTTGGTCATCCGCAAAAACCCGGCCAGCTTCGTAGAATTGAATGTCTCATGTTATTAGCAGCCGTCGGAGTCAACCATCAGACCGCGCCGCTGGACCTGCGCGAGCGTCTGGCATTTTCAGCCGAAGGGCTGAAGGAAAGCCTGCGCGCTCTGCGCGACACCCTGCACGCGCGCACCGGCGGCAACGCGGTCGAGACCGCGATCCTGTCCACCTGCAATCGCACCGAGATCTACTGCGCCGCGCAGGCCGATCCGCGCGAGGCTCTGGTGAACTGGCTGGCCAACTCGCGCGAATTGCGCGAGGGCGACCTCATGCAGCACAGCTACCGCCTGGTGCATGAAGGCGCGGTGCGCCACGCCTTCCGCGTGGCCAGCGGGCTGGACTCGATGGTGCTGGGCGAGCCGCAGATCCTCGGACAGATGAAGGACGCGGTGCGCACGGCCTCGGACACCGGCACCCTGGGCGGCACCCTGGGGCAGATGTTCCAGCGCACCTTCGCGGTGGCCAAGGAGGTGCGCAGCACCACCGAGATCGGCGCGCATTCGGTGAGCATGGCCGCGGCCGCGGTCAAGCTGGCCGAGGCGGTGTTCGAGAGCCTGGCCGACTGCCGCGTACTGCTGATCGGGGCCGGCGAGATGGTCGAGTTGGTGGCCACTCACTTCGCCTCCCGACAGCCCAGGCACATGGCCATTGCCAATCGCACCCTGGAACGCGGTGCACGCCTGGCGCAGCAGGTGGGGGCCGAGGCCATGCGCCTGGCGGACATGCCGCAGCGCCTGGCCGAGTTCGACATCGTGGTCAGCTCCACCGCCAGCACCCTGCCCATCATCGGCCTGGGCGCGGCCGAGCGCATGGTGCGCCAGCGCCGGCACAAGCCCGTGGTGATGGTCGACCTGGCCGTGCCCCGCGACATCGAGGCGGAAGTCGCCCAGCTTCCCGACGTGTACCTGTACTCGGTGGACGACCTGACCGAGCTGGTGCGCAGCAACGGCGAGCGCCGCCAGGCCGCGGTGCACCAGGCCGAGTCGATCATCGAGAACCGCGTGCAGGGCTTCCTGCAGTGGATGGACGACCGCGAGCAGGTGCCCCTGATCCGCCAGTTGCAGGAGCAAAGCCGCAACTGGCAGCAGGCGGAGGTGGACCGCGCGCGTCGCGCGCTGGCTCGTGGCGACTCTCCCGATGCGGTGATGGAACTGCTGGCGCGCAACCTGTCGCAGAAATTCCTGCACAATGCCTTCGCGGCCATGCACCACACCGACCCCCAGCACCGTGACCAGGTCACGCGGGCGGTGCAACGCCTGTTCCTGACGCCGCATCGCGGCTACGGCAGCAACTCCTAGCCCCCCAGGGCGAACGGTGCGACGCCCCGCGGGCGCATGTGCCGCGGCCCCGGACCGCCTGCCCCGACAGGCCCGACGATGAAAGCCTCCCTTCGCGACAAGCTCGACGCAGCCGCCCGCCGGCTCGAGGAAATCGATGCCTTGCTGGGCGCCGAGGGCACCGACGCCCAACGCCTGCGCGAACTGGGCAGCGAACGCTCGGAGCTGGCCCCGGTGGTGACGCTGCATGCCGATCTGGTGGCCTGCGAGGCGGCGCGCGAGCAGGCGCGCGCGCTGTTGGCCGACCCGGAGATGCGCGCCCTGGCCGAGGAGGAGGTGCGAAGCTGCGGCGAGCGCATCGCGCAGCTGGAGGACGCCTTGCAGTGCGCGCTGCTGCCGCGCGACCCGGACGACCGCAAGGCCGCCTTCCTGGAAGTGCGCGCCGGCACCGGGGGCGAGGAATCGGCGCTGTTCGCCGCCGATCTGCTGCGCATGTACACGCGCTACGCCGAGCGCCGCGGCTGGCGCACCGAGCTGCTGGGCCACAGCGACAGCGATCTGGGCGGAGTCAAGGAGGCGGTGCTGCGCATCTCGGGCGAAGGGGTGTACGGACGCCTGAAATTCGAGTCCGGCGGGCACCGCGTGCAACGCGTGCCCGCCACCGAGTCGCAGGGCCGCATCCACACCAGCGCGGCCACCGTGGCGGTGATGCCCGAACCCGACCCCCAGGCGGCGGTGGCGATCAACCCCACGGAGTTGCGCATCGACACCTTCCGCTCCTCGGGCGCGGGCGGGCAGCACATCAACAAGACCGATTCCGCGGTGCGCATCACCCACCTGCCCACCGGACTGGTCGTGGAATGCCAGGACGACCGCTCGCAGCATCGCAACAAGGCCCGCGCCCTCGAGGTGCTGGCGGCGCGCCTGGAGCAGCGCCAGCGCCAGCAGGCGCAGGAGCGCGAGGCGGCGCAGCGCAGGAGTCTGGTCGGCAGCGGGGATCGCTCGGATCGCGTGCGCACCTACAACGTGCCGCAGGGCCGCGTGACCGACCATCGCATCAACCTGACCCTGCACAAGATCGATGCCATTCTCGGCGGCGAGCTCGACGAATTGCTCGACGCGCTGCACGCCGAACACCAGGCCGAGCAACTGGCGGCGCTGGGATGACCCGCGACGAATGGCTGCGCTGCAGCGGCGTCGAGCGCTCCGACGCGCTGGTGTTGCTGCGCGAGCTCGCCGGCGTGTCGCGCGCGGCCCTGCTGGCGCATCCCGAAGCCGAGCTGGATGCCCCCCGGCTGCAGGCGCTGGAACGCGCGGCCGAGGCCCTGCGCGGCGGACTCCCCCTGGCCTATGTGCTGGGGTGGCGCGAGTTCTACGGCTTGCGCCTGGAGTTGAACCGCCATGCGCTGATTCCTCGCCCCGACACCGAAGTGCTGGTGGATTTCGCGCTGGAGCGCATCGACCCCCGCCTCGAGGCCGAGGTGCTCGACCTGGGCACCGGAAGCGGGGCCATCGCCATCGCCATCGCCCATGAGCGCCCGCTGGCGCGCGTGCACGGCGTGGATGCCAGCGCCGAGGCGCTGGCGCTGGCTCGGCGCAACGCCGAGCGCCTGCTGCCCCCGGAGCGCCCGGGCGGCGCGGCGCGCTGGCACCTGGGAGACTGGATGGCGGCGTTGCCTCCCGAGGCCGGGGATTTCGACCTCATCGTCTCCAACCCGCCCTATGTGGCCGAGGGAGATCCGCATCTGGCGGCGCTGGGTCACGAGCCGGCGCTGGCCCTGGTGGGCGCCCGCGCCTGCGCGGACGGGCTGGGGGAGATCCGCGTGCTCGTCGCCCAGGCGGCGCCGCGTCTGCGCGCCGGAGCCTGGCTGGCGCTGGAACATGGCTACGACCAGGCCGGGGCGGTGCGCCGGCTGCTGCAAGGCGCCGGGCTGCGCGAGGTGCACAGCCTGCGCGACCTGGCGGGCATCGAGCGGGTCACGGCGGGGCGCGCCGGGCAATGACCCCCGGACGGCGCGCAACGCCGGTCTTTCCTACAATTCGTGGGTTTGCAGCATTTTCCTTCCCCGCTCCCATCCGATTCCCGAGGCCCCCGATGTCCGACGCACTGCAACGCATCGACCAGCTGGTCAAGTCCAACGACGTGGTGCTGTTCATGAAAGGCACCCCGCAATTCCCGCAATGCGGTTTTTCCGGCCGTGCGGTCCAGATCCTGAAGGCCTGCGGCGTGGCGCAATACGCCAGCGTGAATGTGCTGGAGGACAACGACGTGCGTCAGGCGGTGAAGGAATACGCCAACTGGCCCACCATTCCGCAGCTGTACGTGCACGGCGAATTCGTCGGCGGCTCGGACATCATGACCGAGATGTACCAGAGCGGCGAACTCAAGGAACTGCTGAGCGGCTCCTGATGTCCGAGCCCCCCACCCGAGCGGCCGAACCCCGCCTGATCGTCGGCATCACCGGGGCCACCGGCGCCGTGTACGGGGTGCGACTGCTCCAGCACCTGCGTCGCCTGGGTGGGGCGCGCAGCCACCTCGTGGTCAGCCCCGCGGGCTGGATGAGCATCCGCGCCGAAACGGATATGGAGCGCCGCGACGTGGAGGCCCTGGCCGATGAGGTGCACCCCATCGGCGACGTGGCCGCCAGCATCGCCAGCGGCTCCTTCCCCACGCTGGGCATGGTGGTTGCGCCCTGTTCCATGAAGACCCTCGCGGCCGTGGCCCATGGGCTGTCGGACAACCTGTTGTCGCGAGCCGCCGATGTGTGCCTGAAGGAACGCCGGCGCCTGGTGCTGCTGGCGCGCGAGACCCCGCTGAACCTGGCCCACCTGCGCAACATGACCCTGGTCACCGAAATGGGCGGGATGATCATGCCGCCGCTGCCGGCTCTGTATCTGCGACCCCGCAGCCTGGAGGAGATGGTCGACCACACCCTCGGACGGGTGTTCGAGCAGTTCGGCCTGGCGCACGACCTCGCACCCGCCTGGACAGGCTGGCCGGAGCCGGGCGGGGCCCGCCCGTAGCTCGACGGCCTCGACAGCCTCGGCTAGCCGCGCCAGCCGAACAGCATGTGGCGCTGCAGCGCGCGACGCAGCGGCCACGCAGCCGACAGGGCGGCCAGCGCTCCCGCGCGCAGCGCGGCCGCGCCGGGGACATCCCAGGTGAAGCCGCGCGCCAGCAGGTCCGTCAGGCCGAGCAGCATGGCTCGGTCGGGCAGGCGCGCCAGGTCGTAGCGCCGCAGCGCGGCCTCCAGCCCGGCGGCATCCGTATCGGCCAGCATGCGCGCGAGCACCGCGCTGTCGCGCAGACCCAGGTTGAGGCCCTGGCCGGCCACCGGGTGCAGGGTCTGCGCGGCATTGCCCAATTGCACGGTGCGCCCGCGGCGGGTGCGCACACGCGCGTTGAGTCCCAGCGGGTAGCTGCCGTACAGATGCAACTCCAGCCCACGCCCGCACACGGCGGGCAGCAGCGCCTGCAATGGCCGCAGGGCTTCGGCCGCCCCCTGGCGCAGGAGTTCCTGTGCGCGCCGTGGCGGTACGCACCAGACCAGTGCATAGTCGGCGCCGCGGGGCAGCAGCGCCACCGGGCCGTCGGAGGTGAAACGCTCCACCGCCAGGCCGTCGTGGGGACGATCGCAGCGCAGCTGGCCGATCAGGGCGGTCTGCCCGTAGTCGTGGTGCAGCTCGCGTTGCGCCTGGTTGTGGAAGGCTCCGCCCTCGGCGAGCACGGCGAGGTCGAAGTCCGGCGCGGGATCGCCGACCGAGGCCTCGATTTCGGCCTCGGCGCCGGCCGGGCACAGGCGCACGCATTGCGGCCCTTCCCGCACCCCCACCGGGCTGGCGTAGCGCACCGCGATGCCCGCCTGGCGGGCGGCGGCCTGCAGCGCCCCCAGCAGTTCGCCGTAGCGCACCGTGTACCCCAAGGCTGGCAGCGCCGCTTCGTCGGCGCGCAGCATCACCCGCGGCAGCGAGCTCAGCCCGGAGGCATGCTGGGAGACGTGGATATGGCGGATGGCCGTGGCTGCCTCGGCGGGCCAGGCCCCCAGCGCCTGCAGCAGTTGTCGGCTGCCCTCGGACAAGGCGAGCACGCGGGGGTCTGCCAGCGCGGTCTGCGCGTCGGGCTGGGCGTCGAAGACCTGCACATCGGCACGGCTTCCCAGCTGGCGCATGCGCAGCGCCAGGCTCAGGCCCACCGGGCCCGCGCCGACGATGGCCACGCGCGCGGCCCCGGCGCGAGGAGATGCGGGACCCGCGCGATCGCGGCGCGCCGGGTCGGCGCAACGAAACTCGCGCATCAGGCCCCCATCAGCTGCTCGATGTCGGCCACGGTCTTGGGCGCCTGCCGGGTCAGCACCTCGCAGTCTCCCTGCGCGCGCACCAGCACGTCGTCCTCGATGCGGATGCCGATGTCGTGGTAGGCCTCGGGCAGGTCGTCGGCGGCGCGCACGTACAGGCCGGGTTCGATGGTCAGCACCATGCCCGGGCGCAGCACGCGGGCCGCCGGCACGCTGGCGCCGTCGGGCAGGGTGCGCGGCGGTTCCCCGGGCTCGGAATATTCGCCGCAGTCGTGCACGTCCATGCCCAGCCAGTGGCTGGTGCGATGCATGTAGAACCGGCGGTAGGCCCCGGTGTGCAGCACCGCGTCGACGTCGGAGGCGATGCTGCGCGGGATCAGCCCGGTATCGAGCAGGCCCTGGGCCAGCACGCGCAGCGCGGCCTCGTGGGGGTCGGTGAACCGGGCCCCGGCACGCGTCGCATCGATCGCGGCGCGCTGCGATTCCAGCACGATCTCGTACAACTCGCGCTGCGGCCCCGAGAAACGCCCGCCCACGGGAAAGGTGCGGGTGATGTCGCTGGCGTAGCCGTCGAGCTCGCAGGCGGCATCGATCAGGCACAGGCTGCCGCGGCGCAGCAGCGCGTTGCCCGCACGATAGTGCAGGATGCAGGCATTTGCGCCCGCGGCGACGATGCTGCCGTAGGCCGGGGCCTGCGCGCCGGCGCGACGAAAGGCGTGCAGCAACTCGGCCTCGAGGTGGTATTCGCGCAGTTCCGCGGGCGCGGCGGCGCCCGCGGCACGCATCGCGCGGCGGTGGGCCTCGCTGGAAATGTCCGCGGCGCGGCGCATCACCTGCAATTCGTAGTCGTCCTTGAACAGGCGCATCTCGTCCAGGGCCGCGCACAGGTCCTGCTGCACGGTGGGCGCGTGCCGGCCGGCGCGGGCCTGCGCGCGCACCGCCTGCAACCAGCCCTGCACGCGGGTCTCCAGGCCCTCGTGCACGCCGAAGGGCCACCACACGGCGGGCCGGTCCATCAACATGCGCGGCAGCACGGCGTCGATGTCGTCGATGGATGCAGCCGCGTCGAAGCCGAAGGCCTCGCGCGCGCCATCGGGGCCGAAACGCACGCCATCCCAGATCTCGCGCTCGGGATCCTTGGGTCGGCACAGCAGGGTGCTGCGCGAGCTGCCGTCGCGCTCGACCTCCAGCACCAGCAGGCTGTGCGGCTCGGTGAAGGCGCTGAGATAGTAAAAGTAACTGTCGTGCCGGTAGGGGTAATCGGCATCGCGGTTGCGCATGCGCTCCGGCGCGGTCGGAACCAGGGCGACGCCGCCGCCGGCATCGGCGATGCGCCGGGCCAGCTGGGCGCGGCGCAGGGCGCACTGGCGCAGCAACTGCGCGTCGGGAGCCTCGGGAGCGGTGGCGGTGGACAGGACGGGGACTGCGGACATCGTGGGGAGGGGTCGGAAGGCGCGGGAGGCGCCGCAGCCTTGAGCTTACCCCCGAGCGGCCCCGGGCTGCCGGGAGTCGCTCGATGCCCCGTCCTGGGCACGCAGCCGGGCATCGAGCTCGGCGAGCTGCCCGGGGGTGCCGAGGTTGTGCCAGCTGCCCTGCCAATGCTCGCCGCTGACCCGCCCGGCCTCGACCTCCGCATACAGCCAGGGAAACAGCTTCCAGGCCTGGCGCGCCGGACGCCCGGCGAACAGTCCGGCGTGGAACACGGCGATGTTGCCGTAGTTGAGCATCCTGCCCTCGCGCCGCACGCGGCCGTCGGGCCCCAGCGCCATGTCGCCGCCGGGATGGTGCGCGGGGTTGTCGGCCAGCACGAAATGCGCGCTGGTCGATCGCGGGTCGGCCGCGATGCGCGCCGCCGCCGCGTGCAGGCGCGCGTAGTCGAACTCGGTGTAGATGTCGGCGCTGAGCACCGCGAAAGGGGCGGCGTCGGGCCCGCCCAGCAGAGGCAGCGCGGTGGCCACGGCGCCGCCGGTCTCCCAGGCCTGCTCGGGCTCGCGTGAATAGTCGATGCGCAGGTCCCAGCGCGAGCCATCGCCCAGCGCCTCGACCAGGCGGTCCCCCAGCCAGCCGAGGTTGATCACCAGCTCGCGCAGCCCGGCACGCCGCAGGCGCTCGATCTGCCAGACGATCAGGGGCTTGCCCGCCAGCTCCAGCAAGGGCTTGGGCAGCCGATCGGTCAGGGGACGCATGCGCTCGCCGCGCCCGGCGGCCAGGATCAGGGCCTTCATGCCGGCCACCGCCTAGAAGGTGTACGCATCGCGCCGCGCCACGCCCTGCAGGCGGTCGAGCAGGCGCAGCAGGGGTGCGAACTCCGCGTAGCGCGAAGCCACCGCGCGCACGTAATCGAGCACCAGGGGCAGGTCGTCCAGGTACTGGGCCTTGCCGTCGCGGTGGTACAGGCGCGAGAAGATGCCCAGCACCTTGAGCTGGCGCTGCAGGCCCATCCACTCGAAATCCCGGTAGAAGACGCCGAAATCCGGGTTCACCGGCAGGCCGGCGGCACGCGCCGCCTCCCAGTAGCGGATCGCCCAGTCGATCTGCTGCTGCTCGGGCCAGGCGATGTAGGCGTCGCGCAGCAGCGAGACCAGGTCGTAGGTGATCGGGCCCAGCACCGCGTCCTGGAAATCCAGCACGCCGGGGTTGCCCCGTTCACGCTGCGGCGGCAGCACCATCAGGTTGCGGCTGTGATAGTCGCGGTGCACCAGCACCACGGGCTGCGCCAGCACATTGTCCAGCAGCGCATCCATGACCCGGCGCAGGCCCTGGCGCTCCTGCTCGTCCAGCTCGGCCTGCATCTGGCACCGGACGTACCAGGCCTCGAACAGGTCCATCTCGGCCTGCAGGCGCTCGCGGTCGTAGGCCGGCAGGCGCGCCTGCACGCCCTGCATGCGCACCAGTGCGCCCAGCGCATCGCGCATCAAGGCATCGCAACGTGCCATGTCGCCCCCGGCGCGCGCCTGCAGCAGCGCGTCCAGGTAGGTGGTGGTCCCGAGGTCGGACAGCAACACCCAGCCCTGCGCGTCGTCGCGCGCCAGCACCCTGGGTGTCGAAAGCCCGCCCGCGCGCAACACCTCGGCCACCTGGCAAAAGCGCCCGACGTCCTCCTTGTCGGGGGGCGCGTCCATGACGATCAGGGTGGCGTCGTCGCCGGTCGAGGCGTCCAGCCGGAAATAGCGCCGGAAACTGGCGTCGGCGGAAGCCGGGCGCAGGCTGGCGGGAAGCAGGGCGGCGCCGCCCGGGGAGGATTGCAGCCAGGCGCGCAGGGCGGCGAGCCGGGCATCGTCCTCGCGCACAGGGGTGGATTCAGGGGGGGTGAGCGTCATGGGCAGGAAGGGGCGGCGGCTTCACGACTTCGGAAGCGCCAGGGGATTCCTATAATCGGCGCCGATTCTAGGAGGCCGCGGACCGTGGCCGCCGGCCACGTGCGCGGTTCCGACCGCGCCTGGGCCCGTAACCCGCCCGTCCAGTGCTCCTTTTTCCGCAGATCCCGCCCCGTGCCCCGCGCCGCGCCCGTGTTCGCGCGCTGGCCGCCGCCATCGGCCTGATGCTGGCCCGCACGGCCGCGGCCGCCGATGCGCCGGGCCCGGGCGCGAGCCAGCCCGGGCTGGCGCTGCGGCCCAGCGCGACCCTGGCGGAAAAGCTGCCAGCCAGCGTGCAGGCCCTCGAGCCGGTGTTCGTGGACGCCGGGCAACTCAGGCTGCAGCCCTACATCCGGCTGGATGCCAGCGGCGCGGTGCAATTGCGCCGGCATTCGGTGGTGTTCAAGGCCGACGCGCTGCACGACGACCTGGTGACCAACGAGATCGACGCGCACGGAAACGTGCGCGTCCTGCGCGACGGCAACCTGTTCAGCGGCCCCAGCCTGAAGTTCAACCTGGACAGCAGCACCGGGACCATGCCCGATGCGCATTACTTCTTCAACCGCACGCAAGGGGGCGGCCAGGCCGCGGCGGTGCAGTTCCTCGGCAGACAGCACCTGCAGGCCGAGCAGGCCACCTACACCACGTGCACCGAATCCCCGGCCGACTGGGTGCTGCAGGCCGCCCACCTGGACCTGGACTTCGCCTCCGACACCGGCGTGGCCGAGGACGGTGGCGTCAAGTTCAAGGGCGTGACCATCCTGCCCCTGCCCTACGCCAGCTTCCCGCTGACCACCGCGCGCAAGTCGGGGCTGCTGCCTCCCACCATCGGGCTGGACAGCCGCAACGGCCTGGACTGGGCCCAGCCCTACTACTGGAACATCGCGCCCAACTACGACGCCACCATCACGCCGCGCCTGTTGCTGCGCCGGGGCCTGATGGGCAGCGCCTCGGTGCGCTGGCTGCAGCCCAGCTACAGCGGCAACGCCATCGTGGACTACCTGCCCGAAGACCGCAGCAACGACGGCCAGTCGCGCTGGGCCGCGGTGTTCCAGCAGTCGGGGGGCCTGACCAGCAACCTGAGCTACGGCCTGAACCTGCAACGCGTGTCCGACAACAACTGGTGGCAGGATTTCGGCAGCGTCGATCCGGTGATCGCCGGCAACCGCACCCTGCCCCAGCAGGGGCAGATCACGTGGTCGCAGCCCAACGGCATGCTGCAAGCCAGTTTCAACACCTGGCAGACCTTGCAGAGCACGGTCTCGCCGGTGGCGGTGCCCTACGACGTGCAGCACCAGCTGCTGGGCAGCTGGCACAGCCTCAACGTCACCGGGCTGCAGTGGCAGCTGGACGCCGCCACCGCGCGCTTCAGCAACAGCACTCCCACGCTGCTCTCGGGCGATCGCAGCTACGTCGATCCCACCCTGAGCCTGCCTTTCGTGGCGCCGCAGGGCTTCGTCACGCCGGCATTGCATCTGTATGCCGCCACGTACACCACCGATTCCCCCATGGCGAACGGCTCCACGTCGGCCTCGCGCACGGTACCCAGCTTCAGCCTGGACTCGGGCCTGGTGTTCGAGCGCGCCACCCATGCCTTCGGCCACGAACTGACGCAGACCCTCGAACCGCGCCTGTACTATGTCTACACACCGTACCGTGCGCAGCAATATCTGCCCAATTTCGACAGTGCCGCGCTGGACCTGAACCTGGCGACCATCTACACGGACAATCTGTTCTCGGGCAATGATCGCATCGCCGACGCCAACAACATCACCGCCGGCGCGACCACACGATGGCTCGACGCCAGCAGCGGCGCCGAGTACGCCAGCCTGACGGCGGCGCAGCGGGTGCTGCTGAGTCCACAGCGCGTGACCCTGACCGGCACGCCCGTGCCGAAAGGGCTGAGCGACACCTTCCTGCTGGGCTCCCTGTCGGTCACTCCCAACTGGAGCGCCAACGCCGGAATCGACTACAACATGGGCCTGCGCGAGCTGGCGCAGGCCAGTTTCGGCGCCCAATGGCATGTCGGCGATTTCAAGAACCTGAGCCTGTCCTATCTGACCCAAAGTGCCACTGCCACCCAGATTCCCTTGCGTTATGTCAACGGCGCCTGGCAGTGGCGCCTGTCGTCGCGCTGGTACTCCGTGGGGCAGGCCGACTACAGCCTGCAGGACCGCAGCCTCAACAACGGATTGTTCGGCTTCGAGTACGACGGCGGGTGCTGGGTGGGGCGCATCGTGCTGCAACGCCAGTCGCTGACCGCCATCAGCAGCACCACGCGCATCCTGTTCCAGCTGGAGCTCTCGGGCTTTTCACGCCTGGGCAACAATCCCTTGGGGGCCCTGCAGCAAAATATCCCCGGTTATCAACTGGTGCACCAACCGACGGCCGTCCCAAGCCGCTACGTGAACTATGAATAAATTCTTGCCGCGCCTTGCCTTGCTCGCCGTACTCGGTGCCGGCCTGTCGGGGGTCGCGGCCCATGCGCAAATGACCCTGCCCGGCTCCACGGGCTCCGCGCAGGGCCTGGGACCGCAGGCCTCCGGCGGCGGCTCGGAATCGCCGAGCAGCGACGGCATCGCCGCGGTGGTGGGCAACCAGGTGATCACGCAGTACGACCTGAAGCTGCGCGTGGAGGACACGCTGAGCCAGATTGCCCGCGAGCACCCCGGCGCCCAGCCCCCTCTGGACCAGGTTCGCGCCCAGGTGCTGCAACAGATGATCGACGAGTACGCGCTGGCCGAATACGCCGAGCAAAGCGGCCTGCAGGTCGGCGAGGACACGCTCAAGAGCGCCATCGCCCAGGTGGCCGCGGCGAACCACGTCGATGTGGAGCAGCTGCACGCCAAGGTGCGCGCGCAGGGCATGGGCTGGAAGGACTTCGAGGGGCAGATACGGCGCGAGATCCTCATCGACCGGCTGCGCCAGCGCGATGTGGCCGCCAAGGTCAGCGTCAGCGACCAGGAAGTCGACGACTATCTCTCGCACATGCGCTCGCTGCAGGGACAGGTGGCGCCCACGGAGCAACTGCACCTGGCGCAGATCTTCGTGCCGCTGCCGGAGCACGCCGATGCGCAGCAGGTGGCCCAAGCCCGCAAGCGCATCGACGCGGCCGCGGCGGCCCTGCAGCAGGGCAGGCGTTTCGAGATCGTCGCGCAACAGTTCTCGCAAGGCCCGGAGGCCGCGCACGGGGGCGACCTGGGCACGCGCCCGGCCGGCGAGTGGCCCGACCTGTTCGTCCATGCCGTGCGCGACCTTCAGCCCGGGCAGATCAGCGCGGTGATCCGCAGCCCGGCCGGGTTTCACATCCTGGAGATGGTCGGGCGCCAGCATGCCTCGGGAATGCCCCGCACCGCCATGCAGGCGGACGTGCGCGAGATCGTGCTCGACGCCGACAACGACAGCGCGCGCGCCGCCGCGGTGCATGAGCTGCAGGCCGTGCGCCGGGCGGTGCTGGCCGGCGAGGTGAGTTTCGCGGCCAAGGCCAAGGAGATCTCCCAGGACCTGCGCACGGCCCCCGAGGGCGGCTCCCTGGGCTGGCTGCTGCCGGGGCAGTTGCCCGCGGCGCTGGACAGCGCGCTGGACAACCTGAATCCGGGCCAGATCTCCCAGCCCCTGGTCGTGCCGGGGCGCGTGGTCCTGCTGCAACTGGTGGACCGACGCGAACATCCGCTGGGGCCCGGCCAGGAGCGCGCGGTCGTGCGCAGCGAGCTGCTGCAGCGCAAGGCCGAGAAGAATTTCCACGATCTGGTGCGCGACGTGCGCGAGCGCACCTACGTGCGCATCCCCGGCGACGACTCCTGATGTCCGGGCGAAGGCGCGAAGGCCGCGCCCCGCGCGCGGGCGGGCGCATCGAGGGACGCATCGAGGGACGCATTGAGGGACATACGGCCCGCAAGCGCTTCGGCCAGCACTTCCTGACCGACGCCTCGGTGATCGACGGCATCGTCGATGCCCTCGATCCGCGCCCCGGGCAGAACCTGGTGGAAATCGGGCCCGGGCTGGGCGCCCTGACGCTGCCGGTGCTGACGCGCGCGAAGGCGCTCACCGTGGTCGAGCTCGACCGCGACCTGGCCCAGCGTTGGCGCGCGCGCGCCGAATCGGGCCTGCGGGTGATCGAAAGCGATGCGCTCGCGCTGGACTTCGGGACCCTGGGTGAAGATTTGCGGGTTTTTGGCAATCTCCCCTACAACATCTCCAGCCCTTTGCTGTTCCACCTGTTCGACTGCGCGGCGCAGGTCGTGGATCAGCATTTCATGCTTCAGAAGGAAGTGGTCGACCGCATGGTGGCCTCTCCGCGCAGCGCCGCCTATGGGCGCCTGTCGGTCATGCTGCAATGGCGCTACCGCATGTGGCCGGTGCTGGACGTTCCGCCCGAGGCCTTCACGCCGCCCCCGCGCGTGGAGTCCGCCGTGGTGCGCATGCAACCCCGGGCACCGGCCGAACTGGGCGGCCTGCACGCGGCGACGCTGCAGCGCCTCACCGCCGCCGCCTTCTCGCAGCGCCGCAAACTGCTGCGCCACGGCCTGGGACCCTGGCTGCGGGAGCAAGGCTACGAGGGAGATTTCAACCTGCAGCGCCGTGCCGAGGAGGTCGGCGTGGACGAATACATCCAGCTCGCGCTGGAGCTGCGCGCGACTGCATCGGCCGGCGGGGCGCCCGGCGCCTAG
>JAJZWA010000061.1 GCA_021846965.1 Pseudomonadota bacterium | reverse complement strand
CAGGTGAAGCCCGGCAGCAGCGGCATCCACACCTTGGCCATGGCCTGCGCGGGAAACAACAGGTCGAAACCCACACAGGCCACGAAGGTCAACGCCAGGAACAGCCCGAGGCTCATGCCCAGTGCGATCACGGGCAGGCGTGTGGGTCGTGAAACATAGCCCGGGACGCCCGGGCTTGCTTCACCTGGCGAGGCCGCCGGCCTGTCGGGCGGCTGACTCTTGGGACTGCGGCCCATCACATGGGCGCCGCAGCCGAAGCGCATGAGCAGCACGAAGAATCCTGCGACCAGCAAGTAATAGAGCCACGAAGCCATGATCAATGCACTCCTTTCACGAAGCCTCGACGCGCGCAGGCGTGCGCGGTCTCCAGTACAGCCACGCGCCCGCGGATGCGCCCAACAGCAAGAGCGCGGCCAGCACGAACGGAACTTCGGGACGCAACGCAAACAGACCACCCGAGACGAAGGCACCCAACGCCTGCCCCAGGTTGCCCGCAGCGGCAAGGCGGCCGAGCTTGGCGCCCTTGGCCCCGGCGTCATGGTCCAGCAAGGCGTAGGCCAGCGAAGGCGCGACCAGGCCGATGCTCAGCGCCACGGCGGCGACCGTCATGCCCAGCGACAGCATGCTCGGCATGCGTGGCGCCGCCAGCATGAAGCCCGCGCCGACCGCCAACACCGCGGCCATCCAGCGACGCTCGAAGCGCTCGCGCAGCGGGCCCCAGGCGAGCAGCCCCTGGGCTACCAGCATGAAGCCGCTGCACGCGACGAACAACAAGGCGACCGCTCCGACGGCTGCTCCCAGGCGCATCGCGCCAAGCAGGTTGAAGCCGGTCTCGAAGCTGCCGACCGCATAGGCGGCGAGGCCTGCCAGGATCATGCTGGTCCATGCGAAACGCCGGTCGCGGACGACCGACGTGGTGCCCGCCTCCTCGATGGCCTGCAGCCCCGGCGCGCGCAGGCTCCACGCCAGCAGGGGCAGGAGCATGACCCCCAGCACGGCCACGACCGCCAGGGGCAGTTTCACCATCCAGGGCATGGCCTGCGTACTCATGCCCATCACGGGCCCGGCCAACCAGGTTCCGAGCAGCGGGCCGGTGATGAATCCGATGAAGCTGGCGCTGGCCAGCAGCGCGAATCGGCGATTGCGCGCCGGGCGGTCGCTGACGTCGGCCAGGTAGGCCTGCGCCGCCGGAATCACCGCGGCGGCACCTACGCCCGATAGGATGCGGGCCACGTAGGCCTGTGCCAGGTTCGCGGCCAGGGCGGAGCCGAACATACCGGCGAGGTAGACGGCGAATCCGCCCATCAGTACCAGGCGCCGACCGTGCCGGTCCGAAAGACGCCCCCACCACGCCGCGCTGGCGAACAAGGCCAGGGTATAGGCTCCACTGAGCAGCCCCACGTTGCCTGCGATCTCGGTCGTGCTTCCCGGCGCGACGTAGCTGCGCAGATAGAGGGGCAGCAGGGGCATCCACGCGCTGTATCCGAGCGCCTGCACGAAAGCGGCGGCCAGCAGCACGGCCAGGGCCATGCGGCTCACGCCGTGGCCGCTGGCTCGGCGGATGTCGCCCCGGGAAGCGGCGCCTGCACGGAAGCTGGGGTTTCTCATCGCCGGCCTACTTGCAGCAGCCGTGCCCCGAGTGTCCGGCGTGCCCGCTGCCGCCCGCCTGCGCGGCTGCGGGCTGTGCCGCCTGCACGTAGCGTGCAGGATCCTGGCGGAACTTGTCGCGGCACGACGCCGAGCACAGGTAGTAGGTCTGGCCGCCGTGATGCTCGGTGGCGAAGGCCGCGGTGGAATCGATCTCCATGCCGCACACCGGATCTTTGGTCTTCATCTCGTACTCCTTGGTGAGTTCATGCATCGCGCCTGAAGGCCGGCGCCCGCCGTGGCCTGCCCGGGTGCGCTTGCCGCCTGCCGCCCCGGCGCGGCCCATTCCGATCCCTCAGCAACCGCCGTGGCGGTGAGACTGGGGCTGCTGCGCCTGCGGCAGCGCGAACTGCCCGGGAGAGGCTTCGAAACGGTCGCGGTTCTCGCGTGATTCGAAGTACACGGGCACGCCGCGATACACCGTGCTGACCGCGGTGGAGGGGTCCACCGGGCGGCCGCTCACAGGATCGACGGCCTGCGCCTGCATCGGCGCCGGGCCATGGTCGTGCGGCGAAGCGCCGCCAGGGCTCCCGCCCTGCCCGCCTCCGTGCCCGCCGTGGCCGCCGCCCCCCATGCCGCAGCCCATGCCGCCACCGCGCATCATGAAGAAGATCACTCCCGCACCGAGCAGCACGAAGAGCCAGTTCTGTTCAAGCCATTGCATTTCGACCTCCATTCGGTTGTGGCGTTCCGCCCCTCCCCGGGGCGACCCGCGCGAGCCTGCCGTTCTTGCGATCCACTGTAGGCCACGGCTGCGAACGCGAACATGACACGCGGGTTACGTTGCGGTCATATCCGTCGTCGAGGGCTCCGGCGCGCGCGCTCTCTCGACGCCCGCGTGCGCGCGATAGATGTAGGAACGCTCGAAGGGGTAGTCGCTTTGCGCGCCGCGCAACCTCGACGGTTCATCCTCCACCTCGACCACCCCGTCGGCGTGCGCGCCCAGCGTCTGGAACACCGAGATCCAACCCTGCTCGAATCCCATGGCGCAGCCCGCCAGGTACAGACGGTAGGCCCGGATCACCTTCTCGGCGCCGTCACCGAGGATCCTCCGCGCGGCATCGAGCTTGTCCTCCAGCGTGTCGGACCAATGCCACAGCGTTCGCGCGTAGTGCGGACGCAAGCTCTCCACATCCAGCGGCTCGAGTCCGCCGCGCCCGAGGGCGTTCAGCACGGCGGACAAGTGCACGAGTTGACCGCCCGGGAAGATGTACTTCTCGATGAAGTCGCCCATGTCGTCCGCCCCACGGTGCCGGCTGGTCGACGCGGCGGTGATCCCGTGGTTGAGCACCAGGCCGCCAGGGCGCAGCAGGCGCCGGATCTTGCCGAAGTAGGCCGGCAGATTGGGGCGGCCGACATGCTCGCACATGCCGATCGAGGCCACCTTGTCGAACGCCGACGCTTCGTCGATATCCCGGTAGTCCTGCAGCAGCATACGTACGCGGCCACGCAGGCCCTTCTCGTCGATCAGGCGGTTGACGTGGGCGTACTGGTTGCGGCTCAGCGTGATGCCGGTCGCGTCCACGCCGTAATGCTCGGCCGCCCACAACAGCAGGCCGCCCCAGCCGGCGCCCACATCGAGGAGCCGCTCGCCCGGCCTCAGCCGCAGCTTGCGGCAGACGTGATCGAGCTTGGCCTCCTGCGCCTGTGCCAAGCTCATCCATGGCTCGGCGAAGTAGGCGCAGGAATACACCCGCCGGGGATCCAGCCACAGTTCGTAGAAGTCATCGGAGACGTCGTAGTGATGCTGGATCTGCGCTGCGTCCCGAGCCCGGCTGTGTGCGGTGTGCTCCCACAGCGCCTTGCGCGCCCGTGCCAGCACTGCGCGCAGGCCGGAAGCCTCGCCGTCGACCGGATCGCTTCCGAGCAAGGCCGGGGCCACGAGCATCAGGTCACGCGGCCGTGCCTCGATCTCCAGGCGCCCCTCGACGTAGTCCTCGGCGATCAGGCCGATGTGCCCCTGCGCAAGATGCCGCAGCACACGCCGGTCCCGCACGCCGAATCGCACGCGGGCGTCGCTGGCACCGACGCGCTCCCCCCGTGGAAGCTCGATGGAACAGGCAAGCGGCAATTCCGCGAGACGACGTTCGGCGATAGCCCGGATGGAATGGGCTGATGAGGTCATTGTGGTTCTCCGTGGTCGTTGGATCCGCACTGCGGCCGCCTGCACGAATGAAGGGCAGAGCCAGCCAGGCGATGCATGTGCCAGCCCTCAGGTGTCCCCGACGCAGGACGACGCCGCGGCGTCCCCATGGGTGCACCAGACACAGCGGCAACCCTGGTGATCGCAGCTTCGGTCGCGCAGCGCACGCCGCCGCAGCACGCGCGCGAGCGGAAACAGCGCGCTGGAGATGAGGGTCGGCCGGTACAGTCGCCGCAGCGCTGCCACCGCGTCGACGTCGTCCAGCCGCGCCAGGACGGCCCAGCGCCCGGTATCGCCGAGAACGGCGTAGACGAAGCGATTAGCGACCCCGGCGCGAATGGCCGGGAGCAGTTCCCGGCGCCACAGCACGCGGTAGTCCTGCCCTCCGAGCAGGGCGCGCGCGGCGAGCAACCCGGAGCGCATCGCGTAACGTATGCCGAAGCCGGCCAGTGCATCCTGGAATCCCGCCTGCTCCCCGATCACCGGGTGTCCTCCCTGCAGCGCGGCGCGCGCCACGCGGACATTGCCATAGCCGCCGAAGGGGGGCGCATCGCGCATCACGAGTCCGGCGTGGGCGATCAAGAAGTCCACGGTGGCCGCGACGTGGTGGGCCTGCTCCTTGAACCCGCTGAACATGCAACTCGCCACCGTACCGCGCCCGCGGTGCACCAGCAGGTAGGCATGGCCCTGCGGGGCCAGGCGGTCGTCGAGCGCCAGCCAGGCCCCGTCAGGCATGTCGGTGTCGAACACATAGCCGGCGGCGATGACGTCCGCCACCCGCGGCCCCGCTGCGAGCACCCCTGGGTCGTCGACGCTGCGCACGTTATCCCGGAAGCGGACCTCCACCCCGGCCTGCACCGCCTGGCACAACAAGGCGTGATCGAGGGTGCCGGACTGGGGCCCTCGGCGCACCAGGTAGAACAGCGCTCGGGAGCCGCGCAGGACATGGGCGCGCCCGCGAGAATCGAAGGCCGTGCCCGACGCGAAGCCCTGGTGGTCGAAATCTGTGCGCAATCCGGCTTGCTCCATTTCATCGAGCACGTCGACCTCGTCGCTCCAGTTCTCAATGCCCTGGAAGTCGCCGTGGAAGCGGTGTCCCACCCCAGGCTGGCGCTCGCGAACCACCACAGCCCTGCCGGCCCGGGCCAGGGCGATGGCGCAACTCAGACCGGCCGGCCCCGCGCCGACGATGGTCAGCACCTCGTCGCGCCGATGTAGCGCATCGCCCATCATCGCCGGCTCCCCACGGGCATGCCGATCCGCCCGGCTCTGAAACGAGCCGGCAACCCCATCTTCCGCCACCACGACATTGCAGCCTCCAACCGACACCGCGTCCGCCTTGCCCGCGCCGGACTCGCTCAGGGATGGCCCAGGGGTTGCGGCTGCAGCTTCTCGTGCACGTCGAGCCGGCGTGGGCCCTTGGCCTCCAGGAGGTTGCGTGCATGCGCGATCTGGGCGGCGGAGCCGTGGGCGACGACCAGGAACTCGTCGTTCCGGACCATCTCCTCGTACTGGATGATGCTGTCCTTCGGAATGCCGATGCTGTAGAGGGCCGCACCGAGGGCGCTGAGCCCACCGGCCACGGCGGCGACTTCGATGGCGCCGGCCACCATGGCCGCCAGATGGCCCAGCACCGTCACGGGTCCGATGATCGGCACCGAGACGAACAGCCCGCCGAAGAACAGGCCCCACAGCCCGCCCCAGAACGCGCCGTTCTTGCCCCATACGCGGATTCGGTCGCCGGCGTTATAGAACCCCACCACTTGCTCCTCCGGATGGAGGCCCCGGCCGACGACGCTCAGCTGGGTCATGTCGAAGCCATTCTGGGCCAGTGCCCGAACCGCCGCCTCGGCGTCGTCGTGGTTCTCGAACGCAGCGACGATGGCGCTGTCCAACGATGTCGTGTCATTCATGTTCATTCCTTCAACAAGTGATGTGCGCGCTGCGGGACACGTTTGGTGCGGGCCCCTGATTCACCACCTCAGCGTAGAAGGCCGCGGCTGTCCCGCCGATGACCGGCAGATGAGATTTCCGCAATCCGTGGTCGCCGCGACCCGCAGCGCGTGATCAGAAACTGACGGTCGTGCGCATGCCGACGATCCATTCGGTGCCAAGCCAACGCGTCGGATCCAGCGGGTCCGGCATGCCGCCACTGGGGCTGTCGACGTACTGCACATCGGGCTGGATCTGCCACCATGGGGCAACCTGGTACTGGTAGGTGAACTCGACAAAGCGTCCGGCGGTGCGCACCGGCGCAGGCAGACCGCTGAAGCCCTGCGTGTCGCGGTCGAGGTCACTCGCATCGCTGCTGACGTTGGACCAGCCGAATCCCACGCCGAACACGTCGTCATCGCGCCCGGGAAGCGGCGCCTTCACGACCACGCCACTGCTGACGGCGTAGTCCATGAGGTTGCGATCGGACGGGGCCCCCATGGCGCGGAGAAACACCTCGACCGAGCGCGGCCCACCCACCTGCCGCCACACCATCTGGTCGACGACGGCATAGATGCTGTAGTTGCCGCGGTGCGTGCGCGGGATGCCGCTGCTGGCCGGATCGGCCAGCGACGCCCCGTCGGTGTCGTAGCGCTGGTCCGGGAACCTTGCGGTGCGTACCAGGCGCCCAGCTTGTAGGTCCCCGGCAGGCCGCACTTCAGGCTTGCGCAGTCCTTGGCGGGCGAGGCGTTGACCGCGTACTGGACCTCGGCGATCCAAAGCGCGCCGGTATTGAGGTTGAAGCGCGTACCGGTGGCCTCCGCGCCGCGGGTCTGCGAGTCGTCGTTGAAGGCGCCACCCGGTGGGTTGTCGTTGAACACGCCGCCAAGCAAGGTCCATGCGGGAGATGCCTGCACGCGCAGGCGAACCCCGAGCGACGACAGCGGATAGGCCGGGCCGCCGCCGTACAGGTCGTCCGCCGGAAGCATGGGCCAGCCCATCATGGTGTTCACGAAGGTGGCTGCGTACTGGCTGCTGATGAACTCCTGGTCGAGGCTTTGCTGACCGACCTTGATATCGGCTGTGCCACCGGCGAAGGCCTGGTCGTACCACAGCTCCCACAACCGCGTGGTTCGGCTCGCGGCGATGCCTGAGACATGGGCCAGGTTGTTCAGGTCGTCGGCGGCGTGGGTGTTCGCGTGGATCTGCAGCACGCTGAGGTTGAAGCTGCCGCCGGACCAGCCGAAGGCCTTGCCCGCGTCCAGCCCCAGGTCGAGCGTGGTCAGGCCCTCGTACTCTCCCGCGCGGCTGCCGCCGGCATCGCGATCGAGTACCTCGCTGATTTCCTGCAGCCCGAGCGTGATGCCGCGGCTTTGCAATGCAGGACGCAGGCCGCCCATGTCGCCCAGCAGGTTGGCGCGCCGCCACAGGCCGGCCGGGGCAGCTGGTGGGGCCACGCCGGACGACTGCGCGTACGCAGCGCCCCAGATCCCCGCGGCGAGCCCGACGCCGACCAGTGCCCGCCCCGCCAACGTGCCGGCGCGCGATGCGTGGCGGTGCGCAATGCTGCTCGAGCGACGCAGCGTCGACTTGCGACGGCTTGCGTTTCCGATGGCACCCATGATGTACTCCTTGGTTGAGCCGCAAGTCAAACGCCGCGGTTGTCGCCGGCGGGAATTCGACTTGCCCTGCGGCCGCCGCGGATCCAGTCCAGCGGGTTGTACAGAGCCCAGACGTAGCCGAGCGCGAGCACATAGAGGATGGCCGTGCCCAGCAGGGCCATCGGCATCATGGTCGCGACTCCCAGGCTGAAAGGGCCGCCCATTTCCTCGGCGGTCGTCCACACCACCAGGGCCAGCCCGATTCCGATCGGCCCGAAGACGCGCAGGCCGCGCCCGGAAATCAGAGCCGCCGCGACCGCGGCCTCCGTCACGCCCACCAGGAAGGCCACCGTCCGCGGCCCGAGCGCCGTGCTCAGGGCGATCCACATCCCGTCATACGCGCCGCGCCAGCTGCCGGCGCCGACGTCCTTTTGCGCCGCTGCAAGATAGTCGAGGTAGTGGCCGAGGAAGTAGGGTTGGAATTTGAGGACCGCGTCATAGGCCCAGAGCAGGCCGAAGGCGACCCGGGCCAGGGCGAGGATTTCGTTGTGCGCCACATCCCCCTCGCGGCGCAGCCGGTCGGCGGCGACGACGAACAGGAACAGCACGGCGTACGGCAGGCCGACCCCCGGATCGGTGGCGTCCCTGCCGAAGTCGCCGCCGTGTTCCATGGCGATCCAGACGAACAGCCCGTACACCACGCCGAGCCACCCCGTCACCTGCACCCCGCGGCCCGAAAGCAGGCTGGCCGCGATGGCCAATTCGAGGAAGGCAACCCCGGCGACCAGCAGGGCCAGCCAGGCGCTGCCCATGCCGACCCCGAGGAAACGCGCCATCTCGGTCTTGTGCTCCCACGTCAGCACCGCCCAGGAGTCGTAAAGCACGACCAGCCCGACTGCGATGCGAAGGATGTCGAAGCCCCGTGACGACGTCGCCGAGACGGTCGCGGGATTTTCCCCGTAAAGCCCCAACGCGCGTAGGGCGCGACGGAACGCGCCGACCGCAAGAGGAGCGGATTCGGCCGGAATTGCCACTGAGGATTTCATGATCGCCTCCTTGATTGGTCGATCGTCGATCGTCGATCCGGCGCGTACACCGCGCGTCGGGCCTCAACTCACCGTGAACTGCCCCATCATTCCGTTGCCCTCGTGCTCGAGGATGTGGCAGTGGTACATGTAGGGATGCGCCTCGTCGGCCCGCTGCGTGAAACGCATGGCCAGGCGCACCGTCTCGCCGCGGCGCACGAGCACCGTGTCCTTGCGGCCGCGTTCCCACTCGGGCGGGCTCGCGCCATCGCGCGACAACACCTGGTACGACACGCCATGCACATGGATCGGGTGCGCCATGTGGGCCTCGTTGCGCAGTTCCCAGATCTCCACGTCGCCCAGTCGAACGCGCTGGTTGATCCGGTTCATTTGCATGAATTGATCGTTGATCGAAAACAGGTTCTGGCCGCCCACGCCGAGGCTCATGCCGCCCGGGCCCGAGTCGATCGGCGCGCCGCGGTCCACGTTGCGCGGCCCACCCATCATCGAGCCCATGCGCATGCCCTGGAGCGTGAAGCGCCGCACCCTGGCCGCCGCGACGGCAAGTGGATCGATGTCGACCAGCTTCGCGGGAACGCCGGATTTCGCCCCGCTGGGCGCGCCGACGCGCAACTGCAACAAGTCGATGGTGCTCTGGTCCCAGACGTCGGAGCCCATCGGCGAACCATTGAGGGCATCGACCACCTCGGCGGAGCGGCTCTGCAGCACCAGCTGCCTGCCCTGATCTCCGGTCAGGTCGACGACGACCTCGGTCCGCTCACCCGGCGCGAGCACCAGGCGCCGGGTCGCCGCGGGGCGAGCCAGCAGTCCGGCATCGGAGGCGACGACCTGGAAAGCTCGCCCGTCGTCGAAGGCGAAGTTGTAGATGCGGGCGTTGGAGCCGTTGAGCAGACGCAGGCGGACGTGTTGCGCCGGCACCGCGGCATAGGGCTGCTCACACCCGTTGACCAGGAAGCGATCGCCCTTCATACCCATCAGGTCGTGCATGCTGGTCATGTAGAGAAGCGTGCCGTCGGCCGCGATGCGGCGGTCCTGCACGATCACCGGGATGTCGTCGACGCCCCAGGTATGTGGAAGCCCGAGGCGGCGATCCACACCGTCATCGACCAGCAACATCCCGGCCAGGCCCGCGTAGGCCTGCGCACCGGTGCGCGTGTCGGGGTGGGGATGGAACCACAACGTCGCGCCAGGTTGGTCGAGCGTGAAACCGACCCGCTGCGTCCCTTCCGCCTGTATCGGGCTGTGCGGGCCTCCGTCGGCGGCCCCCGGCACGATGGCGCCATGCCAATGCAAGGTCGTCGACTGCGCAAGCCCATTGCGCACCTCCACGCGCACCGGCTGTGCGCGTGGAACGACCAAGGCGGGACCGAGCATGGAGCCGTTGTAACCCCAGGTCGGAGTCCGCACCCCGGCAACCAGTTCGCTGACGCCCGCCTGTGCGCTCAACGCGAAGTGCAGCACGCCGTCGCGCCTGTCACCGCGCAGTTGCGGCGGAATCGGAAGGGAGCGCAGAAAGGGGGCCGCCGGGAGCTTTGCGGTGCCTGCCTGCGCGCCCATCATGGGGCCCATGCGGCCCGGCGCCTGCGCATGCGCGGCGCGCGGGAACAGCGGTGCGGCCGCCAGCGTGGCAGAAGCCAGCACCAGCGAACGGCGACCCGCATCGAAAGCCTCGCCATGCGCGGTCAAGCCGCGCGCTTTGGTCGAGGATCCTGAAATATTCGAGATTTTCATGAGATGACACCTATGTCTGCTGGCCTGGGATCGCTTCGGTCGGGATCTGCGCCATGCGCGCATCCGACCCACGACACCAGCCTAGGAAAGCGATGCTGTCGGTTCGATGACCGCCACGTGAGGTTGCTGTCATCTTCGAGCGGGATCGGAGCGCCGTTCCTCTTCGTCACGGCAGTGCGAGCGTGTCGCGGCCGCGGTCTGCCGGCCCGGAAGGCCGCGGACGTCGCCCGGCTCCAGCGCGAGGGGCACGAGGCGGGGTTCGTTGGCGACGGCCTCGACGCAAGGGATATCGCCGTGGACGCTGCCAGCGCCGGCGCACGGCGGCCGACTGGCGCGGCGCCATGCGCCGCCCAGTCGCTCAACGCCTACGAGGGGCGCTTCAGTCTTTGCCCGAGAGCCGTTCCAGGCGCGCGAGCGTGTCCTCGCGCTGCGAGCCCGTCGCCGATTTGCGGATGGCGTCCAGTTCCGCGGCACGATCCGCGGGCTTGCGCCCGATGTCGGCGACGATCTTTTCGCCCTCGGCACTCGCGGAGATCTGTTGCGCCTTTCGCGTCAGCGCGTCGAGCGCGGTGCCTGTGCCTGAAAGCCCCCGCAGACCCTCGAGCGTCTGCTGCTGGCTCAGGCGCAAGGCCTGCAAGTCCTTTTCCGCCCGAGCCTGCTGGAGTTGCTGGCGCGCGCTTCTCGCCTTGTCATCGAAAGCCTCGAGCTGGCCCGCGAGCATATCCACGATCTGCTGCACTTCGTCCCGAAACGCCTCCGCATCGACCACCTGCTGCTTCTCGGTGCCGAGTTTCGCCCTGTTGGCCTCGACGTCGTCGAGCAGCATGTTGACCTGACGCTCCAGATCTGCCCGTTGGCTCGCATCCTCGGCTGCCTTCATCCGCTGCGCGAGGGCTTGCGCCGCGGCGGTGTCGTCGTCGACCAGCTTGCGGATGCGCGCCACGTCGGCGCTCTCGCGGGCGAAGTCCGCGCGCGCCTGTGCCAGCTCCTGCGCAGCGGCGCGAAGCTTGTCGGCCAGCGCATCCCGGTCGGCCTGCGTCGCGGTTTCCGGATCGAAACCCGCGATCGCCCTGGCCACCGTGTCGCCGAGCGCGCCGAAATGCTTGGAAACCAGACGGGCCGTCAGCCCCCAACCGGACAAGTTCACCATGATCGTTTCCCTCCAACTTGCGTGTCGTAGATACTCGGCATCACTCGATCGTGATCCGTTCCTTTTCCATCGGGATCGCGATCCACATCTCGACCAGCACGGCGCGCCGTGACGGATCGCCGTCACGGCTGTCGACCGCCGACATCTGGATCAGCAAATACTCGGGCGAGCCGTCCGCCAGGTTGCGCACGTAGGGCATGAACCAGACCCTGGCGTACTGACCCCGCGTGCCGTCGGCATCGTCGATGCGGACCTCGGTGCCGGCGAACGGCGCCACGAATTCAGCCTGCGGGTCGACGTCGCGCAGGAAATCGAGTCGGTCGCGCTCGCCCAGCGCGGCCGACAGGACGTCGGACGGAACCCCTGCGGACACCAGTTGGTCCGCCCAGAGGGAGTAGCTTTGTGCGCCGAGCCCCGTGCCGCCGTCGCCGCGAAACAGCGCGACATCCGAGGCGGACGGAATGAAGCCCGTGAGACGTGAGCAGGTCAGCGCCTCCACGATGCCGCCCTGGCGATCGACGAGCACCTGCAGGAAGCGGTCATCGTCGTCCAGGACGTTCCCCACTTGCGTGAACAGCCGCCAGAGCGATCCGCTCAGATCGAGGCGGACATGGCTGATGGCGCGCACCACATCCTGCTCCTCCGCGGGCATATCGAAAAGCGAACCCGCGGCACGCGCACGGATCAGCGGGGCCCGCTGATAGCGCAAGAGGGCGCCGATGCGCGCACCCAGCGGTGCCGCGGCGTCTGCCTGCGCCTCGGCGCCCGACGCGGGCGCTAAATGGGCTTTGGCGTATCGAAGCGCCGAGATCCAGGGCATCCGTGCACCTCACAATCGGTAGTTGGATCGGTCGCGCCGCCTCGCGGCGCTCAGGGTTCGACGCACGGCGAACGCCACGAACGCAGCCACGACCACCACGAACAACACGGATGGCAGCCAACTCGACTGCGATGCAGCGCTGGCGGACGCCGCCGCCGCGGGTACGCTCGCCGGCCGTGTGCCGGGCAACGCGGCCCCGGCTCGAGTGGCTGCGACCGGAGCGCTGTTCCAGCCCAACAGCGAGCGCAGCCCTTCGAACATCAGGAAGTTGCTCCAGAACCCGCCCCCCCAGCCGTGACCGCCGATCAGCGAGCCTTGGCGGCCGAGGTTCGCAGCCCCGCCTGCGCTGCCGGCAAGGCCACGCAATTCCTGCGCCGAGCGGGCTGGCTCTGGCGGCTGCGTCGCCGCCAGGGCTCGCCGGGTTGCGGCAGAGCGCCCCAACTCCGACGAAAGCGCCGAGCGCGGAGACGGGGATGGCTCCGGGGTGGTCGAAGCGCGGAAGCCGCCCGTGGCAGAGCGCGGGGGTGACGGCTCGGCGGTTCGCGGACGAAAGCCAGCAGCCAAGCCGCGCTCGCCCGCCGCGGGAGTGCGCCATGCATGAAACCCCGAAGATCGGCTGTGGAATCCCACTCCCCCACGCGCCAGCGCCGGAACGGCGAACGCGAGGCACAGCGCCAGCAGGGCCATCAGCCGGGCGATGCGCATGTGCACAGTCATGGGGATCTCCAGGCGCCGCCACCGCGGAGCTTGCGTGCCCCTGCGCCTGCTCGCCGCACGATTCGCGGCACCTCACAGGCCGAGGGTGGCACGCCTTTGCGCGTATTCGTCGGCATCGATTTCTCCGCTGGCGTAGCGGCGGTCGAGGATGTCACGAGCGCCGTTGTGTTCCGCGCCGCCATGTTCCGCTCCCTTGTCCTGCCCGGGCCACTGGCTGCGCAGGATCCACAAGCCCAGCACGATCACCACGATGAACAGCATGAACATTTCGAACCAACCTCCCTTCAGCCAGGGTCCGAGCCTCCAGCGATCGCCCGTGTGTGTCAGCCGCGCAGCGACTCGGCCACGCGCTGCAACCTCGAACGAACCTCCCTACCCAGGTTCTCGATTTCCGGCCGGGCGACCATGCCCAGCACCGCCTGCGGATCCATGAACACGACATGGACCGTTGCGTCGGGTTCCTCCCGCACGAGCACATTGCAGGGAAGCAAGGCGCCGATGTCCGGGTCGGCCTGCAGGGCCTGGTGCGCGAAATGAGGGTTGCAGGCTCCGAGAATCACGTACGGGCGCTGCTCCACGCCGAGCTTGGCCTTGAGCGTGGCCTGCACGTCGATCGTGGTCAGCACGCCGAAACCCTCCTGCTTGAGCGCGTCGGTGACGACCTGCACGGTGGACTCGAATCCCTTCGGGCTCTGGACGCTGAAAACGTAGGAACTCATGACACTCTCCTCGTATGGGCCGGGATGGACGCATGCATGTTGCCGATTCGCCCCTCGCGGCCCTACACCTTCGCGCGGCGCAGGCGCAGCGCGTTGGCTACCACCGAAAACGAACTGAAGGACATCGCCGCGGCGGCGATCACCGGCGACAGCAAAACGCCGAAGAACGGGTACAGAACACCGGCCGCCACCGGCACGCCCAGAATGTTGTAGACAAAGGCGAAGAATAGGTTCTGGCGGATGTTGGTCAGCGTGGCGCGGCTCAGGTGGCGCGCGCGCGCGATGGCCCGCAGATCGCCCTGGATCAGCGTTACGCCGGCGCTTTCCATGGCGACGTCGGTGCCGGTGCCCATCGCGATGCCCACCTGTGCCTGGGCCAGCGCCGGCGCATCGTTGATGCCGTCGCCGGCCATCGCGACGAAGCGCCCCTCGGCCTGCAGGCGCTTGACGTGCTGCGCTTTCTGGTCGGGAAGCACGCCCGCGATCACGTCGTCGATGCCCAGGCCCCGGGCCACGGCCTTCGCCGTGGTCTCGTTGTCTCCGGTGAGCATCACGATGCGCAAGCCGTCGTCGTGCAATTCGCGAATCGCCTGCGGCGTGCTGGCCTTGACCGGGTCGGCCACCGCCACCAGGCCGGCTGGCTGGCCGTCGACGGCCAGGAACATGGCCGTGCGTCCCTGCGTGCGCTGCACCTCGGCCGGAGCGGCCAACGCCGAGGTGCCGATACCGTGCCCCGACAGCAGCGCTGCGTTGCCCAGCAACACCTCGCGCCCGCCGATGCGCCCGCTGACGCCCTTGCCCACCGCGGCCTGGAAGTCCGCGGCAGCCTCCAGCGCGAGCTTGCGCTGCTGCGCGCCCTGCACGATAGCCGCCGCCAGCGGGTGCTCGCTGCCCTGCTCCAGGCTGGCCGCCAGGCGCAGCACCTCGTCGGCGTCCCAGCCCTGCATCGGCACCACCTCCTGCAGGCGCGGCTTGCCTTCGGTGAGGGTGCCGGTCTTGTCCACCACCAGGGTGTCGACCTTGCGCAGGGTCTCGATGGCCTCGGCATTCTTGAACAGCACGCCCATAGTTGCCCCCTTGCCCGTGGCCACCATGATGGACATCGGGGTGGCCAGGCCCAGTGCGCAGGGGCAGGCGATGATCAGCACGGCCACCGCGTTGATCACGGCATAGGCCATGGACGGCGCCGGGCCGAGCCACGCCCACAGCGCGAAGGTCAGCAGCGCCACCACGACCACGATGGGCACGAACCACGCCGCCGCGACGTCGGCCAGGCGCTGGATGGGCGCGCGGCTGCGCGAGGCCTCCGACACCATCTGCACGATTTGCGCCAGCAGCGTGTCGGAACCCACGCGTCGGGCCTCGATGATCAGCGAGCCGCTGCCGTTGACGGTGGCGCCCACCACCTTGTCGCCGCCCGACTTCTCGGCCGGGATAGGCTCGCCGGTGATCATCGACTCGTCCACCGCCGAGGCGCCTTCCACCACCACGCCGTCCACCGGGATCTTCTCGCCGGGGCGCACGCGCAGCCGATCGCCCACCCGCACCTGCTCGAGCGGCACGTCCGCTTCCGAGCCGTCGGCCGCGATGCGCCGCGCCATCTTCGGCGCCATGCCCAGCAGCGTCCGGATCGCCGCATTGGTATTGCTGCGCGCGCGCAGCTCCAGCACCTGACCCAGCAGAACCAGGGTCACGATCACCGCGGCCGCCTCGAAGTACACGTCCACCGCACCGGTGGCCGGATCGCGGAACGCCGGAGGAAAGATCTGCGGCGCCAGTTGCGCCACCATGCTGTACAGATAGGCCACGCCGACACCGAGGGCGATCAGCGTGAACATGTTCAGGTTGCGCGTGCGCAGCGAATCCCAGCCCTTGACGAAGAACGGCCGGCCGCCCCACAGCACCACCGGCGACGCCAGCGCGACCTCGGCCCACGACCATCCCACCTGATGCAACCCGAGCGTGGCCGCGAGGCGGGGAACGTCGCGGCCCATCGCCAGCACCAGTACGGGGATGGAAAGCACGAGGCTGGCCCAGAAGCGCCGGGTCATCGACTCCAGTTCCGGGTTGCGCTCCGGCTCCGCGGTCACGCTGCGCGGCTCCAGCGCCATGCCGCACTTCGGGCAGGAACCCGGCGCATCGCGCACGATCTCCGGGTGCATCGGGCACACCCACTGCGTGCGCGACGCCGGTGCCGCCGGCATCACGGGCTCCAGCGCCATGCCGCACTTGGGACAGCTACCCGGAGCATCGCTGACGACCTCGGGGTGCATCGGGCACGTATAGCGCGCGCCGGGCGCGCCAGCGGCATGCGCGGCGTGCATCGATGCCGCGTCATCATGCCCGCTCCCATGTTGTTGCGCATGAGCACGTTCGCGTCCATGAGAGACCGCATGCGCTTGCTTCGTCGGCTGCTCGTACGTTCGGTCGTCCATCGTGTTCCCTCCTGATCGGGATCGCGTCGACCCTCGCGCATCCAGGCGGCGCGGGGTCCGCGATCGCAGGCTCACCCGGAGCCTCGACTCATTGGCTGATCATCTACAGTCTAGGCATTGATTTCCATCGGGCACATGACCGGGCGATGACGATCCTGTCATGTTCGAGGGCCCGCGGCCTCGCAACCGGCCTGGGCAGACCTTCCTCGCGACCTTCAACGCCTTCGGCGTGGCCATGCAGGCCCGACGCGCCTCGCAGGTGATGAAGGACCATGGCATCGACGGTGTTCCAACCATGGCCGTGCAACGAAGCTGCGAGGTCTCAGGCGATCTTGCGCAGACCGCGACCGACGAACGTTTCCTGCAAGCCGTCGATGAGCCCGTGGGCCGGGTCCACGCGCGGCAGGCCAGCGCGAGGTAACCGTGGCCGCCGGGCGGCCGGTGACCCCGCGAGGGCACCGCGCAGCGGCTACGCCGCTGCCGCGCGCGCCATGATCCAGTTGCCTGAAAGGCCCGTAACGGTAACTCTCTGCCCCGGTTCCAGGCAAGGATGCTGCATCATCGCGTGGGTATGAAGCACCAGGATGCGCGCGCCGTTGTCGAGATCGATACCGTTGTGGCAATGGCTCAGGCCCCGAGCGTCGGGTGCGCAGTTCGTGTCGCTGGTCACGGTCCCGCGCAACGTCGCTCCGCGCGGCAGCTGGATGCCGCCGATGATCTGCAGCAGGGACCAGCCCCCTTGACCATTGTCGGCCCAGCTTCGTATCGTCGCGCCGGCAGGAATGCGAGGTTCATCGGGCGCCGCGAACTGCGTGGCGTGAGCTTGGGACACCCAGAACAGCGCTGCGCCCACGACGCCAGCCAGAGCCAGCGTCGCAGCGCCACGGCGTACCGAGACGAGGGAAAGGCTTCGTGAGGCTTGCATGGTCATCGATCTCCGGGCGAATGAGGGATGCGGACAGGCGCGCTGCGCCTGCGTTTCCAGACATGATCGCGCTCGGTTCCCGACACGTTGATGACCGCGCGATGACAATTCCGTCAGGTTTGCGCGGCACCTACGATACCGCAGCCGGGCAGGCCGCTCGCGGGCATCATCGGACGATGAAGCGACCAACCATGCCCTTCTCGGCATGCTCCGGTGTCGGACACACGTACCAGTACGTTCCCGGTTCCCCGGCGACGAAGCTGGTGGAAAGCTCCGCGTAGCTTGCAGCCTGCAAGCGGCTGGCGCTGCGCCACGGCAGCAACGGCTCGAGTTGGACCAGCCCCGGTCCGGTCGCCATCATGGACATATAGGGATAAGGCGGCGGAACGGGGGTAATGATCAACCCGTGCTCCATGTTGCGGCCATAGTCCATGTTGACGAGGTCGATGCGCACGGTGGCACCGCGAGGAACCACCAGCGTCGGGTTGGTCAATCCGGCCACCTCGAAGGTCTGGTCCGGGTGACCGGGCTGCACCGCGACCATCGCGATGCGCACGTCACGGCCGCTGTAGGTCACAGTGTTCGCGCGGGCATCCACCCGGGCGCCCTGCGCGCTGCGGGCAAGAAAGTCACGCACCTGCGCGTAATCCAGCACCGCCCCGCCCCAGCCGGGCTCGACGGGCCGGTCGGACTGGGCGAAACTCATCATGCCGCCGCCCATCATGCCTTCCCCCATCATGCCGCCGTAAGCTCCGTAAGCTCCGTAGGCTCCGTAGCCTCCCGCGGCCATTTGCGCCTGGGCGCTGGTGCCCCAGACCGCGGCCAGCAGGGCCGCCATCACGAAGGCGCCGCACGCGCAGCGCCTGATCGTCGGTTTCATTCCATGCTCCAGTTTGGCGAGTTCCATCGCACGCCCCGAGGGGCTCCCGCGCTCGAACGGCTTCCGCCGGGCCAGCAAGCGGGGGGTTCGTCCCCGCGCGGGCCGCCCCGGCGGGAGCGGACTCACGGCGCGTCGCCGATGCTGTCGCGCTGCTGCGGCGTCAGCACCGCATCGATCTGTTCGGCCGCCTCGAGGCGGTTGCGCAGCATCTGCAGGCGCACTTGCGACAGCGCCGTGGCGCGCTTCATGATCGCGTCGACATCGAGCTTGCCGTCGGCGGCCTGGCCCCAGGACTCGAACATGACCTTCTGCATGGACTGCATCAGTGGCCACTGCTTGTCGAACAAGGCCTTCTCGATACCCACGACCTTCGTGCGCTGCGCGTCACTGAGTTGGGGATTCACGCCCCACCCCCCGTAGCCGCCGAAGCCGCCCATCATGCCGGGACTGTAGCCCCCGTAGCCTCCCATCATCCCGGGGCCGAAGCCGCCATAGCCCGCCATCATTCCCGGACCGAAGCCGCCATAGCCCCCGTAGCCTCCCATCATGCCGGTGCCATAGCCGCCGTAGCCTCCCATCATCCCAGGGCCGAAGCCGCCATAGCCGCCGTAGCCTCCCATCATCCTCGGGCCAAAGCCGCCGTAGCCGCCGTAGCCTCCATGTGCCCATCCCCGCGGGCGCGCACCTACGGCTCCACGCTGCCAGGCACCGCCCGCGTAGCCCGGTCCGTAGCCGCCCATCATGCCCGGGCCCATGTCATAGCCGTAGCCCGGGCCGTAGGCGTCGGACTGGGCCGTCGTCGCAGGCGCACTGGCCGTGCCCGCCGCCAGGACAGGAAGCGCGGCCGCGCCGATGATCATCACGGGCGCTGCCACCAGGCCGAGGGCCAGACGCTTGTTGCACTTGATCATGATTCGCTCCTTTACGAACAGAAAGTCCGATTCAACGCAGGTCCAGATCCGCGCGCCGGCGCTTGTACTCGTCGGCGTCGATCTCGCCTCGCGCATAACGCTCGTCCAGGATGGCTCGTGCCGAGGACCCCGGGACCTTCGGCGTGGCGTGATGCCCACGCATGCCGACGAACACGTCGCGCAACAGTCCCACCACGAGCGTCACGACCACGATGACCAACAGCAGCATGAAGACCCATCCGAAGCCGCCCATCATCCCGTTGCCCCATCCCCATCCACCGGGTTGTCCGTACCACATCATGTCGTTCTCCTATCGGTCGGTTCGCGTCCGACGGTCGCGGCGAGTCGCCTTGCGCGCTACCACCGAATGCTTGATACCTACATTAGTATCCGGGGCCTGTCCCCCGGATGACCCGTCGATTACATTGATGTCATCTTGTAGTCATGCCTGCGCAAGCATGCACTGGCTAGAGTGTGGGTAAGGACGGTACGGTGATGAAACTGCTCGTGATCGAAGACGAGGCCAAGACGGCCGACTACCTGCGCCAGGGTCTGAGCGAGGCCGGCTTCGTCGTCGATCTCGCGCGCAACGGTCTGGACGGACACCACCTGGCGATGACCGGCGACCACGAGTTGATCGTGCTCGACGTGATGCTGCCCGACGTCGACGGCTGGCGCAT
>JAJZWA010000008.1 GCA_021846965.1 Pseudomonadota bacterium | reverse complement strand
CGCGTCGCAGTCGCCATCACCGAGTCAGCAAGTACGGTGCGAACGATGGCCCAGCGATTCGCCTCGGCCGAGTCCACCATCCTGAGCGACGAGGACCCTGCGTACGCTGCATTTTCCAGATTGTTCCGCGAGCACCGTACGGTCAACCACTCGAAGGGGTACAGCGACCGCAAGGGCACCAGCAACAACCTTGCCGAAAGCTTCAATGCGCGCATGCGGCGCTTGGTCGAGGGCGTCTACCTCAACCCGAGCGGCAAGTACCTGCACAGCTATGCCGCGGAAGGGGCGTGGCGGGAGGACTGCCGAAGGCTCTCCACCAGCAAGAAGCTGCGGAACTTGCTGAGCTTTGCACTTGGTGTCGGGATGTCGTCCTGGTGGCGCGGCTACACGCACGGCAAGCACCGGGACACGGAGCAGCTCATCGACGGGGAACGGCCCGCAGCTGGACGGGGGCGGCCGAAGGGGTGGAAGCCAAAGCCGCCACGCTGACCGCTCAACCGGTCGGCGTATCGTGGGCCCCCTCGGCTTGCCGCAATATCGAGAGATAGACGCGCTGGCGGGAGCGTGGAACCTTCGAGCGAGTTCGCAGCCATTCTGTTGCTCGGCCGATGTCCTCGGGGTCAATGTTCGGGTCGAACTGCCGCAGCGTGACACGCAAAGCGACGCGGCTCTTCTCGAGCTGCTCGCGTTGTCGTTGCAGACGGTGCAGGTCCACAGCCTCTAGCTTCACCAGGGGGCTCTCGACGATTTCAGCGATGAAATGCAACTCGCCATTCACGTCGGCCAGCAACTGTGCCAGCTTGGTCAACGCCGTTTGCGTGCGCGTACGCGTCATGGTCAGCGCCATCGGAGTCACCTCGTTGCGTGGCGCTGGCGGAGCTCGTCCAGGTTGCAGTCCGGCATCTTCCAGCGCCAGGCCCCTATGCGGTTGGATGGGCGGCTTACGTCGTGGACACGTTCTACCTCGCCGTACTCGACCAGCTTGCGCAGCGCCGACCCGAGGATATCGGTCGTGAAGCGATAGCGCTCCCGCGTAGAGGTGAATTGCAGCCCGAAGACCGCGATGGCCTGCTCGGTAAGCGACAACGAGTCCAAAGCTCGGGGATACGCCTGCTGCAGAACCTGGCGCAACCAATTACGCAGTGCTCCACGTGTGCCGTATCGGCCATGGGTTCGGACGCTGAGGTCCCTGGCTGCGGGAGGAACGGTGGCCAACTGCTCAGCCACGTGCTCCAGCGCTGCCAGGTCCTCTTGCAACTTGGAGCGAAGCTGGACAAGACGCGCCATGCTCTTCTCGATGCGCTCCAGCTCTCCGCGCACTGCCGCCATTTCGTTGGCAACCCACTTCACCTCGGGAGCCGTTCGGGTCCGAGTCATGGCGTCCGGGTGCGGCTGGCTAACTGCTCGAGAGTTTCGTCGCGCTTGACGAACCAGACCGCAGGAGCAGTTCCCCCTGCGGGACGAGGCGCGTGCTCGATGACGCCACGCCGGGCCAGGCGCCGCAGGGCGTCCGCGATGCTAACTGCCCGAAACTTGAGAAAGTCTGCCTTCGATTCGGCGGGGAGCTCGAAGTGCAACATGGCTCTCAGGCACAGAGTCAGGGTGTCGATGCCAGCATCGCCCGCAGCAACGATTTGGTCGCGGACGTAGGTGGTTAGCGAACCGAGTCCGTGGTAGCGCCCGCTTGTTGCGCGGACCACACCAGCTGAGGTCGGGTCGACCCGGCTGTCGGCGAGCTGCATGGTCTGGTCCAGCGCAGCCATCTGGGCTTCAAGGGCTGCAATCTCATCCTCCAGGCGGCCGATGTGCTCGCGGCGCCTGAGCACCTCACCAGCCAACATGGCGCGCTCGTTGAGAAGCCACCGGAAGGCAGGCGGCGTGCGCTGGACAAGAAGCTGGGGTGCGGCGGTGGTCAAGTCGGTAGCTCATGGGCAGGAAGATACCCATGCATAGCAACCTCTGCGGCTCAGTTTTGCCCAGTTTTTGTGCAGGCTGGCCCAGTCTTGGTCATCTGCTTATTAACACCCCCGAGAACCGCCATTATGTCTCTGATGCACATTGGGGCCTGGCGGGTCGGCAGCGATGATCTAATCCCCGAATGGCACGGCAAGTCGGCACCAAATTGCTTCGATTGATCCGGGAACGTTCCTACCTGTCGGGGGAACTTCCCATCCTCGAGAAAGCCGTGTCAGATCGTTCCGCGGAGCTTCAGGCGGCGCGCGAGGGTTTGGAGGTCGCGAGGGCGAAAATTGCCGAGCTGGACGCGCAGATCGTGGCGCTGGTGCCTGGCATTGATCCGAACGACGTCCACCCCCGGAGACGGACGCCGCGTAGGCAAAGTGCTCCGCACGGGGCCTTTGTCGACACGTTGGTCGAAGTGCTGCAAGAAGCTGGAGCCGCAGGCATCAACGCCAAAGAGCTTGGCGCTCAGCTCTGGCTCGTGTTCCCCATGGATCAATCGACAGCGGACTGCCGCCGAAAGGCTCGGCGGAAAATCGGCAAGGCCCTCAGGGGGCTTGCAGCGCGCGGCGCGGTTGAGCAAATTGGGCAGGACACCGACCCTACGACGGGTCAGAGCATTGGCCGGTGGCGGTGGGTGACTGCGTAGGCAATGACTCGTTGCCGTCCGCGATCCAGACCCACAGCCCCAGTTCCTGCCCTTTGTGTCGTTGGGTCGAGGGCAACCTCTTGAGCGCACCGCGCTTCTTCAGGTTGTTGAAAATCCGGCGCACTCGACTGACCGTCTCGCTCTGCTCCGCCGACGTCTCCCATGGGAGCCCGAACTGCGGCGCGATGCACCGGGCCACCTCGTACGTGGTCACTCCGTTCGAGGACGCGCGCAAGTAGGCCACCACGGTTTCAATCAACGCGCCGTGCTCGCGCGTGGTCTTCCGAGGCGTCTCCTGCACGGTCTGGATGTAGCTGGGATCGATGGACGGGGCCTCTTTCCGGATGGTCTTGTCCAGGTCCGCGCGCCACTGCTGAAGGTTCTCCAGCTCCTGACGAGCCTGGTGCAACCTGGCACGCGCCGCGGCCACCTCCTCGGTGAGATCCATGACGCGCTGATGCGCGCGAACGACCTCGCCGGAGAGGTAGGAGCGCTGGCGGATGAGTCTGCCCAGTCGCAGGCTGATGTGGTTGGCCATGAGGATGTTTCCTGGTCTTGCTACGCGCTGGCCGCCTCGGCCACGAACAGCAGCTCGGAGAGGCGCTTGTTACCGCGGCAGTAGTTGAGCCAGTCGGTCGAGAGGCCGGACTCGCAGACGCGCCGGAACAGCAGGCCCATCTGGGTCAAGGTATCTCGCCGTCGAACGTCCTCCCGCCAGGCCATCTCGCTGGCGTAGTCCAGCATGTAGCGCGGCGTGATCTTGTGATAGACGCCGATGAAGGCCCGCCGCAAGCGGCTGAAGTAGCTCTCGGCCTGGTTCTGGTTCACGCCGTCGTCGGTGGAGAATTCCACCGAGTGGTTCACGCTTTCGTGGAAGTAGCCCAGCAGCTTGAGGTTGCCGTAGGCCGGCAGCTCGTCTGATCGGATGGTTGATCGCTTGGCGACATAGCGCTTGACCAGCGCCTCGATGTCCGCGGTGTTCTCGTTTCGGATGACCGCCACGCGTGTGCGCGCCGCCCCCTTGCCTGCGCCGGCGGGGAAGACTTCGCGCAGCACCAGGACGATGCGACGGTTCGGATGGTGGGGGAAGGCCGAGTTCGACACCTTGGTGCGGTGCTGGGGCTTGCGATACTTCATCGGGATCTCGGCCGGGCCCTTTTCCTCTTTGAGCTTGCGACCCTTGCGGCGCTTGCCGGCGAAGTGCCCGCCGTCGACTTCGACGACGCCGGAGAGCGGCTCTCGCGGCATCGTGAGCATGACGGCCTCGCGGATTTTCTGCAGCAGGGTGTAGCTGGTCCGGTACTGGCCGCCGATCAGCCGGCGCAGGGCCAGCGCCGCAATCCCCTTCTGGTTCACCACGAAGGCGAAGATCGCGAGCAGCAGGCGCGGGTAGCCGATCTTGAAATCGGCAAACGGCGTCCCGGTGGTCACCGAAAACCGCCTGCCGCAATGCTTGCAGGACCACTGGCATCGGCTCTTGATGTCGTGGTGCCGGTCGACGACACCGCACTTGGGGCAGACCTGCGTGCCATCGTCGCCCCATCGCATACGCGCCAGGAAGTAGCGAGCCTCCTCGTCGCTGAAGTTCGCGATGTTCGCCCCCGTCAATGAGACGGACTTACTGTGTAGCCAGAAATGCTGCGCCATCGTCGTTCACACACTTCTATGTGTTCGATGGTAGGCACATGAAATTATGTGCGTCAACAAGGGACACGGCCCTGGTTGCGAAGGAGCAACAAAAATTCTGTGTTTTGAGTACATTCTGCTGTGTTTGTCAGCGCGGCCCGCTGATAGACTGGATCGCCATGACCTACACAGAGTTCAAGCGTCAATTGGGAAAGGCTGGCCTGACGGTTCGAGCCTTCGCGGCGCTGCTTGGCCAGACCCCCAACTCGATCACCAACTACGCCTCGAAGGGCGATGTGCCGACGCACCTGGCCATCATTGCCACGCTCATGGCAGAGATGGCGGACGCCGGGATGGATTTCCAGGCGGCGCTGCGCAGAGCTGTGGAACCAGGGACGTCGCTGCCGGAATGACGAAGTTGTGAGTGGCACGACTTCGAACGGCGCCCGCCTCCTGTAGAGGCATGGGCACTCGCCCTAGACCTGATAGCAACCAAAACGACTCATAAAGAAGATGGCAGTCATCAACGGATCCACCGCCACGTTGGCGGACTTTATCTGGAAAAACGCCGAAGACCTCTGGGGGGACTTCAAGCACACGGACTTCGGCAAGGTCATCCTCCCGTTCACGCTGCTACGCCGCCTGGAGTGCGTGCTGGAGCCAACGCGGCAGGCTGTGCGAGATGCGTTTCACCTCCACAAGGACAGCGACATCGATGTCGACTTGATCCTGCGGCAGACGGCGGGCTACCCCTTCTACAACACCTCCGAGTACACCCTGGCAACGCTCGGGGGAACCAAGACCCGCCAGAACCTGCAGGACTACGTCGCGCAGTTTTCGGACAACGCGCGTGTGATCTTCGACCAGTTTGAGTTCACCAACACGGTTCTGCGGCTCGACAAGGCAGGAATCTTGTTCAAGATCTGCCAGAATTTCTCGGCCATCGACCTGCACCCCGATGCGGTTCCCGATCGGGCGATGAGCAACGTCTACGAGCACCTGATTCGCCGCTTCGGAGCGGCGGTCAACGAGGGCGCCGAGGACTTCATGACGCCTCGCGATGTGGTCCACCTGGCTACCGCGCTCGTCTTGGACCCGGATGACGCCCTGTTCGAGTCCAACCCAGGACTGATCCGCACCCTGTACGACCCGACGTGCGGCACGGGCGGGTTTTTGTCCGATGCCATGAACCATGTCGCGGAGTACAGCAACCGCTTCAAGGTTCCTCCGGTCCTGGTGCCGTACGGCCAGGAACTGGAGCCGGAGACCCATGCAGTTGCCGTCACCAGCATGCTGCTTCGGGCGCTGGAGAGCGACCGCGGCCGCGACCTTTCCAAAAACATCGCCGGCCCGTACAGCACCTTGTCCAGGGATGCCTTCGCAGGGGAACGCTTCCACTACTGCTTGTCGAACCCGCCGTTCGGGAAAAAGTGGGAAAAGGATCAGGCTGCGGTCGAAGCTGAGCATAGACGAGGTTTCGAGGGCCGCTTCGGGCCCGGTCTGCCCCGCATCAATGACGGCTCGATGCTCTTCCTGATGCACCTGGCCAGCAAGTTGGAGCGGCCGGAGAAAGGGGGTGGGCGTGGCGCCATCGTCCTGTCGGGATCACCGCTGTTCAACGGCGGCGCCGGATCTGGCGAATCGGAAATCCGCCGCTGGCTGCTGGAAAACGATCTCGTGGAGGCCATCGTGGCCCTGCCCACGGAGATCTTCTTCCGCACCGGGATCGGGACGTACTTGTGGATTCTCTCCAACAAGAAGATCCCTCGCCGCCAAGGAAAAGTCCAGCTGATCGACGCCACCAGCATGTGGGAGCCGATCAAGAACGAGGGCAACAAGCGGCGGATCATCACGGATTACCAGCGCGACTGGATCGTCCAGATCTACGCGAGCGAGCAGGACTCGGGTTGCAGCCGCATGGTGGACTATCGCACCTTCGGCTACCGACGTATCCGCGTGCTGCGCCCCCTGCGCATGGCCTTGCAGGTGAACGAGCAGACCCTCCAGAAGCTTCGGGAGGACAAGGCTTGGGCCAAGCTGTCAGAAGAGCAGCAAGACGCATGGGAGGCCTTGCTGGCTCGCCACATGAATCAGGCCAAGGCCTACTCGTGGGTCGAGGCATTTGCCCAGGAGGCGGCCAAGACCGCCCCGAAGGTCGGCAAGGTCAGCAAAGCGCTCGTGAAGGCCATGCTCGAAGCCTTTGGCGTGCGAGATCCAAACGGGGATCCTGTGCGCAACGCGCAAGGCGATGTGGTTCCTGACCCCGACCTGACCGACTACGAAAACGTCCCGCTCACGCAGGACGTGAATGAGTACCTTGCTTCGGAAGTGACGCCGCACGTCCCGGATGCCTACATCGACCCGGACTTCCGCGATGAGAAAGATCTCCAGGTCGGCCGTGTCGGCTTCGAGATCAACTTCAATCGTTTCTTCTACGAGTACAAGGCGCCGCGCAAACTCGAAGAGATCGACGCGGAACTCAAGCAGGTGGAGGGCGAGATCGCGGCGCTGCTGGGCGAGGTGACGGAATGAGCCACTACGCGCCCTACGCTGCGTACAAGGACTCCGGCGTCGAATGGATTGGGACGGTGCCGGAGCATTGGAGCACGGCCCCGATAAAAGCCATTGCGGAGACGCTGAACGGCACCACTCCCGAGAGCGGGAAGCCTGAGTACTGGGATGGGGAGATTGCCTGGTACACACCTGCGGACCTCGATAACGAGGCTGCAACGGAACTGGGGGCGCCACGTCGCTTCATCTCCCAGCAGGGGTTCGATAGTTGTGCCGTGAGGCTCGCCCCGCCTGGAAGCGTGATTCTCAGCACGCGCGCACCGATTGGCAGCATCGGCGTCACAACCATCCCATCGACCATCAACCAAGGATGTCGAACGCTCGTACCAGCGACCGACATGCCCGCAAGATTTCTGGCCTCGCTGCTGGTTGCGGCGCGAAGCGAACTGCGTTCGCGTGGCAACGGAACCACATTCCAGGAACTATCCACCGAAGCCCTGCGGTCCTTGCGCGTCCCGCTTCCTCCGCCGACAGAGCGTCTGGCCATAGTCAATTACCTCGACCGGGAAACCGCCCGCATCGACGCCCTGATCGCCAAGAAGACCCGCTTCATCGAACTGCTCCAGGAGAAGCGTCAGGCGCTGATCACGCAGGCCGTCACGAAGGGGCTCGATCCAACCGTCAAAATGAAAAACTCAGGCGTGGAGTGGCTCGGGGAGGTGCCGGAGGGGTGGAAGGTTGTAGCGCTGAAGCGGATGGGCAACCTAAAAGGTGGGAGCGGTTTTCCACCCTCCATGCAAGGCATGGAGGGAAAAGAGTTTCCATTTTACAAAGTTGGCGACCTAGGTAAATCAGTCGATGGGATAAATCTTGGGGAAACGCGCCACTCAATTAGCAAGGAAGACGCTTCTAGTCTGGGTGCGGCAATCTTCAAGCCTGGAGCGTTGGCCTGGGCAAAAATCGGGGCCGCGCTATCATTGAATAGAAGGCGAGTAATTCGTTCAGCATGTTGCCTCGATAACAATATGACAGGTTTTACCCCTAATGCATCGATGGCATCAACGACTTACTGCTTCTACCTCTTGTCTTCGATTGATTTTTCATTGCATGCGAAACCCGGCGCAGTCCCGTCATTTTCTGAGGGTGATCAAGGTGAATTGATGGTTGTATGCCCTCCGCCGGAGGAGCAGTTCGGGATTGTCAATTTTCTTGACCGTCAAACCTCCCGCATCGACGCCCTGATCGCCAAAACTCAGCGCAGCATCGACCTTCTCAAAGAGCGCCGCTCCGCCTTTATTACCGCTGCCGTGACCGGCCAAATCGACCTTCGGGAGGCGGCGTGAAGGCGCTTGATCAAGTTTTTGCGCCCGACACTGCATCGCTCGATGTACGCATTGGTCCGCTGGTTTTTGGCAAGTCGGAGGGTGCGTACGAGCGTGCGGCCGTTGCTGAACTTCACCACACGCTGTCTTCGATGGCATGCATCGAGCACGTTCCCGAGCATGTTCGCCAGAACATCGAGCTGGCGAAGGATCTCCTGCTGTACAGCACCTACGTCTTTGACTTCACCACCGCTGCCGTCCACTACGCGCAAATCGCGCTGGAGGCGTCCCTGAGACGTGCTCTCGGCAAGAGCGAGGAGTGCCGCGACAACCTTGACACGATGCTGAAAGAAGCGTCACGTCGAAACATGCTGCGCGGCAGCGGGCATGAGTACATCAGCTTGCCCGGTTTCGTCAGTGGGTCAAGAAATGGCTTCGCACACGGGAAGGAAAGCCGGGAAGTGCTTAACCAAGCTCTCGCCATCCCGTTCGTGCACATGGTTATTGATGCGATCAACGCACTGTTCCAGGCCCAGAGCAACAACTCCAAGGACTTGGCATGACCGACACCGCGCACCAGGAAAAGCACTTCGAGAGCTACGTCGTCGCCAAGCTTGAGGGACAGGGTTGGAAGGTTGGCCACACCGACCAGTACGACACGGAGCGGGCGCTGTACCCCGAAGACCTGCAAGCATGGGTACAAGCCTCCCAGCCGAAGGTCTGGGCCAAGCTGGTGAACGACTACGGCGACAAGGCTTGTGAGCACCTGATGAAGCAGCTGGAGAAGGCGCTGGCTGACCCCAAGAAGGGCACCATGCACGTCCTGCGGCGCGGCATCTCAGTGGCGGGATGCGGCCAGATTGACCTCTCAGAGACGGCTCCCGAGGACAAGCGCAACGTCGATGTACTCAAGCGCTACGCCGCCAACATCCTCCGGGTGGTGCCCCAGCTGAAGTACCACCCCACACGCGAGCTGGCGATCGACCTGGTGCTGTTCATCAACGGAATCCCGGTGGCCACCGTCGAGCTCAAGACCGATTTCACGCAGTCTGCTGAGGCCGCTATGGCCCAGTACCGAAAGGACCGCGTGCCGTTCGATCCTGTGACCAAGCGCCAGGAGCCGCTGCTGACCTTCAAGCGCGGCGCAGTCGTGCACTTCGCGATGTCCGACTCGGACATCCAGATGACTACCAAGCTCAGCGGGGACAACACCTTTTTCCTGCCCTTCAACCAAGGGAATAACGGCCATGCCGGCAACCCGCCGCGGGCCGATGGCGAGTACCCGGTGGCCTACTTCTGGGAGCAGATCTGCCAGCGCGATGCCTGGTTGCGCATCTTCCACAGCTTCGTCTACATGGAAAAGCGCGATGTGGTCGACCTCAAGGGCAACTGGACGAAGCGGGAGACCTTGATGTTTCCTCGCTACCACCAGTGGGCTGCGGTCAACGCGATGATCGAGGACGCCCGGGCCAACGGAGCTGGCATGCAGTACCTCTGCGACCACAGCGCAGGATCTGGCAAGACCAGCACGATCTCGTGGACGGCCCACGACCTCATCAAGCTGCGACGGGACAACGGGGATCCGGTCTTCAACAGCGTGGTGATCGTCACCGACCGCACCGTGCTTGACAGCCAGCTGCAAGACGCCATCAAGCAAATCGATCATCAGTTCGGTGTGATTGCTGCCATCGATCGATCCAAGTCGAAGCAGTCCAAGAGCAAACAGCTCACCGAGGCATTGCTCACCGGTGTTCCGATCATCGTCGTGACGATCCAGACCTTCCCGTACGCGATGGAGGTGCTCGTGACGGAGGAGAAGCTTCGGGGAAAGAGCTTCGCGGTGATCATCGACGAGGCGCACACATCGCAGACGGGAACCACCGCCAGCAAGCTGCAGGCAGCGCTTGGCATGAGCAAGCAAGGCGGTATGGACAAGCTCACCGTGGACGAGCTCCTCGAGCTCATGCAGAAGTCTCGTGTGCGCCCCAGCAACATCAGCAATTTCGCGTTCACGGCGACGCCCAAGCATTCCACACTGATGCTCTTCGGGCGGCCGGCAGACCCCACCAAGCCCGCCTCGCAGGACAATCCGCCGCTCCCGTTTCACCGGTACACGATGCGCCAGGCCATTGAGGAAGGCTTCATCCTCGATGTGCTGCAGGGGTACACCCCCTACAAGACCGCCTACAACCTGGCGAAGAAGATCGAGGACAACAAGCGTGTCAGCAACAAGCGTGCGAGAAAGGCTCTGGCGCAGTGGACGACATTGCATCCGACGAACGTCATTCAGAAGGTGCAGTTCATCGTGGAGCACTTCAGCCGCAACGTGATGCATCTGCTGGACGGCAAGGCCAAGGCGATGGTCGTGACCAGTTCCCGTCCCGCCGTTGTTCGCTACAAGAAGGCTTTCGACGCCTATCTCTCCAAGCACCCTGAACACCTGGGGATTCGGTGCCTGATCGCCTTCTCGGGGGCGGTGAGCGGCAAGCAGGTGATGCACTCCCAAGATGATGTCCTGGGCGGCGACACCTTCATCGTCGATGAGGCCGCCGAATTCACCGAGGCCAACATGAACCCGCAGATCGGTGGCGAGGATTTGCGCGCGGCGTTCGATCGTCCGGAGTACCGCCTGATGCTCGTGGCGGACAAGTTCCAGACGGGCTTCGATCAGCCGAAGCTGGTCGCCATGTACGTCGACAAGAAGATCGCCAACGAGGTCGAGATCGTGCAAACCTTCTCTCGACTCAACCGCATCGCTCCGGGCAAGGACGCGACCTTCATCATCGACTTCGTCAACGACCCCAAGGCTGTTCGGGAGGCATTTGCCCTCTACGACGCAGGCGCCGAGGTCGATGACGTGCAGGACCCGAACGTCATCTATGACCTGCGGGATCTGCTGGAAGCAGCGGGCATCTTCGACGCGCAGGATCTCGAGGCATTCAAGGCGGCTCGCTTCAAGACCATCAGCGACATCGCGGGGGCGCAGGAGCCTCAGCACAAGGCCTTGTACGCGGCAACCGAGCGGCCCACACGAGTTTTCAACGAGAAGTTGAAGACCCTTCGCGGCGCGATCGATACCTGGGAAGATGCCTACGCGAAAGCCCACGCAGCGGGCAACCAGGATGGGGCCAAGGAGGCCGACCATCACCGCCGGGAGTACGCACAGCAGGTTGCTCACCTCATGACGTTCAAACGCGGGCTGGGGCGCTTCTGCCGGACTTACACCTACATCGCCCAACTGGGAGACCTGGGAGATCCAGAGCTCGAGAACTACGCAGCCTTCGCGAAGCTCCTGCAAAAGCGCCTGGATGGCGAGGCCCCCGAAAATATCGACCTGAAGGCTCTGGTGCTGACGGGCTTCGAGATCAAGGCCGTGACAGGCGGTGCGGCGCCGTCGCCGACGGGCGGTAGCTCGGGAGAAGACAAGCCGCTGCTCCTGCCGATCGCGGCTGGTCGCAGCGAAGGCGACCCGGACGACGCCAGGTACTTGCAGGAGATCATCGATCGGCTGAACAAGCTCTTTGGGGAGGCTGCGCCCGTACGCGACCAGATGGCCTTTGCGAATCAGGTTACCGCTATCACCAAGGAAAACGAGGTGGTGATGGCCCAGATCGCGAACAACGACCGCGACCAGGCCATGAAGGGCAACCTGCCCGGAGCTGTCCAGAATGCGGTCGTGCGAGCGCTCTCCTCACACCAGAAGCTGGCGACCATCCTGCTGAAGTCCGACAAGCAGGCTATGAGCTCGTTTATCGATCTGATCTATCAATTGACCGTAGAAAGCCGCGTGCTAGACACCCGCGGTCAGTGAATCAGGGAATATCTCTTCATGACGGATTCAGAAGCGACGTATAGGGCCGCAAGAAACGAGCTTCGAAAATACAACGCCACTTCGATCGTAGAGTCCGCGCTAATCCTCCTGCATCAGCGATTTGAGACGCCCGAAAAGGAAGTTCGCGCACTCCCCTGGCTGATTCTTTCCCTAGCGAAATTGGCCTTACAGGATCGAATGATCTACGAAATTGGGCCGTCGATCACCCCTGGTAAGCTTGCCGCGTTGGCGCAAAAAATCTGGGCATCCGGCGGGCTTAGCGGAGATGGACCACCCCAAAATCTGCATCGTGCGGTTCGATCTTGGGCGTACGTTCAGATGGAGTTTCAGCGCCCTGACACCTTCGAGTTCGTCAGATGGCCAGCGATCCTTGGGGGGCTTCCAGACGGACATCCGGCAAAGGACTCGTTTGAGGCTGTATTCGGACTAACCCCGAACGACTTTCTAGACCTCGCATGGGCGGTTTACGCAGCAGTCCTGCAGGGGCGAGAGCCTCTAACCAGCAATTATTTCGATGCCTTGAGACCCAGATATGGCAACGGCATAGACGTCATGCTAGCTGCGTTGTCAAAAGACATGCGCGGTTTACGAGCCCACCTGCAGAGTGAGCCCATCGAGAATCGCAGTCGCCAAAATTTTCTTTTCGAGGCCCCCGTTTTTCGGCAATTCCCCCTTCTGCGCGGATCGCATGGCCTCCATTTTTGCTGGCATCGAAAGGTCTTTTCTCGCGGCATGGACGAGCTTGTCCACCACAAACTATCAGGCGGCGGAGAGGCCTATACAAAGACATTCAGCGATATATTCGAGGATTATGTCGTTGAATTGGCTAAAAACACGAAACTCCCCAGTTTGCCTGAGAATCAATTCTGGGGGTTTTACGGCGGAGATAAAAGAGCTGTCGAAATTATACTCCGCGCCGGAGACATCAATGTGCTGGTGGAGGCCAAGTTTGGGCTCTACCAAGATGCCTACATGACCTTTGACAATGCGGCGTTTTCGCGTGCCAAGCTTTACAAGCTTCGCGATGGAGTCGCAAAAGGTGCCGACGTGAGTCGACGACTTTCTAGCACAGGATGCGATTCGTTTTGGGGAACCAGGAAAAGAGATTTTCTTCTGCTTGTGACGAACCGGCAACTGTATATTCCGACCGGACACCAGCTTGAGCTGATTAGCTCGGAAGGGTCATCACAAATCGATGACAAAGTGCGGCTCTCGACCACTCAAGAATTATCGCTCGAGAATATTTTTATTCTGTCGCTTGATGAGTATGAGAGGCTGATGGTTGCAGTAGCTGATGGCACAGTTACGCTGGATCGTGTTATGGAGTCTTTGGCAGATCAAGCAAGAGACCAAAAAAGCCATCGCATGGACGCGAGGCAACTGCTTTCGGTTGTCGATCCACTACAAAACATTTCTAGCCGACTTACGTGCAGCGTAGAGGCATCTATGGCCAGAATTCACCAAGCGTTTGGGGTTGACTACGACCCAATGGTGGAACCCTGGAGGCTCATGCGTCAAAAGGCATCCTGAGCACCCAACCTGCTGACTAGACCTTGTCTTGCTGGCAAGGGGCAGGGCCGCTTCGCGTGCTCGCCCAGGACAGGGATGTTTCCGAGGGCTCCAGGGATGCGCTAAGCCGTTGATTTAAAAGCTTTGTGCATCAGAGACATAATGGCGCCCGAGAACGAAAAAGCCCGGCCGAGGCCGGGCTCCAGGGGGCGCGGGGCAGTGCCCCGAGGCAAGCCGCCGGGCTCAGCGCCGGCTGCCGCCTCCGCCGAAGATGCTCAGCAGCGCCAGCAGGTTCACGAACACGTTGTACAGGTCGAGGTAGATCGCCAGCGTGGCCGAGATGTAGTTGGTCTCGCCGCCGTCGAGCACGCGTCGCACGTCGATGAGCATGAAGGCCGAGAAGATGCCGACCGCGGCCACCGAGAAGGTGATCATCAGCGCGGGCATCTGCAGCCAGATGTTCGCGATGCCGGCGATCATCAGCATGATCACGCCGACGAACAGGAACTTGGCCAGACCGCTGAGATCGCGCTTGACCACCGTCGCCAGCGAGGCCATGGCGGCGAAGATGATGGCCGTGCCGCCGAAGGCCATGGTGATCAGCTGCACGCCGTTGGCCAGGCCCAGCACCACGCTGAGCATCTGCGACAGCATGAGCCCCATGAAGAAGGTGAATCCCAGCAGGAAGGCCACTCCCAGGCCGGACTCGCGATTGCGTTGCACCGCGAACATCAGGCCGAAGGCGCCGGCCAGGAACAGCAGCATGCCCATGCCGGGGTTGCGGAGCATCCACATCCCCAGGCCCGTGGTCAGGCCGGCCCAGGCGCCCGCCACCGTGGGCACCAGGGAGATCGCCAGCAGGGTGTAGGTGTTGCGCAGCACGCGGTTGCGCTCGACGGCGTAGCCCCCCGAAGCGTAAGCGGGGTATTGCGGTTGGAAGCGATCGTTCATCTAGGGTTCTCCCGATACGAGATGCCGCGGTCCGGCGATGTCGAGGTTTCGACTCCTTCGGGCTGTCGGAGTTCCCCGCGATGGCGGGAGGCTCCGGCGGCGGGACGGCCGAACCGCGATTTCGGTACCCAGTGTAGGGCCTGTGGCTGAAATGGGGCTGAACGGGCGGATTCCAAGCCCCTTCCCGCGGCCCCTGGATCGGGGGCGGCTGGGCGTGCTGCAGCGCGGCAATCGAGTCAAAAGCCCCGAAAAACTGTACAATGCCAAGGATTTGCGTGCGGCCTGCGCGGCCGGCGCCCAACCCACAACGCCGCCGCCGAGGCGCCTTTCGCCGTACCGCTCCCGCCCTGCCAGCCTGGCGCCCCAGCGCGCCTGAGCCGGCACGCGCCGCACGGTCAGCGAGCAGCCCCACGGCGCGGTGCTCGAGCGGAGAGAACATCCATGCTGCCGTTGCAAGCGAAGGCGATCCTGGCCCTGGCCGACGGGTCGGTCTTCGAAGGGGTGTCGATCGGTGCCGCCGGGGAGAGCGCCGGGGAGGTGGTGTTCAACACCGCCATCACCGGCTACCAGGAAATCCTGACCGACCCGAGCTACAGCCACCAGATCGTCACGCTGACCTATCCGCATATCGGAAACGTCGGTGCCAACCCGGAGGATGCGGAATCCACGCGCATCCATGCCGCCGGGCTGGTCATTCGCGACCTTCCCCTGCAGGACTCCAACTTCCGCCGCGCCGAGGGCCTGGCCCAGTACCTGCAGCGCCATGGCACCGTGGCCATCGCCGACATCGACACCCGCCGCCTGACCCGGCTGTTGCGCACGGTGGGCGCGCAGAACGGCTGCATCGTCGCGCTGCCCGCGGGCGAGGCGGTGAGCGCGGAACTGCGCGAGCGCGCGGTGGCCCGGGCGAGGGCCACGCCCAGCCTGGCCGGCATGGACCTGGCCAAGGTGGTCAGCACCACCGAGCCCTACGCGTGGACCGACTCGGCCTGGGAACTGGGCCGCGGCTACGTGCAGCGCCAGGCCGACGGGCCCCACGTGGTGGTGTACGACTTCGGCGTCAAGCACAACATCCTGCGCCTGCTGGCCGAGCGCGGCTGCCGCGTCAGCGTGGTGCCGGCGCAGACCGGCGCCGCCGAGGTGCTGGCCATGCGTCCCGACGGCGTGCTGCTGTCCAACGGGCCCGGGGATCCGGAGCCCTGCGACTACGCCATCGCCGCAACGCGCGAGTTGATGCAGCGCGGAGTTCCGGTGTTCGGCATCTGCCTGGGCCACCAGATCCTGGCGCTGGCCGCTGGCGCGCGTACCTTCAAGATGAAATTCGGCCACCACGGCGCCAACCATCCGGTGCGTGACCTGGATACCGGCCGTGTCAGCATCACCAGCCAGAACCACGGTTTCGCGGTGGATCCCGACAGCCTGCCCGCCAATCTGCGCGCCACCCACGTGTCGCTGTTCGACGGCACGCTGCAGGGCTTCGCCTACACCGACCGGCCGGCGATGGGTTTCCAGGGCCACCCCGAGGCCAGCCCCGGTCCCCACGATATCGGTGGATTGTTCGACCGATTCACCGCCATGATGCAGCGCGCGAGCGTGGCCTGAGCCCAGATCCGCCGATCCAGCGCCCGCTCCAGGAGACCCCCGCATGCATCCCTTCGGCATCACCGACCTCCCGCTCTACGTGCTCGGGGTGGTGTTCATCGTGCTGCTGCCGGGGCCGAACTCGCTCTACGTGCTGGGCCTGGCCGCGCAACGCGGGGTACGCACCGGCTACGTCGGTGCCATGGGCATCTTTCTCGGCGACAGCGTGCTGATGGTGCTGGCCGCGGCCGGGCTGGCCAGCCTGCTGGAGACCGTGGCCTGGCTGTTCATGCTGGTCAAGTTCGCGGGCGCCGCGTACCTGGCGTGGATCGGCCTGGGCATGCTCCGTGCCGGGCTGCGCAACTGGCGCCGCGCCGAGGCTGCGCCGATGCCCGCGGCGAAGGTGGACGCCTCCCACCCGCTGGGCAAGGCGCTGCTGATCAGCCTGCTCAACCCGAAGGCCATCCTGTTCTTCATCTCGTTTTTCATCCAGTTCGTGCAACCGGGTTACGCCCACCCGGCGCTGTCCTTCCTGATCCTGGGCGCGATCGTGCAGTTCTTCAGCGCGCTGTACCTGTCCACGCTGATCTTCGCCGGCGCGCGCCTGGCCGAGGCCTTCCGCCGCAGGCGCCGCGTCGCCGCCGGGCTGACCGGCGCGCTGGGCACGGCCTTCATGGCCTTCAGCCTGCGCCTGGCCACCGCCTCGCCGCATTGAGGCAGGCCGCCATCCGAGCCCGCACGAACCCCGCCAACACCTGAGACCCGTCGTCCCATGCCCAAGCGCACAGACATCCAAACCATCCTGATCATCGGCGCAGGCCCGATCGTCATCGGCCAGGCCTGCGAATTCGACTATTCCGGGGCGCAGGCCTGCAAGGCCCTGCGCGAAGAGGGCTACCGCGTGGTGCTGGTCAACAGCAATCCGGCCACCATCATGACCGACCCGGAGACGGCCGACGTCACCTACATCGAGCCCATCACCTGGCAGGTGCTCGAGCGCATCATCGAGCGCGAGCGCCCGGATGCGGTGCTGCCGACCATGGGCGGGCAGACGGCGCTGAACTGCGCGCTGGACCTGCACCGCAACGGAGTTCTGGACAAGTACGGCTGCGAGCTGATCGGCGCGCGCCCGCAGGCCATCGAGAAGGCCGAGGACCGCCAGCTGTTCAAGCAGGCGATGACCAGCATCGGCCTGGAGTCGGCCCGCTCCGGCGTGGCCCACTCGATGGAGGAGGCCTGGACGGTGCAGAAGACCATCGGCTTCCCCACCATCATCCGCCCCAGCTTCACGCTGGGCGGCACCGGCGGGGGCATCGCCTACAACCCCGAGGAGTTCGAGGCCATCTGCAAGCGCGGCCTCGAGGCCTCGCCCACCAGCGAGCTGCTGATCGAGGAATCCCTGATCGGCTGGAAGGAATTCGAGATGGAAGTCGTGCGCGACCGCGCCGACAACTGCATCATCGTGTGCTCCATCGAGAACCTCGATCCGATGGGCGTGCACACCGGCGACTCGATCACCGTCGCGCCGGCGCAGACCCTGACCGACAAGGAATACCAGATCATGCGCGATGCCAGCATCGCGGTGCTGCGCGAGATCGGTGTCGACACGGGGGGCTCCAACGTGCAGTTCGCGATCAATCCGCGCGACGGGCGCATGATCGTGATCGAGATGAATCCCCGGGTGTCGCGTTCCTCGGCGCTGGCCTCGAAGGCCACCGGTTTCCCCATCGCCAAGGTGGCGGCCAAGCTGGCGGTGGGCTACACGCTCGACGAGCTGCGCAACGAGATCACCGGGGGCGCCACGCCGGCGTCCTTCGAGCCGACCATCGACTACGTGGTCACCAAGGTGCCGCGCTTCGCCTTCGAGAAGTTCCCGCAGGCCGACTCGCGCCTGACCACGCAGATGAAGTCGGTCGGCGAGGTCATGGCCATCGGGCGCAGCTTCCAGGAGAGCTTCCAGAAGGCGCTGCGCGGCCTCGAGGTGGGCGTGGACGGACTGAACCAGAAGACCACCGACCGCGAGACCCTCGAGCGCGAGCTCGGCGAGCCCGGCCCCGAGCGCATCTGGTACCTGGGCGACGCCTTCGCGCAGGGCTTCTCGCTGGAGGACGTGCACCAGCTCACCCGCATCGACCCCTGGTTCCTGGCGCAGATCAAGGACATCGTCGACATCGAGCTGCAGCTCGAGCACAAGCGCCTGGAGGACCTGGACGCGCCCACGCTGCGCTGGCTCAAGCGCAAGGGCTTCTCCGACCGGCGTCTGGCCTACCTGATGCACGGCACCGAGGCGGCCGTGCGCAAGCGTCGCCACGAGCTGAAGGTGCGTCCGGTGTACAAGCGCGTGGACACCTGCGCCGCCGAGTTCGGCACGCAGACCGCCTACCTGTACTCCACCTACGAGGACGAGTGCGAGGCCGAGCCGAGCACGCGCAAGAAGATCATGGTGCTGGGCGGCGGGCCCAACCGCATCGGCCAGGGCATCGAGTTCGACTACTGCTGCGTGCACGCGGCGCTGGCGATGCGCGAGGACGGCTATGAGACGATCATGGTCAACTGCAACCCGGAGACCGTGTCCACCGACTACGACACGTCCGACCGGCTGTACTTCGAGCCGCTGACCCTCGAGGACGTGCTGGAGATCGTCGACAAGGAAAAGCCCGCCGGCGTGATCGTGCAGTACGGCGGCCAGACCCCGCTGAAGCTGGCGCTGGCGCTGGGCGACGCCGGGGTGCCGATCATCGGCACCAGCCCCGACATGATCGATGCGGCCGAGGATCGCGAGCGTTTCCAGCAGCTGATCCAGAAGCTGGGCCTGCTGCAGCCGCCGAACCGCACGGCACGCTCGGAGGGCGAGGCGATCGCGCGTGCCGAGGAGATCGGCTACCCGCTGGTGGTGCGTCCGAGCTACGTGCTGGGCGGGCGCGCGATGGAAATCGTGCACGAGCAGCGCGACCTGGAGCGCTACATGCGCGAGGCGGTGAAGGTCTCCAACGACTCGCCGGTGCTGCTCGACCGATTCCTGAACGACGCCATCGAGTGCGACGTGGACGCGGTGTGCGACGGCGAGCAGGTGTTCGTGGCCGGGGTCATGGAGCACATCGAGCAGGCTGGCGTGCATTCGGGCGACTCGGCCTGCTCTCTGCCGCCGTATTCGCTGAGCGCCGAGACCGTCGCCGAGCTCAAGCGCCAGACCGTGGCCATGGCCCACGGGCTCAAGGTGGTGGGGCTGATGAACGTGCAGTTCGCCATCCAGCAGCATGGCGACGAGGACCGCATCTTCGTGCTGGAGGTGAACCCGCGCGCCTCGCGCACCGTGCCCTTCGTGTCCAAGGCCACCGGGCTGCAGCTGGCGAAGATCGCGGCGCGCTGCATGGTGGGGAACACCCTGCGCGAGCAGCGCGTGCCCGAGCAGGTGGTGCCAGGCTACTTCAGCGTCAAGGAGGCCGTGTTCCCCTTCGTCAAGTTCCCAGGCGTGGATCCGATCCTGGGGCCGGAGATGAAGTCCACCGGCGAGGTCATGGGCGTGGGGCGCAGCTTCGGCGAGGCCTACGTGAAAAGCCAGATCGGCGCCGGCACCCGTCTGCCGGAGCCGGGTTCGGGCAAGGTGTTCCTGTCGGTGAAGAACAGCGACAAGCCGCGCATGGTGGAGGTGGCGCGCGAGCTGGCGGCCATGGGCTTCGCGCTCAGCGCCACGCGCGGCACGGCGCAGGCGCTGAGCCAGGCGGGGCTGCAGGTCGAGGTGGTCAACAAGGTCACCGAGGGCCGCCCCAACGTGGTGGACATGATGAAGAACGGCGGCATCGCGCTGGTGGTCAACACCGTCGAGGAGCGCCGCAACGCCATCGTCGACTCGCGCGCCATCCGCACCAGCGCGCTGGCCGCCCGCGTGGCCACCTTCACCACCATCGCCGGCGCCGAGGCGGCGGTCGAGGGCATGAAGTGCCTGCGCAGCCTGGAGGTCTACCCCCTGCAGGCTTTACACCAGAGCCTCGCTTTGGCACACTGAAAGCCTCGCCGGACGCGGATGCGCCCGGCGCTTTTCTTTTCATCCGGATCGTTCAGAGGATTTTTCGTTCCCATGCCTACCCCCATGACCCGCCGCGGCGCGGAGAAACTGCGCGCCGAGTTGCATCGGCTGAAGACGGTCGAGCGCCACGCGGTGATCCAGGCCATCGCCGAGGCCCGCGCGCAGGGCGACCTGTCGGAGAACGCCGAGTACGAGGCGGCCAAGGATCGTCAGGGCTTCATCGAGGGGCGCATCGCCGAGATCGAAGGCAAGCTCTCGTCGGCGCAGGTCATCGACCCCGCCGAGCTCGATGCTGGCGGCCGGGTGGTGTTCGGCGCCACCGTCGAGCTCTGCGACGAGGACAGCGGCGACGAGGTGGCCTACCAGATCGTCGGCGACGACGAGGCCGACCTGAAACAGGGCATGATCTCGGTGAGCTCGCCCATCGCCCGCGCGCTGATCGGCAAGGAGGAGGGCGACCTGGTGAAGGTCGTGGCTCCTGCCGGAACGCGCAGCTACAGCATCGTCAAGGTCTCCTACGCCTGAAGCCCCGAGCGCATACACCATGGCCCCTCTACGCCGACTTCGCCTGCAGATCCTCCTGGTGGGCCTGTGGCTGGGCGGCATGGCCGCCGTGGGCCTGATCGGGGCGCCCACCGTGTTCTCACTGGTGGTGCCCAGGATGACGGCGGCCACGGTGGCCAGCCGCATGTTCTACCTGATGGCGCTGGCCGGCGTGATCCTCGGAGCCGTGCTGATGGTGGTGGAGCGAAACCGCAGCGCGGGCATGAGCACGCCACTGCTGCTGGTCATGGGCGGTCTGTTCTTCGACGTGCTGGGCGAATTCGTGGTCGTGCCCAGGCTGCTGGCGGCGGCCGCCGTGGCCGCACCCGATGCCGCCGGCTGGCATGTCGCCGCCAGCGCGGTGTACGGCTTGCAGGCGCTGTGCGTGCTCGCCTATGCGTGGCTGCTGCCTTCGCAGCTGGGGCGCGACCTGCCGCGCCCCAGCGCCTGAGCTCAGCCCAGGCGCACCTTCTTCACGCTGGAGCGTCGCGGCTTGGCGCGCTTGACCTTTCCCGCCGGCGTCACGCGCTGGTTGCCCAGCACGGTCAGGCGCTTGACTTTCGGCCGGTGGGTCGGGCTGCTCGAGGGCACGACCACCTTGACCTTGCGGGGCGCGGCTCCGCGCGTGGCGCGCTCGCTGGCCTCGGCCTCCTTCGGAGGCAGGGGCCTGAACAGCACCAGCACGCGGCCGATGGCCTGCACCGGCGCCGCGCCGAGGCGCTCGCAGATGCTCTCCAGCATGCGTGCGCGTTCGTCGCGGTCGTCGCCGGCCACGCGGACCTTGATCAGGTCGTGGGCCTTGAGGGCACGGTCGATCTCGGCCAGCACGGCCTCGCTCAGCCCCGCGTCTCCGATCAGTACGCTGGGCTTGAGGGGATGGGCCAGTGCGCGCATCGCGCTGCGCTCGGCCGGGGTCAGGAGTAGGGCGCTCATGGGCACATTATCCGTCTTCCCGCCGCCGCATCCCGCGTGCGGCCTGCAAATTTCCGCGGCAAGCGCATGAAGAAGAACCGTTTCAGCAAGCAATGGCTCAACGAGCACCTGCATGACCCCTTTGTGAAACTGGCGCAGAAGGACAACTACCGCTCGCGCGCCGTCTACAAGCTGCAGGAGATCGACGAGGCGCATCGCCTGGTGCGTCCGGGCCAGTTCATCGTCGAGCTCGGCAGCGCCCCCGGCGCCTGGTCGCAGTACCTGGCGCGCCGCCTGGGCACGGACCCGGCGGGGGCCTTGCGCGGCCGCGTGGTGGCGCTGGACCTGCTGCCCATGGATCCGGTCGACGGGGTGGAGTTCATCCAGGGGGACTTCCGCGAGGCCGAGGTCCTGCAGCGCATCGAAGCCATGCTCGAAGGCCGGCGCGTCGACCTCGTGCTCTCCGACATGGCGCCCAACCTCTCGGGCATCTCCTCGGCGGACGCGGCGCGCGTGGAACACCTGGCCGACCTGGCGCTGGAGTTCGCGGGCAACTGGCTGGCCGAGGACGGCGCGCTGCTCATCAAGACCTTCCACAGCGGCTACTTCAGCCAGATCGTGGCACGCTACAAGCAGCGCTTTCGCAGCGTCAAGACCCTCAAGCCCAAGGCCTCGCGCGAACGCTCGGCCGAGGTCTTCGTGCTGGCCATGCACCCCAAGCCGGACGCGGATTGAAAATTCCGTCTATCATGGCAAAAACTTCGATAGAAAACAGGAATCAGCAGTTCCTGGCCTTAATTGACCTTTCTGTTATTAAGGGAATTCCCTGATGGCCCGGGAAGGCGCGCGCCGACTGAGCAGAATCAGGGAGCGGGGGCTTGATTCGCCTAGAATCGGCAACACATTGAAGGGAATGGCGCGAAGCGTCTGTCCCAGCGGGGCTTGAGGAGTCTGTCTTGAACAATCAATGGTTTTCCAAGGTCGCAATCTGGCTGGTCATCGGCCTGGTGCTGTTCACGGTGTTCAAGCAGTTCGACCGCAGCGCGCCGGCCGACACGGTCAGCTACACCCAGTTCATGCACGAGGCCAAGCAGGGCCGCGTGAAAAAGGTGGTCGTGCACCAGAGCGGCACGCTCGACGTGACCACCACCGACGGCAGCCACTATTCGCTCACCTCCCCGGGCGACCTGTGGATGACCGGCGACCTGATGAAGGACGGCGTGCAGGTGGTGGGGGCTCCGCGTGAGGAGCAGTCCTTCCTGATGCAGATCCTGATTTCCTGGTTCCCGATGCTCCTGCTCATCGGCGTGTGGGTGTACTTCATGCGCCAGATGCAAGGCGGAGGCCGCGGTGGGGCCTTCAGCTTCGGCAAGTCCAAGGCGCGTCTGCTCGACGAGTCGAGCAACACCGTCACCTTCGCCGACGTGGCAGGTTGCGACGAGGCCAAGGAGGAAGTCAAGGAACTGGTCGACTTCCTGCGCGATCCGCAGAAATTCCAGAAGCTGGGCGGGCGCATCCCGCGCGGCGTGCTGCTGGTCGGCCCTCCCGGCACCGGCAAGACCCTGCTGGCCAAGAGCGTGGCCGGCGAGGCCAAGGTGCCGTTCTTCTCGATTTCCGGATCGGACTTCGTCGAGATGTTCGTCGGTGTCGGCGCGTCGCGGGTGCGCGACATGTTCGAGACGGCCAAGAAGCACGCTCCCTGCATCATCTTCATCGACGAGATCGACGCGGTGGGCCGCCATCGCGGCGCGGGCCTGGGTGGCGGCAACGACGAGCGCGAGCAGACCCTCAACCAGATGCTGGTGGAGATGGACGGCTTCGACACCAACCTGGGCGTGATCGTCATCGCGGCCACCAACCGCCCCGACATCCTCGACCCCGCGCTGCTGCGCCCGGGCCGTTTCGACCGCCAGGTCTACGTGCAACTGCCCGACATCCGCGGGCGCGAGCAGATCCTGGTCGTGCACATGCGCAAGGCTCCGGTGGGCCCGGACGTGCGCGCCGACATCCTGGCGCGCGGCACCCCCGGTTTCTCGGGAGCGGACCTGGCCAACCTGGTCAACGAGGCGGCCCTGTTCGCCGCCCGTCGCAACGCGCGCCTGGTGGAGATGGAGGATTTCGAGCGCGCCAAGGACAAGATCATGATGGGCGCGGAGCGCCGCTCCATGGTCATGCCCGAGGACGAGCGCCGCAACACCGCCTACCACGAGGCCGGCCACGCGCTGGTGGCGCGCCTGATGCCGCAGACCGACCCGGTGCACAAGGTCACGATCATCCCGCGCGGCCGCGCGCTGGGCCTGACCATGCAGCTGCCCGAGGCCGACCGCTACAGCATGGGGCGCGACCGCATCCTCAGCATGATCTCCGTGCTGTTCGGCGGACGCATCGCCGAGGAAGTGTTCATGCACCAGATGACCACCGGCGCCTCGAATGACTTCGAGCGGGCCACGCAGCTGGCGCGCGACATGGTCACCCGCTACGGCATGTCGGACTCCCTGGGCCCGATGGTCTACGCCGAGAACGAGGGCGAGGTGTTCGTCGGGCGCTCGATCACCAAGACCACGCATGTGTCGGAACAGACCATGCAGAAGGTCGACGCCGAGATCCGCCGCATCATCGACGAGCAGTACGCGCTGGCGCGCAAGCTCATCGAGGAGAACCAGGACAAGATGCACGCGATGGCCCAGGCGCTGCTGGAATGGGAGACCATCGACTCCGAGCAGATCGACGACATCATGTCCGGACGTCCGCCGCGTCCGCCGCGTCCGCCCGGCACGCTGCAGAGCAACCAGCCCCCCAGCGCCGGGCGCAGCAGCGGCGGCCTGCCCAGCGACGCGCCCACCGCCAACCCGGTCTGATCCGGGGCCCGGTCGCCTTGGCCGCGCTGGCGTCGACACCCGACGCGCCCGGCCTGCCCCCCGCGAGGGTGTGGCAGGCCGGGCGCTTCGCATTGGATCTGCGGCGCACGCTGCTGATGGGCATCGTCAATCTCACGCCCGATTCCTTTTCCGACGGCGGGCTGCACGCGGCGCCGGATGCGGCGCTGGCCCACGCGCGGCGACTGCTCGACGAGGGCGCGGACATGCTGGACCTGGGGGCCGAGTCGACCCGCCCCGGGGCGGCGCCAGTGGGCGACGAGGAGGAGTGGCGCCGGCTCGAGCCGGTGCTGCGCGAACTGGTGGGCTGGAAGGTTCCGCTGTCGGTGGACACCTACCATCCCCGCACCATGCGTGCCGCGCTGGAACTCGGGGTCGACGTGGTCAACGATGTGTGCGCGCTGCGGCGCCCCGGCGCCATCGAGGCGCTCGCCGCCAGCCCCGCCGCCGGAGTCTGCCTGATGCACATGCAGGGCGAGCCCTCGACCATGCAGCAGGCCCCGCACTATGAGGACGTGGCCTCCGAGGTGCTCGAGTTCCTGCGCCAGCGCGTGCAGGCGCTGCGCCAGGCCGGAGTGGCCCTGGAACGCCTGTGCGTGGATCCGGGTTTCGGCTTCGGCAAGACACGCGAGCACAATCTGCAGCTGGCGCGCGGCCTGGCGCCCCTGCGCGGCCTGGGCTGCGCGGTGCTGGTGGGCGTGTCGCGCAAGTCGATGCTGGCCGCCACCTCGGGCCAGGCGCCGCGCGAGCGCGTGGCTGCCAGCCTTGGGGCGGCGCTGGCCTGCGTGGCCGCCGGCGCGCAGGTGCTGCGCGTGCACGACGTGGCCGCCACGCGAGACGCCGTACGTACCTTCGAGGCGATGCGCGCCTGAGTCATCGGGCCTGCATCGCGCATGGATGGCAACCAGGGGAGCGGGGATCTTGGGAAGCAGGAAATACTTCGGCACCGACGGGGTGCGCGGGCGCGTGGGCACGGCGCCGATCGTTCCGGAATTCGGCCTGCGTCTGGGGCATGCGGCCGGGCGCGTGCTGCGCGCGCGGGGCGCCAGGCGCCCGACCGTGCTCATCGGCAAGGACACCCGCGTGTCCGGCTACATGCTGGAGGCGGCGCTGGAATGCGGCTTCGCCGCGGCCGGCTGCGACGTCGTGCTGGTGGGGCCGCTGCCCACGCCCGGCGTGGCCTACCTGACGCGCGCGCTGCGCCTGGACCTGGGCGTGGTGGTCAGTGCCTCTCACAACCCCTACGCCGACAACGGCATCAAGTTCTTCTCGGCCGGCGGCAGCAAGCTGCCCGACAGCTGGGAGCTGGAGGTCGAGGCGGAACTGCCGCGCGCCGAGGGCTGCGTGCCCTCGGAGGAGCTGGGCAAGGCACGGCGCCTGGACGACGCCGCGGGACGTTACATCGAGTTCTGCAAGAGCACCTTTCCCAACGACCGCACCCTCAAGGGGCTGCGCCTGGTGGTCGATTGCGCCCATGGCGCGGCCTACCACATCGCGCCCTCGGTGTTCCACGAACTGGGCGCCGACGTCGTGGCCATCGGTGCGCAGCCGGACGGATTCAACATCAACCAGGCCGTGGGCGCCACGGCTCCGCAGGCGCTGATCGCGGCGGTGCGCGAGCAGCGCGCCGACTACGGCATCGCGCTGGACGGCGACGCCGACCGGCTGCAGCTGGTCGATGCCAGCGGGCGCCTGTTCAACGGCGACGAACTCCTGTACCTGCTGGCCATGGACAGGCGGCCCGCCGGGGTGGTGGGCACCTTGATGACCAACCTCGCGGTGGAGCAGGCGCTGGCCGCGCAGGGCATGGAGTTCGTGCGCGCGGCGGTGGGCGACCGCTACGTGCTGGAGGAGTTGCTGGCGCGAGACTGGAAGCTCGGCGGCGAGGGCTCCGGCCACATGCTGCTGCTGGATCGTCACACCACCGGCGACGGCATCGTCGCGGCGCTGCAGATGCTCGAACTGGTGGTGCGCAGCGGGCGCTCGCTGGCCGAGCAGCTGGCCAGCCTGCGCCTGCTGCCGCAGACCCTGCTGAACGTGCGCATGCGCGAGGGCATCGACTGGAAGTCCCACGCCGGGCTGGCACGGGCCAGCGGCGAGGTGCGCTCCGAGCTGGGCAGCCAGGGCCGGCTGCTGGTGCGCGCCAGCGGCACCGAGCCGGTGCTGCGCATCATGGTCGAGCATCCGGACCCGGGCTTCGGCAAGGCCTGCGCGCAGCGCCTGGGCGAGGCCCTGCAGCAAGAGGGCTGAACCGGACAGGCGGCGGCGAGGGTGCGAGCGGGCCGGGACGGGGCCCGCGACACTTTTGGGTCTTTCACCAAAATGTCATAATCCACGTATCCAATGAGCGTCCAGACACCAGCCCCTCACTGGTGCATGACCTCAGGAGAAAATTGCATGTCGATCGATACGACCCGCCGCCAACACCTCAAGCTGGCTCTCGCCACCGCGGGCCTGGTGGTCGCCACCTCCGTGGCTCCGATGGCCGCCCACGCTGCCGACGTGACCCTGCTGGAGACCGGCTCCACGCTGCTGTACCCGCTGTTCAACCTGTGGGTGCCCGACTACACCAAGGCCCACCCCGGCGTGCGCATCACCACCCAGGGCACCGGTAGCGGCACCGGCATCGCGCAGGCGATCTCCGGCGTGGCCCAGATCGGCGCCTCCGACGCGTACATGAGCGACGGTCAGATCAAGCAGAACCCCAGCATCCTGAACATCCCCCTGGCCATCTCGGCGCAGACCGTCAACTTCAACGTTCCGGGCCTGAACAAGGACCACCTGAAGCTGGACGGCCCGGTGCTCGCCGGCATCTACAGCGGCGCCATCAAGAACTGGGATGACGCCGCCATCAAGGCGCTGAACCCCGGCGTGAAGCTGCCCAACCACACCATCGTGCCGATCCACCGCACCGACGGCAGTGGCGACACCTTCATTTTCAGCCAGTACCTGTCCTTCTCCGACAGCAAGTGGAACGGCAGCGTGGGCTACGGCACCACCATCAGCTGGCCTGCGGTGCAGGGCGGCGTGGGCGCCAACGGCAACCCCGGCATGGTGCAGGCCTGCCAGCAGACCCCGTACTCGATCGCCTACATCGGCGTGAGCTTCCATGAGCAGGTCGCCAAGGCCGGCCTGGGCACCGCCATGCTGAAGAACCGCGCCGGCAAGTTCCTGCTGCCGACCCCGAAGACCGTCAGCGCCGCCGCCGACGGCCTGATCGCCAAGACCCCGGCCGACGAGCGCCTGAGCCTGGTGTTCGCCCCGGGTGCGGAGTCCTACCCCATCATCAACTACGAGTACGCGATCGTCAACGCCAAGCAGGCCAACGCCGAGCAGGCCAAGGCCATCAAGGAATTCCTGGGCTGGGCGGTGGAAAGCGACGGTGGCAATGCCTCCAAGTACCTGGAAGCCGTGCGATTCATCGCGCTGCCCAAGCACATCCAGGAACTGAGCAAGGCCCAGATCGCGAAGATCCAGTAAGCATCATCAGCCTCGAGCGCACGCGCCCTGTGGCGCGTGCGCGGCAGACTCGGCACCCTTGCGGGTGCCGAAGCTGTTCTCCGGTTTGGCAACACGATCCCAGGTGCAAGCAAGCATGAAATGGTTTCAACGCGGACTGCAGGCGACCTCGGCGCTCATCCCGCTGGGTCTGATCGCCCTGTTCGTGTTCCTCGCCGCCTATTCCTGGCCTGCGATCCGGTTCAACGGTTTCGGATTCCTGTTCTCCAATACCTGGAGCCTGGGCAACCTGTACGGTGACCCGGTGCACGTGAACGGTGTGCTGGTGCCCGCGGGCGCCCACTACGGCATCTGGGTGTTCATCGTCGGTACCCTGGCCAGCTCGGCCCTCGCACTGCTGCTGGCGGTGCCGGTGGGCGTCGGCGTCGCCCTGTACCTGGTCGAATACGCCCCGCACCGGCTCAGCGGCGCCTTCGCGCAGATCGTCGAACTGCTGGCCATGGTGCCCAGCGTGGTCTACGGCCTGTGGGGCTTCGAGGTGCTGGCGCCCCTGACCCTCAAGTACCTGGCGCCGGCCATCTCCGCGTCGATCCCCTTCGTGTCCTTCTTCTCCACGCCGGCCAGCAGTGGTTTCGGCCTGTTCACCGCCAGCCTGGTGCTGGCGCTCATGGTGCTGCCGGTGATCGCCAGCACCCTGATCGAGGCCCTGCGCCGGGTGCCCCGCGAACTTCGCGAATCCTGCTTCGCGCTGGGAGCCACGCGCGCCGAGGTGCAGCGCCGCGCGCTGCTTCCGGCCGTGCGCACCCCGCTGATCGGCGCCGTCATCCTGGCGCTGGGGCGCGCCCTGGGCGAGACCATGGCGGTGCTCATGGTCAGCGGGGGAGCCCTGAACTACCTGCCCGGATCCCTGTTCAGCCCGATCACCAGCATGGCCGCCTTCATCGCCTCGCAGCTCGACAGCGCCCTGCAGGACACCAGCGGCATGGCGGTTCGCTCGCTGGCCGAGATCGCCCTCGTTCTTCTCATCATCGCGGTCATTGTCAATGTCATCGCTCGCATCCTCACGCGACGTGTTGCCGTCCCCGGCTGAGGCCGTGCTGCGCGTGTCGCGCCGGCGCCGCGTCGACGCGGTGCTGTTCGGCGTCTTCTGCGCCATTTCCTTCGTGCTGGTGGTGGTGCCGCTGGCCGACATCCTGTGGACCGTGCTTTCACGCGGCGCCAGGGCGTTGAATCTGACGGTCTTCACCCAGGTCACCAACGGCATCAGCGGTGGCCTGCTCAACGCCATCGAAGGCACCCTGGTGCTCAGCGGCGGCGCGATCCTGTTCGCCGCCCCGGTGGGCGTGATCACCGGCATCTACCTGGCCGAATACGGCGAGGGGCTCTGGGGGCGCTCGGTGCGTTTCCTGGCCGACGTGCTGACCGGCGTGCCGTCCATCGTGCTGGGCTACTTCAGCTACGTCACGCTGGTGGAGGGACTGGGCTGGCAGTTCTCGGCCCTGGCCGGGGCGCTGACCCTGGCGCTGATGATCGTGCCCTACATCGCGCGATTCACCGAACTGGCCATGCGCCAGAACCCCTCCAGCCTGCGCGAGGCAGGCTATGCGCTGGGCTGCAAGGAGCACCAGGTGGTGTTCAAGATCCTGCTGCCGGCCGCGCGATCGGGCGTGATCACCGGGGTGCTGCTGTCGCTGGCCATCTCGGTGGGCGAGACGGCGCCGCTGATCTACACCGCCGGCTGGTCCAACTACCTGTGGAACGGCCAGCTCACGCGAGAGCCCATCGGCTACCTCACCTACGTGATCTGGAGTTTCATCAACCAGCCCTTCGCCTCCGCGCATGCGCTGGCCTACGCGGCCGCCTTCCTGGTGATCGCCGTGGTGCTGGTGATCAACATCGCCACCCGCATCTTCCTGCGCAAGCGCCTGTGAACCTTGCACCCCGAGATCCGTCGATGACCCAACCGACCCAGGAGCCGAACGCGCCGAGCACGACGCGCGTGTCGGTGCGCAACGTCAACTTCTACTACGGCAAGTACCGTGCCATCAAGGACGTGAGCCTGGAGATCGCGGACCGCCAGGTCACGGCCTTCATCGGGCCTTCGGGCTGCGGCAAGTCCACGCTGCTGCGCATTTTCAACCGCATGTTCGAGCTCTATCCCGACCAGCGCGCCGAAGGCGAGGTGCTGTTCGACGGCCGCAACATCCTGTCCAAGACCGAGGACGTGTCGCTGCTGCGCGCGCGCGTGGGCATGGTGTTCCAGAAGCCCACGCCCTTCCCGATGTCGATTTTCGAGAACATCGCCTTCGGCATTCGTCTGTACGAGAAGCTGCCGCGCGCCGACATGGAGGAGCGCGTGCAGTGGGCGCTGACCAAGACGGCGCTGTGGGACGAGGTGAAGGACAAGCTGCACCAGAGCGGCCTGAGCCTGTCGGGCGGCCAGCAGCAGCGCCTGTGCATCGCGCGCGCCATCGCCATCCGCCCGGAGGTGCTGCTGCTCGACGAGCCCACCTCGGCGCTGGATCCGATCTCCACCGGCAAGATCGAGGAACTGGTCACCGAGCTCAAGAGCGACTACACGGTGGCCATCGTCACCCACAACATGCAGCAGGCCGCGCGCGTGTCGGACTACACCGCCTACATGTACCTGGGCGAGCTCATCGAGTTCGGAGATACCAACCAGATCTTCCTCAAGCCGCGCAAGCAGCAGACCGAGGACTACATCACCGGCCGTTTCGGCTGAACGCGCGCCAGGAGATCCAGCCATGGACAAGCACCTTTCCACCCAGTTCGACGCCGAGATCAGTGCCATCACCACCCGCGTGCTGGAGATGGGCGGCCTGGTCGAATCCCAGATCGCGCAGGCGGTGTACGCGCTGCGCCACTTCGATGCCGAGGCCGCGCGCGGGGTGATGCTCAACGAGAAGCGCGTGAACCAGCTCGAGGTGGAGATCGACGCCGACGTGGCGCAGATCATCGCCAAGCGCCAGCCCACCGCGCGCGACCTGCGCCTGATGCTGGCCATCTCCAAGACCATCACCAACCTGGAACGCGTGGGCGACGAGGCCGACCGCATCGCCCGCATGGCGCGCGACCTGGTCGAGGCCGGGGCCAACCTGAGCATCTCCTTCAACGAGATCATCCGCGAATCCGACCTCGCGGTGGCGCAGATCCGCAAGGCCCTGGACGCCTTCGCGCGCCTGGACGAGCGGGCCGCTGTGGACATCGTCACCGCCGACAGCGCCATCGACGCCGAATTCGACTCCTTCATGCGCAAGCTCATCACCTACGTGATGGAGGACCCGCGCAACATCTCCGCCAGTCTGGACATGGTGTTCATCGCCAAGGCCATCGAGCGCATCGGCGACCACGCCAAGAACATCGCCGAGTTCGTGATCTACGTGGTGCGCGGCACCGACGTGCGACACAACAAGGAAGCCTTCAACGAGGTGGCGGGAACCCTCTGAACCCGCGACAGACGCGTCGCGGGGCAGGCAGTCGCAGGCCCGAGTCCAATCCATGCCCAGCAACATCCTGATTGTCGAAGACGAGCCCGCGATCGCCGAATTGCTCGCGGTGAACCTGCGGCACGCCGGCCACTGCCCCATCGTGGCGGGAAGCGCCGAGGAGGCCTTGCGCCTGATCCGCGACGTGCTCCCCGACGTGATGCTCGTGGACTGGATGCTGCCCGGCATGTCCGGCGTGGCCTTGCTGCGCGAGCTGCGCCAGGGCGCGCGCACGCGGGGCATCCCGATGATCCTGCTGACGGCGCGCAGCGAGGAGACCGACACCATCGCCGGGCTCGATGCCGGGGCCGACGACTACATCACCAAGCCCTTCTCTCCCAAGGAACTGCTGGCGCGCATCCGCGCGGTGCTGCGTCGGCGCTCGCCGCAGCTCACCGACGAGCCGGTGCGCGCGGGCGCGCTGGCCGTCGATCCGGGAACCCGCCGCGTCACCTACACCGGGCCCGACGGCGCGGAGAAGGAGCTGCGCCTGGGGCCCACCGAGTTCAAGCTGCTGCACTTCATGATGACCCACCCGGAGCGGGTGCACAGCCGCGGGGCATTGCTCGACAAGGTGTGGGGCGACCACGTGTTCATCGAGGAGCGCACCGTGGACGTGCACATCAAGCGCCTGCGTGAGGCGCTGGCTCCGGCGAATTGTTCCGAGCTGGTCGAGACGGTGCGTGGAGCGGGTTACCGGTTCACGCAACGCCAGGGCGCCACCGCCGCCGGCTGAGCATCGGGCACCGCCCATGCGTTCCGTGATGCTCCGCCTGGCCCTGCTCGTGGCCGCGATGGTGCTGGCCGGCTCCCTGGCCGCGCACTGGCTGGGCGAGAGCGCTGGCCTGGCGCTGGCCTGCGTCATCGCGCTGGGCGTGGTGGCCTTCGACACCCTCGCCCGCACCCGCCTGCTGGCCTGGCTGCGCTTTCCGCAGCGCGACAGCATTCCGGCCTCCTTTGGCGCCTGGGGCGAGGTGTTCTACCGCAGCGCGCGCCAGCTGCGCCTGTGGCAAAGCCGCGTGCAGCGCGAGGAGACCAAGCTGGCGCGGTTCATCGAGGCCTTGCAGGCCTCCCCCAACGGGGTGATGCTGATCGACGAACAGGGCCAGATCGACTGGTGCAACGCCACCGCCGCCGGGCATTTCGGGCTCGACCCGCGGCGCGACATGCGCCAGCACGCGGTGCACCTGATCCGCAACCCGGAATTCGTCGCCTACCTGGCGGGACGCCAGTTCGCCGAGCCCCTGCTGATGCGCCGCAGCGGCAGCCAGGGCAACCTGCTGCTGAGCGTGCAGGTGATTCCCTACGGCGAGGGGGATCGCCTGCTGCTGTCGCGTGACGTCACCCAGATCGAGCGCACCGAGGCGATGCGCCGCGATTTCGTCGCCAACGTCTCGCACGAGATCAAGACCCCCCTGACGGTGATCGCGGGTTTCGTCGAGACCCTGCGCAGCCTGGATTTCTCCGCCGAGGAGCGCGAGAGGATGCTGGCGCTGATGCAGCAGCAGAGCGATCGCATGCGCCATCTGGTGGAGGACCTGCTGACCCTGGCCCACCTGGAAGGCGACCCGCACCAGCCCGCCGAGGAACTGCTGGACATGCCCAATATGGTGGCGCGCCTGGCAGCCGATGCGCGTGCGCTGTCGGGTGGGCGTCACCGCATCGAGGCCGAGGCCGACCTGAGCAAGCTGCGCGGCGCCGGTGGCGAACTCTCCAGCGCCTTCGGCAATCTGGTGAGCAACGCCGTGCGCTACACCCCCGAGGGCGGCCTGATCCAGATCCGCTGGCGTGTGCTCGACACCGGACTGGGCGATGCGGTGGGCGAGTTCAGCGTCAGCGATGACGGCATCGGCATCGCCGCCGAGCACATTCCGCGCCTGACCGAGCGCTTCTACCGCGTGGACCGCGGGCGTTCGCGCGAGTCGGGCGGCACCGGCCTGGGCCTGGCCATCGTCAAGCATGCGCTGTTGCGCCATCAGGCGGAACTGCGTATTTCCAGCCAGCTGGGCGAGGGCAGCACCTTCAGCGCCCGCTTCCCTGCGCAGCGCATCGTGCTGCCGCAGGCGCTCGCGCCGCAGGAACCCGTGGTCGAACAGGGCTGAGGCCGGCGCTCAGCCAGCCTCGGGGTTGCGCGAGTCGATCAGCACCTGGTGACTGCTGCGGCCGGTGTGCCAGCCGCGGGCACGGCGCCAGTTGCCGGCGCTGTCCATGTCCCAGGCGTTGCCGGGGTTGAGCCAGTGCACGCGCAGGCCCTCGAGGATCACCTTGGCCTTGGCCTCGGGGTCCAGGATGGGGGCGGCGATCTCGACGCGGCGGAACAGGTTGCGCTCCATCCAGTCGGCCGAGGAGATCCAGACGTCCTCGGCGCCGTCGTTGTGGAAATAGAACACCCGCGAGTGCTCCAGGAAGCGCCCGATCACCGAGCGCACGCGGATGTTCTCCGACAGGCCGGCGATGCCTGGACGCAGCATGCAGGGCCCGCGCACCAGCAGGCGGATTTCCACGCCGGCGCGTGCCGCCTTGTACAGCTCGCCGATCACCGTGGGCTCGACCAGGGCGTTCACCCGTGCCCAGATGCGCGCCGTCTTGCCGGCACGGGCCAGGCGCGCCTCGTGGCGGATGGCGCGAATCAGCTTGTCCAGCAGCGAGAACGGCGATTGCCACAGGCGGCGCAGCGGAGCGAACTTGGAGGAGCCGGTGATTTCCAGGAACACCTGGTTGACGTCGGCGCAGATGGCCTCGTCGGCCGTCATGAGCCCGAAATCGGTGTACAGGCGGGCGGTGCGGGTGTGGTAGTTGCCGGTGCCCAGGTGCACGTAGCGCCGCAGCTGTTCGGCGCGGCGACCCACGCGCTCGCGGCGCACCACCATGAGCATCTTGGCGTGGCACTTGAAGCCCACGACGCCGTAGACCACATGCGCGCCCTCGGCCTCCAGGCGCGCCGCCCAGTTGATGTTGGTCTCCTCGTCCAGGCGGGCCATCAGCTCCAGCACGACGGTGACTTCCTTGCCGTTGCGTGCCGCCTCGATCAGGGCCTCCATCAGCTCGGAGGTATGCCCGGCGCGGTAGATGGTCTGCTTGATGGCCAGCACCTGCGGGTCGCGCGCGGCGGTGCGCACCAGGTCGACCACCGGGGCGAAGCTGTCGTAGGGGTGGTGCAGCAGCACGTTGCCGGCGCGGATGCGCTCGAACAGCTCGGGCTCCGCGCCGGGCCAGCCGGGCAGGGAAGCCGGCAGATGCGGGGGGTAGGTCAGGCGCGACTGCGGCAGCATGTCGATGATCGCCTGCAGGCGCGCCAGGTTGACCGGACCGTCGACGCGGAAACAGTCGCGCGCGTGCAGGCCGTTCTCGCGCATCAGGCGCTCGAGCAGGGGCTGCGGGCAGGCGGCGGTGACCTCCAGGCGCACGGCATCGCCGTAGTGGCGCGCGCGCAGCTCGCCCTGCAGGGCCGTGCGCAGATTGGTGATCTCGTCGTCGTCCACGAACAGCTCGCTGTTGCGGGTGACGCGGAACTGGTGCACGCCCAGCACCTTCAGGCCCGGGAACAGGTGCCCCGCGTAGGCCTGCATCAGCGAGGACAGCAGCACGAAACTGTGCAGCTTGTCGTCCTCCACCAGTTCGCGGGGCATTTCCAGCACCCGCGGCAGGGCCCTGGGCGCCTGGATGATGCCCAGGTCGACGTTGCGGCCGAAGGCGTCCGTGCCCTCGAGCATGACGGCGAAATTCAGGCTCTTGTTGAGCACCTTGGGAAAGGGGTGCGCGGGGTCGAGCCCGATGGGCGTGAGCACCGGCAGCACCTCGCGCTCGAAGTAGGCGCGGGCCCAGCGCTCCTGCCGCTGCGACCATTCCCCGCTGGTGACGAAGCGCACGCCCACGTCGTGCAGCATGGGGTAGATGGACTGCTGCAGCAGCCGGTATTTCTCGGCCACCAGCGCGTGCGCCTCGTCCGCGATCAGGCGCAGCGCCTCGGCCACCGGCAGGCCGTCGGGTGTCATCGCCGCGGGCTCATGCTCCAGCAGGTCCTGCAGCTGCGCCACGCGGGTCTCGAAGAACTCGTCCAGGTTCGACGCGACGATGCACAGGTAGCGAAGACGTTCCAGAGGCGGGATGGCCGGGTCCTGCGCCTGGGCCAGCACGCGGCGGTTGAAGGCCAGGATGCCGATTTCGCGGTTGATCAGGGGTGAAGGCGCTGGCTTGGCCATGGAAAGTCCGGAAACGGGAAACTGCCGCGGGCGGAGGCGCGAAAGGCTTACGATCCCACATTCCCGTGAAATCTACATGACATCGTCAAGGGCGTGTCATCCGGCCGTGTTCAACTTGCGCCATGTCCCTGAAAGTCCAGCACCTCGCCGCCGTCGACCTAGGCTCCAACAGTTTTCGCATGCTGGTGGGGAAGGCTGCGGAAAGCCCGCACGGCGCGCAGATCTATCCCCTGGATTCCCTGCGTGAGCCGGTGCGCCTGGGCGCGGGACTGGACGAGAACAAGAACCTCACCGAAGAGAGCCAGCAGCGGGCCCTGGCCACGCTGCGCCGTTTCGGCGAGCGGCTGCGCCAGTTCCACCCCGAGCGGGTTCGCGCGGTGGCCACCAACGCGGTGCGCGTGGCCAAGAACGCCCCGGTGTTCCTGGAGCGTGCGCAGCAGGCGCTGGGCTTCCCGATCGAGGTGATCGCGGGGCGCGAGGAGGCGCGCCTGGTCTACATCGGCGCAGCCCATTCGGTGACTCCGTCGGCGGGGCACCGCCTGGTGGTGGACATCGGCGGCGGCTCCACCGAGTTCATCATCGGCTCCGGCCTGGAGCCGCGCATGATGGAGTCGCTGTACATCGGCTGCGTGTCCATGACCCGCGAGTTCTTTCCGGCCGGGCGGGTCGACGAGCAGCGCATGAAATCCGCCGAGCTGGCGGCTCGGCGCGAGATCCAGATCATCGCGCGCAATTTCCGCAAGACCGGCTGGGCCTCCGCGGTGGGCTCCAGCGGCACGGCGCGCGCGCTGGCGGACATTCTCGTGGGCAGCCAGCTCAATGATTCGGGCGCCACGCTGGGCATCACCCGCGCCGGGCTGCGCCGTCTGCGCAAGATCTACGTGCAGGCCGAGGACCTGAGCACCCTGCGCATGCCCGGGCTCAAGCCGGACCGCCTGCCGGTGGCCGCCGGCGGCCTGGCCATCATGCTGGCGGTGTTCGAGGAACTGGGCCTGCGGGACATGGAGGCCACCGACGCCGGCTTGCGCCTGGGCGTGCTGTACGACCTGCTGGGGCGCGAGCAGCAGCAGGACATGCGCGAGCTCACGGTGCAGCAGTTCACGCAACGCTACGGGGTCGACACGCGCCAGTCGGCGCGCGTGGAACAATTGGCGCTGCAATTGCTGGAGCAACTCGACCCCGAGGCCTCGCCCGAGCGCCGCCAGGCGCTGCGCTGGGCGGCCCAGCTGCACGAGGTGGGGCTGTCGATTTCCCACAGCGCCTACCACAAGCATTCGGCCTACATCGTGGGCAACGCGGACATGCCGGGCTTCTCGCGCAGCGAGCAGGCGGCGATGGCCGAGATGCTGCTGTGCCATGGAGGCAAGCTGAAAAAGCTGGGAGCCCTCACCGGACCACCCGTCGACCTGCGCGCCTTGCTGGCCCTGCGCCTGGCGGTGCTGCTGGCGCGCAACCGGCGCGACGTGGAACTCGACGGCGGGCTGCGCCTGGTGGCGGGCACGCAGGGGGTTTCGGGCACGCGCATCGAGGCCGCCGCGCGCTGGCTGCGCGCCTCGCCGCTCACCCAGTACAGCCTGGAGCAGGAAGTCTCCGAGTGGCAGCGCGTGGGCCTGGACCTGCAGTTGCAGCTGCAGGCCCAGGTGAGCGCCTGAGGCGACGGCCCCCCGGGACGCCCCCGGGACGCGCTCAGGCGCTGCCGAGGAAATGCCGCGCGTAGCGCTGCTGCACCGCGTCCAGGCGCATGAGCAGCGGGAAGTCCGCGGTGTTGAAGTCCGGATCCCAGGCAGGGGCCCCGCAGACCCGCGCGCCCACGCGCAGGTAGCCCTTGAGCAGCGCGGGGGGCTCGGTGGGCAGGTCCTGGCGCAGGTTGTCCACCGGCAGCGCGAGGCGCGGCTGCACCTGGTCTTCGGCCGGCGCCAGATGGCTGAGGCGCAGGCGCGCCCACAGGCTGGCGGCGTAGTGCCCGCCGTCGCGCATGGACACGCTGGAGCAGCCGATCATGGCCTGCAGGTCGTGGCGTCGCATGTAATCGGCCAGTCCCGCCCACAGGGCCAGGATCACGCCGCCGCTGCGATGGTCCCGGTGCACGCAGGCGCGACCGAGCTCGAGCAGGCGCGCACGCAGGTGCAACAGCCGCGTGAGGTCGAACTCGGTTTCCGAGTACAGCCCGCCGATGCGCTTGGCCTGGTGCGGAGGCAGCACGCGGTAGGTGCCCACCAGCCGATCGTCGTCGTCGCGCGCCAGCAGGTGATCGCAATAGGGGTCGAAGATGTCGATGTCGTAGCCCGGCTCGGGACTGCTCGCCCGGGCGCCCAGTTCCTCGACGAAGATCTTCCAGCGCAGCCGCTGGGCTTCCCGCACCTCGTCCGCGTGGCGCGCCCAGGAGATGCGCAGCTTGCCGCGCGCGCTGGCCGCGCCGGTCAACAGCCGGCCCTGGCGGGAGCTATCCGCGGGGTCGTGATCGAACATGCCATGCTCCTCGTGTCAGATGTTGCAACACGATACGAGAGCCACATGTCGATCCCGTGACCGAACGGTGACGCCACGATGACAATCGCCACGAGGGCAGGGCGCGCGCACCGGGCGCGGGCGGCTCAGTCGTGCTCAGTCGTGCTCGGTCGTGCTCAGTCGATGAGGTCGGGGCTGACGCAGGCTCGCAGCACGCGGGCAGGCTGGCCGGCGCGCTCGCGTTCGCATACCCACATGAGCCCGCCCTTGCGCAGGGTGAAGGGGGCTTGCGCCTCGCACAGCCAGCGCAGCGCCGCGCTGCCCAGCGCGGGCTGGTGCCCGCACAGCACCAGCGCATGGCCGTCCTCGCGGCAGGATTCGACCACCTCCAGGATGTCCTCGACGCCGCGATCGGGTGCCAGCTCCGCGCGTTCGACCGGGTAATCCGCCAGCGCCAGCGCGGTCTGCCGGCTGCGCAGCGCGGGGCTGCAGCACACGGTCCACGGCTTGGGCACATGGGCCTTGATCCACGCGGCCATCGCGCTGGCGTCCCGCCGGCCCTCGCGGGTCAGCGCGCGGCGCAGGTCGTCGCCGGCGGGGGCGGACTCCTCCGCGTCGGCGTGGCGCCAGAAGACTACATGCAACAGGGTGCTCATCGGGAAGGTCCGGAAGGGCCCGGCCCCGGCGTTCGCGCTGCCGGGCCTGGTGGCACTGTAGCGCGACGAAGTCCGTGCGTGCAGGCCTATCCCGCAAGAAACCAGGGGTTTCAGCAAGAATCCGTGTCGACCGGTGCGCCGGCCAGGGCCATGGCCAGGCGGCGCGCCGCGGCCTGCAGGTCCAGCGCGTGCCCCTCCTCGAGCTCATGGGCGCGCTGGAACAGTCGTTCCTGCGAGGGCCAGCCCGTCGCGCGACGCGCGAAGGCAATCGTGTTCTCACCTTGCTCGGCGCTCATCGCGGCCACGCCGGAATCGAAGGCCGCGCGCATGCGCCGGATGGCTTCGTCGCGCCGGAACTCCGGTGCCCACAGGTTGGACACCAGCAATCCGCCGGGGCGCAGCGCACGCGCGCAGGCGTCGTAGAACTCCTGGCTGGACAGGGATTCGGGCAGGCCGGCGGAGTCGAAGCCGTCGAGCAGCAGCACGTCGCAGGATTGTTCGTGCTCGCGGATCCACTGCGCCCCGTCGGCCTGCACCACGGCGAAGCGCTCGTCGTCGGGCGGCACGGCGAAGGTCTCGCGCATGGCGATCACCTCGGGGTTGATCTCCACCGCCGTGAAGCGCGAGCGCGGCAGGTGGGCATGGCAGTACTTGGCCAGCGAGCCTCCGCCCAGGCCGATCATCACCACGTGCTCCGGCTCGGGTTGCAGAAGCACGAAGGCCATCATGGCCCGGGTGTAGTCGAGAACCAGGCGGTTGGGCTCGGCGCTGCGCATGCGACTCTGCAAGGCCGACATGCCGAAGTGCAGCGACACCTCGCCGCGCTCCTGGCACAGGAAGGGCTCGTCCGGCCTGCGTCGCCGTCGCATCATCCGGCCGAGCGGCGCAGCGCCGGGAACAGGATCACGTCGCGGATGCTGGGGGCGTCGGTCAGCAGCATGACCAGACGGTCGATGCCGATGCCGCAGCCGCCGGCCGGGGGCATGCCCACCTCGAGCGCGCGGATGTAGTCCGCGTCGAAGTACATCGCTTCCTCGTCGCCGGCATCCTTGTTCGCCACCTGCGCGGCAAAGCGGGCCGCCTGGTCTTCCGGGTCGTTGAGCTCGGAGAAACCGTTGGCGATCTCGCGTCCGGCGATGAACAGCTCGAAGCGCTCGGCGACGCCCGGATCGGAGTCGCTGGCGCGCGCCAGCGGCGAGACCTCCACCGGGTAGTCGACGATGAAGGTGGGCTGCCAGAGCTTTTCCTCGACCACGGCCTCGAACACCCCGAACTGCAGTTCCGGCACACCCCAGTGGGCGGGGGCGGGTTCGCCGGCGCGCTGCAGCACCTCACGCAGGGCCCGCGGGTCGTCCAGCGCCTGCGCGTCCAGCCCGGCATGCAGCGCGACCGATTCGCGCACGCTCAGGCGCGCGAAGCCGTTCTCGAAATCGATCTCGCGCCCCTGGTACTGGAAGCGCGCCGCCCCCCGGGCGCGGATCGCGGCCTGGCGCAGCAGGCCTTCGGTGTAGTCCATCACGTCCTGGTGGTTCCAGTAGGCGCAATAGAACTCCATCATCGTGAACTCGGGATTGTGGCGTACCGAGATGCCTTCGTTGCGGAAGTTGCGGTTGATCTCGAACACCCGCTCGAAGCCGCCGACCACCAGGCGCTTGAGGTACAGCTCGGGGGCGATGCGCAGGAACATCTCCTGGTCCAGCGCATTGTGGTGGGTGATGAAGGGCTTGGCGTTGGCGCCGCCTGGAATGGGGTGCAGCATCGGGGTTTCCACCTCGACGAAGCCGGCCTGTTCCATTTCCAGACGCAGCGCGGAGACGATGCGACCGCGGTCCACGAAGCGCTGGCGCGACTCAGGGGTGACCAGCAGGTCCACGTAGCGCTGGCGGTAACGCGTCTCCACGTCTTCCAGGCCGTGGAACTTGTCGGGCAGGGGGTGCAGGTTCTTGGCCAGCAGGCGCAGTTCGGTGGCCTGCACGGTCAGCTCGCCGCTGCGGGTCTTGAACAGGGTGCCCCGGCAGGCCACGATGTCGCCGAGGTCGAAGTGCTTGAAGGCGCCGTGGCCGGCCTCGCCGGTGTGGTCGTTGGTGACGTAGATCTGGATGCGTCCGCTGGCGTCCTGCAAGGTGCCGAAACTGGCCTTGCCCATCACGCGCTTGAGCATCAGACGCCCGGCCACCGCGACCTGGCGCGCCAGCGCCGGCAGTTCATCCGCGGGGACCGGATCGTAGTCGGCATGCAGCGAGGCCGCGCGCGCGTCGGGCTTGAAGTCGTTGGGGTAGGCGCTGCCCTGGGCGCGCAGCGCGGCCAGCTTGGCGCGGCGTTCGCCCAGCAGGGCCGAGGCGTTCGCAGGGCTGCTGGGCGCGCTCGCGTCGGGCGCTTCGGCGGATGGCTTGTTCATGAGGCGAGTTGTTGGCGAAGGTAGTCGATGGAAGCGGTGGTCTCGTCGCTCAGGCCCCGGGCGTCGCGGGTCAGCAGGGCCTGTTCGATGCGCGTGGCCAGGGTCTTGCCGAGTTCCACGCCCCACTGGTCGAAGGGGTTGATGCCGTACAGCCAGCCCTCGACCACGGTGCGGTGTTCGTACAGCGCGAGCAAGGCCCCCAGCTGATGCGGCCTCAGCTCGTGGATCCAGATGAAGGTCGACGGGCGTCCGCCCGGACAGGCGCGGTGGTGGGCCGCGCGCAGCGCCGCGGCCGCCGGCATTCCCTGTTGCATCAATTCGCGCTGCCAGCTCGAGGCATCCTTGCCGTTCCACAGCGCATCGGCCTGGCCCAGGGCATTGGACAGCAGCGCCAGGTGTTCGGCGTGGCGCGCGTGCCAGGGCCTGGCCACGGCGACGATCTCGTGGAACACGGGCACCGCCGCCTGGTGCAGCAGCTGGAAGTAGGTGTGCTGCACCGGCGTGCCCACGCCGCTGATCACCGCCGGTCCGCTGACCGCCACCGGCTGCAGCCCGTCGGCCGAGGTGGACTTGCCCAGGGACTCCATGAGCAACTGCTGCAGGTACAGCGGCATGTGGGCGAAGGCATCGCCGTACAGCCCGATGGACAGCAGCGGCAGGCCGAAACGCACGCGGTAGGCATGCGACAGGCCGGCCAGCAGGCCCGGGGCGCTGGAGACCAGCGGAGTCTCGAGGAAATGGCGGTCCATCTCCAGCGCGCCGGCATGCAGTTCGGCCACCGCTTCGGCCCCGAAGGCCAGCAGCAGGGCCATGCCATGGGCGCTCCATAGGGAGAAGCGCCCGCCGATCTCGGGCAGCGAACGGAACACCTGGGTCATGGGCATGCCGAAGCGCTGGCAGGCTGCCTCGCCGTTGGCCGTCAGCGCGACCAGCCGGCTGCGTGCCTGCTCCGCGCCCAGGTGGGACTGCAGCCACTGCACCACGGATTCCGCGTTGCGCATGACCTCCTGGGTGCGGAAGGACTTGCTGTTGACCAGCACCCAGGTGCGGCTGGGGTCGCTGGCCTGCAGCGCGGCCTCCAGGGTCGAGCCGTCGAGGTTGGCCACCCAGTGCACGCGGCATCGTGGCTGCTGCAACACGGCCAGCGCGGTGTGCAGCGCCAGCATCGGCGTCTCGGAGCCTCCAGCGCCCAGGTGGATGATGTCCAGCGGCTGTTCAGACGAGCCGATCAGCTTCTCGGCCCAATCGACCATGCGCTCGTGTTCCGCCTGCAGGAAGGCCGCGGCCGCAGCGGCCTGGGCGTCGCGGCCCTGCGCGCCCAGGCGGGACAGCATGTGCCAGGCCGGACGGCCTTCGCTGCCGTTGAGCACGCTGCTGGAGACCAGTTCGCCCGGGTGCTGCGGCAGCGTGGCCAGGGTGGTGCGAGCCGTGGCAAGGGCCTGGGCGCCGTGGCGCGTGAACTCCAGGCGCAGCCCCGAGGTGTCGATGGAGGTGCTTGCGGGCATGTCGGGCGTCGGCCCGGCGCGCCGGGCGGGTTCGGGAGGGCGGGTGGGACCGGCGGCCAGCGTGCACCCCCGGTGGCGTGCGTGGTATCCCCCGCGCCAAACCTGGGGATTCTACCGGGTCCGCGGGGTTTTCCGGCGGACATCCCCGGCCCCGCTCCTAGAATGCCTGGCGCGGCAAGCCGCCGCAGTTCGCCGAGACCGCCCACCCATGATCTTCGTGACCGGAGGCGCCGGATTCATCGGCGCCAATTTCGTGCATTCCTGGCTTCGTCGCCACGATGAGCCGCTGCTGGTGCTGGATGCGCTGACCTATGCCGGCAATCTGGAAAGCCTGGCCGATCTGCGCGGCGACGCGCGCCTGGGCTTCGAGCGCGTGGACATCTGCGATGGTGCCTCGGTGCGGGATTTGTTGCACAGGCATCGGCCGCGCGCGCTGGTGCATTTCGCCGCGGAAAGTCATGTGGACCGATCCATCGACGGTCCCGGCGCATTCATTCGTACCAATATCCAGGGCACTTTCGAGCTGCTGGAGGCCGCGCGTGCCTACCACGCGGGCCTGCAAGGCCCGCAGGCAGCCGGCTTTCGCTTCCTGCACGTGTCGACCGACGAGGTCTACGGCTCGCTGGGGCCGCAGGACCCACCCTTCCAGGAAACCACGGCCTACGCTCCCAACAGCCCCTACGCCGCCAGCAAGGCGGCCAGCGACCACCTGGTGCGGGCCTGGCACCATACCTACGGGCTGCCGGTGCTCACCACCAACTGTTCGAACAACTACGGGCCCTACCAGTTCCCGGAGAAGCTCATTCCCCTGATGATCCACCATGCGCTGGCGGGCCGGGCCCTTCCCGTGTACGGCGACGGGGCCAACGTGCGCGACTGGCTCTACGTGGAGGACCACTGCCGTGCCATCGAGCTGGTGCTGGCGCACGGCGAGGTGGGACGCAGCTACAACGTGGGCGGGCGCAACGAGGTGCGCAACATCGATCTGGTGCGCCAGCTGTGCGCCTTGCTGGACACCTTGCGGCCTCGCGCCGACGGTCTCGGCTACGCCCGGCAGATCAGCTTCGTGGCCGATCGCCCCGGGCACGACCGGCGCTACGCCATCGACGGCTCGAGGCTGCAGCGCGAACTGGGCTGGACGCCGCAGGTGGACTTCGCCACCGGACTGGAGCTCACCGTGCGCTGGTACCTGGAGCACCAGGCCTGGGTGGAGCATGTGCTCAGCGGAAGCTACCGCGAAGCGAGCCTGCGGTGAGCGCGCCCACCTCCGGGACCCGGGGCCCGCGCATCCTGCTGCTGGGCGCCGACGGACAGCTGGGCTGGGAGTTGCGACGCGCCTTGCTGCCCCTGGGGGAACTGCTGCCCATGGCGCGGGCGCAGGCCGATCTCGGCGATGCGCAAGCCCTGCGCGCCCTGCTGGATCGCCTGCGTCCCGGCGTGGTGGTCAACGCCGCCGCCTACACGGCGGTGGACCGGGCGCAAGCCGAGCCCGAGCTCGCCCACCGCGTGAACGCCGGGGGCCCCGCGCTGCTGGCCGACTACGCCGCGGCCAGCGGAGCCTGGCTGCTGCACTATTCGACCGACTACGTGTTCGATGGAAGCGGCACGCGCCCATGGCGCGAGGACGATGCCCCGCATCCGCTGAGCGTGTACGGGCGCAGCAAGCTCGCGGGCGAGCAGGCGATCCGCGCCAGTGCCTGCAGGCATCTGATCCTGCGCACGTCCTGGGTGTTCGCAGCGCGTGGCAGCAATTTCGCGAAGACCATGGTGCGCCTGGGCTGCGAGCGCGAAAGCCTGCGTGTGGTGGCCGACCAGGTGGGCGCGCCGACCTCCGCGGAACTGATCGCCGACCTCAGCGCGCTGGCGCTGCACCGCCTGATGCGCGAACCCGAACTGGCACGCGCCAACACGGGCCTGTACCACCTGAGCAGCAGCGGCTGCACGAGCTGGCACGGCTACGCCTGCCACGTGCTCAGCCACGTCGCGCAGCGCGGCATGCACCTGCGTTGCGATGCCGCGCAGGTGCAGCCCATCACCAGCGCGGACTATCCGGCGGCTGCTCCACGGCCGGCCAATTCCCGCCTGGACTGCGAGGCCCTGCGCCAGTGGCTGGGAGTGTGGCTGCCTGCCTGGCAGCCACAGGTCGAGCGCATGCTCGACGAAGCCTACGGATTCGGCGCCGACGACCGCGCCCGGGGCTGAGGGCGCCCGGGGCTGAGGGCGCCCGGGGCTGAGGGCGCGCGGGACGGAGGCGCTCAGGACTGCTGGATCTCGATCTTCACCTCCAGCACCTCCAGCGACTCGTGGCGTTCGAGCTTGACCTGGATGTCGTTCGGATCGATGCGCACGTAGCGCGAGATCACTTCCATGAGGTCGCGTTGCAGGGCCGGCAGGTAGTCCGCGGGGGCGCCGGAGGCGCGCTCGTGCGCGAGGATGATCTGCAGACGCTCCTTGGCGATGCTCGCGGTCTTCTTCTTCTCGCCCAGCAGGAAGGAAAGGATGGACATCGGCATTCTCCTGCTCAACGGCCGAACAGGCGCTTGAACAGGCCGGGCTTCTGGTACTCGGTGAAGCGCAGCGGGCGCTCCTCGCCGAGGAAGCGCGCGATCACGTCCTGGTAGGCGCCGGCCACGTCCGAGCCTTCCAGGTGGATGGCCGGCGTACCCTGGTTCGAGGCCTGCAGCACGGCCTCGCTCTCGGGCACGACGCCGATGAGCTTGAGCCGGAGGATCTCCTGGATGTCGTCGATGGAGAGCATCTCGCCATCGGCCACGCGCCTGGGGTTGTAGCGGGTGATCAGCAGGTGTTCCCGGATCGGCTCGCCTCCCTCGATGGCGCGGCGGGTCTTCGAGCCCAGGATGCCCAGGATGCGATCCGAGTCACGCACCGACGACACCTCGGGGTTGGTGACGATCAGCGCCTCGTCGGCGAAATGCATGGCCAGCAGCGCGCCGCTCTCGATGCCCGCGGGGCTGTCGCAGACGATGTAGGTGAAACCCATCGCGTCCAGGTCCTCCAGCACCTTCTGCACGCCTTCCTTGGTGAGCGCGTCCTTGTCCCGCGTCTGCGACGCGGGCAGCACGTAGAGCTGGTCGCAGAGCTTGTCCTTGATCAGCGCCTGGTTCAGATTGGCCTCGCCCTGGATCACGTTGATGAAGTCGTACACCACGCGTCGTTCGCAACCCATGATCAGGTCCAGGTTGCGAAGGCCGACGTCGAAATCGATGACCGCGGTCTTGTGGCCGCGAAGCGCAAGGCCCGAGGCGAAGGCCGCGCTGGTGGTGGTCTTGCCGACTCCGCCTTTGCCCGAGGTGACGACGATGATTTTTGCCATGGTGACGAAATGCGAATGGGAGGAGGCTGCTGGGGAAGGAAGGGATGGGGCAGGTCGCGCGAGGCTCAGCGTCCGCGCAGCGGCTCGAAGCGAAGTGTTTCTCCGTCAAGCAGCACCTGCGCGCTCTTGCCGGCGATGTCCGGCGCAAGCGGCTGCTCGGCGGTGCGATACACGCCGGCGATGGCCACCAGTTCGGGCTCCAGGCAGCTGCAGAAGATGCGCGCGCTGGCGTCGCCATGGGCGCCGGCCAGTGCGCGCCCGCGCAGCGCCGCGTAGACGTGGATATTGCCCCCGGCGATGATTTCGGCGCCGTGGCTGACCGCGTCGAGCACGATGACGTCGCCCGCCGAGTACACGCGCTGGCCCGAGCGCAGCGGGCGCTCGACCAGCAGGGTCGAGCCGCCCGAGGGCGCGGCCGGCCCGGTGCTTGCCTGCGCGCCGGCACTTGCCTGGGCGGGGGGGGCGTCCTGGGTGGAGCCGCTCTCCGGGGGCGCGGTCTCGGGCGTGCGGCGCTCCTGGCCATGCAGCAGGGGAAGGCGGGTGTTCGGGGCCGGCTCGGCGCCTGCCAGCAGGCCCAGCGGGCGCAGCCCGCGCCCGGCCAGCCAGTCGGCCAGCGCGTCCACGTCCAGGGCCTGGCCCTGCGGCAGGCGGCGCAGGTCGATGACCAGCGCTTCGCCGCGGAAAAAGTCGGGCGAGGCGCCCAGGTGCTGGTCCAGCGCCTCGAGCAGCGCATCCATGTCGGCGCTGCGCGGGCTGAGCTGCAGGGCCTCGACGGCGCCGGCACGCAGGTCGAACAGCGAGGGCTTGCGCGCCGTCATGGGCAGCAGGCCGGCGCGCCGGCGGCATGCGAGGGGCCGGGCTGCGGCAGGAGCGCTACCCGCGGGGGAAGGGAGGAGTCGGGGCGGGGCGACGAAATCACGATGCGCGACGCAGGCTCGAAGGGGGGCGACAGGGGCAATGGGGGTCCATGCGGGGGGCGGGCCGGGGCCCGATCCCGCGTATGGTACTTGGCCGCGTGCTTGCCCGGCCGCATGGGCAGGGCTATAACGTGAGGGCAACCACGGCCATTGCCGTCGGATCCGCGGGGTCGCCTTCGCCGGGGCCCCGCCCCAGCGCGATGCAGGACTGGACCACCCACGAAGTCGACAACGTCGTCGACCCGGTGCCCGAGCACAACCTCTTCGATGCCGACCTGGCGCTGCGCGAGGCGGTGCTGCGCGAAGGGGCGGCCTGGGCCGACGACGCGCTGCACGGCATCGGCGCCGAGCTGGGGCAGGCGCGGCAGGCCGAACTGGCGCGCCAGGCCAATGCCCATCCCCCCGAGCTGCGGGCCTACGATGCCCAGGGGCGACGCGTCGACCGCGTGGAATTCCACCCGGCCTGGCACGAGCTGATGCGAGGCATCTGGCACCGCGGCCTGCACTGCTCCGCCTGGTTGCAGGCGCGCCCCGGGGCCTTCGTGGCGCGGGCCGCGGCCTTCGTGCTGCAGGGGCAGGTGGAGGCGGGCACCCTGTGCCCGACGACCATGACCTTCGCCTCGGTGCCGCTGCTGCGCGCCGAGCCGCAGCTGTGGTCGTCGCTGCGGGACACGCTGTTGAGCTCGGAGTACGACGCGGCCGACGCGCCGCTGCGCAGCAAGCACGGCATGCTGGTGGGCATGGGCCTGACCGAGAAGCAGGGAGGATCGGACCTGCGCTCGCTGAGCACCCAGGCGCGCGCGCTGGAAGCCCCCGGGCGCGGCCGCGCCTATGCGCTGCGCGGGCACAAGTGGTTCTTCTCGGCGCCCCAGTCCGACGCGCACCTGGTGCTGGCGCGCGAGGCGCAGGAGGCCCCGAGCTGCTTTTTCGTGCCGCGCTGGACTCCCGAGGGCCGGCGCAACGGCCTGCGCCTGCGCAGGCTCAAGGACAAGCTGGGCAACCGCTCCAACGCCAGCGCGGAGGTCGAGTTCGAGGATGCCTGGGGCCTGATGGTCGGCGAGCCCGGGCGGGGCATCGCCACCTTGCTGCGCATGGCCCACCACACGCGCATGGACAACGTGCTGGGCTCGACGGCGCTGCTGCGCGCGGGCCTGGTGGCTGCCTTGCACCACGCCAGGCGGCGTCGCGCCTTCGGCCAGGCGCTGCAGGCGCATCCGGCGATGCAGGCGGTGCTGGTCGACCTGATGCTGGAAAGCGAGGCGGCCACCGCGCTGGCGATGCGCCTGGCGGCGGCCTTCGACCGCGCCGAAGCGGACCCGCTGGCCGGGGCGCTGCAGCGCATCCTCACCCCGGCCGCCAAGTTCTGGGTCTGCAAACGCACGGTGCAGGCCCTGGCCGAGTGCATGGAGGTGCTGGGGGGCAACGGCTACGTGGAGGAATCGGTCCTGCCCCGCCTGCTGCGCGAGGCGCCTGTGAACTCCATCTGGGAGGGCAGCGGCAACGTGGTCGCGCTGGACGTGCTGCGCGCCCTGCGGGTCGAGCCGGAGGCCGCGGCGGCATTGCGCGAATGGCTGGGGAGCGCCGGTGTGCTGCCCCCGCAGTCCTTGCGCGAGTTCGACCTGCTGTGCGCGCAGGCCCTGCACGACGCCTCGCTGGCGCGCCAGCTCGCGCAGCAACTGGTGCTGCTGGTGCAGGCCGCGCTGCTCGCCGCGCATGCTCCCCAGGCCGTGGCCGACGCCTTTGTCGACACGCGCCTGCGCGGGGCGGGAGGCGGGGTGTTCGGCGTCGGCGTGCCCATTGCCCGGGCCGAGGCACTGCTCGGCCGCGCATGGCCGATGGATTGAACCGGCGCGCGGCCGGCTCGCCGGGCGCGGCTGCTCAGCGCCGGCCGTAGCCGGTCCAGTCCAGCACCTGGCTGGCCAGCCAGGCCGAGAACAGCCCGATCAGCGCGCCGCCCAGCACGTCGGCGGGGAAATGCGCACCCACCGCCATGCGCGACCAGGCCACCCAGACCGCGAACACCACCAGCAGGCCGCGCAGCGCCCAGTGCGCGCCGGGCAGCAGGCTGGCCATGGCGGTGAAGGCGAATGCGCTGTGGCCGGACGGAAAGCTGTGGAACAACTCGGGGCGGCCGATCACGTGCACCGCCCCCATGCCCAGTGCCAGCGGAGGGCGCGGGAAGTTCAGCCAGGGTTTGATCGAGGCCACGAGCAGCCAGTCGAACAGGTAGGCGACGAGGAAGCACAGCACCGCGCGCTGGCCCAGCAGGTTGGGGCGCTTGTGGGCCAGGGCCAGCGCCAGCGCGGCCCACAGGGGGTAGTAGAGGTGGTCGCCCGCCACCGAGCCCCAGGCGGCGAGATGGTTCCACAGCCACCCCGATCCGGCGTGGTTGATGTCGAGGAACAGACGCTCGTTGAGCCCGCCCCAGGTGTACCACCAGGGGCCCGTCACGCCAGCACCTTCCAGCCCAGCGCCGCGATCCACAGCCCGACGCCGACCAGGGCGCTGAAGCCGGCGATGCCGAACAGCCAGCGCTTGCCGGTCAGCGCCGTGATCGAGGCCAGGGAGATGGCGATCTGCAAGGCGATGATGGCGCGCAGGATGGCCGCGTGCGGGCGGCTGAGCCGGGTGGAGTGCTCGTTGGCGTGGGCCGAGGCCGCGTCGAGCTCACGGGCCTTTTTCGCGATCTCCTCCTTCTGGGCCAGGTACTTGGCGATCTTCGCCTCGATGGCGGCGCGGCGCTCGGGCGGCGCGAGATCGCGCGAGAGCTCCATCAGGTGCTGCTTGGTGCTCACCGCCTGGTAGTAGTTCCACTGATCGGTCGCATGGGCCTTCTCCAGCACGGCCTCGTTCTTGTTCAGCAGCACCTCTTCCATGAGCACCGAGCCCTGGTAGCTCACCAGCGCGCCCAGCGCGGCCAGCACGGCGGTGAACACCGCGACCCACTGGTTCAGGCGCGAGGGGTGGGCCTGGGTGGCGTGGTGCAGCATTTCCTCATGGGGGGCGTGGGCGTGTACGCCATGCTCGCTCATCGTGGTCGGTCCTTCGGCTCGTTCAGGGGCGCTCGAGGCGCCGGATTCATTCGTAGCGCAGCGCCGCCGCGGGCTGCACGCGCGAGGCGCGCCAGCTCGGGTACAGCGTGGCCAGCAGGCTCAGGCCCAGCGCGATCAGGGTGATGCTCAGCACGTCGCCCAGGCGTGGATCGCTGGGCATGGTGTGGATCAGGTAGACGCTGCTGGGCAGGAACTGGGTGTGGAACAGCCATTCCAGGAAGGAGACGATGGGGTCGACGTTGTAGGCGATGAGCAGTCCCAGGGCCACGCCGGAGAGCACGCCGAACACCCCGGTGACGGCCCCCTGGACCACGAAGATGCCCATGATCGAGCGGGGGCTGGCGCCCTGGGTGCGCAGGATGGCGATGTCCGACTGCTTGTCGGTCACCGTCATCACCAGCGTGGACACGAGGTTGAAGGCCGCCACCGCGACGATCATCGCGAGGATGATGAACATCATGCGTTTCTCGATCACCACCGCCTCGAACCAGGTGCGGTTCTGCTGGGTCCAGGGCTGCGCCACCAGGTTGGGGGGCAGCATGGCCTGCAGTTGCTGCGCAACCGCCGGCGCGTCGTCGATGGAGCGGGTCTGCAGGCGCAGCCCGGTGGGGCCCTGGGTGAGGAACAGGCGCGAGGCGTCGCGCAGGTCCAGCAGCGCCAGGCTGGAGTCGTACTCGTAGTGTCCGATGCGGAACACGCCGACCACGCGCAGGCTGCGCAGGCGCGGGATCATGCCCGCCGGGGTGAGCGAGCCACTGGGCACCACCATGGTCACCAGGTCGCCCACTCCCACGCCGAGGCGTTGCGCCAGGTCCTCGCCGAGCACCACGCCGAACTCGCCGGGGCGCAGCGCGTCCAGCGAGCCCGCCACCATGTGGGAGGCGATGCTCGACACCTGCGGCTCCAGCCTGGGCTCGATGCCCCAGGCCAGCACGCCGAACAGCGAATTGCCCTGCGCCAGCAGCGCCTGGCCCTGCACCACCGGGGCGATGCCGGTGACCTGCGGGTCCCGGCGCAGGCGTGCGGCCAGCGCCTGCCAGTCCGGGCCCAGGGAGCCGCCATCGGCGCTGAGCACCTGCACATGGGGGATCACGCCGAGCATGCGGTCGCGCACCTGCTCCTGGAACCCGTTCATGACCGAGATCACCACGATCAGCGCGGCCACGCCCAGCGCGATGCCGGCTACCGAGATGAAGGAGATGAAGGAGATGAATCCGTTGTGCCGGGTGCGCCGGCCCGCGCGGGTGTAGCGCCAGCCGATCAGCAGTTCGAAGGGCCAGCTCGAGGGCGCGGGCGAGGCGGGCGGCGGGGTCATGGGCGAGGCGGCAGGGGCCGGCGGGGCGGACATGGGCTCGCAGTGTATGCGCGTCGGGCGCCTGCCCGCGCCCGACAAAGGCCGGGATCTTGATCGGCATGCCGCTGGGGATGTTGGTGGCGCGCCAGGCCTTGCTAGGGCAAATCCTGATATGCGGAACGTTGTGATCCAAAGCCGCCACGCCTATAGTGATGTCTACGGAACAAAACGTCCCATTTTCTAAGAAAAATTCACGCTGGCCGCTGGCCCGTGGGTTCCGTGTCGAGCCGCGGACTCCCTGCCGGGGCGCCGCAGCGCAGCCGATAGGCCCATTCGTCGAGGAGACACCATGAGCGCATCACCATCACGGGCCATGCCCGAATCCGGGGCAATTCCGGGCGCCGCGCCGAGCACCAGCAAGGCCCTGATCGTGTTCGCCAGCACGCTGGGAACCACGATCGAGTGGTATGACTTCTTCCTCTACGGCGTGCTCACGCCGCTGGTGCTCAATCGTCTGTTCTTCCCCAATCTGTCGCCGGTGATCGGCACCATCGCGGCCTACACCACCTTCGCGGTGGGCTTCCTCTCGCGTCCCATCGGCGGCATCATCTTCGGCCATTTCGGGGACCGCATCGGGCGCAAGACCATCCTGGTGCTGACCATGCTGATCATGGGGGGGTCGACCTTCCTGATCGGCGCGCTGCCGACCACCGCGGCGGTGGGGGTGGCCGCGCCCCTGATGCTGCTGGTGTTGCGCGTGCTGCAAGGCATCGGCATCGGCGGCGAGTGGGGCGGCGCGGTGCTCATGACCATCGAGCACGCCAGCCCCGGCAAGCGGGCGCTGTACGGAAGCTGGCCGCAGCTGGGGGTGCCCCTGGGCCTGATGAGCAGTGCCGCGGTGGTGGCACTGCTGAACCTGCTGCCGGACTCCTCCTTCATCTCCTGGGGCTGGCGCGTGGCCTTTTTCATGAGCGGCCTGCTCGTGGCCATCGGCCTGTACGTGCGCCTGAAGATCATGGAGACCCCGGACTTCGAGCGCGCCCAGCGGGAAAAGCGCATCGTGCCGGTGCCGGTGGCGGTGATGTTCCGCGACTTCAAGCGCGAGGTCCTGCTGACCCTGGGCGCGCGCTATGTCGAGGGTGCCTGTTTCAACACCTTCGGGGTGTTCAGCATCTACTACATCACCCACTCGCTGGGCCTGAGCCGCGGCGAAGCGCTCAACGCGGTGATCATCTCCTCGGCCCTCATGCTGCCCTTCATCGTGCTGTCGGGCTGGGCGGCGGATCGCTTCGGCCTGCGGCGCATCTTCGCCATCGGCGCCGTGTTCATCGCCGTGGCCTCGGTGCTGTCCTTCTGGGTCATGCACACCTGGGGCGCCCACAACTACGGGGTCGTGCTGCTGGGGCTGATCGTGCCCTTCTCCCTGGGCTATCCGATGGTCTACGGCCCCGAATCCTCGCTGTTCGCCAGCCAGTTCGATGCCCATGTGCGCTACACGGGCGTCTCCTTCGCCTACCAGTTCTCCGGCATCTTCGCCAGCGGCCTGACGCCGCTGATCGCCACCGCGCTGATCGGCGTGGGCCATGGCAAGCCCTGGCTGGTGGCCGGCTACATGGTCCTGGTGGCGCTGATCAGCCTGGTTTCCGTGATGCTCATGCGGGGCGTGTCCCGCGAGGATGCGCGTCGCGCCTGAAGCAGCACCCGGGCGCCCCGATGGCCCGGGCCCAGGCGTACAGGCCCCGGCGCCATGATGGCGCCGGGGCCTTCGCATGCCCGCCGCGAGGCGGCGGGCCGCCAGGCTCAGAGACGTTCGTCGCGCAGGAAGTACCAGCGATACAGCATGCGCTGGCCCAGGCGGCGCATGGGCGCGAGCAGGGGCGAGCGCACGAGGTCGAAGGCGTTGGGGTATTCGAGCTCGCCCGAGTAGATCGGCAGGTCCAGCACGGGCGCAGCCTTGCCGGCCACGCGCTGCGCCATGCGGCGCCCGGCGTGGGACGAGAAGGACACCCCGTTGCCGCCGTAGCCCAGCGCGTAGAACACCTGTTCGGCGGCGTCGGGCTGGGTGATGCGCGGCATCATGTCGTGGCTCACATCGACCCATCCCCACCAGGAATAGTCGATGTCGATTCCGCGCAGGGCGGGGAACTTGCGATGCAGGCCGTCGATCAACAGCTGCAGGTGCCGGGGATGCGGTGCGTCGGCTCCGGTGATGGAGCTTCGGCTGCCGATCTGCACACGGCGGTCGGGCAGCAGGCGGTAATAGAAGCGCAGCGTGCGGGTGTCGGTGATCACCTCGTGGGTGCGAAACCCCGTGGCCTCGATCTCGTCGTCCCGCAGCACGCGCGTGACCAGCGAGTTGGACAGGATGGGCAGGATCTTGTTGCGCAGGCGTGGGTGCAGGGCATTGCTGGTATAGCCGCCCGTGGCGAAGGCCACGGCGCGTGCGCGCACGATGCCGCCCGGCGTGTGCAGCACATAGCGCCCCTTCGAGCCCTCGAAGCGGGTGACCGGGCTGGAGGTATGGATGCGCACGCCCATGGCGCGCGCGCTGCGCTGGTAGGCGAAGGCCAGCTTGAGCGGATGCACGCCGATGCCGTCGGGTTCGTGCAGTGCGCCGCTGCACTCCGCGTCGCGCACGTAGCGCTCGTGCACCTGCTCGCGGCTGAGCATGCGGGTGTCGTAGCCGAAGACCTCGCGCATCACCTGCGCCTCATTGCGCAGGAAGTCCATTTTCTTGTCGCGGTGGGCGATGTACAGGTGCCCGCCGGGCTGGGGCTCGCATTCGGGGAATTCGGCCACCAGCGACTTGAAGGTGTCGAAACCCTCGCGAATCTCGCGATCCAGGCGCAGGGCGACCTCGCGTCCCCAGCGCGCGATCCACTGCGAGCGGTACAGCCGGCCGCTGGCGTTCTGGCCCTGGCCGCCGTTGCGGCTGGTGCAGCCCCAGGCGGTCTGGTTGGCCTCCAGCACGGTTGCGCGGATTCCGTGCTCGCGCGCCAGGAACAAGGCGGTGGACAGTCCCGTGAAGCCCGAGCCGACCACCGCGACGTCCACGTCGAGGTCGCCTTGCACGGGACCATCGTCCTGCGGAGGCGTGCCGGCCGTCCCCACCCAGTAGGTGGGCGCATAGGCGCGGCCATGACCCGGCGTGGCGTGGACCAGGGGATCGTAGCGGGGGTCGTAAGGGTGCAGCGGGGAAGGTGTTTCGACTTCGGCGGAGACATTCATGGGATTCGTGCCCGAGGATTCAAGGAAACGCCAGGAGGCCTGGGGTTTACGAACCATGATAGGGGGCGATATCGCGCAGCCATGGAGCCAGATCGGAACAAAATGATGGTCCAGATTCCGGGCCAGGCCTTCCGAATAATCTCGTGCCGATTTGCGCGCCGCACCATCGTGCTGCGGCATGCGCGGGCCCGCAATTCCTGCGGGTTTTCCAGATAAGTGAAAACCCTTGATTTCAGGGCCGAATCCGGAGGCATCGCCGAGCGGAGGCCGCTTCAGGAATCTGGACCAATCAAAAGCGACGAACTGGATCTACACAGGCGAGTCGGGCCCTCACTATATTGAAAAAACCGCAGACATCGAAAACCGGTCAGGCTGTCGAACATGAATCCAACCGTAGATACTCTCCAGGCATTTTCAGACGCGTGGAACGCCCATGACATCGAGCGTTTGATGAGTTTCATGAGCGATCATTGCATATTCCACGCGGTGGGCGGCCCGGAGGTACTCGGACGCAGTTTCCACGGACGCGAGGAGGTCCGTGCCGGTTTCGAGCTGGCCTGGAAGACCTTTCCCGACGCCGCCTGGCTGGACCCGGTGCATTTCGTGTGCGGCGACCGCGGCGTCACCGAGTCGACCTTTTGCGGCACCCGCGCCGACGGCCTGCGCATCGAGGCCCGCATGGTCGACGTGTTCACCTTCGCCGACGGCCGCATCGCGGTGAAGAACGCGTTCCGCAAGGAACGTATCCCGGCTCGCTGACGGAGGTACCTTCGATGAGCGCGATTCCCGAACAGCGAGGCCAGAACATGAACGTTTCCGCGCCCCCTCCCTCCACCCGGCCCGCGCGCAGGTTGCGCCTGCGGCTGGCTCCCCAATGGATCACCGTGCTCGTGCTGCTGGGCGCGCTGGTGGTGTGGCAACTGGTGGCCGTGGCGGGCGTGTTCCCGGCCTTCGCGCTGCCTTCGCCGGTGGCGGTGTGGCGGGCCTTCGTGGCCATCGTGCGCCAGGGTTATGGCGGGCAGTCCCTGAGTGCCGACATCGCCATCAGCTGTTTTCGCATCCTGGTGGGCTTTGTCGGAGCCATCGTCATCGGGGTTCCGGTGGGCCTGCTGATGTCGCGCAACAAGGTGGTGTTCGACATCGTCGATCCGCTGCTGCAGTTCGTGCGTCCGGTGCCGCCGCTGGCCTATATCCCCCTGCTGGTCGTGTGGTTCGGAATCGGTGAGCTTCCCAAGGCCATCCTGATCCTGGTGGGCACGATTCCGGTGATCATCATCGGCACCATCTCGGGGGTGAAGAGCACGCCGCCGTTGCGGGTTTCGGTGGCGCGCACCCTGGGCGCGAGCAATGCGCAGATCTTCCGCAAGGTGATCCTGCCGTCCGCGCTGCCGGAGATCTTCACCGCCATGCGCGTGGGCATCGGCGTGGCCTGGACCTGCCTGGTCGCGGCCGAGCTGATCGCCGCCAGCAGCGGGCTGGGCTGGCTGGTGCAGTTCGCCGGACAGGCCCTGCAGGTGAGCATTGTCATTGTCGGCATCGTGATCATCGGGATCATCGGCTACGCCATGGAACTGGTGATCCGCAAGATCGAGAGCCTGGTCGTGCCCTGGCGTGGCCACAACTGAAGTCCTCACGATCCCCCCATTCCTCCAAGGCCCGCAGGGCTTCGAGTCCATCCCCCCCAACGCAGGAGAGAGCACATGAACAAGCGATCCTGGATGCGCGGCGCGCTCGCCGCCTGCACCCTGACGGCAGGCCTGGTTCCCGTGGCGGCCCGCGCCGCCGACCAGCCCGAGGTGATCATCGGCTACGAGAACAACGGCGCCGACCCCTACATGGTGTCGATGGCCCAGCACCTGTTCGAGAAGAACATGCACGCCAAGGTGCAGTACAAGTTGTTCAGCTCCGGGCCGGCTGCGATGAGCGCGCTGGCCTCCAACAGCCTGACCTTCATGTGCGGCCTGGGCATTCCGCCGCTGGTCACCGCGATCGCGCAAGGCCTGCCGATGACCATCGTGTACAACCAGGAGCGCTACACCACGGCCGCCGGCATCGTGGTCAAGCCCGGCAGCCACATCACCACGGTGGCCGGCCTGAAGGGCAAGAAGATCGCCATCGTCGCCGGCTCGCAGTCCTCCTTCGAACTGGCCACCTTCCTGCAGGAGGCCCACGTTCCCTATGACTCGGTCACCCAGATCAACATGGCCCCGCCGCAGATGCGCACGTCCTGGGTCACGGGTGCGATCGACGCGGCCATCGTGTGGGACCCCGTGTTCAGCGCGCTGCAGGCCGCTGGAGGCCAGGTGCTCAAGACCGACGGCGACCTGCCGCGCACGGCGTCGAGCTACAACGTGTGCATCGCCGACTCGAAGTGGGCGGCTGCGCATCCGGCGCTGGCGCGCGGCTTCGTCGCGGCCATGGACCAGGGTTACCAGATGACCCGCAAGGACCCCGAGAAGGCCATTGCCGACATGGCCCGCGAGACCGGGGTGACGGTGCCCGTCGCGCGCAAGGAGCTGGCCGGCTACGAGCTGTTCTCGGGGGCGGACCAGAGTTCTCCCAAGGGCATGGGGCAGGGAGCGGGGGTGCAGACCTCGGCCACCTACATGACCCTGGTGAACACGGCCAAGGTGCTGCAGCAGATCGGGCGCATCCAGCAGGTGCCGGCGAGCTTCGCCGACAACGTCGCCCCGCAGTATTCCGGGCATTGAACCAGCGCTTCAGGCGCGGGGCGGCGCGAGCCGCCCCGCCGAGGACAGGCACGTGAACATCGTCATCGATTCCCTGTACAAGACCTTCGGCGCGACGACCGCGCTGGAGAACATCAACCTGCAGTTCCAGGGTGGAGAATTCGTCACCGTGCTTGGATCTTCGGGCTGCGGCAAGACCACGCTGTTGCACCTGCTGGCCGGGCTCACCACGCCATCGCGCGGGGCCATCTACATCGACGGCGAAGTCAAGAGCCGGCCGGGGGCGGACCGCGTGGTGGTGTTTCAGCAGGCGGGTCTGTACCCCTGGCTGAACGTGCAGGACAACATCGAGTTCGGGCTCGAGCTGCAGGGCATGGCGCGCGCGCAGCGCCGGCGCGAAAGCTCGGAGATCCTGCGCATCATCGGGCTGGAGGGCTTCGCGCGCCACAAGCCGTACGAACTGTCGGGAGGCATGCAGCAACGCGTGGCGATCGCCCGCGCGCTGGTGATGAAGCCCAAGGTCCTGCTGATGGACGAACCCTTCGGCGCGCTGGACGCGCAGACCCGCGCCTCCATGCAGTCCTTCCTCACCTCGCTGTGGGAGAAGCTGCAGTGCACCATCGTGTTCATCACCCACGACATCGACGAGGCGATCTTCCTGGGCACGCGCCTGGTGGTGCTGTCCGCACGGCCGGGCCGGGTGGCGCTGGATCTGCCCATCGAGCTCGAACGCCCGCGAAGGCCCGAGACCACTTTCGAGCCCCGGTTCCTGGAGCTGAAGAAGCAGGCCATGGGCATCCTGGCCCATTGACCGAGGGGCGGCGGCCGCCCGCCCGCCGCTCAGGCGAGGGTCTGCAGTTCGCGGATCAGCGCGCCGAGCAGGGCGATGCCGGGCTCGATGGCCTTGTCGGGGATGGATTGCCAGCCCAGGCGCATGAAGGGGCCCGGCGCCGGCTGCTCGAAAAAGAACACGTCGCCGGTCTCGATCAGGACCCCGGCGGCGGCGGCGCGGCGGGACAGCTCGCCGGTGTCGATTCCCTCGGGCAGGCGCAGCCAGCACGAGCCCCCGCCGATGACCGGAGTGACCACGCACTGCGGCGCATGCCGGGACAGGGATTCGAGAACCGCCTGGCTGCGCTGCTGCTGGGTCATGGCGATACGCCGCAGCTGAGCGTCGTGGTGCCCCAGGGACAGGAACAGCGCGAAGGCGCGCTGCACGAAGGCCGAGGGGTGGCGCAGCATCAGGCGGCGCAGCGCGCGCAACTCGCGGGCCAGGGGGGCGGGGGCGACGATGTAGCCCAGCCGCAGCCCCGGCGCCCAGCTCTTCGACAGGCTGCCGATATAGATCACGCGATGGCTGTGGTCCAGGCTCTTGAGCGCGGGAATGGGTTCGTCGCCGTAGCGGTTCTCGCTCTCGAAGTCATCCTCGATGATGATCAGATCGTTGTGGTCGGCCCATTGCAGCAGCTGGCGCCGGCGCTCCAGCGGCATGGTCACTCCCGTGGGGCATTGGTGGCTGGGCGTGACGTAGAGGTAGTCGGCCTGTGCCAGGCGCTGGTCCACCGGCAGGCCGTCGGCGTCGACGTCGATGGGCAGCAGATGCGAGGTGCGCGCGGCGAAGATGTTGCGCGCGTCGGGATAGCCGGGGTTCTCCAGCGCCAGGGTGCTGTGCTCGCCCAGCAGCAGATCGGCCACCATGTACAGCGCATGCTGTGCCCCCACGGTGACCACGACCTCCTCGGCCTGCGCCCACACCCCGCGTCGCGGAAGCACGCGCGTGCGGATCTGCTGCACCAGGGTTTCGTCGTCGCGGTTGATGTGGTCCGGCGCCCAGTCGCGGATGTCCAGCACGGACAGCGCCTTGAGGCAGCATTCCCGCCAATGGGCGGTGGGGAACAAGGACGCGTCGAACTGTCCGTACAGGAAGGGGTAGGGGAATTTCTGCCAGTCGGCCGGCTTGTGGATGCTGCGCTGGCGCGTCGGCTGCAGGCGCATGCGGCCTTCCCAGTCGATGGGTGCCCGGGGCACGCCGCCCCCCGCGGCATCGGGGTCGCGCGCGCGCAGTCCGGCCACGAACTGCGCATTCACGAAATGGCCGCTGCGCTGGCGCGACAGCAGGTAGCCCTCGTCGGCCAGCTGCTTGTAGGCCAGCACCACGGTGTTGCGCGCCACCCCCAGTTGCTCGGCCAGCTCGCGCCCGGAGGGCACCGGCGTCCCGGGCTCGATCAGGCCGTCCAGGATCGCCGAGACCAGCATTTCGCGAATCTGTCCCTGCAGGCTCAGGTTGCTGCGCGCGCTTCGCTGCAGCAATTGTTTCCAGAGCAGGGTATGGGTGCGATGGTTCATCGGCAGGAACTGCGGGGTCCCGCCGCGTCGCGCGGGCGCGCGGCGGGCGCGGGCTCAGCGCAGGCCATGTCGCCTGCGGTACTCGCCGAACATGTCGTCCATGCTCGGCTCGTCCGGCGCGCAGGGCGTGGCGATGCGCGTGATGTTCAGATAGTGCCTGTAGTTCAGATTATCGGAAATGCTGTTGCGTCCCCAGGTACCGCAACCCATGGACAGCGAGAAGGGCAGCCCGTTGTCGAAGCTGCCGCCGGTGGCGAAGCAATGGGCCTGGTTGACGATGATGCGGCAGGCCGGCATGGACAGACCCATGCGCAGCGCGCGCTCGGGGCGCTGCGAGTGCAGCCCGATGGAGTGGCCCGCTCCCTCGTAGGCGTAGATGGCGCGCACGATGTCCTGGGCATGCTCGAAGTCGCGGGCCCGATACACCGTCAGCACCGGGGAAAGCTTCTCGCCCGAGAAGGGATATTGCTCGCCGGTGCCCGTTTCCTCGACCATCAGGAAGCGCGCACGCTCGAAGGCCTCGCCCTGCAGCCCGGCCAGTGCGGCGATCACCGGTGCGGACTTGGCGGTGACCGCCGGCGACAGCTTGCCGTTCGGCCACATGGTGTCCTGCAGGCGCTGCTTCTGGGCCGCGTCCAGCAGCACGCCGCCCTGCGCGCGCAGGGCTTCGAGCATGCGTTCGTACACCGCTTCGACGATCACCACGCTGTTCTCGGAGGAGCAGCTGGTGGCGTTGTCGAAGGTCTTGGAGCGCCGGATCCTGTCCGCAGCCTGCTCCAGTTCGGCGGTTTCGTCGACGATCACGGCCACGTTGCCTGCGCCCACGCCGATGGCCGGGGTTCCGCTCTCGTAGGCGGCGCGCACGTTGTTCTGCGAGCCGGTCACCACCACCAGGTCCACCTGGCGCATCAATTCCTGCGTGGCCGCCTTGTTCACGGGCGCCGGCAGTTGTTGCACCAGGTCGCGCGGCGCTCCCACGCGGTCGAGTTCCTCGGCGATGTAGCGCAGCAGCAGGGTGCTGGTGCCGTAGCCCTTGGGCGAGGGGGCCAGGATCACGGCGTTGCGCCCCTTGAGGGCATTGATGATCTTGTTGGCCGGGGTGGCACCGGGGTTGGTCGACGGTGTCACGGCGCCGACCACGCCCACCGGGCGGGCGATCTCGATCACCCCCTTGGCCTTGTCCTCGGAGATCACTCCCACGGATTTCCTGCCGCGCAGGTCGCGCAGCAGCCCCAGGGTCTTGCGGTGATTCTTGATCACCTTGTCCTCGACATTGCCCAGGCCGGTGTCGGCCACTGCGAGCTCGGCCAGCGCCCGGTTGCGCGATGGTTCCATGATGGCCCAGCCGGCGGCCAGCACCACCTCGTCGACCTGTTCCTGGCTGAAGTCTTCGTACACGCGTTGCGCGGCGCGCGCGCGTGCTACACAGTCGGCCACCTGGCGACGCACGTCGTCGAGCCCGGGGGGTGGGGAAATCGTCCTGTCCATGCTGCAGTCCTCGATGCTGGGGTGAAGGGGGCGCGCGGGCGCCGCGGTCAAAGGGGGCCGTGCACGCCTTCAGGCGCTTGCGTCGGCCAGTTCCTCCTGCGCGGAGGAACGCGACTTGCGCGACGAGGGCGGCACCATCGCGGCAATGGCGTCCGCCGCCTCGCGCATGGCCGGCACATGACGCAGCAGCGCCTCGATGTCGTAACGGGCCAGCGGCGCCTGCACGGCGACCGCGCCCCATGCCCTGTAGGCGTCGCGCATGACCGGCACGGCGATGGACACCATGCCCTGGATGAACTCCTGGTCGTTCATGCCGATGCGCCGTCGGCGCGTATCGCTGAGTTCCTGGCGCAGGCGCGCCGGATCGGTGATCGTGTGCTCGGTCATCTTGCGCAGGGGCAGCGAGTCGACGATGCGGTTGCGCATGGCGGCGGGCTGCAGGCTGAGCAGCAACTTGCCGCTGGATGTGCAGTGCAGGGGGACGTGCGAGCCGGGCTGCAGGTGCATGCGCAGCGGGGAGTCCGTCTCGACGCGGTCCAGGTAGACGATGAGGTCGCCGTCCAGCGCCGTCAGATTCACCGTCTCGCCCAGGCTCTCGCCGAGCTTGCGCAGCACCGCGCGGCGTGCCGTCGCGGGGCCCGTGTGCATCAGTGCCGAGACGCTCATCTGGCGCACCCGCGGTCCGCATTCGTAGCCCTGGCCGTCCAGATTGCGCACCACGAGCTGGGCCGCACTCAGGGTCTTGAGGATGCGATGCACGGTCTGCTTGGGCAGCTGCAGGCCTTCGGAGATCTGCATCAGGCCCATGGATTCGGCGGTGCTGAGCAGCTCGAGCACGCGAAAGGCGCGCACCGCCGCGGCGTTGGACTGGTTCGAGGTCATGGCTGTTCGGCTGGACACGGCTGGCGGTGGTTCGGGCGGCGGAAAACGAAAGCGCAAGGCAGGCGCGGGGCCCACGGACTGAACTGTATCCAGTTCTACAAGCGGAAAACGGACTGCAATCGTCCCGAAAAATGAAAAATAACATCAAGCCGAGGGCGATATTTCGAATATGTGGAAAACGGGACTGTTCGTGGGCATTTTTTCCCTAAATTGCCGACACGCCCCTCGCGGGCGATCACGCGATGTGTCCGAGACCCCACTTTCCATGAACCGTCCCGAGAGTCCCTTCGCACCCGTGCTGCTGCCCGCCGAGGGCGGCGAGCCTTGCAGCATCCAGGCCCTGGTGGACCTGAACGCCCTGCGCGATCCCGGGGCGACCTACTTCGTGGCCACGGACAGCGGACGCGAACTCGACTTCGCCGAGTTGCAGCGCGTGTGCGCGGAGCTGGGCTCGTTTTTCGCGTCGCACGGCCTGGGGCAGGGCGACGTGGTTTCGCTGTTCCTGCCCAATGGGCTGGAAGCGGCGATGCTGATCCTGGCCACGATGTACCAGGGAATGGTGGTCAATCCCATCAATCTGCTGTCCCAGCCCACCCAGCTGGCCTATATCCTGGAACACAGCGAGACACGCCTGGTCGTGACCGTGCCCGAGCACGAGCAGCTTCTGCGCGGCCTGGCCGCGCGCATGCCGCGTCCGCCATACATCGAGGTGATCGACGGCGCCGACTGGCTCGAGCGCACGCGGGGCGTGGCGCGCCAGCCGGCGCGTGCGCCGGCGCTCGACGACGCGGCCCTGCTCATGTACACCTCCGGCACCACCGGCACCCCCAAGGGCGTGCTGCTCAGCCATGGCAACCTGTGCGCCAATGGCGTGAACATCAGCCGCGAACACCGCCTGGGTCCCGCCGACCGAGGCCTGGCGCCGCTGCCCCTGTACCACATCAATGCCCTCGTGGTGAATCTGGTCACACCGCTGACCCATGGCGGCTCGCTGGCCATGCCGCCGCGCTTCTCCGCGACCACCTTCTGGCGCGACGCGCTGGGAGCGCGCTGCACCTGGGTGAACGCGGTGCCGACCATCATCGCCTACCTGATCCAGTCCGCGCCAGCCGAGCTCGGGCCGCGCGAGCTCGCGGGCATCCGCTTCTGTCGCTCCGCGTCGGCGGCGCTGCCACCCGAGCACCACCGTGCCTTCGAGGCGCGCTTCGGCGTGGACATCATCGAGACCATGGGCCTGACCGAAACCGCGGCCCCCTCGTTCAGCAACCCCGTGCAACGCGAGCTGCGCAAGATCGGCAGCATCGGCCGGCCCTCGGGCACCGAGGCGCGCGTGGTCGGCGCCGATGGCGCCGTGCTGGGGGACGGCGAGGTGGGTGAGATCCAGCTGCGCGGCGGCAATGTGATGCGCGGCTACCTGAAGAATCCCGAGGAGACCGCCAAGGCCTTCACCGCCGACGGCTGGTTCCGTACCGGCGACCTCGGCTATCGCGACCCCGAGGGTTATTACTTCATCACGGGGCGGGCGAAGGAATTGATCATCAAGGGCGGCGAGAACATCGCCCCGCGCGAAATCGACGAGGCCCTGCTCAAGCACGCCTCGGTGCTGGAAGCCGCTGCGGTGGGCGTGAAGGACAGCAACTACGGCCAGAACATCGAGGCCTACCTCGTGCTGCGGCCCGGGGCGCAATTGCAGGAGCAGGAACTGCGCGAGCACTGTTTGCAGCATCTGGGGCGGTACAAAATGCCGAGGACCTGCCATATCGTCGATGACCTCCCGCGCGGGCCGTCGGGAAAGATCCAGCGTCTCAAGCTCACCGAACTTCCGGCGGAAGCAGTGCGCCGCTCGCTGCGCCTGCACCCGGCTTGATCCGAAGCCGTGCTGGCGCCGGTCGTCGTCGGGGGTATCACCTGACGACACATCTGGAAGTACCCTGATACAAAAGCCAACAGGAGACAGACCATGATTCAACCATCGAGCCAAGCCAGTCGGACGCCGCGAGCGTCGTGGACGGGACGCCTGCGCAAGGCGGCCTTCGCCCTGGGCCTGGCGGCAGCGCTGCCGCTGGCGCACGCCGCCTATCCGGACCATCCGATCAACTTCATCGTGCCCTGGGGCGCCGGCGGGGGGGCCGACCTGCTGGCACGCACCTCCTCGAAGATCATGGAGAAGCAGCTCGGCGTCTCGCTGCCCGTGATCAACGTGCCCGGCGCCGACGGCGTGGTGGGCATGACCAAGCTGCTGACCGCCCCCGCCGACGGTTACAACGTCGCCGTGCTGATCGGCGATACCTTCGCGCTGCTATCGGGCAAGAATCCTCCCTTCAAGCTCAACCAGATCATTCCGCTGGCCATCATGATCCAGCAGCCCTCGGGTTACTGGGTCAACGCCAAGGGCCCGTTCAAGACCTGGCAGGACGTGGAGAACGCCGCCAAGAAGAAGACCCTCACCGTCGCGGTGACCGGGTTCGGCAGCGCCGACGACATCACCACCCGCTACCTGGCGCACAAGCTGGGCATCAAGCTGGAGTCGGTGCCCTTCGCGAAGCCCGGCCAGCGCTACAGCTCGATCCTCGGCGGCAACGCCGACATCGTGTACGAGCAGACCGGCGACGTGCGCAGCTACTTCGATTCGGGCAAGTTCCGTCCCGTGCTGTTCTTCTATCCCAAGCCGGTGCCGATTCCCGCCTTCGAGAAGGTGCCGGTCTCGGGTCAGCTCGGGCTGGACGTGACCCTGCCGCAGTTCCGGGCCATCGTGGTCAAGGCCGGCACGCCGCCGGATCGCGTGAAAAAGCTGGCGGACGCACTGGCCAAGGTCGCCCAGACCCCCGAGTTCAAGGCCTACCTGAACCAGCAATACGCCGATCCGAACAGCTATGTGCCCATGCAGAACGCCGATGCCTTCATGGCTGGCTGGCTGCGTCAGGCCGAGCACACGATCGAGATCTCGAAGTGAGGCGCTCCGGGCCGCGCCGGAGGCGCGGCCCGGACACCGGATCGATTGCCAGGGAGAGGCGATGTCCACCAGCATGCTCAAGCGCGTGATCCCTTATCTGATCACCCTCGCGCTGGCCGTGTTCCTGTATCTGCAGGCCGACCGGCTGCCGATACTCACCAGTGCCCGCATGCCGGGCCCTGACCTGTGGCCGAAGATGATCTGCGTGCTGCTGGCCGGTGTGTCGCTGATCGGCCTGCTGGGAGCGGCCTTCGCCCCCGGCGGGGCGCAGGAGCCCGAGCCGGTGGACGAGGCGCTGGTCTCGCCACCCGAGACCCACCCCTACCTGGTGTGGGTCGGCGTGGCGGCGACCGGGCTGTACGTGGGCTCGATGCCCTACCTGGGTTTTTTCATCGCCACCGTGCTGTTCGCGGCGGCGCTGCTGCTCATCGGCGGCATGCGGCGCTGGGCCTGGCTGCCGCTGACGGCGCTGGCGCTGTCGGGGGTGTTCACGCTGATTTTCATGAAGGTGGTGTACGTGTCGCTTCCGCTGGGCACGGGGCCCTTCATGCAGGTCTCGCTGCTGGTGTTCAAGCTGCTGGGGATCCACTGATGAACGTTCTGCACGATCTGGCCCTCGGGCTGATGCATGTTTTCCAGCCCTACGACCTGCTCATGCTGGTCGTGGGCATCCTGGTGGGCATGCTGGTGTCCATCATGCCGGGTCTCGGCTTCGTCATGGGCGTGATCCTGGCCTTGCCCTTCACCTACAAGATGCAGATCGAGCCGGCGGTGATCCTGCTCACCTCGATCTACTTCTCAGGTACGTACGGGGGTTGTTTCACGACCATCCTCTACCGCATTCCCGGCGAGCCCAACGACGTTCCGCTGCTGTGGGACGGCTACACCATGGGCAAGCGCGAGGGTGCGGCCAAGCCCCTGGGCTGGGCCCTGGTCGCCGCGTTGATCGGCGGCCTCGTGTCCTCCGCGGTGATGGTCGCGCTGACCCAGCCGCTGACCGAGGTGGCCCTGAAGTTCAATTCCGAGGACTATTTCGCGGCCATCGTGTTCGGCCTCACCACGGTGGTGTCGCTGGCCGGCAAGTCCCTGGTGAAGGCCTTCGTGAGCCTGTGCCTGGGCCTGCTGGTGGCCTGCATCGGGGTCGACAGCATCTACGGTGTCAGCCGCTACACCTTCGGCGTGCCCATCCTGGGCGACGGGGTGCAGCTGGTGGCCGTGCTGGTGGGCATGTACGGCCTGGGCGAGGTGTTCAAGCGCATTGGGCAGGGCCTGGCCATCAAGGGCTCCGCGGCCGACACCAAGGTCAAGGTGCAGACCAGCTTTCCGAGCCTGCGTGAAATCTGGGGGGTTCGCGGCGCGATCCTGCGCAGCAGCGCGCTGGGCACGCTGCTGGGCGTGGTCCCGGGTGCCGGTGCGACCATCACCTCCTTCATCTGCTACGGCGTCGAGAAACAGTACGGGCGAGAGCGCGCCAAGCTGGGCACGGGCCACCCCAGCGGCATCGTGGCCCCGCAGATCGGCTCCACCGCCTCCGTGGCCGGGCACCTGATCCCCATGCTCACGCTGGGCATTCCCGGCAGCGCGGCCACCGCGGTGATCCTGGCGGCCTTCCTGCTGCACGGCGTGCAGCCCGGGCCGATGTTGCTGTCCGACCCGGCTTCGAGGGTGACCGTCTACACCATCCTGGCGTCCATGTTCGTCGCGGTGATCGGCATGTGCCTGATCGGATTCTTCTGGATCCGCCTGGTCGTGCGCGTGCTGCTGATCCCCCAGTACCTGCTCAACGCCATCGTGGTGCTGTTCTGCCTGGTGGGGGCCTATGCCGATCGCAACTCCATGTCGGATGTCTGGATGATCCTGATCTTCGGCGTGCTGGGCTATCTGTTCGAGAAGTACCGGTTCCCGATCTCACCGATGGTGCTGGGCGCGATCCTGGGGCCGATCGGCGAGACCAATTTCATGCGCAGCATGGTCGTGCACCATGGCAACTGGACGGCGGCCTTCACCGAGCCGCTCAGCGGCACGCTGCTGGCGATGTCCGCCTTCGCGGTGTTCTACCCGGTCACGCGCGAATTCCTGCATTGGCTGCGCCGGCGCGGGCGCCGTCCGGCCATCGCCGGCGCCACCTCCGGCACGCATGGCTGAGAGGGCTGCACCGGGCTGCTGGCCGGCCCGGAGCTGTGTGGTTGTGTCGGGCCTCGCGGCGCTTGCGCACGAGGCCCGCTTTTTGCGGGCAGCGGGCCCCGGGGGCCCGCCGGGCCGGGCTCAGGATGCGGTGGCCTGCTCGCGGCTGGCGATCGTCGCCAGCGCGACGGAGGCGACACGCGCGGTGAGGGAATCCGCGCGCGAGGTGAGCACGATGGGCACGCGCGCGCCCAGCACCAGTCCGGCGCACTCGCCGCCGCCCACGTAGACAAAGCTCTTGTAGAGCATGTTGCCCGCGTTGAGATCGGGCACGATCATGAGATCGAAGTCCCCGGCGTGCCCGGATTCGATGTGCTTGGTGCGCGCCGCCTCGGCGGAAAAGGCATTGTCGAAGCCCAGCGGGCCTTCGATGCCGGCGTCGCCCCAGCGCCCCTCGCGCCCCAGGCGCACGAGTTCCTGCGCGTCCAGGGTGGCGGCGATCGCCGGGTTCACCGTTTCCACCGCGGCCACGACGGCGGCGGAGGGATGCTCCACGCCGATGCGCCGCAGCAGATCCAGCGCATTGCCGATGATGTCGAGTTTGGATTTCAGGTCGGGCGCGATGTTCACCACGCAGTCGGCCAGCGCCAGCAGCTTGTGGTAGCGAGGCAGGTCGAACACGAAGGCGTGGCTGATGCGCGTGCTCGAACGCAGGCCCTTTTCCCGATGCACCACCGCGGACATCAGCTCGTCGGTGTGCAGCGAGCCCTTCATCAGCGCGCGCAGCGTGCCGTCGCGTGCAAGCTCGACGGCACGCGCCGCGGCGGCGGCCGCGGCGGCTTCGGTCTCCACGATCTCGAAGTCCCGTGCGTCCATGCCGGCCTGCTCGGCGGCGGCCTCGATGAGCCGCCGGTTGCCCACCAGGATGGGCTGCGCGACGCCCTGCTCGATCATGCGACGCGCTGCCTGCAAGGCCAGCGCGTCGCAAGGGTGCACCAGCCCGATGCGCGTGGGCTCACGCGCGGCGATACGCCGCGCGCGCTCGATGAGCTGCTGCAGGCGTGGGAACTCCTGCGCCTTCACACGTAGTCCTTGTACTTGTCGAGGAAGCGCACCGGCTTGCTCAAGGCATCGCGCCGGAAGGGGTCGCCCAGTTCGCGGGTGCACATGATCTCGATCACGCAGGTCTTGCGCTGGTTCATCTGCATGTCCACCGCGCGCTTGAGAGCCGCGCCCACGTCCTCGATGCGATCGACCACGATGGCTTCCGAGCCCATCGCGCGTGCGATGCCGGCGAAACTCTGGCTTTCCAGCTCGCCCGCCACGAAGCGGCGGTTGTAGAAGTCCACCTGGTTCTTCTTCTCCGCGCCCCATTGGCGATTGTGGAAAACCACCGCGGTGACCGGGATGTCGTGGCGCACGCAGGTCATGATCTCCACCATGCTCATGCCCCAGGCGCCGTCGCCGGCATAGGCGATGGCCGGGCGATCGGGTGCCGCCAGTTTGGCCCCGATGATGGTCGGCAGCGCGTAGCCGCAGTTGCCGAAACTCATGGGCGCGAAAAAGCTGCGCGGCTCCTCGAAGCGCAGGTAGCTGTTGGCCACCGAGTTGATGTTGCCGATGTCGGTGGACACCATGGCGCGCGCCGGCATGGCCTTTTCCAGCTCGCGGAGCACCTGGCGCGGATGCAGGTACTCGCCTCCGCTGAAGGGCTTCTCCTGCCGGGCTTCCTCGATCATGTCCAGGCTGTAGGGGTCGCGCTCGTGGGTCCAGCCGTCGAGTTCCTTCTCCCAGGCCGCCTTCTCGGAGCGGATCGTCTCGGCGCGCTGCGCCTTGCTGGCATCGCAGGCCAGGCTGCGGCCCTGCAGGCGCTGGGTGATGGCCTTGGCAGCCGCCTTGGCGTCGCCGCAGATGCCCACGGTGATCTTTTTCACCAGCCCCAGGTTGGTGTGGTCGGCCTCGACCTGGATGATCTTGGCGTTCTTGGGCCAATAGTCCATGCCATGCTGCGGCAAGGTGCCGAAGGGGCCCATGCGCGAGCCCAGCGCCACCACCACGTCGGCCTGCGCGATGAGCTTCATGGCCGCCTTGGAGCCCTGGTAGCCCAAGGGGCCCGCCCACAGCGGATGGCTGGCGGGGAAGGCGTCATTGCGCAGGTAGCCGGTGACCACCGGCGCGCCCAGGCGCTCGGCCAGTTGCCGGCATTCCTCGACCGCATCGCCCATGACCACGCCGCCGCCGGCCAGGATCACCGGGAACCGGGCCTGGGCCAGCAGTTCGGCGGCGTCGTTCAGGCTCTGCTCGCCACCGGCGCCTCGCTCCACGCGCATCGGGCGCGGGATCTCGCACTGGATCTCGCCGTAGAAATAGTCGCGCGGAATGTTCAGCTGCGTCGGCCCCATTTCGCTGATCGCCCGATCAAAGCAACGGGCGGTGAACTCGGCCATGCGCTTGGGGTTCACCACATGGCCCTGGTACTTGGTGAACTCCTGGAACATCGGCAGCTGGTTGGCTTCCTGGAAGCCGCCCAGGCCCATGCCCATGGTGCCGGTCTCGGGCGTGACGATCACCACCGGGCTGTGCGCCCAGTAGGCGGCGGCGATGGCGGTCACGCAGTTGCTGATGCCCGGGCCGTTCTGGCCGATCACCACGCCGTGGCGGCCGCTGACGCGGGCATAGCCGTCCGCCATGTGCGCGGCGCCCTGCTCGTGCACCACGGGAATCAGCCGGATACCGGCCGGGGCGAAGATGTCCATCGCATCCATGAAGGCCGAGCCCATGATGCCGAAGATGTCCGTCACCCCGTTGGCGACCAGGGTTTCGACAAAGGCTTCGGAAGGGGTCATCTTTTGCACGCCGGTGACGACTTTGCGGGTGTCGGCGGGAGGGGTCTGGCTCATGACGGGAAGTCTCCGGTGGGAACAGGGCGCAAGAAATTGCAAAAAACGGGACGTTGCATTCCATTGCGATGGCCGAACTATAGGTTCGGCCTCTGCCTGCGTCAACAGAGAATTCCGGATTTCGGTATATGATGTTTCAAAATTCGAAATTGCGACCAGTGCCCCACGAGATGCAAGGTTCATGAAAACCCTCGAGATCCCGGCCCCCCCGCAAGGCGTGGGCGGCGCCGCCGACACCCCGCTGGCCAGGCTGTTCGGACTGCTGGAGGCGGTGGCCGGGCGCGACCAGCCGTTCACCCTGCAGTCGATGGCCGTGGAGCTGGGCCTGCCCAAGCCCACGGTGCACCGGCTGCTGGCCCAGCTCGAGCAGGCCGCGCTGCTGCAGCGCCAGGGCGACGCGCGCCACTACACGGCAGGGTTGCGCCTGCGCAGGCTGGCCGAGCAGCTCATGCTCAACGACAGTTTCAACGGCGCGCGCCGCATGGTGCTGCGCTCGGTGGTGCAGGAGCTGGGCGAGAGCTGCAACATCACGGCGCTGGCGGGCAGCGAGGTCGTGTACCTGGATCGCGTCGAGACCGCGGCCCCGCTTCGCTTCTACCTGCATCCGGGCTCGCGCGTTCCCGTGCATTGCTCGGCCAGCGGCAAGTTGATGCTGGCGCAGATGAAGCCCGCGCAACGCCGCCGACTTCTGGGGCATGTTCCGCTGGACGCCTACACCGGCGCCACGATCACCGATCCGGGCGTACTCGAGCAGGAGCTCGAACAGGTGCGTGAGCAGGGCTATGCGCTGGACCGGGAGGAATTCCTGCCGGGTCTGTTGTGCGTGGCCGTGCCCGTGCCGGCCGAGCCCGGGCGTCTTTCCAATCTCTGCGTGGCGGTGCAGGCGCCGGTGATGCGCCTGAGCGCCGAGCGAGCGCCGCAGGTGTTGCCGGCCCTGCGCCGCGCGGCCGAGGCGCTGGCGCGCATCGAATCCGATGCCATGCCCCGCGCGCAACGAGCCTGAGAACTCCAGTCCCATCCCGATCCGCCATGACCGACCTGAACGACCTGCGGCCCGAGCGCATGCTCGGAGTGCGCGAAACCTTCGGCATCGACTCCGACCTCCAGGTGCCGGCCTTCGCCGAGCGCGACGACCATGTTCCCGAGGTGGACGAGGCCTACCGCTTCCAACCCGACGTGACCCTCGCCTTGCTGGCCGGGTTCCGGCGCAACCGGCGCGTGCTGGTGCAGGGGCTGCACGGCACGGGCAAGTCCACCCACATCGAGCAGGTCGCCGCGCGCCTGAACTGGCCCTGCGTGCGGGTGAACCTGGACGCGCACATCAGCCGCCTGGATCTGGTGGGCAAGGATGCGGTGGTACTGCGCGACGGCGCGCAGGTCACCGAATTCCAGGAAGGCATCGTGCCCTGGGCGCTGCAGCGCCCGGTGGCGCTGGTGTTCGACGAGTACGACGCGGGGCGCCCGGACGTGATGTTCGTCATCCAGCGCATCCTCGAGCGCGACGGCAAGTTCACGCTCACCGACCAGAACCGTGTGCTCAGCCCGCACCCGCACTTTCGCCTGTTCGCCACCGCCAACACCGTCGGCCTGGGCAATCTCAACGGCATGTATCAGGGCGTGCAACGCCTGAACCACGCGCAGATGGACCGCTGGGACATCGTCGCCTCCCTCAACTACCTGCCGGCCTCCGAGGAAATCGCCATCGTGCTGGCGCGGGTCCCCGGCAAGGACACGCCCGCGGGGCGCGAGCTGGTGGCGCGCATGGTGGCGGTGGCCGAGCTCACGCGCCGGGGCTTCGCGGCCGGGGACGTATCCACGTTGATGTCCCCGCGCACCGTGATCACCTGGGCCGAGAACTGCGAGATCTTTCGCGATCCGGCGCTGGCATTCCGGCTGTCCTTCCTCAACAAGTGCGACGAGGCCGAACGGGCGCTGGTGGGGGAGTACTACCAGCGCTGCTTCGGCGAGGAACTCGACGCCGGGGCCGCCGCCGCCGCGGCCTGAGTCCGGATCCCCTCGAGCATGGACGACGAACGCGCAAGGGCGCGCCAGCAGCGGCGCCTGGAGGATCTTTGCGGCGCGGCCCTGCGGGCCGTGTCGGGGCAGCCTCAGCTGCAATGGCGCGGCGGGCGCCTGTGGCGTGGAGCGCAGCGCCTGCCGCGTTTCGCGGCGCATCTCCAGGCGGTGTCCGGGCAGGCGGACCTGAACTCCCTGCGCGGCGTCGCCGACGGCCTGGCCTTGCGTGTATCGCGCTCCGACGCCGAGCTGCACCGCAGGCTGCAGCCGGTCGACGGGGTCGAGCGCCTGGTGTTCGACCTGCTGGAGCAGTTCCGCGTCGAGTCCCTGGCGCCGGCGGTGCAACTGGGCCTGCGCCGCAACCTGGAGTACCGCTTTCGCGCCTGGTCCGAGGAGTTCGTCGCCTCCGGGCTGACGGAAGGCACCCTGGGGATCCTGTTGTTCGCGGTGGCCCAGGTGGCACGCACGCGCATCAACGGCGAGGAACTTCCCGAGCCCATCGCCGATCTCATCGAGGGTACGCGCTTCGGCATGGCCGAGGTGCTGGGGCCGGCCCTGCGCGAGCTCTCCAGGCTGCGCGACGACCAGGCGGCCTTCGCGCGGGTGGCGCTGGAGCTGGCCGCGCAGGTCGGCGAGCGCGCGCGCAAGGCGCGGGAGCAGGCGGGGGCGGGCGAGTCGTCCGAGGAGGGCGAGGCGCAGGAAAGCCGCAACGGATTCGAGCTGCTGCTGGAGCCGGAGGGCGGCGATGGCGAGGCCTTGCCCGCGGCCGCGTCCAGCCGCAACGCCGCGGTGGGCGAAGTCTCGAGCTACCACGTGTTCAGTCGCGCCTGGGACCGCGAGCTGGCTGCATCTTCCCAGGTGCGCCCGGAGCTGTTGCGCGAACTGCGCGAAGGCCTGGACCAGTCGGTGGCCGCCAGCGGCATCCACGTCGGACGCCTGGGCGCGCAATTGCGGGCCTTGCTGGCGCGCACCCAGGCCGATGGCTGGGAGGGCGGTCACGAGCAGGGGCGCATCGACGGGCGGCGCCTGACCCAGCTGATCGCCTCGCCGGCCGAGCGCAGGCTGTTCCTCGAGCAGCCCGGTCAGCCCGTGGCCGATTGCATGCTCAGTTTCCTCATCGATTGCTCGGGCTCGATGCGCCAGCATGCCGAGCCGGTGGCGCTGCTGGTGGACGTGTTCTCGCGCGCGCTGGACCTGGCGGGCGTGGAGCACGAGATCCTGGGTTTCACCACCGGCGCGTGGAACGGCGGCCGGGCGCGCCGCGAGTGGCTGCGCGCCGGCCAGCCGCCGCGCCCCGGGCGTCTCAACGAAGTCATGCACCTGGTGTTCAAGGCGCGCGAATCCTCCTGGAGGCGCTCGCGCGCCGGCATCGCGGCGCTGCTCAAGCCCGACCTGTATCGGGAAGGCGTCGATGGAGAGGCCGTGGAGTGGGCCGCCGCGCGCATGCAGGGCCTGGGCCACCGGCGACGCCTGCTGCTGGTGATCTCGGATGGCTGCCCGATGGACACGGCCAGCGGGAATGCGAATCCTCCGGGTTATCTCGAGCAGCACCTGGTGGAGGTGGTGGCGCGCCTGCGTGAACGCGGCGAGGCCGAGGTGATGGGCGTGGGCGTGGGGCTGGATCTCGGCGCGCTGTACCCGATCAGCGCCGCGCTGGACCTGACGCAGCTGCGTGGCAACGGGGCCTTGCGCGAACTCCTGGCGCTGCTGGCGCGGGGCCAGGGCTCCTGGGCGGCAGCCAGCTAGGCGCCGGGGGCGGCGCGCCGCCCCAGTTCGGCCAGCGCCTGGATCACGTTGCGCCGCGTGAGACGGTACATCCGGCCCGAGGAGCCGCGCAGCGCCACGGCGTGGTTCTTGTCGAGCAGGCGCTGCAGCTCGGTGTTGTCGGGGTCCTGGCTGTCGATGTAGCGCTGCACCCGGCAGGGCGCGCGCACGAAGTCCTCGACCATCTCGGGCCAGGGGTCCAGTGCCTTGAGCTGGCGATCCCACAGCAGGTAGCCGGCCAGCGCTCCCCAGGGTGTGCGGGGATGGAGCGGGTCCGCCGCTTCCTGCGCCCTGCGGGCCCAGGAAGCGACCTCGGCCGCCGGCATGGGACGTGCGATGCCGTAGCCCTGGCCGCAATCGGCCCCCATGACGGCCGCCGCCTCGATCAGGCCCGGGCTCTCCAGGCCCTCCACGGTGACGGAGGCGCCCAGCTCGTGGGCCAGCTGGGTCAGGAAATAGATGAAACCGAAGGCACGGTGGGGATGCCTTTGCGCGGCGCGTCGAACCAGGCCCTGGTCGATCTTGACTTCGTCGAAGGGCATGCTGTCCATGCGCAGCAGGGAGCTGTGCCCGGATCCGAGATCGTCCTGGATCAGCCGGATGCCCAGCATCTTGAGTTCGCGCAGGAACTGATCCCGGTCGGCGGCAGGCTTGAATTCCTGCGATTCCAGGATCTCCAGCTCGAGCATCCGGCTGTCGATCCCCGAGTTTCGAAGGGCGTGCAGCAGGGCATCGTGGAAGGCCGGTTCGCCCACGCCCTGGGGCGGCAGGTTCAGGGATACGGAAAAGCGCATGCCCGTGGCGTGCCAGTCCGCCAGATCGCGGCAGGCCTGTTCCATGCCGAACTCGAACAGGCGCAGCAGGTCCTGGTTGCCCAGGGTCGGCAGGAATTCGCCCGGGCTGACCAGCGAGCCGTCCTGCTCGACGAGGCGTCCCAGCGCCTCGACCTTGCGCAGTGCCCCGGTCTTCAGATCGATGATCGGCTGGTACAGCAGGGCCATGCGGCGGGCCGTGACCAGGGTCCGGTAGTGCTGCCGCAGGGCATGGGCGATGACGTGGCCCTGGCCATGGCGCAGCGCGGCCAGGCCGATGGTCTGTTGCACGTGCTGCAGGAACAGGTGCCTGCCACGCGCGCGAAAGAAACCGGGCCAGCGGCTGTACACGCTCAGCAGGGCGAAGGTCTGCCCGGTCTCGTCGAGCAGGGGGATCGCCACGCTGGAGCGAAAGCCCAGGCGCATGCCCAGTTCATGCCAGGGCTCGACCTCCGGCGCGAGCTGGTAGGCGTCGCTGGCGGTGACCTGGGCCGAGCGCCATGCGCGGGCGGCCACGCCTTCGGTCTGGCCCGCGCCCGGCGCATCGGGCGTGATGCGAATGGGCGGGGCACCCCCGGCGCGTATCGCGTCGGCGTGGGCCTGTGCCAGCGGCCCGTCGAGCGCCTCGATCTCCAGCAGCCCGCGCGTGCCCAGCCTGGCGACATTGGCGGCGAGCACGCCATCGAGCCCGCACAGCGCCTTGAGCACGCCCTGGTACAGGTCGATCGTGCTGCGCGCCATCATGGCGGCCTGCTGGATGCTGGCCAGCGCGCGCGACAATTCCTCTTCGACCTGTTGATATCCGGCACTTTGCGCCTGCAGATCGAGCAGCAGCCGGCGGTCCAGCACATGCTGCAATTGCACCTGGTCCTGCCTGGGCAGGTCCTGCAGCGCGTCGTGCAGGGTCTGCTGGTACAGCTTGTAGGCATCGATCAGCCACATCATGTCCACGCCCACCAGCGCGTGCACCCGTCCCACCGATTGCGCCCGGGCGCGGTGGGCCTCGGCCTCGAGCAGGGGGTCGAGAAGCATCAGCAGATGCCGGGTCTGCGCGGACTGCAGCCGCGCGAATTCGGCGCGTCCCAGCAGGTCCAGCACGGAACGGGTCTCGCCGGCCTGCATCAGCGATCCGTAGAAGCGCTGCGCGAAGGTCTGCGTCACCGCCGCGGCGGGGCCCTGCAGCGCGAGCAGCAGCGGGGCCACGGTCGGGCCGTAGATCTCCTCGGGGGATGCTTGCGCCGGGGCCATGGGAAGGGTGGGGCGAGGGGCGGGAGCTCAGGCCATGGCGCCCTCGAGGTCCCTGGCCGTGCCCAGCAGATCCTCCGAGAGTCGGCCCACGCCCTGGAACTGTGCCGAGACGGCCTGGATGGTGCCCACCGCCTCGCGCGTGGTGTGCCGGCCCTTGTCGGTATGCGCGGTGATGCCGTCGACTTCGCTGCCGATCGCCTCCACATGCTGCTGCACCCGAGAGGTCGCGTCCTGCACCCGCAAGGCGAGATTGCGCACTTCGTCGGCCACGACCGCGAAGCCCCGGCCGTGGTCTCCCGCCCGCGCGGCCTCGATGGCCGCGTTGAGCGCGAGCAGGTTGGTCTGCGCGGCGATTTCCCGGATGGTCTGGACGATCCCGCTGATGCTCTTGGCCGCCGAGCCCAGGGAACCGACGCTCTGGGTGCTCCTCTGCGCCAGGTCCTGCAGGGTGTGCAGGACCTCCACGGCACTTTCCAGGCCGCGCAGGCTGGTCTGCATTTCGTTGCGCAGCCCCTCGGAGGCATCGAGCAGGGTCCGCGACAGCCGCTCCACCGCGGTGCGCGCGGTGATGTCGAGCCAGCTGGCATGAAAGGCCACGAGCCGGCCATCGTTCGCACGCACCGGATAGACGCTGATGCGGAAGCGGCATTTCCCCAGGTCCAGGCTCACCACGTAACTGGAGCGCCTGCCCTCCGCCAGGTCCCGGAAGATGCCCTTCTGGACCGAGGGGTTGCGATGGAACTGATGAATGCTCTTGCCGGCTGAATCGGCCACGTCGGCGCCGTGCAGATAGGCGTTGAGCTCGGCGCGGCAGCGCGCGAACCAGTCGCGGGCGCTGGCGTTCATGAACAGCAAGCGGTTCTCGTAGCCTTCGTCGGCCTCGGCGAGCATTTCCAGCGTGCTCAGGGGACCGAGCAGGTTCTCGGCCATGAACAGCAACTGCTCATTGTCCATCGTGGGCTCCGCGAACTTTGGTTTATTTGGTCAATTCGCCAAGGATATGTGCATGATTCAGATCTAAATGGCCGGATGTGTGCGAGGCATGGCCGTATTGCGCCAAGTTTCGTACCGGATTACACGGATATCGAAAAATTGATATCTGTTAGTAACGTAATGTATTGAATTCTTTACTGATGTCGCTATGCTGCCGCTGCGACGATTCATCCCAACCCTCAGCGGAGAGCCGGCCCCCGTGTGCCCCACCATGCTCAAACGCTGGTCCACCAGCGACGTTCCCCCCTACATGGCGCGGGATTACTGGCTTGCGCTGTTGCGCGACCGGATTTTCAACGCCGAGCTGGATATGCCGCGCGAGCTGCAACTGGAGGCCTCGCTGCAGCAGTCCTCCTTCGGGCCCATGCGGGTGTCCTGGGTGGATTCCGTGGTGCCCCGCATGCTCATGCCCGCCGACGCGGGCGCGCCGGCCGGCGGCGAGCGCGACATCCTGCTGATGGTGATGGATGCGCCCTCGGAGTGGACCGTGCGGGGTGGGCGCGGGCGCTTCGAGCTGGCTCCCGGCGACGTGGTCTGCGCAGACTTTCGGCAGGGCTTCGAGATGCGCCGCCCGGGGCGAGCAAGAACCCTGTCGCTGTCCCTGTCGGCGTCGTGGCTGCGCACCTGGGTGCCCCAGGCCGAGTTCGACCAGCCCCAGGTGCTGGTCGGGCAATCCGGCTGGAGTTCCGTGCTGGCGCTGCTGTTGCGACAGATCCAGCCCCAGCGCGTGCTCGCGCTGGAGGCGCGCAGCGAGCTGCTGGCCTCCCAGCTCGGCAGCCTGCTGGCGCTGGCGCTGCACGAGCGCCAGCCGGACACGGCCCAGCCGCTCGAGTCCGAGCAGTTGGCTCGCCTTGCCCAGGCCTGCATCCAGCGGCATTTCGGCAAGCCCGGGCTGAGCGCGGCCGAGGTTGCGGCCGAGCTGGGCATCTCCGAGCGCACCCTGCACCGCGCCCTTTCGCGCGAGGGCGCATCGTTCAGCGCACGCCTGCACGCCGAGCGCATGGGCGTCGCCGACCGCCTGTTGCGTGACGGCCATTTCCGGGCCTTGTCCGTGGCCGAGATCGGAAGGCGCGTGGGCTTTTCCGATCCCTCGCATTTCGTGCGGCGCTTTCGCGCGGAGTTCGGCACCACCCCGGCGGCCTTGCGCCGGCGTCTGCTGCTCGAGCCCGAGGCCTGATCCCCGCCGCGTCGCGCCGCCAGCGCGGGCCTGCATCGATTGCCACCTCCCGGGGCGCGGCTTAGACTGCGCTGCTGCGACTTTTCCATTCCACCAACACAGCCAGGCGGGGAGTCACAGAGCATGCGCAAGCGCGAGTTTTGCAAGGCGATCGCCGCCTTCGCGGGCACGGCCGCGACCGGGTTGAGCTTTGCCCAGGGCACGGACGAGGTGCTCAAGCGGGTGCTGAGCAGCGGCGAGTTGCGCGTCGGCGCGGTCGCTGCCGCGGTACCGTATTTCCTGAAAAACCGAGAAACCGGCCAGTGGGAGGGCTTCTGCCCCGATTTCGCGCAGAGTTTCGCCAAGAGCCTGGGCGTGAAGGTCAAGTTCGTCGAGACCACCTGGGGCAATGCGGTGCTGGACCTGCAGTCGGGCAAGATCGACGTGATGTTCGGCGCGGGGCCCACTCCGGCGCGTCGCAAGGTGCTGGATTTCTCGACCCCGCTGTTCCACAACACCTTCACCGCCGTGTGCCGCAAGGGCGTGATGGTCAAGGACTGGGAGCAGCTCAACAAGCCTTCCATGCGCATCGCCGTGGACCTGGGCTCCAACCAGGACGCCTTCGCCACCGCGCGCCTGCCCAAGGCGACCATCCTGCGCTTTGCCCAGTCCAGCGAGGCCACGCTGGCCGTGCAGTCCGGGCGCGCCGATTGCCAGGCCCTGGTGGTGCTGCTGGCCGAGCCGCTGGTGAAGATGCAGCCCCAGGTGGGCACCATGTACGTGCCCTCGCCCGTCAGCACCTCGGACGTGACGGTGGCGGTGGACAAGGGCGTGGGAGACGGCCTGCTCAAGCGCCTCGACGCCTGGATCAGCCAGGCGCGCGCCAAGGGCGAGATCCAGGCCGACATCCTGAAGAACATGCAAAAGCTCGTGGGGATTCCCCCCAGCAGCTTCCCGCCCGAGGTGAAGTTCTGAGTGCCTGATCCGCAAGGCGAGGCAGGCGCCATGCCCGCGGGTCGGGACATGCGCGACGGTCCCGAGCGCAAGGGATATCCGGCGGCCGCGTGGGCACTGGCCGCGCTGGCCGTGGTCGCGGTGCTGCTGCGCCTGGGATGGACGCACGCGTCCGGGGTGCCGGCCTACAGCTGGCACTTCCGCGTGATCTGGCAGTACCGCCAGGAATTGCTGGCGGGGTTGTGGTACACGGTGGTGTTCACCGTGGTGTGCATCGTCTGCGGTTTCCTGTTCGGCCTGCTCACGGCGCTGGCGCGTATCTCGGGACTGCCCGCGCTGGTGCTGCCGGTGCGCGCGATCATCGAGTTGTTCCGTTGCACGCCCCTGCTGGTCCAGCTGGTGTGGATCTACTACGCACTGCCGGTGCTCACCGGGCTGCAGCTGTCCGCGCCGGTCGCCGCGGCCATGAGCCTGTCGCTGTACGGCGGAGCCTTCTACTCGGAAATCATCCGCGGCGGGATCCTGTCCATCGAGCGCGGACAGACCGAGGCAGGGCAGGCCCTGGGCATGATGCCGCTGCAGGTGATGCGCCGGATCATCCTGCCGCAGGCGTTTCGCAAGATGGTGCCCCCGTTGGTCAGCCAGTCGATCATGCAGCTCAAGAACACCTCGCTGCTGTCGGTGATCGCGGTGCCCGATCTGCTGTACCAGGCGCAAAGCGCCGCGCAGGCCACCTACCGCCCGCTGGAGCTGTACACGGCCGCGGCGGTGATCTATTTCCTGGTGCTGTTCCCGGCGACCCTGCTGGCCCAGAAGCTGGAAATCCAGGACAAGGGCGAGCACTGATTCGGGATATGCGAGACGAACCCCCGCTGATCGAGATTTCCGGGCTGCGAAAGTCCTTCGGTTCGCATGTCGTGCTGCGCGATCTGAACCTGTCGGTGGCCCGGGCCGAGGTCGTCGCCATCCTCGGCCCATCGGGTTCCGGCAAGTCCACCTTGATGCGCTGCATGAACCTGCTCACCATCCCCGACGGCGGCAGTCTGCGCGTGGGCGAGCAGTGCATCGAGTTCCAGGGCGCGCGCACCCGGCTGCCCGATGCGCGCGGCATGTCCCGCTTTCGGGCCGCGACCGGCATGGTGTTTCAGCAGTTCAACCTGTTTCCCCACATGACGGCCCTGGCCAATGTCATGGAGGGCCCGATCACCGTGCTGCGCATGCCTCGCGAGCAGGCTCGCGAGCGTGCTCGCGCCCTGCTGGAGCGGGTGGGGCTGGCCGATCGGGCCGACTTTCTCCCGGCCAAGCTCTCGGGAGGCCAGAAGCAGCGCGTGGCCATCGCCCGTGCCCTGGCGATGAAGCCCCAGGTGATGCTGTTCGATGAGGCCACCGCCGCGCTCGACCCCGAACTGGTCGGCGAGGTGCTCGCGGTGGTCAAGGAGCTGGCGGCCGAAGGCATGACCATGGTGCTGGTCACGCACGAGATCGCCTTCGCGCGCGAGGTCGCGGACCGCGTGATTTTCATGCGTGACGGGGTCGTGGTCGAGGCGGGGCCGCCCGCCCAGGTGATCGATGAGCCGCGCGAGGAGGCCACGCGCAGCTTCCTGGCGCGTTTTCGCGCCGCCGCCTGAGCGGGGCCTCGCGGGGTCGCGCGGCGCGGCGCGGGCAGGGCGATTCCCACTCTGCACCGGATTGCGCCAAGGAGATGCAGGCATGGCCGAAGGCTTCCTGGGCATTCTGATGCTCGACACGCGTTTTCCGCGGCCGCCGGGGGACATCGGCTGTGCGCGCACCTTCGAGCGCGCCGGCATCGAGGTGCGCTACCTGCGCATGCAGGGGGTGGGGCCGAGGCGCGCGGTCCAGGAATCGGACCCGGCGATGCTGGACTCGGTCCTCCAGGGCGCGCTCGAGCTCGAGCGCGAGGGCGCGACGCTGATCGCCACCACCTGCGGATTCCTGAGCCGCTACCAGCCGCTGCTGGCGCGGTCCCTGCGCGTGCCGGTGATCACGTCCAGTCTGCTGCAGGCGCGTGAACTTCCCCGCCCGGGCATCGTGACCATCGACCGGCAAAGCCTGGGGCCAGCGGAGCTCGAGGGCGCCGGCGTGCCCCCCGGCGTGCCCGTGCAGGGTGTGCGTCCAGGCAGTGAATTCCGGGAGCGCATCCTGGGCAACGATCCGAGCCTCGATCTCGAACAGGCGCGCGAGGACGTGGTGCAGGCGGCGCGCGCACTGGTCGATGCCCATCCGGCGCTCGGCAGCATCGTGCTCGAATGCACCAATATGCCGCCTTATCGCGAGGCCGTGCGCGAGGCCACCGGTCGCATGGTGGTGGACATGGAAACCCTGCTGCTGCGCAGTTGGCGCAACCTGGGCTCGCAGCGCCGGGGCTAGCGGGGCGGGGCTAGCGGGGCGGGGCTAGCGGGTGGGCCCGAGCCCTGCGAAGCGTTGCGGCGCGAAGGGCCCCGGGTCGATGGGCGTGGGACCGCCGGTCATCAAGGCGCCCAGCAGCCTGGCGGTGCCGGGGCCGGTGCTGAAGCCGATGTGCTGGTGTCCGAAGGCCGCCCAGAGTCCGCGCTGTGGCAATTCGCCGATCATGGGTCGGCTGTCGGGCAGCGTGGGACGCGCGCCTTTCCACGGGCTCGGGTCCAGGCGCGGGCCCAAGGCGAGGGCCTGGGCGGCGGCCCGCTGCGCAGCGTCGAGTTGCGCGTGGCGCGGCGCCGCGTCCAGATCGTCGAGCTCGACCCCGGTGCTCAGGCGCAGGCCGCGGCGCATGGGCGACAACACGTAGCCCGCCTGGGCGTCGTGGATGGGGCGCGTGAGCGCGGGGGCGCCGTCCGCGGCCCTCGCGTAATGCATGTGGTAGCCCCGCTCGAAGGCCATGGGAATGCGCAGGCCGACGGTGCGCAGGAACGCCGCCGACCAGGGGCCCAGCGCGACCACCACTCGAGCGCTCGCTTCGCGGCTGCCGTCATCGAAATGCGTGCTCCAGCCCTGGGCCTGGCGGTCGATGCCGACGGCCCTGCGCCGCAGCAGGCGTCCGCCACGCCGCGTGAACAAGTCCGCGTAGCCGCGGACCACGGCCCCGGGGTCGTCCACCGAACGGGCCGCGCGGATCAGCAGCCCGCGGGCGAAGATGGGGCGCAGGGCCGGCTCGAGGGCGCGGATCGCCGCCGGGTCCAGATCCTCGACCTCGACTTCGCAGCGCCGGTACATCTCGAGTTGCAGGCGCATGCCCTGCGCGCGGGGCTCCTGGCGGTACAGGAACATCCAGCCGTCGCGCCGCAGGCGCGCGAGCTGCCCGGACTCGGCCAGCAGGCGTTCATGTTCGTCCAGGGAAAGCCGGATCAACTGGTCCAGTGCCGCGACCGTGGGCTCGAAGGTCCCGCGGCGCGCGGCCGCCAGGAAGCGCGCGGCCCAGCCGATGTTGCGCAGCAGGTAACCCGGGTCGTAGCGCAGCGAGGCCGATTCGTTGGACAGCAGCCCGGGCAGGGCGCGCCACAGGGTCGGGTTGTTGAAGGGAACGATGGAACTTCGCGTCAGCACCCCGGCGTTGCCGTGGGAAGTCTCGCTGCCGGGTTCGCGCGCATCGGCCAGCGTGACCTGCAGGCCTGCGCGCTGGAGTTCCAGCGCGCAGGCCACGCCGACCATTCCAGCCCCCAGCACCAGCACCGATCCTTGCATGTCGTCCGTCGTGGATGTTCAGGCGGGGCGCGGCGCGGGCGGCGAGCCCGGCGTGCGCGGCACCGTTCGTGGGCACATTATCGATGCGCCCCGGGCCAGGGGGTCGCGCGCCCGCGGCGGCGACGCCCCAGGCGGCGCCGCGCGATCGCGGGCAGCGGGGTTTGCGCGCCGGCATGAAGGCGTGATTCGATGTCCAACCTGCCGTGAAGGGGGTTCGCTTGGGTACCATCCATGACAAGATCGGGCGGACCTCTGCGAAGACCTGGGCCGCCACCATGCAGGGAGGAGATAACTATGCAACGAATCGCGATCGTGGGGTTGGGACGGGTGGGCTCACGCTTCCTGGAAGCCATGCTCGGGCGTGCTGCGCTCGGTCTGGAGGTCGCCGCGGTATCCGAAATGGCACAGACCCCGGGCAGGGCGACCGCGGAGGCCGCCGGCATCCCGGTGCTCAGCCTGAACGAACTCCTGGCGCAGGCCGGGGATATCGACATCGTGTTCGACCTCAGCGGCCAACTGTCCGTGCGCCAGAGTCTGCGCCAGGGCCTGGCGCGCAAGGGCAATTCGCGCACGGTGATCGCACCCGAGAGCATCGCCCACCTGGTGTGGTCCATGCTCAGCTCCGAGGCCCTGCCGCAGGTGCACGCGAACATCGGCTATTGACGCAGGGCAGAAGCGCCAAGCGAATTTTT
>JAJZWA010000116.1 GCA_021846965.1 Pseudomonadota bacterium | reverse complement strand
GCCTCGGCATGGCGGCGGAAATGTTCCGCATGCTTCAGGGACCGGGTGCAGATGCCCGCGGCCAGGCCGAATTCCGTGTCGTTGCAAAGCGCCAGCGCCTCGTCGTAATCGCGCGCGCGGATCACGCTGGCGACCGGTCCGAAGACCTCCACCCGGTTCAGGCTCATCTGCGGCGTGGTCCGGGTGAAAAGCGCGGGGATCTGGTAGAAGCCGCGGGTGCGCCGCTCCTGGACCTCTCCTCCGAAACACAGTTCGCCGCCTTCGGCGCGGGCCTGGGCGATATGTCGCAGATTGCTGTCGAGCTGGCGCTGGTCGACCACCGGGCCGATATCGGTGCCTGGTTCCAGCGCGTGGTCGACGCGAAGGCTGGCGAGCCGGTCCCGCAGTGCCACGACGAAACGATCGTGGATCGCGTCGCAGACGATCAGCCGGCTGGAGGCCGTGCAGCGCTGGCCGGTGGAGAAATAGGCTCCTTGCACGGCGGCGTTGACGGCGGTGTCCAGATCGGCATCGTCGAGCACCACGAGGGGGTTCTTGCCGCCCATCTCGGCCTGCACCTTGGTGCCGTGGCGCGCGCAGGCCTCGATCACTCGCCGTCCCGTGGCCACGGATCCGGTGAAGCTGATCCCGTCGATCCGCTCCGAATCGAGCAGGGCCTGGCCCACCACCGGCCCGGCGCCCATGACCAGGTTGAACACGCCGGCGGGCACGCCCTTGCGGTGCAGGATCTCGGCCAGGGCCCAGGCGCAGCCGGGCACCAGTTCCGCCGGCTTGAACACGACGCAGTTGCCATAGGCCAGCGCGGGCGCGATTTTCCAGGCCGGGATGGCGATGGGGAAATTCCAGGGGCTGATCAGCCCGACCACGCCGATGGGCTCGCGGTCGATCTCCACGCCGATCCCCGGGCGCACCGAGGGCAGGGTCTGGCCTGCGCAACGAAGGGCCTCGCCCGCGAAGAACTTGAAGATCATCGCGGCCCGCGCGACCTCGCCGATGCCCTCCGGGAGGGTCTTGCCCTCTTCGCGCGACAAAAGGCGGCCGAGCTCGTCCTTGCGTGCCAGGATCTCGCTGCCGACGGCGTCGAGCAGATCGAATCGTTGTTGCGGCGTGCCGCGCCGCCACGCGGGCCAGGCGCGCCGCGCGGCGGCGATCGCCGCCTCGAGCTGGGAGGAGTCGGCGTGGCTGTAGTAGCCGACCACATCGTCGGTATCCGAGGGGTTGACGTTGGCCACGGCTTGCGGGCCGTCCACCCATTGCCCGTCGATGAGATGGGGATAGCTCTTGTCCATGGTCTCAGTTCGCCCAGCGCAGCACCAGGGGATCGAGACCGCGGGCCAGCTCGAGCAGACCCGCGCGGGTCTGCGGATGCAAGGGCCGCAGCGGACGCCGGGGGGCGTCGCAGGCAATGATTCCGCCTTCCTTCATCAAGGCCTTCGCGCCCAGCAGGCCCGTCTGGCGGTTCTCGTAGTTGATCAAGGGAAGCCAGCGCTGGTACTGCTCGACGGCCTGCTCGCGCCTGCCGGCGAAATACGCATCGACGATGCCCCGGATGCCGTCTACATAGGCTCCGCCCGTCATGGTTCCCGTCGCGCCCGCGTCCAGATCGGCCAGCAGGGTGATGGCCTCCTCGCCATCCCAGGGGCCCAGTACCTGCGGCCCCCCCAGTCGAAGCAGCTCCCGAAGCTTGGCCGCGGCCTGCGGAGTCTCGATCTTGAAATAGCGCACCTGCTCGATCTCCTGGACCATGCGCGCGAGCAGCGCCGCGCTCATCGGTGTTCCCGCCACGGGGGCATCCTGGATCAGGATCGGAATGTCCAGGCCCTGGGCCACGTCGCGGTAGAAGTCGAGCAGCTGGGACTCGTCCACGCGCAGGGTCGCGCCGTGGTACGGCGGCATGATCATGACCATGGACGCGCCCCATTCCTGTGCCTGGCGGTTGCGCGCGGCGCACACCGCCGAACTGAAGTGGGAGGTGGTCACGATCACCGGAACCCGGCCCTTCACGTGCCCGAGAATCTCCCGGGTCAGCAGCTCGCGCTCGGAGTCGGACAGCGCGAACTGCTCGGAGAAATTGGCCAGGATGCACAGCCCCTGCGCCCCCGCGTCCATCATGAAGTCCACGCAGCGCAGCTGCCCCGGCAGGTCCAGGGTTCCGTCGTCCCGGAAGGGCGTGGGCACGACCGGGAAGACGCCGCGCAACGCGTCTTGGCCTTGGTTCATTCGATGATCCTGAAGTGATCGAGGTAATCCTCGCGAAGCTCCAGGCCGAGCCCCGGCAGCTTGTCATCCAGTTGCAGGAAGCCGCCCTCCGCGACGGGTTCGCCCCGGAAGATGTAGTAGAAGAGTTCGTTGCCCACCTCGACCTCGTGCATCGGGAAGTACTCGCTCATCGGCGAGGCCAGGGTGCTCATGGTGAGGTGGTAGTTGTGCATCTGCCCGGCATGGGGGATCACGGGCACCGAGTAGGCTTCGCACAGGGCATTGATCTTGTGCGCCATCGTGATCCCGCCGACCCGGTTGGTGTCGTACTGCACGACCGACACCGCGCCGCGTTCGAGCAGCTGCTTGAACCCATACAGGCTGAATTCGTGTTCTCCCCCCGAGATCGGGATGTTGAATCGCCTGCTGAGTTCGGCATAGCCGTCGATGTCGTCCGCGATCACCGGCTCCTCCAGCCAGCGCGGCTCAAAGCGCTCGAGGCGCGGAAGCATGCGGCGCGCGTATTCGAGATTCCAGCCCATGTAGCACTCGAGCATGAGATCGTTGTCGTAGCCGATGACCTCGCGCACCGCCTCCACCGCCTTGAGGTTCTCCACCACGCCCTGCTGACCGTGCGCGGGCCCGTAGCCGAAGCGCATCTTGAAGGCCCGGAAGCCCTGCGCGAGGAAGCGCGAGGCCTCGTCCTGCATGGACCGCAGGTCGGTGCGGTACAGCTTGCTGTAGTAACAGGGGATGCGCTCCTTGGTGCGCCCGCCCAGCAGCTTGAACACGGGCTTGCCCGTGCTCTTGCCCAGCAGGTCCCAGATGGCGATGTCCAAGGCGGAGATCGCGGCCATGCCCACGCCCTTGCGGCCCCAGGCGTGGATCGCGCGGTACATGCGCTGGTTGAGGTATTCGTAGTCCCAGGGATCGTGGCCGAGCACCAGAGGCGCGAGGTACTGGTCGATGATCTGCTTGGCGATGCGCGGCGCAAGCGCCACGTTGCCCAGGCCGACCAGTCCGTCGTCGGTGTGCACTTCCACCACCGTCCAGCCGTGGAAGCGGAAGCTGCGCATGGTGTCCTCGTCCGGGCCGACGCCTGGCGGCTCGTAGATGAGGTCCATGGCGTTGGCGCAGAAGTTGGATTGCGGCGGCACCGTGGGTCCGGTCCACTCGAACACGCGGGCGCGAATGCTGGTGATTTTCATGGGCTGCTGTCCTTTCAAGCGCTCGCGCCGAGCTTGTCGCCGCGCCACGCCCTTCCCATGCGCGCGGCGATGCGAAGGGCGTTGAGCGTGGCGTTGACGTCGGCGCGGCCTTGTCCCGCGATGTCGTAGGCGGTTCCATGCGCCGGGGTGGTGATGGGCACGGGCAAGCCTCCCTGCACGGTCACGCCGCGGGAGAAGCCCATCAGCTTGATGGCGATCTGCCCCTGGTCGTGGTACATGGTCACCACCGCGTCGAGCTCGCCGTCCCGGGCCTTGAGGAAGATGGTGTCGGCTGGATAGGGGCCCTGGATGGGGAGCCCGCG
>JAJZWA010000115.1 GCA_021846965.1 Pseudomonadota bacterium | reverse complement strand
GCGACAGCGGCAACTGGGCGGTGAAGGCCATGGGGCGGGCGCGGCCGCCGAGTTGCTGCACCAGGCGATTGAGGAAACCGTCGTTGAAATCGCGGGTTTGCGGGCCCTGGCCGAGTTCGATGTGATCCTGCGTCTCGAAGTGGCTGCGGGTCATGTCACGCGTGCCGGCGAAGGGCACGAAGGCGAGTTGTCCGGCTTGCCACAGTGGCAGCATGCTTTCGCGCAATGCCGGGTGCAGCGCCCAGTCGGCGTCGAGCCGGATGGCACCTTCCGGTGCGCCTTCCGTACCGCTTGCCGGTCGCGGTACGGCGATGTGCGGGCGCGACGCGTAATAGAAGTCGCTGGTGTAGGGCACGAGCAGATTGGTGGCGTCGTAAGCGCCGCGCAGGAACACCAGGATGAACTTGGGGCCGCCTGGCGCGGGTGCGGCCCATAGCCGGCTCATCGGCGCGGCGAGGGTGGTGGCGGCAGCGGCTTGGAGAAAGTGGCGACGTTGCATTGCAGTCTCCTTGGCGTTCAGTCGTTCATGAATTCGGGGGACGACAGCCACAGCGCGTTCCAACTCACGCGCTGGCCGGCCTGGGCCAAGGCCTGCAGCGTGCCACGGCTCAGGGCCGGCTCGGCCGCGAGGAACACGGCGCTGCGGGCAAGGTCGGGCGGGGGCAGGTGCGGGCGAGGGCCTGGATGCGGTGCCGTATCGGTTTGCGGCAAGGAATCGGCCATGCTCCCCATGGTGCCGGCGGCATTCATCGTCGCGTCCATGCGCAGGAAGGGCGGCGGCGGGCCGAACAGCGCGGGCGCCCCGGCGCCGATCAGCCGCGCCACTTCGAAGCGCGCGGTCAGTTGCCCGGGGCTGTCCCAGGCGTCGCTGTTCAGCGGATAGCCGTCGGGCGTCTGCCGGCCATAGAGCGGCTCGCCCAGCTTGTAGAGCATGCCGATGAGGGGCTGCGGGTTGGTGATGACGCGGCCGTCGAGGCTCGCGCGCACCGCCGACACCACATAGCGCATCGGGTCCTTGAACTGCGGCGCGCCCAGGCTGGCGGCGAATTGCGGGCTGGTGAACATGGTGCGCAGCACGGCGGGGATGTCGCCGTTCGTCTGCGCCCAGGTGCGTACCATCGCGCTCACCATCGCCGGGTCCGGGTGGTCGGCAACGAAGTACTGCGCCAGCTCGAAGCTCACATGCCGCGCCGTGGCCGGGTCGTCAGCCAGCAGGGCGATGACCTGCTTGATCTCGTCCAGCCCGCGCCCATGCAGGGTCTGGCCCAGCACCAGCTTGGGGTCGGGATCGTGGCGCGCGGGATTGAACACGACCAGGCCGCGCTGCCAGAACGCATCGCGCAGCGCGGGGCGCACACGCACGGGGCGGTCGGCCAGGTCCACGCCCAGGCCCGTGAGCACGCGCGCCAGGTCGGTGACGTCGGCCTGGGTATAGCCGGCGCCCACGCCCAGGGTGTGCAGTTCCATCACCTCGCGCGCATAGTTTTCATTCACATGGCCGCGCGCGTTTTGCGCGTTGTTCAGATACAGCAGCATCTGCGGCGAGAACATCGTGGCCTGCAGCAGGTCGCGGAAATGCCCGAGCGCGTGCGGTGCAATCACGCGCTGGGCGTAGTCCGCCATCATCGGTCCGATATTGCCGCCGCGGAACACATTGAAATGGTTCAGCCAGAACCAGGTCAGGCGCTGTTGCAATTGGTTGGGGGCGTACACCGCCAGCAGAAGTTGCCCCGCCATGGCCTGCTGAGTGAGTTGGTTTTTGCGCTGGTTGAGCGCCTGCAGTTCAGCCTGCGTTTGTGCGGCCCCGGTCGTCTGGTCGTCGCGTCGAGCCATGTGGATGGCGCGCTGTTCGCGTACCAACGGTGGGATGATCTGCTCCAGCGGTCGGTTGACTTCCAGATCCTCCAGTTGCCGGCGCACGGCGGGCGGCAGCATGGGGTGGGCCTGCGGCTGTAGTTGCGCGTCCAGCAAGCGCGTCGCGCCGATTTGCGACAGCTCCCGCAGCTGCGCGGCATCGGCGCCCCAGCCGATGCGATCAAGAAAGACGGTGGGATGAAGACGCGCCGCGGCATTCAGCGCCGCGTCGTCGGCGCGGGCCTGCGGCTGTGCTGCGCAGCCAGCGAGCAACAGGACCAGGACACCGAGAGCCGGCATCGAGATCGAGGTTGGCCGGGTGTGAGTGATATGGCGAGATGGCTTGCGCATGATGGCTGTTGTGCTTGGAGGTGAGAAGACCGTGGCAGGACGTCAGGGCCGTTGTTGGCCTGCGGAGTCTCGCAACTTCTGCTCCGATTTCTTCTCAGGACGGCTATGGCCCTCTGCATGCTCAGGCGGGTGGCCGGGATGCGTCGCAAATTGCGCAGGTCCTGGATGTTCAACCGGAGCTTGGCGCCTGGCCGGTGCATGCGGCTCCGGGCGGATGTTCGACGCAGGCCGCATCGGCCCTGTGTTGAACGGCCCCTCGCCACCTTGTTGCGATGGTGGGCGGGGCGGCGAAGCGCGTGGACGTTGCTGTTCGCCGCGCCCGGGCATGGGGCCTCCAGGTGGATGCGGTACGGCGTTCAGGACGCGACGACTCGGTTCCGTCTCGAACCGGCCCGGTGGCACCTCGCCGTTGTGGTGTGCTTGTTCACGCTGATGCGCTTCGGATGTGGTAGCGCCATGCCCCTGGACCACGGTAACCGCTTGCCTCCGCACCAGGCTCTGGATCTGGGCCGGCTCATGCAAGACCCATGCACGGCCGGCACCAGGCGCCGTGCCGTTTTGCGCCTTGAAACGTTGCGCCAAGGCGTCGTGCAAGGCAGGGGACGGGGGTGGTGTGCGGGTGGCGAAGACGTTGCGTTCGAACGCCCCGTGCGGAGGTGGTGCCGCAAACTTGTGCCCCGCCAGACTTTGCTCCACCGGAGCGATCGGGGGGCTGAACAGCACATGGGCTGGCGTCACATGCTCGGCACGGAAGGGCACGGCGGCATTCTGCACTTGCTGGCCGCGCACGAATGCGGCGGCCGGCATGGCCGTGACTGCGCCGGGCGCGTGTTGATTGATGTAGACGGTGCGCCGGATGTTGTTGATCACCGTGGTGTTGTTGACCACGGTGACGATTTTATGAATGATGATCGTGCGGTTGACGGCGTTGACGTAAGCGGGGCTTGCGGCGTAGGCCGGACGATAGATTTCCCCTGGAGCGAGAGGAAACCAGGCGATTCCGGGCGTGCCGATCGACAGCGACACGCTCCAAGACGCACCGCCACCGCCGATGAAGCCCACCAGCGCCGGCGCGTAGACCGGACGCGCGATCACCGGCCCTGGCACCCAGGCCCAGACGCTGCCGACATAGGCCCAGCGCCCGTAATGGAACGGGGCAAAACCCCAGGGTTCGTCATCGATCCAGGTCCAGCCCCAGGGGGCGATCCAGGCCCAGTGTCCATCATGGTAGGGGGCCCAGCCGGCAACCACGACCGTGGGCATCCAGATCGGGCCATACAGGGGATCGGTTTCCCACTGCCCGTATCGATCCAGGCCCTGATAGCCGGTCATGCCCGTGCCGACGTAGCGCGCCGAGATCGAGTCGCCTTCACGCCGGTTCAGCATGTCCACCCAGCGGTCGAAGCCATCGAACGGGGGATTGAACATGGCCTCGTCAGGAATCAGCGCCGTTCCCGAGAACCGGACCAACTGGCGGCTGCCGACCGGGTAGCTTGCGCCGCCTGTTCCATACGCGGTGCCTTCTCCCGCGCGCACGATGACGGTGGTCGTGTTCTGGCTGGGGTCCACATCGACGCGGTAGTCACCTGGCGTTTGCAGGTCGAACGCCAGGTTGGGAGTGTCGATCTCGAACGAGCGCCCTTGCATCGGTTCGCGGACATGAACTTCGAACGTCCCCTGGGTGAGCTTGAGTTGCGTG
>JAJZWA010000060.1 GCA_021846965.1 Pseudomonadota bacterium | reverse complement strand
TGTTCCTCGAGGACTTCGAGCACGGCAAGCCCGAGCGTCTCGGGCGCTTCTACTGGGCCGGCCTGGCCGCCTTCGCCTCCAAGCAGGTGGCCTTCACCATCCAGAACAAGCTGCTGCTGTTCTATGCCATGAGGCACCTCTGGGCCATGGCCCGGCACGAACAGGGCGAGGTGCTGCAGGGCCTGATCTACGGCAACCCCAGGTTCCGCAAGGAGATCGAGCTGGGGCGTCTGACCGGTATGCCCCCGCTTTCCTACATGCCCTTCATCTGCTTCCGAATGCAGCTCAGCTTCAGCGCCAGCGAGTACGTCGACGACCCCGACTGGCGCTCGGACGCGCCCCCGGGCATCCGCATCGACAACTACCACGAGCGGATGGATTGGATTCGCGACACGGCCGGCCAATACCACAAATTGATGAGCGGCCCATGCCGCAGACGCCTGCTGGCGGAACTGCGAACCCTGGCCGATCACGATGACTGATGCTCCCTCCTCCCTCAGCCGCAGGCGCCTGCTGCGCGCAGGCGCCGCCTTCGGCTTCGCCTCCCTGGCGCCGCTACTGCGCGGCAGCCGACCTCTTTCCAGCCTGCTGACACCCCAGGAAGCCATGGCCGACACCCCTGCCACCATCGCTCTCGGCGATCCGAGCAACTTCGACCTGAGAGCCCCAGGCTCTCGGCTCCAGCGCCTCCCGGTGGGCATGCACTTCTACAAGCGCAAATGGCCCCTGGGCGCATTAGGCACCGTGCGCTACTTGCAAGGCCCGCACAGTTTCGACATTCCACGGGTCAGCAGTGTGATGGGCGCCAGCGCCCCGGACATTCCCGAGGAGGGCATCTATTCCTGGGGCATCGGGGCCTTCGCGATGAACGGTGAGCGAATCCCCCATTCCATCGCCCGCGACAGGCTGTTCGCGCTGTTCGACGACATCCTGCGCGCGGGATGGCAGCGATTCGTGCTGCCATCGGAACCCCGGCTCGCGCAGGCGGACGCGCTGCGCTACGCACTGTCCGCCAAGGGCTTCTATCCCCCCGATCCCCGCTACGTCCCCACGAAGGAGCAGTGGATGCAGCTCAACCAGCACCTGCCCTACTGGACCTTCTGGGCCGACGGCGTCTACCTCAAGGTCCAGGTCATCGACGAGCCCGCGTTGCGCGACCCCGAAGGCCAGGGCGTCTACATGTTCTCCATGGACCTGGAGAGCGAGGCGGGGCATTTCTGGGTCTACTTCCGGGAGGTCGAGGACATGAAGCGCTGGAAGGAGCTCATTCCCGCCGAGCTCGAGGCCGTGAGCCGGCAGCGGCCTCGGGTGGAAGCCGAACTACGCAGCCAGGGCTACACCATCGACGAGAGCTACCGCGACCCTCCGATTCTCGCGCTGGGGCAGGCGCCCGGCGCCTGAGCCCTTCAATGCGCCGGGCAGTCCTGGGCGTGCATGTCGGCGGCGTGCAGCGCGGGCAGTGAGCGCAGGCGCTGGGCCTGCGAGGCGTCGAGGGCGGGCAGCACCCAGTACAGCGCCTGCATGCCCAGGTTGCGCTGCACCACATGGGCCGTCTGCACGCCGTGCGCCTGCAGGTGCTTGAGCTGCACCTGGGCCTGCGCGCGCTGGTCGAACACGCCCAGCGAGATGCCGGGTTCGTAGCGCGGGCGGCCGGTGACCTGGATGAAGCTGCCGGCGGGCAGCGACAGGTGCCGCAGTTCGTCGAGCTTGCGCTGCAGGTCGGCATTGTTCGCGTACGGGCCCATCAGCACCATCCACTGTGCGGGAAGGTCCTGGCGCAGCGCCTGGGCCCGCAGGCCGGCGGCTTGCAGCGCCGCGCCCAGTTTCGCATCGGCCTGGTCCGTGTACGGGCCGATGCGCAGGCAGGTGGTGGGCTGGGCGGCCGCCTGGGTCAGGGACCCCGAAGCGCTGCGCGCAGGCGTGCCGGAGGCGGACGGCGCCGGATGCGGGGCCGATGCGCGATCAGCCGCCGGCGACGATGCCGCGGCGGGTGCCGGGGCGGTGCCGGGTGCCGACGCGGAGGGCGTTGCCGGAGTGGCCGCCGAAGCGGAAGCGGCGGTCGAGGCCGCCGATGCCGCGGAGGCAGCCGTTGCCGCCGATGCCGCGGAGGCAGCCGGCGCCGAGGGAGTCGCCCGCGGCGCGGGGACGGAAGCCGTCAGCGGCCGGCCATCGGAGCCCAGCAACACCAGCCTGGACGCATGCACCTGCTCGCGCAGGCGCTGTGGCTCGCCCACCCGCGATGCGGGCCAGCCCAGGCCCGCCAGCAGGTCATGGGACCAGGCCCACAACAGCAGATTGCCCAGCACCAGCAGCAACACCAGCTTGCGCAGCATGATCGGTCGGCTCCCGGCTCAGTCTTCCTGCACGCGCAGCGACACATCGCCGCTGGCCACGCGTTCCCGGCCCTGCGCCGTGCGCAGCCACAGGAAGCCGTGTTCGTCCACGCCCAGCGCCTGTCCCCGCAGGCGGGGCGCGCCATCCTCGCCCAGCACCTGCACCGGGCGTTCGGCCCAGGCGTGAAGCCGGTTCCAGTCCTCCATCCACGGCGCGAAGCCGTGCTGCGCGAAGCCCTGCAGGCCGGACAACAGACGCGGCAGCAGTGCCTGCAGCACCGCCCAGCGCCCAGCGTGCACGCCGGCCTGATGCAGGCCCGCGGCCTGCTCCAGGCCCTGCGGGGCGCGCAGGTTCAGGCCGATGCCGATCACCACCCAGCGAGCGTCGGGCGCATCGGCCACCTCCACCAGCACGCCGGCCAGCTTGCGCGGGCCCAGCAGCAGGTCATTGGGCCACTTCAACGCCGCGTCGCGCAAGCCCAGGGCCTGCAGGGCCTGCAGCAGCCACACGCCCACGGCCAGGCTGAGCCCGGCCAGCTCGCTGCCGCGCGGCAGCGGCCAGGCCAGCGAGCACAACAGCGCCTCGCCGGCGTCGCCCGGCGCGGCATCGATCCAGTTGCGCGAGCGGCGGCCCCTGCCGGCGCTCTGGTGTCCGGCCACCAGACACTGCACCGTGCCGCCTCCGGCGCGCACCTGGGCGAGCAGGTCCGAGTTGGTGGAGCCGGTCTCGGCCACCCACCGCACGGCGCAGGCGTGGCCGGCGGCCTCCAGTCCGCGCTGCAGCGCCGCGGCGGCCATGGCGTCGCCGAGCGGCGAGGCCGGCTGGGCGGCAGAGGCTGCGACGCTCACGCGCGGGGTCCCCTCAGCGCCGCGGCGCCAGCATGGTGCCGCGGCAGTCGGGCGCGCCGCAACGGCAGGCGTACTCGCGCTTGAGCCGCGGCGTGTGACGCTCGTCCAGGCTGAGGTGGTAGTCGTAGAACAATTCCTCGCCGGCTCGCAGGTCGCGCAGCGCGTGGATGTACACGCGGCCCTCGATTTCCCGGGCCTCGCAGTTCGGCGCGCAGGAATGGTTGATCCAGCGAGCGCTGTTGCCGCCCACGTTGGCGTCGATGACCCCACCTGTTTCCAGGGAGAAATAGAAGGTATGGTTGGGTTGCTGCGGGTCGTGAGGATGGCGGCGCAGCGCCTCCTTCCACGAAATGCGCTCGCCGCGATATTCGAGGATGCGCGCGCCTGCGGCAATCGCTCGGCGCACGAACACCCCCTTGCCGTGTACCGGCGACTGTCGCACCTCGGTGCGCGGGCCGCGTTGCGCGGCGGGGGCGGGGCTGGCGCGCGGGCGCCGGGGAGGATTGAGCAACGCGGACACGAATGTGGTTAAAGTAGAAAAAGGGCGATCTGGCCGGAACGGCCCGGAGGAACTCCGCGCGCCATTGTAAATACGCGAATCCTCCATGATCCCCGCGTGACGAAACCCATCCCATGAGCAAAACCCTGGTCATCGCCGAAAAGCCCAGCGTCGCACAGGACATCGTGCGTGCCCTCACCCCGATCGCGGGCAAGTTCGACAAGCACGACGAATACTTCGAGAACGAGACCTACCTCGTGACCTCGGCGGTCGGCCACCTGGTGGAGATCGGCGCGCCCGAGGCCTTCGAGGTCAAGCGCGGCAAGTGGAGCTTCGCACACCTGCCGGTGGTGCCGCCGCACTTCGATCTCAAACCCATCGAGAAGACCCGCTCGCGCCTGTCGGCGATCGTCAAGCTGCTCAAGCGCAAGGACGTGACCGCCGTGGTCAACGCCTGCGACGCGGGGCGCGAGGGTGAGCTGATCTTCCGCCTGATCCAGCAGTACGCCTCCGCGCGCCAGCCGGTGCGCAGGCTGTGGCTGCAATCCATGACGCCGCAGGCCATCCGCGACGGCTTCCAGCACCTGCGCAGCGATGCCGACATGCTGCCCCTGGCCGATGCCGCGCGCTGCCGCAGCGAAGCCGACTGGTTGGTGGGCATCAACGGCACGCGTGCGATGACCGCCTTCAATTCCCGCGACGGGGGCTTCTTCCTCACCCCGGTCGGGCGCGTGCAGACCCCCACGCTGTCGGTGGTCGTGGCGCGCGAGGAGCAGATCCGCCGCCATGTGGCGCGTCCCTACTTCGAGGTGCAGGCGCATTTCGCGGCCGAGGCCGGCAGCTACGTGGGCAAGTGGTTCGACCCCGACTTCAAGAAGGACGCCGACGCCGACCGCCGCGCCGACCGCATCTGGGATCGCGCCCAGGCGCAGGCGGTGGTGGACGCCTGCAGCGGCGCGCGGGCCGAGGTGCACGACGAATCCAAGCCGACCACGCAGATGTCGCCGGCGCTGTTCGACCTCACCACGCTGCAGCGCGAGGCCAACTCGCGTTTCGGTTTTTCCGCCAAGATGACCCTGGCGCTCGCGCAATCGCTGTACGAGAAGCACAAGGCGCTGACCTACCCGCGTACCGATTCCCGCCACCTCCCGGAGGACTATGTCGGCGTGGCGCGAGACACCCTGCATGCGATGTCCGAGTCCGGCGGGCCGCTGTCCGGTTTCGCGCGCCGCGCGCTGGACCAGGGCTACGTGAAGCCGAGCAAGCGGGTGTTCGACAACACCAAGGTGTCCGATCACTTCGCCATCATTCCCACCAACCAGCAGCCTGGCGCGCTGTCGGAGGCGGAAGCCAAGCTGTACGACATGGTGGCGCGGCGCTTCCTGTCGGTGTTCTATCCGGCCGCGGAATTCCTCGTGACCACCCGCATCAGCCGCATCGGCGAGCAGCGATTCCGCACCGAGGGGCGCATCCTGGTGGTGCCCGGCTGGCTGGAGATCCACGGCCGCGCGCAACAGGGCGACGAAGCCGACCTGCCGGCCGTCGCGGCCGGCGAGCGGGTGCTGGCCGAGTCGGTGGACCTGCTCGAGCTCAAGACCCGACCGCCCGCGCGCTACACCGAAGCCACCCTGCTGAGCGCGATGGAGAACGCCGGCAAGATGGTCGATGACGAGGACTACGCCGAGGCCATGGCCGGCAAGGGCCTGGGTACGCCGGCCACGCGCTCGTCGATCATCGAAGGCCTGCTGGCCGAGCAGTACATGATCCGCGAGGGGCGTGAACTGGTGCCCACCGCGAAGAGCTTCCAGCTCATGACCCTGCTGCGCGGCCTGGGCGTGGAGGAGTTGACCAAGCCGGAGCTGACCGGCGAGTGGGAGCACAAGCTGGCGCAGATGGAACGCGGGCAGATGCCGCGCGACGCCTTCATGCACGAAATCGCGCAGATGACCGAGACCATCGTGCGCCGCGCCAAGGAGTTCGATCGCGACAGCGTGCCGGGGGACTACGCCACGCTGAGCACTCCCTGCCCGAATTGCGGTGGCGTGGTGCGCGAGAACTACCACCGTTTCGCGTGCACCCAATGCGATTTCTCCATCGGCAAGCATCCGGGAGGGCGCAGTTTCGAGTTGTCCGAGGTGGAGCAGTTGCTGGAGCACAAGCACCTGGGGCCGCTCAGCGGCTTCCGCAGCAAGATGGGCCGCCCCTTCTCCGCCGAGCTGCGCCTGACGCGCGAAGGCGGCAGCGGCCAGTACAAGCTGGAGTTCGACTTCGGCCAGGCCGCCCCCGGAGAGTCCTCCGAGGCGCCCGATTTCAGCGCCCAGGAGCCGCTGGGCACCTGCCCGAAATGCGGCGCCCGCGTGTTCGAGGCCGGCAGCTCCTACGTGTGCGAGCACAGCGTGGGCGCGCAGCCCAGCTGCGACTTCCGCACCGGCAAGATGATCCTGCAGCAGCCCATCGACGCCACGCAGCTGCGCAAGCTGCTGGTCGACGGACGTACCGACCTGCTCGATGGCTTCGTCTCGGCGCGCACGCGGCGCAAGTTCAAGGCCTTCCTGGTGCGTCAGCCCGACGGCAAGGTGGGCTTCGAATTCGCGCCCAGGCCGGGTGGCGCGGCCGCGAAGGGCGCCCCCGCGCGCAAGGGCGCGCCGGCCCGCACTCCGGCAGCCAAGTCTGCCGCCGCCAAGTCTGCCGCCTCCAAGACCCCCGCCTCCAAGACCCCCGCCGCGAAAAAATCCCCGTCGGCCCGCAAGCCTCGCGCCTGATCGCGCAGCAGGCGCACCCAGGGACCGGGCGGGCCCGCCACCCGCCCCGCGCCTGCGCGTCGCGCCGGCTCAGCCGGGCTCGGCGCCGTGGTCCGGCACGGCCGGGAACTGCACCCGCACCACCAGCCCGGGGTAGTTCGGGTCGGTGCTCATCGGGTTGTCGTCCAGGCTCACGGCGGCGGCGTGCTGGCGCGCGATCTCCTGCACGATGCACAGCCCCAGTCCGCTGCCGTCGTGCCCGGTGCCCAGCACCCGATAGAAGGGCCGGAACACCATGTCACGCTCGGCCGGCGCGATGCCCAGGCCGGTGTCCTCCACTCCCAGCATCACCTGCTCGTCGAGCTGGCGCAGTCGTACCGCGACATGCCCGCGCGCCGGCGTGTAGGCGATGGCGTTGTCGAGCAGGTTTTTCGCCAGTTCCTGCAGCAGCATCGGGTTGCCCCGCACCCACAGCGCGTGTTCGGGGGCATCGAATTCGAGCTCCAGGGACTTGGCCAGCGCCATCGGCGCCAGTTCCTGCAGGGCGTCGCGAACCGGCTGGCGCAGGTCCAGCAGCACCGGGCTGCGTTGCGCCAACACCCCCTGGTTCTCCGCGCGTGCCAGGGCCAGCAGCTGGTTCACCAGGCGGGTCGTGCGCACCACCGACACCTCGATCTGGCGCAGGCTGGTGCGCAGTTCCTCCGGATCGGTCTGGCGCTGCGCCAGCTCGGCCTGCATGCGCAGTCCCGCCAGCGGCGTCTTGAGCTGATGCGCGGCATCGGCGATGAAGCGCTTGCGCGTGTGGATGGACTGCTCCAGACGACCCAGCAGGCTGTTGATGGAGTCCACCAGCGGCGCGATCTCCTCGGGGGCCTCGCGCTGGTCGATGGGGCTCAGATCGTCGGGGCGCCGGCGCCGGATGCGTGCCTGCAGCTCATCCAGCGGGATGATGCCCTGGCCGAGCCCGAACCACACGAGCAGGATGGAGATGGGCACGATGACGAATTGGGGCAGGATCACCCCGCGCACGATGTTGCGCGCTAGTTCGGAGCGTTGCTGCAGGCCTTCGGCCACCTGCACCAGCACCTGGCCCTCGCGCGGCGAGCGCACCCAGCGCCAGGCGATGCGCATGCGCTGTCCCCCCACGTCGGCGTCGCGCAGATGCACCGCCGCATCGCGCGGCCACTGGGTGTCCGGCGCATCGGGCAGGCGAGGATCGCCGGCCAGCACGCGGCCGTCGCCGGCACGCAACTGCATCAGCAGGTCGCCGCCCGGCGGCCGGGTTCCCGCCGCGCCGGCGGCGCGCGCCAGCGGGGGCCCCGCGTTCTGCACCCACTCCGCGATCACCCCGAGCCGGCGCTGCAGGCCCTGGTCGAAGGGCTGGGTGGCGATCGCCTGGGCCACCAGGAAGGTGATGCCGATGGCGACCGGCCACACCAGCAGCAGGGGAACGAGCATCCAGTCCAGGATCTCGCCGAACAGCGAGCGCTGGCGCCTGGGCCGCGGGGAGGCGCCGGAATCCCCCGGTGCGCTGGCGCCGCCATCGGCGGACGTGGCGCCCACGGACATGGCTCAGGCGACCTGTGCCGACGCGCCGGCGGCACCGGGCGCGCCCGCCTCCCCGGCGGCGGAGACGGCGATGCGTTCCAGGCAATAGCCCAGGCCGCGCACGGTGGCGATGCGCACCGGGCCGACCTCGATCTTCTTGCGCAGGCGGTGTATGTACACCTCGATGGCGTTGGTGCTGACTTCCTCGCCCCACACGCACAGGTGGTCCACCAACTGGTCCTTGCTGACCAGGCGCCCGGCGCGCTGCAGCAGGACCTCCAGCAAGGCCAGTTCCCGGGCGGACAGGTCGACCACGCGGTCATCCAGCATCACCACGCGCCCGCTGAGGTCCACGCTGAGAGGGCCGTGGCGGATCACCGAACTCGTGGCGCCCATGCCACGCCGGGTCAGCGCGCGCACCCTGGCCTCCAGCTCGGCCAGCTCGAAGGGCTTGGCCATGTAGTCGTCGGCGCCGAGGTCGAGGCCGCGCACCTTGTCCTCCAGGTTGTCGGCGGCGGTGAGGATCAGCACCGGCAGGCTGTCGCCGCGGCTGCGCAGGCGCTTGAGCACCTCGAATCCGGAAAGGCGCGGCAAGCCCAGGTCGAGGATCAGCAGGTCGAAGCTGCCCGAGTGCAACGCGTGGTCGGCGCTCTGGCCGTCGCCGACCTGGTCGACGGCGTAGTGGCTGGCACGCAAGGAACGAGTCAGGCCGTCGGCCAGGACCTGGTCGTCCTCGGCGATCAGGATGCGCATCGCGGTCTCCTCCTCCCGGATCGGCAGCTGCTGGCGGCTGCTCCAGCCCATTCTAGAAGCAGCGCGGGCGGCCCCGGCCGGGCAGCCCGCAAGGATGCATCGCCTCAGGCGTGCTCCAGCAGCGCGCGCAGCGCCGGCCAGGCCTGTTCCGCACGCGGGTCGTTGACCAGCGCCACCACGCTGCGGCGCCGGCCGTCCTCGCCCTGCAGGTAACCGGCCAGGCCGAGCACGCCGTCGAGGGTGCCGGTTTTCGCGTGCAGCATGCCGCGCAGGTTTCCGCCCAGGCGTCGGCGCAGCGTGCCGTCCTCGCCGGACAGGGGCAGCGTGGCGACGAACTCGGGCATCAGCGGGCCGCGCCAGGCCGCGCGCAGCAGGCGATCCAGGTCGCGCGCGCTGATGCGCGCCACCCGCGACAGGCCGCAGCCGTTGTCCAGCACCAGGTCGGGCATGGCCAGGCCCTGGGTGCCCAGCCACTGCTGCACCACCTGCGCGGCGCGCCCGAAATCGGCCGGGGCGAGACCGGCGTGCAGTGCCAGGGTGAGAAACACCTGCTGCGCCATGACGTTGTTGCTGTACTTGTCGATGTCCCGCGCCAGCACCGCCAGGGGCTCGCTCTCCCAGGTGGTCAGCAGGTGCGCGCCCGGCGGAACTCGCCCGGACACCACGCTGCCGCTCCATTCGATTCCGGCGTCGCGCAGCACCGCGCCCAGGACCGCCCGCACGAAATCGTTGGGCGGCATCAGCGCGGCCAGGTTCCAGTCCATGGGGCCGCATGCGGCGCTCCAGCTGCCCTCCAGGTCCGGTGCCAGCGCCTGGCTGAAGTCCGGCCGCAGGCGCCGGTCCGGGAATCCGCAGGGTCCGGGCTCCAGGCGCGGCAGGCGCGGCGTGAAGCCCTGCATGGGCGGCTCCGTCCACGCGCGCACCTCGCCGCCCTGCACGTCCATGTGCAACTGCACGCTGCCGAAGTCGATCAGGAAGGCATCCGGCCCCACGTTGTAGGGGGCCAGCGGCTGGCCGTCGAACTGCGCCGGGTCGTGGGGCGGAAGGTTGAAGGCGCTGCGGTCGACGACCACGTTGCCGGCGATGCGCCGCAGGCCGAGCCCGCGCAGGCGCAGCGCCAGGCGCCAGAGGTCCTGCGCCATGAGGTGCGGGTCGCCGCTGCCGACGAAACCCAGGTCGCCGGCCAGCACACCTTGCCGCAGCGGGCCGATGGCGTAGACGGGGGTGCGCCAGCGGTAATCCGGCCCGAGCAGGTTGAGCGCGGCGTACATGGTCACCAGCTTGAGCACCGATGCGGGGCTGCGCGGCGTGTCGGCCTGCCAGTCCACCAGGGCCGTGCCCTGCCGCAGGTCGCGCAGCACGAAGCTGCAATGCGCGGGGTCGATGCCCGCGGCGTGCAGGGCCAGGCGCACGGTGCGAGGCAGCGCCAGCAGCGCCGGCATGGCCCGCGCGGCCCCGGCGCTCCCCGCCAGCGCCAGCCCCGCCAGGGAGCGGGCTCCCAGGAGCATCGCGTGGCGTCGCTGGGCATCGGGCAGGGCGCGGTTCGGCGGTATGGGCATGGAGGCAGGCGGGCAGGGCGGAGGTGACTCGCTCGATGCTAATGCCGCCGGCTCGGAAACTCGCGCCTGCGCCGCTACACTGCACATGCCTGGCGCGGGCTTCGCGCCGGGACACATCCCGCTGCGCCGGATGCATCGCCTCGTCCCCCCAGAACTCCCGTGAACTCCCCGTCGATCGTGCTCGGCTTCGATACCAGCACCGAGTGGCTCTCGGTGGCGCTGGATCTGGGCGACGGCCGCGTGCTCGAGCGCACCGAGCCGGGCGGCTCGCGCGCTTCGCAGCGCCTGCTGCCCCTGGTGGGCGAACTGCTGGCCCAGGGCGGGCACGCGCTCGACGAGGTGGCGCTGATCGGCTTCGGCGCCGGCCCCGGCGCCTTCACCGGCTTGCGTGCCGCCTGCGCGGCGGCGCAGGGCCTGGGGCGTGGCCTGCGCTGCCCGGTGGTGCCGGTGCCCACGCTGCTGGCGGTGGCCGCCGCCGCCGAACCGGCGTTGCGCGAGGGCCGCGTGCTGGTGGCCGACGATGCGCGCATGGGCGAGCTGTACTGGGCCTGCGCCGAATGCAAGGCCGGCTCGTGGCGCCTGGCGGGAGCGTCGCGCGTGCAGTCGCCGCGCGATGCGGCGGCCTGCTGGCGCCAGGAATTCGGCGACCATCCTGGCGCGCTGCCCTTGTGCGGCAATGCCTGGGCCGAGCATGCGCAGGCGCTGGGCGAGGCCCTGGGCGAGGGCTGGAGCGGGGCCTTGCAGGCGGCGCGCACGGTGGCGCCGCAGGCCGGCGCGGTGGCGCTGCTGGCGCGTGCCGCGCATGCCCGCGGAGAGAGCGTCGAGGCCGCCGCGGCGCGCCCCCTGTACGTGCGCGACAAGGTCGCGCTGACCAGCGACGAGCGCGCCCGCGCCAGGCTCGCTTCCCTGGCGCACCAGGCCCCGGCATGATCCAGGCCGCACGCACCGGTCTGCGCGAGATGCGCATGAGCGACCTCGATGCCGTCATGGACATCGAGCTGCGCGCCTACGAATTCGCGTGGAGCCGCGGGAATTTCGCGGATTCGCTGGCCGCCGGCTACGTCGCGCAGGTGCTGTGCGACGAAGACGGTGGCTTGCAGGGCTACTACGTGGCCTTGGCCGGCGTGGAGGAAATGCACCTGCTGAACATCACCGTCGAGCCCCGGCTGCAGGGGCGCGGGCTCGGCTTGCAATTGCTCGATGGCGTGGTGCTCAGCGCCACGCTGCACGGAGCCGCGCTGCTGTGGCTGGAGGTGCGCCCGAGCAACCAGCGCGCGCTGCGCCTGTACGAAGGCTACGGTCTGCACGCGGTGGCGCGCCGTCGCGCCTACTACCCCGCCATGGTCGACGGCAAGCCGGGGCGCGAGGATGCCATCGTCATGTCCTGCCCGCTGCAGACCCTGCGGCGGCGCCGGGGCATGGACTGAAGGCTGCCGGCATGCCCCACCCCCTGCTCGATCCGCGCCGCCTGGCCGTGCTGCACGCCTTGGGCCTGGACACGGCCTGGGTGCCGCGCGAGGCGCTGGACCCGGCCGAGCTGGCCGCGCTGCTGCCCGCGGCGCCCGGAGTGCCGGCTCGGCGAGGTGGCGGCCCGGGGCCCGGCGCGCGAGGCGGGGTCGAAGCGAGGGGCACCGAGCTGCCGCCCGACCAGGCCCCGGCAGCATCAGCGGCAGCTGTCCCGGCCGCATCCCCTGCAGCATCCCCGGCTGCATCCCCTGCAGCGCCCCCGGTCCCATCCCCGCCGCGGGCCGATGCGGCGCGCCCGGTCGCGCAGGGCACGCCCGCGCCGATGAGCGAGCAGCGGCTGCAGCAGGTGCGCGCCCTCGACTGGGAGCCGCTGCGGGCCCTGACCCACGAATGCCGCGCCTGCAAGCTCGGCTCGATGCGCCACCGCGCGGTGTTCGGGGTCGGGCACCCGCAGGCCCGGGTGATGGTGGTCGGCGAGGCCCCGGGCGCCGAGGAGGATCGGCTGGGCGAGCCCTTCGTGGGCGCGGCCGGCAAATTGCTGGACAACATGCTGCGCGCCTGCGGGCTGAGCCGCGCCGGAGAGGACCCGGCGCGCACCGTCTACATCGCCAACGTCATCAAGTGCCGCCCGCCCGGCAACCGCAACCCGGAGCCCGACGAGATCGCGCAGTGCCTGCCCATCCTGCAGCGCCAGATCGAACTGGTGCGCCCGCGCCTGCTGCTGGCGCTGGGGCGTTTCGCGGCGCAGGCGCTGACCGGCAGCGCCGAGCCCATCGGACGCCTGCGCCAGCGGGCCTGGGACTGGCACGGCACGCCGCTGGTGGTCAGCTACCACCCCGCCTACCTGCTGCGCACGCCGCAGGACAAGGCCAAGGCCTGGGCCGACCTGTGCCTGGCCCAGGACCTGCTCGAAGGGCGGGGACACTAAAATCCCCCCATGCGCTTTCTCGACCAATGGCTGGCTGCGTGCCGGCGCAACTCCAGCCGCCTGTGCCTGGGCCTGGACCCCGAACCCGAGCGCCTGCCGGCGCCCTGGACCCACGAGACCTCGCGCCTGTTCGATTTCTGCGCCGCCGTGGTCGATGCCACGGCCGACCTGGTCTGCGCCTACAAGCCGCAGATCGCGCATTTCTCGGCCGTGGGTGCCGAGGCGCAACTCGAGCGCCTGATCCGGCATATCCGCGAGCGTGCGCCCGACGTGCCGGTCATTCTCGACGCCAAGCGCGGCGACATCGGCTCCACCGCGCGGCATTACGCCCGCGAGGCCTTCGAGCGCTACGGCGCCGACGCGCTGACCGTCTCGCCCTTCCTCGGGCGCGATTCGCTGGACCCGTACATGGAGGCCTATCCCGAGCGCGGGCTGTTCGTGCTGTGCCGCACCTCCAACCCCGGCAGCGACGACCTGCAGGCCCTGGGCCTGCGCGACGCAGAGCAGCCCTCGGAGCGCCTGTTCGAGCGCGTCGCGCGCCTGGCCGCCGGCCCCTGGAACCGCAATGGACAGCTGGGCCTGGTCACCGGCGCCACGCGTCCGCACGACATCGTCGCCGTGCGCGCGGTGGCCCCGGATCTGCCGCTGCTGATCCCCGGCGTGGGCGCGCAGGGAGGCGACCTGGAGGCCACGGTGCGCGCCGCCGGCGACCGCTTCCTGATCAACGCCTCGCGCAGCGTGCTGTACGCGGCGCCCGGCGGCCAGTTCGCGGCCGCAGCGCGCGACGAGGCCCGGCGCCTGCGCGACACCATGGCCGAGCTGGCCCCCCTGTGAACCCTCGCGCATTCCCGATCCCATGCCGGCTTCCGATCCCGCCTCGCCGCTGACCCATTTCGACGCCGCCGGCCAGGCGCACATGGTGGACGTGGGGGCGAAGGACGAGACCTCGCGCGTGGCCGTGGCCGCCGGCATGATCCGCATGCTCCCGGCCACGCTGGCGCTGGTGGAGTCGGGCAGCGCGCGCAAGGGAGACGTGCTGGGCGTGGCCCGCCTGGCCGCGATCATGGCGGCCAAGCGCACCTCCGACCTGATTCCCCTGTGCCACCCCATCGCGCTGACCCGGGTGGCGGTGGAACTCGAGATCGACCGCGAGGCCAGCGCCGTGCGCTGTACCGCGCGCGCCGAAACCCGCGGGCGCACGGGGGTCGAGATGGAAGCCCTGACCGCCGTGCAGGTCGGCCTCCTTACCGTCTACGACATGTGCAAGGCGGTCGATCGCGGCATGACCATCACCGACGTGCGCCTGCTGGAAAAGCACGGCGGCAAGTCGGGGGACTGGGTGGCGGGCGGCGCAACGCCTTGATTTGACGGGTCTTCGGCGCGTCAGCAGCGCGCAGGAGGCGCTGTTGAGTGCAGATCGCACCCAACCCCTTCCCGAAGCCTGCAAAGCCCGCCAAGGGGCTTTTGTCCCTCGTTTGTCCCAGCGAGGAACGACATGGCAGCTTTCCGCAAGCGCGGAACGGGATGGCAGGCGCGGGTGCGCCGGGCTGGTTACCCGGATGAAGTGAAGACCTTCCCGACCAGGGCCGAGGCAGAGCGATGGGCTCGATCGGTCGAAGGGGAAATGGACCGAGGCGAATTCAGCGACCAGCGGGAGGTCGCGCGCACCACGCTCGGCGATCTGGTGCGGCGCTACATGGCAGAGGTGACGCCAAGCAAGCGCGGTGCGCGCGAAGAAGTGATTCGCTTGAACGCGATGCTGCGCAACCGGATCTGCGAACTCAGTCTGGCGCACCTGGCACCCCAGGAGGTCGCTCGCTACCGGGATGAACGTCTCCAGGTCTGCGGGCCAGCTACCGTGATTCGAGACTTGGCGGTGCTCTCTGCAATCCTGAACCACGCTCGGAGGGAGTGGGGGATCCGGATCCAGAACCCGGTGGCCTTGGTGCGTAAGCCGGCCGCACCAGCGGGGCGCGACCGGGTGCTGAGCGAAGGCGAAGAGATGCGCTTGCTGGCAGAACTGGAGCCACGCGGGCGCCGGAACCCCTACATGCACCCGCTGGTGATCCTGGCCATCGAGACCGCCATGCGTCGTGGAGAGCTGCTGGCGCTGCAATGGGAACACGTGGACTTGGTCAGCCGCGTTGCCTTCCTGCCCACGACCAAGAATGGCCGGCCACGCTATGTGCCCTTGTCATCACGTGCCTTGAGCGTGCTTGGATCGATTGGCTCGCCTCGGCCTGGGCGGGTCTTTCCGATCGGCATAGCAGCGATGGAAGCGGCCTTCCTGCGAGCCACGCGCCGAGCAGGGTTGGACGGATTGCACTTCCATGACCTTCGGCATACTGCGACCAGCCGCATCTCTCGCAAGCTGCCCAACGTGATCGAGTTGGCCTCGGTGACCGGGCATGAATCGCTGCAGATGCTCAAGCGCTACTTCCATCCCCGAGCCACCGAGATCGCTATGAAACTTGCTTGACTTCTCGCGTTGCCGTATCAATGTTTATTGGTGGAGCTCGGGAGGGTGTGGCAAGCTCACTCCTCTGGGCTTGAGTGGACCATCGCTGTCTCGACATCCATGTTCGGTTCGAGGATGAAGCGATCCGAGGTCGGAAATGTTGTCGCTTGGAGATACGAGATCACATCGCGCTCGATGTCTTCTGGCTTCTCGCCTCTCTCACGACACTTTTCGGCCCAGCCGCGACCAGGATGAAGGGTGTCCCAGCGAGGACGCAGCCCCTCATACCGTCCGCGTCCCGGGTCATGGTTGCCGAACCCTTCGACTAGTGAATTCCAGAGCGGAGCGTAGCGAGCGATGAGCAAGGACTCTCCTAGCGGGATCCAGATGTCGTCCACGACCAGGAAGCGGCAATGGAAGTGGTCAAGCGAGAGATTCAGCGCGGCTTGGACGCTCTCCGCATGCTCCGTGAGTCGGCTGAACAGCGGTTTCGCGCCAGAGGTTTGCGGCTTGTTGGCGCTGGCGCCTCCCTTACGGCTGCCGGCATGAACAGCCTTGCCGACATAGATGGGGACGGAGAATTTTCCCTGAGCATTTCGCTTCGCGATCTCGGAGTAAGGAGGGAAATCTCCCGTGTAGTAGATCGCGTAGATCCCAGCGCCCAGGAACGGCGAGAGCCCGCCAAGCGGGCGGACGGGCCCGCCAAGCATTGCCTCGGCTACTGATGCGCCAAGGTTCTTGGTATCGAGGGGATTGAATGGAATGACTTTCGCGTTCACGCCGCTCCCCTTTCGAGAGCCAAGCGACGATCGAGGTCTCGCGCCTCCGTCAGCAGCAGGCGCTCCGCAACGCTAGCCGCGACTGTTTTGGCGAGCATGACGGGCACCGCGTTGCCCAGCTGACGCATCGTCTCGGTCCAGGACCCGTGAAAGCGGAACCCGTCGGGGAATGTTTGAATGCGCGCAGACTCCCTGATCGTGAAGTAGCGAACGGTTCCGTCGTCCTTCACGAGCATGTTCTCGCCACCGGGCACGCCGTGATCGCCGGCCTTCAGCGTCTTGGCTGGGAGGTCCATCGGGCTTCCCGTGTGCCCTGGGTATACCTTGGCGCCGGGTTGGAATCGATGGTCGGGGACGGAGCGCGCCGCGCGCGTCTCCGGGTCGGGAAGTCCCACTAGCGCATCTCGAACGGTGCGCCAGGGGAGGAGCCCATCGTCCGCGCCCGTTTCAGCGAGCCTTCTCACTTTGGGCGCGATCGAAGCCGGCATGGTTGGGCGATGGCGTTTGGAGATGGCGTGGCGCTCCCAATACGCGCCTGTGATCCACTGGTCGCGGAGCAGTGCGTCGAAGGAGTGGGTTTCCGCCGGGAATGACCACTCAACCCCTAGGTCGGAGCGGAATCCGACGATGAAGACACGCTCGCGTCGCTGGGGAATTCCGTAGTCCGCCGCGTTCACGAGCGTAGGCAACACGTTGTATGTGAGGCCAGACACATGCGCTTCGCCCGAGGCCTGCACCTTCTGTAACCGCAGGAAGTGGTCGAACCAACTCTCGTCCTTCCTCCGCACGACCTCGGGGAATGTCAACTGCAAGAGGATGTGCTGGTAGTAGTTCGCGAACGTCGAGCGCGTTAAGCCCTTCACGTTCTCCACGATGAACGCCTTTGGCCTCAGCCGCCGCACTACGTCCACGGTCGCAGGGAACATGTCTCGTCGGTCATCGTGGGCCTTGTGCTTCCCTCCCATCGAAAACGGCTGGCACGGTGGTCCTCCTGCGACCAGAGCGATCTCGTCGTCGATCGCCGACCAGTTGAACTCGCGCACGTCCCCTTCGTGGACGTTCCAGCCCGCGACCAATGGATAGCCGGAGCCGCTGTTCTCGCGGATGGTGTCGCAGGCCCACTTGTCCCATTCGACGACCGCGCGCGACTCGAACCCCGCCAGGCCCACGCCCATCGCCAGCCCACCCGCGCCAGCGAACAGCTCGACGCACTTCATCATTCAAGCTCCCCGTTTTCGTCTAGGAATGCGCGCAAGCGTCGCGCCAGGGTGTCTCGATCTCGGAGCTGACACTCCCAGACAACACCCACGCGCCAGCCAGCGGCCTTCAGTGCCTCGATCTTACGTGCATCACGCTCCTTGTTTGCCTGTAGCTTTGGCGCCCAGAACTCAAGCCGAGATTTAGGTAGCCTCGCAAGGGCGCAGTCAACGTGTCGATGCCAAAAGCAGCCGTGCACGAACAGAACCGTTCGGCGGGATGGGAAGACGAGATCGGGCGTCCCCGGCAGATCTCGACGATGCAATCGATACCGGTAGCCCAGGCGATGCAAGAGCCTGCGCACGAGCAACTCCGGCTTCGTGTGAGTATGGCGAATCAGTGCCATTCGCGCGCTGCGATCGGACGGCGACAGTGTGTCGATCATGCTCCGCTACATTCCGAAACGTGGTTGGGTTGACGTTGTAACTCCCCGCGCGTTATTTTCCCCCGAAAAGTCCTGGGCGGCAAAAACGACAATCGCGGAGGTGGCGTGGCGACAAACGGTCTGCGCAAGGAGCGCTTATCAATCTATCTCGCTCGACCGGACGTCGAGGAGTTCAGTAGTTTGCTTCGCCCCGAGGCGGAGGCGCAGTCGCACGCCATCGAGGTCGCTGGCTTCAGCGACGCCCGTTTGTATATTAGGAATAGCGCTGGTAATGCGCTGCCAACCTGGACGAATCTCTTTACCAGTAATGGGGTGGTTCCCGCGCGCGCGTTCGTTCCCCCGCGAAGTGTCGGGGCTCTCCTTGTCCTTAAGAATGCATCAAATATTTTTGCAATCACTTTCGGGGTCGGATACCACTTGTTGAATACAGAGGCGGTCGTTCGAGACTTTGGTGTTCGTGTTGTGCTGGGTTCGGTTGATTCGAAAAAATTGAGGAGTCTTGATAAGGCGAGTTATGAGCAAAATCCGCTAAATTCTCGAGTTCAGAGCACGACTGAGGTTGGTGTTTTCGACTTGGAAATGGATACCGAATCGGAAATGCTTTATGCGGTCGTGGGTGTTTCGCGTGAGCGCCTGTTCGGAGAAAGAATCGCTGGTCGTGACGCATTGGTGCTGGTTACGGATGCTGACTTGGATGGATTTTCGCAGATCGTGGCTCATGCAGTCGCCAAATACAATTCGGGCTTACCGAATCAATTTGCGTGGTTCAATAACATTCGTCGCGTGATATCGACTCAGGAACATCAGCGACTCGATCGCCAACTGAACGAATTGCTATCGGCTAATAATTTCTCACTACTTTGGCTCGGCGAGCCAGAGATCGTTGACTGGGAAACGCATGTGGGATACTCCTTCGACCTCATGCCTCGCACACCTAGGCATGCGGTTCTCACCATCGACAAGCTCCGAGAATACGCCCAGTCTAAGGGGATCCCACTGACGGTGGAATCGCTCAGAGAGATCTCTGTTCACGTAAACGATCACGAGTATAAATCCGTGCGCGAGTGGAGTGCGTATAGATGTCTTTACGCAGAAATTACTTCCGGTGGATGCACATTTATTCTTCGCAACGGAGTTTGGTTTCGCGTTGATCGCGATTTTTCCAACTCCCTGAACGAATATATCGACGATATACCAAGCTATGCCATCGATCTCCCGGTCTGCGAACACAGGGCTGAGAAAGATTACAATGCGAGTGTCGCCCGGAATCGAAATGACATGCACCTAATGGACAGGAGCCTCGTCTACACAGACGGCCGACATGGGCCGATTGAATTTTGCGATATTCTTGCAAATCAATCCGACATCATACATGTCAAGTTTTATACGGGTTCTGCGACCCTAAGTCACCTCTTCTATCAGGGGCAAGTGTCGGCGCAGCTTTTCATTGAGGACGCGAATTTCCGCGCCAGTTTGAATCCGAAGCTGCCCGCCACGTGGCGTCTGCCGGATACGGATATCAGGCCGAGTCCTGCGAATTACCGGGTTGTGTTTGGTATTGCGACCAATAAGGCCATTCCACAGGAGCTTCCGTTTTTTGCAAAAATCACTTTGCGAAATGCTGTGAAGGCACTGCTTGCGCTTGGTTATAGCGTGTCGCTTGCACGCATTCCCCTCGGAACGAGCCTTCTGGCGCAACAAAATATACGACCCCGCAAGCCGAGGCGGCGGAGAGCTTCAAGGGATTCACGAACTTAGTGTCAATGTCACAGGCGATTTAGCGAACCGCTGCAACTGTCCCAGCGACCACACGCCGCCCCTCGGCGCCTTCATCCCGATCTCGTTCAGCTAGATGACGATCGCGTGCCGCCTCATCCCCTGCGCTACACAGCCGTCCAGGATGGGCTTCAAACGCTCCCTGAACGCCCCGGGACCTTCCGAGGTCGGACTGGCTCTCGCGCTACCCGCATTGCGCGCACATGCAACCTCGCAGGATTCCAGCGTCGTCTCGGTTGCATCGTTGGCTAGCCTGTAGCAGGATGGGCGACTGCCTCCCCCAGGAGTCCAGCTATAGCCTGCATTACCAAGCACATCGCCGGCTGCTCTTTGCCCCAATTGAGACTCCAACCATGATCCCGAGCTTTTTGGTTCACGACTTCTTTCTCAATATAGCCGAGACGAGTCGCCAAGTCTGCCACGATGGCGAAAAGCTGAGGAAGAGCATTTGGCTAAATCTCAATGCGGAAAAGATGAAGAAGGTGTGGTTAATTGGTGGCGAGCACGTGCTATGTGATGCGTTAGCCAGGGATGCGAATTACCCCGAGAGGACGCTGGTCCGCGCAGCCCTGCGGTTACAGGTCAGGGCGAACGAGACCAGCGCGCCTTCATCTACGCCACCATCGGCGGCTAACGACTGGAAGATTTTAGGCAATGCTCATTTCGAGCCGCAGGAGTTCCACGCCGCGCATGAAGTAATCCAGCCGAAAGAAATAGCTGAGATCTCGTTTGACATTTATTGCTCCGCCAACGATTTCGAGGTTCTTTGGGAGTTTTTCGGTTCCACAATGCCTCCGGCCATGGTTATTTTGAAGGTTGCCGAAAATTCGAAAACGCATTCAAGCGGAACGGGACTACGATACATGGGCCCCTTTGCGAGCACAATCTCCATATGGGAGGTGAACGACGACAACGAATACCTCCTTGGCATCGTGGGATTTAGGTTGCACTCCTAGCGGAGGGATCTGTCCGGACAGCCCTAAGCAGTCCTTAAGAGGGGAAGGAGGCCAAGATATGACCGATTTACTGGCTAACAGCTCGCACTCAAGCTTGGTCGGCAGAAGTGAGTCCTCAGCGCGAGAGCACCGGCTTTCCGGCGGTTTGAACGGTGAACTGCTTGAGGCCTTTGAGCGGGCCGGAAAGCTTCAAGAACTTAAGGATTTACTACAATATTGGGAAGATTATCGGATAGACGTCCGGATTGCGCAGGACACGGACGATGTAAGCGATGAAACCCGAAAACGGAGTCTTGCTAGCATTGCGAAGCGCGAGGCCGATGCGATACGAGGACTGGTTGAGACGATCGCAGACCCGGAATCTAGGGCCCTAATCATTAGAAAATTTCAGGCCATTGACGCTGCGCGGCTGGATCTCCATCGGGGGAGGTTGCAGGAAATCGAGAGGAAGGTTGAATTGGCACAGAACATGGGCTTCCTTTCAGGCGTTGGCGTTGTGTTACGCGCGGCGGCCGTAGGTGGTGTGGCATACTTCCTTCCGCTTCCCGCTGCGGCGATCCTTCTTGGAGCAATTGCTTTAGCCTACGAGATTCGGGGCAAGAAGCTTGCGAGGTCCTGGAAGCTTTGTGCCTTGGAAATCTCTCGGATTGAAACGAAGGAAAATCTCCATGAAGAGGAGGCTCGCTTACGAGAGCAAAGCCTTTATGGGTTTCCGCCCGGTGCTCAATGAGGTAATCAGATCATCCGCTGCACCTGGCCCAGCGACCAAGCACCACCCCTCGGCGCCTTCATCCCGATATCGTTCAAGTAGGCGACCATCGCTCGTCGGCTCATACCCTGC
>JAJZWA010000059.1 GCA_021846965.1 Pseudomonadota bacterium | reverse complement strand
ATGCCCAAGATGAAAACCAAGAAAAGCGCCGCCAAGCGCTTTCGCGTGCGGCCGGGTGGTACGGTCAAGCGCGGCCAGGCCTTCAAGCGTCACATCCTGACCAAGAAGACGACCAAGAACAAGCGTCATCTGCGCGGCAGTGCCGAAGTGCACGCCACGAACATGGGCCATATCGCCCAGATGATGCCCTTCGCCTGAGCCCGCGGGCTTTCGCGACGTTGTCCCTATTCGGTAAAGGAGTGTTCAGATGCCTCGCGTCAAACGTGGTGTAACGGCTCGCGCCCGCCACAAGAAGGTGCTCGACCAGGCCAAGGGTTTCCGCGGCCGCCGCAAGAACGTATTCCGCATCGCCAAGCAGGCGGTGATGAAGGCCGGCCAGTACGCCTACCGCGACCGCCGTGCCAAGAAGCGCGAGTTCCGCGCGCTGTGGATCACGCGTATCAACGCCGCCGTGCGCGAGCTCGGCATGAGCTACAGCGTGTTCATGAACGGCATGAAGAAGGCCTCGATCGACATCGACCGCAAGGTGCTGGCCGACATGGCGGTGCATGACAGCGCCGCCTTCGGCAAGATCGTCGAGGCCGTGCGGGCGAAATTGGCCTGAGTCGGGCCCGAGGGAGCGCGCCGCAGGCGCGCTCCCCTGCAACAAGCCGCAGGCCTGGGATGTTCCCGGGCCTTTTTTCACGCCGCCGCCGCCGCTTCGCGGCGCCGGCCTGAAGGTTTTGCGATGACCACGAACCCGCAACTGCAGAACCTGGTGAGCCAGGCGCGCGAACAGTTCGCCGCCAGCCCGAGCGCAGCCGAGCTGGAGAACGCCAAGGCTCGTTTTCTGGGCAAGTCCGGCGCGATCACCGCGCTGATGAAGGATCTGGCGAAGCTGTCCCCCGAGGACAAGCGCGCGCAGGGCGCCGAGATCAACCTGGCCAAGCAGGCCATCGAGCAGGCCCTGCAGGCACGCCGCGACGCCCTGGCCGAGGCCGAGTTGCAGGCCCGCCTGGCCGAACAGGCCATCGACGTGACGCTGGACGGGCGCGGGCAGCGCCGCGGCGGGGTGCACCCGGTGGTGCGCTCGTGGATGCGCATCGAATCCATTTTCCGCTCCATCGGCTTCGAGGTCGCGGACGGCCCCGAGATCGAGGACGACTGGAGCAACTTCACCGCCTTGAACTCGCCGCAGGACCACCCGGCGCGCTCGATGCAGGACACCTTCTACGTCGACCTCGACGACGCGCGCGGCCAGCCCCTGCTGCTGCGCACCCACACCTCGCCCATGCAGGTGCGCCACGCGCGCGCCCATGTGCAGCGGCACCAGGGCGCCGCGACCATGCCCGACATCCGGGTCATCGCCCCCGGGCGCACCTACCGCGTGGACAGCGACGCCACGCACTCGCCCATGTTCCACCAGTTCGAGGGACTGTGGATCGGCGAGAACGTGTCCATGGCCGACCTGAAGGGCGTGTACACCGCCTTCCTGCACACCTTTTTCGAGCGCGACGACATCGAGCTGCGCTTCCGGCCCTCGTATTTCCCCTTCACCGAACCCTCGGCCGAGATCGACATGCGCTTCGACAGCGGTCCCTTGCGCGGCCGCTGGCTGGAAATCTCCGGCGCCGGCCAGGTGCATCCGGTGGTGGTGCGCAATTTCGGGCTGGACCCGGAGCGCCACATCGGCTTCGCCTTCGGCTCCGGCATCGAGCGCCTGACCATGCTGCGCTACGGCATCGGCGATCTGCGCCAGTTCTACGGCTCCGACCTGCGTTTTCTCGAACAGTTCGACGCCGCCTGAGCCGCCGCGCGCGCCGCCCCCCGAATCCCGATTTTGTCTTCCGCCGATCCATGCAAGTACCCGAATCCTGGCTGCGCAGTTTCTGCAACCCGAGTCTCGGCATCGAGGAACTCGCCGAAGGCCTGACCATGGCGGGCCTCGAGGTCGAGGAGCTGCGCCCCGCCGCGCCCGACTTCCACGGCGTCGTGGTGGCCCAGGTCCTGGAGGTCCAGCCCCATCCCGATGCCGATCGTCTGCGCGTGTGCCGGGTCGACGCCGGCGCGGCCCAGGCACTGCAGATCGTCTGCGGCGCTCCCAACGTGGCGCCGGGCATGAAGGTGCCCTGCGCGACCATCGGCGCCGAACTCCCGCCCACGGAAGCCGGTGGCAAGGCCTTTCGCATCGGCGCGGCGCGCATGCGCGGCGTGGATTCCCAGGGCATGCTGTGCTCGGCCCGCGAACTCGGGCTGTCCACCGACCACGCCGGGCTGCTCGCGCTGGACCCGCAGCTCGAGGTGGGCCAGGACCTGCGCCAGGCCTTGCGCCTGGACGAACGCATCCTGGAGATCAAGCTCACGCCCAACCTCGGCCACTGCATGAGCGTGTACGGCGTGGCCCGCGAACTCTCGGCCATCACCGGAGCCGAACTGCAGCGGCCGCGCGTCGAGCCGGTGGCCGCGCAACTGCAGGAAGTCCTGCCCGTGCGCGTGCTGGCCGACGATCTGTGCGGGCGCTTTTCCGGGCGCGTGATCCGCGGCGTGGATGCGCGCGCGCCCACCCCGGCCTGGCTGCGCCAGCGCCTGGAGCGTGCCGGCCAGCGCAGCATCTCGGCGCTGGTGGACATTTCCAACTACGTGATGCTCGAGCTCGGGCGTCCCACCCACGTGTTCGACCTCGACCGCATCGAGGGCGGCCTGGAGGTGCGCTGGGGCCGCGCCGGCGAATCCCTGGAACTGCTCAACGGCCAGACCATCCAGGTGGACGAGCGCGTCGGCGTGATCGCCGCCGGCAAGGGCATCGAATCCCTGGCGGGCATCATGGGCGGCGAAGCCACCGCGGTCAGCCTGGACACCCGCAACGTCTACGTCGAGGCCGCGTTCTGGTGGCCCCAGGCCATCCGCGGGCGCGCCCGGCGCTACAACTTCAGCACCGACGCCGGCGCGCGCTTCGAGCGCGGCGTCGATCCCGCCACCACGGTGGAGCACCTCGAATACATCACCCGCCTGATTCTCGAGATCTGCGGAGGCCAGGCCGGCCCGGTGGACGACCAGAGGCTGCGCATCCCCGAGCGCAAGCCCGTGGCCATGCGGGTGGCGCGCTGCGAGCGCATCATCGGCACCCCGGTGGGCGCCGATCGCATGGCGCAGATCTTCCAGCGCCTGGGCCTGCCCGCGCTGCGCGAGGGGCAGGGCGCCGATGAGCGCTTCGTGGTCACCCCGCCCAGCCACCGCTTCGACCTCGAGATCGAGGAAGACCTGGTCGAGGAAGTGGCCCGCATCCACGGCTACGCCAACATTCCCGTGCGCCCGCCGCTGGCGCGCATGACCATGCTGCCCGAGCCCGAGGGCCTGCGCAGCCAGCACGCGCTGCGCCTGGCCCTGGTCGAGCGCGGCTACCAGGAAACCATCCAGTTCAGCTTTGCCGAAGCCGAATGGGAGGCCGACCTGGCCGGCAACGCGCAGCCCATCGCGCTGCGCAACCCCATCAGCGCGCAGGCCGGCGTGATGCGATCCAGCCTGCTGGGCGGCCTGCTGCAGACCCTGCGCGCCAACCTGAACCAGCGCGCGCGGCGCGCGCGCATGTTCGAGCTGGGGCGGGTGTTCCTGCGCGCCCCCGGACGCGAGGATCTCGAACCCCGCGGCGTCGAGCAACCCACCCGCGTGGGCGGCCTGGCCTACGGCCCGGTCATGCCCACCGGCTGGGCCGTGCCCGAGCGCCAGGTCGATTTCTACGACGTCAAGGCCGACGTGCAGCAACTCTGCGCGGGTTGTGGCGAACTGCGCTTCGAGCCCGTACAGCACCCGGCGCTGCACCCCGGGCGCGCCGCCGCCGTGCTGATCGACGGGCGAAGCGCCGGCGTGGTAGGCGAGCTGCACCCGCGCTGGGTGCAGAAATACGCGCTGCCCCAGGCCCCCATCGTGTTCGAGCTCGACGCCGCCATGCTGCAGCGCCAGCGACTGCCCCAGCCGCATGCGCTGCCGCGCACCCCCGCGGTGCTGCGCGACCTGGCCTTCGTGCTCGAGGCCTCGGTGCCGGCGGCCCGCGTGCTCGATCTGGCGCGTGAGCTGCGCGCCAGCGATGCCCGCTGCGCCATCCTCGCCGACGCCGTGCTGTTCGACGTGTTCCCGCTTCCCGGCACCAGCACGCGCAGCCTGGCGCTGCGCCTGAGCCTGCAGGCCGGGGAGACCCTCACCGATGCCCAGGCCGACGCCGCCTGCGCGGCCGTGGTCGAGGCCATGCAGCGCGCCTTCGACGCACGCCTGCGCGCCTGAAGGCCACGCCCCCCTGGACGCCCATCCGACGACAGTCTTTCGCGAAGGACCCATCCCATCATGGAAAAACTGGTCACCAGCCTGCAGACCCCGAGCCTGACCAAGGCCGAGTTGTCGGAATTGCTGTACGAGCGCATCGGGCTGAACAAGCGTGAATCCAAGGACATGGTGGACGCGTTTTTCGACCTGATCCGCGATGCGCTGGCCAGCGGCCAGGACGTGAAACTGTCCAATTTCGGAAATTTCCAGTTGCGCGACAAGGCGCAACGCCCCGGGCGCAACCCGCGCACCGGCGAGGTCATCCCCATCCGTGCGCGTCGCGTGGTCACCTTTCATCCCAGCCAGAAGTTCAAGGAACAGCTGCAAGGCGGCAACGAGGCCGCCATGCCCCTCACCGTCACCGGCACCCTGACACGGGGCTGAGCGCCGCCCGACGCCCCGAGCCCGCCCGCTGAGCCGCGCACGCCATGACCGCCTCCTCGGATCTGCCGCCGATTCCCGCCAAGCGCTACTTCACCATCGGTGAGGTCAGCGAGTTGTGCGGCGTGAAGGCCCACGTGCTGCGCTACTGGGAGCAGGAGTTCAGCCAGCTGCGCCCGATGAAGCGCCGCGGCAACCGGCGCTACTACCAGCACCACGAAGTGCTGCTGATCCGGCGCATCCGCGAACTGCTGTACGACCAGGGTTTCACCATCCACGGCGCGCGTGCCAAGCTCTCCCAGGGGCAGGGCACCGAGGCGCCGCGCGCTGCCGAAGGCCTGCCGCCGGTGGTGCTGCCCGAGGTGCCGCCGCCGCCGCTGCCCGCCGGCGACCCCTCCAGCTGGAGCCCGGCAGGGCGCGAGGAGCTGTTGCGCGAACTTTTCCTGCTCAAGGAGCTTCTACGCAGCGACTGAAGCTGCTACACTTTTTGTTTTTGGTCAGTCGGGGCGTAGCGCAGCCTGGTAGCGCACCTGCATGGGGTGCAGGGGGTCGGAAGTTCGAATCTTCTCGCCCCGACCATAAGACCAAAGCAAGATCCACCGCTTGCATGCAGTACCGATAAGCCCGCCATGAAGTGACATGCGCGGGCTTTTTCGTGGGCGCTGATGTGTTGCCAATCTGGTGCCAATCTGGTGCCAATCTGGTGGCGATCTGGTGGCGATCTGTTGGCAATCTGTTCTTCAGCCCTGTGCCAGTCGCGCGAATTCGTGGATCGGCTGCGGCCTGCCGAAGCGGTAGCCCTGGAACGCGTCGCAGCCGTGTTGCATCAGGAAGTCCCATTGCGCCTCGGTCTCGACGCCCTCGGCGACGACTTGCAGGCCCAGTCCCTTGGCCATCGCGATGATGGTCTGGGCGACCATCGCATCCTGCTTGCCGCTTGGCAGGTCGTCGACGAAGGACTTGTCGATCTTCAGTTGATCGAGCGGAAGGTGCGTCAGGTAGGACAGCGACGAGCTGCCGGTGCCGAAATCGTCGAGCGAGAAGCCCATTCCCGCCTCCTTCAAGGCCTGCATCTTGGCGAAGGCGCCGTCCACGTCATCGAGCACGATGCTCTCGGTGAGTTCGATCTCGAGGGCGCCGGCATCGGCTCCCGCGGCTTGCAGCGATGCCAGCACCTTGTCGACGAAATCGGCTTGTGCGAACTGTCGAGCACTGACGTTGATCGCCAGCACCAGATCGCGCGTGGATGCCGTGCGGTGCCATGCCGCGAGCTGCGCGCACGCGGCGTCCAGCACCCATTGCCCCAGCGGCACGATGAGTCCGGTGTCCTCGGCCAGGCCGATGAACTCGCCCGGCAGCAGCATGCCACGCGCCGGGTGATTCCAGCGCACGAGGGCTTCCGCTCCGACCAGCTGCCCGGCACGGTCGTACTGTGGCTGGTAGTACAACTCGAGTTGCCCGTTGGCGATCGCCACCCGCAGCTCGGCCTCCAGTGCGGTGCGCCTGGCCAGTTCGACTTGCATGCTCTGCTCGAAAAAGCGCAGGGCGTTGCGACCGTCCTGCTTGGCGCGGTACATCGCCAGGTCGGCATGCATGAGGATCGACTCCGGTGAATCGACACCGCCCTGGAACAAGGTCGCACCGATGCTCGCAGAGCAATAGAAGGTCTGGCCGTCCAGTTCATAGGCATCGGCCATGCTCGCGCGCAGCTTTTCCGCGATCATCCCGGCCTGCATGGCCGCGGCGTGCGCTGCGCCGCCAAGCTCCTCGAGCACGACGACGAATTCGTCGCCGCCGAATCGGGCCACGGTGTCGCCATCGCGGACCGCGAGCTCCAGGCGCTGCGCCGCGTGCACCAGCAGCTGGTCTCCGGCGTGGTGGCCGATGGAATCGTTGATCTTCTTGAAATGGTCGAGATCGACGAACAGCAGCGCGCAGAATTCCTGGGTACGCGCGCTTCGCGCGAGCGCGTGCACGAGGCGATCGTGCAGCAGGATTCGATTCGGAAGATCGGTCAGGGCATCGAAATACGCCAGGTGCTCAGCCTTCGATTCCGCTTCGCGCTGCTGTGTCACGTCGGCGATGGAGCCCACGTAATTCGTCACGGCGCCATCCGGGTTCTTCACCGCCGAGATCGTCAGGTGCTCGGTGTACAGATCTCCATTCTTGCGTCGATTGACGAGCTCGCCCTGCCAGTAGCCATGGCGCGCGATGGCGGCCCACATCTGCGCGTAGAACTCGGCATCCTGGAGGTCGGAATGCAGCATGGCGGGCGTATGCCCGATGACCTCCTGCTCGGAGTAGCCGGTGATCCGGGTGAATGCCCGGTTGACGCGCTGGAGCGCCCCTGCCGCGTCGGTCACCATGATGCCGTCCTGGGCCTCGAAGGCGATCGCGGCGATCCGCATCTCGGACTCCGCCTTGTGGCGCTGGCTCACGTCCACTACGCAAGCCACGCGGGTCTTCGCGATTCCCCGTTCGTCGGCGATCACCGTCAGGTCCACCCAGACCGGGAATATGGAGCCATCCTTGCACACATGCTCCGATTCAAAGACGACATGGGCCTTGCGATCGGTCCCGAGATCCATGTCGTGATACGCGGGCATGCGGCCGGGTGCGAAAAGCGCCGCCACCGGAGCGCCTCGCAGCTCGGCCACGGCGTAGCCGCGGCGCTCGGCGAAGGCCTGGTTGACGTCGATCAGGAGATTGCTGCGCGCGTCGCTGATCGCAAAGCCGAGGTCGCTGCGCGAGAAGGCCTCCATCCACAATCTGGCCTGGGCCTGGGCCGCCCTGCGTTCCGTGATGTCGACGAAGGTCACGGCACATTGCAGGGGTGCCGGCTGGAAGGCGGAGACGGAGAAGTCCACGCCCAAGGCCTCGGAGCGCTGCTCGAAGCTTGTGGGTCGGCCGGTGAGGGCAACCTCGGTGTAGATGCCGATCCAATTCGCGGGATCGTGCTCGATGCCCGGCATGAGCTCCTTCAGCCGCTGGCCGATGGCGTGCTCCCTGCGGATCGCTGTCGCGGCCTCGAAGCCGGCATTGGCCGCCAGGATCCGCAGGTCGATCGGTGCGCCCCGATCGTCCTTCACCACCTCGAACAGGACGAAGCCGGCGTTCATGTTCTCGAACAAGCCCCGGTATCTCGCCTCGGAAGCTGCAAGGGCCTTCTCGGCGTTCACGCGGTCGGTCACGTCCAGCGAGATGCGGCAGATGTACCGGATCGCACCCGCGGCGTCCTTGACCGGGAACATGTGCGACATGCAGCTGCGAAGCTCGCCGTCGACCGGAACCATTTCTTCGACGGACTGGCCCGTCGCGGTGCGCAGAATCCTGGCATCGCTGTCCCGGAACGCGCGCGCGATCTCGGGGGGATACAGGTCGTAGTCCGTCTTGCCCAGGATCTCGGCTTCGCTCAGGCGATGAATCCTCTGCAGGTTGGGATTCGCCAGTACATAGCGGCCATCGGGGGTCTTCAGCGAAAGCGCCGATGGCGAATGATCGACGATCGCCGCGAGTTTGAATTCGTGATCCCTCGCCAGGGCTTCAGCAGCTTGCCGAGCCGTGATGTCGCGCAAGGTAAGCAGGACACCCAGGGGCCGCTCCGAAGCGGTGTTCGGAGCGTGCAGGGCGGTCGGGCAGATGGATACGGCGACACGCACGCCGCCATTGCGCAGGAGGACGGTCTCGTAGGGCGAGGTTTCCGCTCCGTCCAGTGCATGGCCGATGTGCTCCGACTCGCCGGCCTGCTGGCCCAGCGTCGTCGTCAGCCATTCCACGCCACGCCCCGTCGCCTGCTCCGCGGAGTAACCCAGCAAACGCTCGGCTGCCGTATTCCATCCCCAGATCCGTCGATCCCATGCAATGACCACTTGCGCATCCGGGGAGTGCTGCAACAGCCCGGTGAGGAGCGACAAGATCGCGTGGGTGTCGTGGCCTGTCGCAAAGGCGTTCATCAGGATGTCGCCGCGAGGGACGCGCCGTCTTGTTGTCGGTGCAGATGGAAAAGGTGCACGCACGATCCTAATTTCCATGCCGAGCCCATGGTTGTAATCGAAGGCAACGTGATGTATCGCGAAACGATCGGGTTGCGCATGCGCTCGGGGCCGCGCGGTGCACGGGCGCCTGCCGCCGTGAGGGCGAAGGGCCGGGCAACGGCCTGCCCGCAGCGATGGAGCGCGCTGCCGGGGGTGCTACGCTGGCGCGGCACAGGCCCATGCCTTGCGTGGCCCCGCGAGCCTGGCCTGCGCAAGCCGCGGCAAACCGACAGCCCGTTCGAACCCGCATGAACCCCACGGCCACCCCGTCCACCGCGCCCCCGGGGAGCAAGGCAGAGGCCCTGCTTCCCGGCGCCTACTTCCATGATGCCTGGTCCATCCGAGCCGCGCAGCCGGAGCTGGATGCGCTCGGCCAGTTCCTGCGCATGGCGATGAAGACCCCGCGGTGGGTCGATCGACTGATGGCTCTCCGGAACACCCTGGTCGGCCTCGTGGGCCTGAAGGATCTGGGCGGCCTGGCCATGATCGACCCGCGGAAACCCCCTTCGGACTATGTGCCCGGCGACCGCGTGGGGATTTTCACCCTGGTGTCGAAAGAGGAGGGGGAGGTGCTGCTGGGAGACGATGACAAGCACCTCCAGGTGGTCGTGTCGGTGCACAGGAGGCCGATCGCCGAAGAGGGGCAGGCCCTGGTCACCGTCACCACCGTGGTCCACGTCAAGAACTGGCTGGGCCGCCTCTACATGCTGCCCGTGACTCCGGCGCATCGGGTCATCGCACGCACCATGCTCGAGGCCGTGGGCAGCTAGCGTCAAGTGGTGCAAACACGCGCAACAAAATGTGACCAAGGTCCCTCCTGTCCCGGAAAGTGGATAAATTGGCTCATTCGTTGTTCCCATCAACTGCGGACGATCTGTCGCATGCACAGGGGTGGGGCGACGCTGGGGCGGGACAAACAACAGCAGGAAATCGGGGGAATCGATGAGACAAGCGGCGGTGCCGAAGCCTCGCGAATGGCCGGCGGACGACGCCCCGGCCGGGGCGGATGACGCCGGCCTGGCTTGCCTGGTGCTGATCGCGCGTCTGCACGATCTTCCGGCGGACATCCTGTCCCTGCGCGATCATCTGGCGCGCCCCAGCGGCGCGCTCAGCCCCATCGACCTGCTGCTGGGGGCCAAGGCCCTGGGCCTGAGCGCGCGCGCCATCACCCTGCATCCGCCGGCGCTGGAGCCGGCGCAGCTGCCCTGCATGGCCCTGGTTCCCGACGGCAGGCATTTCGTGCTGGCGCGCCTGGAGTCCGGCAAGGCCCTGGTGCTGGACCCTGCCAACGGACGCGACGACCTGCTGGACGGCGCCCAGTTGTCGCTGCGCTGGGACGGCCAGGCCATCGTGTTCGGCTCGGCCGAGCCGGCGCCGGCTGCGGCGCCGCGACATCGCGGGCCGCGGGCCTGGCTGCAAGGCCTGGGGCGCCTGCTGAGCTTCCTGTTCGGCGCCTGAGCCCGCGGCGGGCCCGGGCCTTGCGGGCCCTGGAGCCTGCGTCCCTGCGCGGCTTGGGGGTGTTAGGCCCTGACGCCGAGCGGGGTTGCGTGGCCATGGGATAGTGAAACCTCGTCGCGCTGGGGCCCCCCGCGCGCCTCCAGGTTTCGAGGATTCCCGCCATGCGCCAACTTGCCTTCGCCGCGCTGCTCGCCGGTTCGCAGCTGCCGGCCCACGCCACCCTGGTCCAGGTGCAGATGATGAACAACACCGAGTACGGCATCGATTTCAGCCTGCAGATGGCCAATTACGTGCACGGTGGCACGCTCAACCGCACCTTCCTGGGCCAGGAGCAGACCCGCCAGATCGACTACATCCCCATCCTTCTCGGGCAGGGCTCGGTCACGCCCTTCGCGCAGTACAGCACCGTCGCGCCCGGCAACGGCCTCGACGCCATCAGCCTGAACATGCGCATGCGCTACACCTGGAACGGCGGATACAACTGGGACTACAAGGAATTCGGCATGCTCAGCAAGCTGTTCGGCGTCCCGCATGAGTGCGACATGCACGCAGCCGGCCCCATCTCCGACGGGCAGACCGTGCTGCTGGATTTGCGCGAGGCGGGGTTCTGGCCCTACCTGCTCAGCGAGATCCTGCCCAACGGAGATTCCTGCACCTTCTACCTGAGCGCCAACTACGGCCCGGTGCTGTGGGGCGAGACCGGCGCGACCCCGGGCGCCGCGGCGCCCGGGCTGCGGGATGTCCCCGGCATCGGCCGCGCGATGACCGGCGCCGAGCTCGCCCGGGCGGACCCCGCGCTGCACGCCCAGCTCGATCAGGACTACCTGCGCGCCACCGGCATCGATCTGCGTGCCGTGCGCGCGCGCAACCAGGCAGCGGCCTCAGGGCCCGCTGCTCCATGATGGAGCCCCCCATGCGAACACCCACCCTCGGAGGGGCCCTGCTCGTCGCGCTGCTCGCCGGCGCCCGGCTCGACGCCCATGCCACGCAGGTGCAGGTGCAACTGCTCAACGCCAGCAACCGGCCTTTCGACTACAGCCTGCAGATGGCCCATTACCGCGACGGGCACGCCACCTTTCGCGTGTACCTGGGCAAGCAGCTCACTCCCTGGATCGGCTATGAGCCGATCCTCGGCCCTGCCGAGATCAGCCCCTCCGTGACCTACGTGCCCACCGCCCCCGGCGATGGCCACGATGCGATCTCGCTGAATCTGCGCGCGCGCACCGGGTGGACCGATCAGACCGGCTGGCGCTACGTGCCCTTCGGCATGCGCAACAAGATCCTCGGCAACCCCCACACCTGCGACCTGCACGCGGGCGGCCCCATCCACGACGGTGAAACCATCCTGCTGGATTTGCGCTCTCACTGGTTCTGGTCCTACGCGCTGCACGAGATTCTGCCCAACGGCGATTCCTGCACCTTCTACCTGGGCGAGGAATTCGGGCCGGTGGTGTGGGGCCCGTCGCAGGCCCGCCCGTCCTCCGAGACCCTCGACCCATCCGCCGCCCCGGAATCCCGGCCCACGCAGGATCTGCCCGGTGTCAGCCGGGCGCTGAGCGGCGCCGAGCTGGCCCTGCAGGCACCCTCGCTGCGCGATCAGCTCGATGCCGACTACCTGCGCCTGACCGGCGTGGATCTGCGGGCGGTACGCGCTCGCAATGCCCAGGCCGCGCGGGCGCAGCGGGCCGATTAGCCGCTTGCCGATCAGCCGCTTGCCGAGGAGCCGCGGGCCGGGCCGTCGATGCGCGGGCTCCGCAGGCGCCCCGGATTCCACGCGGCATGCAGCAGCAGCGCCGCTGCCGCGAAGCCCGCGCCGGCACCCACCACCGCAGGCCAGCCGCCCAGCGCCCAGGCCTGGCCGGCCACCACGGTGCCGGCCGAACCCCCGAGGAAATACAGGGTCATGTAGACCGCGTTGATGCGGCTGCGGGAAGCCGCGTCGAGGGCGAAGATGCGCGTCTGGTTGGCGATGTGGGCTCCCTGCACCCCCATGTCCAGCACGATCACGCCCAGCACCAGCCAGGCCAGGGATCGCGCACCGAAGGCGAAGGCGCCCCAGGCCACCAGCACCGCGGACAGGCCGATGAACATCACGCGCCGGGGCCCCCCCGGCTGGTCCGAATGCCGGCCCGACCAGGGCGCCACGACAGCCCCTGACAGGCCCAGCAGCCCGAACAGGCCGGCCACGGCCGGCCCCAGGTGATAGGCGGAACTGGCCAGCAGCGGCGTCAGGCCCACCCAGAACACGCTGAAGGCCCCGAAGAACAGGCCGCCCACGATGCCGGCCGCACGCAGCTGCGGGTGGCGCGCGAACTGCATCAGGGTCGAAGCCAGGAGTTGCGCATAGCCCCCGGCCGAGGTGTCGTCCGGCGCGAGCCGGGGAACCACGCGCCAGAGCATCAGCAGCGAGCCCAGGTTGAGCAGCGCGGCCAGGCCGTAGACCATGCGCCAGCCCAGCCATTGGCCCAGGAATCCGGCGAGCACCCGTCCCCCGAGGATGCCCACCAGCAGCCCGCTCATCACCAGGCCCACTGAGCGGCCGCGGCGCTCCGGCGGCGCCAGATGCGCGACCAGGGGAATGATCTGCTGCGCGACCGAGGCCGTCAGGCCCACGCCCAGGCAGGCGGCGGCCATCAGCGGCACGTTGGGCGCCAGGGCCGTGCACACCAGCATCAGCACCAGCGCGAGCCCCATGCCGAGGATCACGCGGTGCCGGGGGTAGCGGTCCCCCAGGGGGCCGGTGCCGATCAAGCCCGTCGCGTAGCCCAGCTGGGTGGCCGCGGGCACCGCGGAGATGCCGCTGACCGAGCTGTGGAAGGAGCCCGCCAGCTGGTCCAGCAGGGGCTGCGCGAAGTAGATGTTGGCCACCGCGATGCCACAGGCCATGGCCATCAGCGGCAGGAAGCCGCGGGGCAGCGACGGGGCATGGGCGGGCGATGCCTCGGGCGAGGGCGCCGGACGAGCGATGGAGGTCATGAACAGGAGGGCGGCGGCGCTTGCCGCGGGAGGCCGGACCTTGCGCGATGGCGCGCAAGCGCAGGCGCAAGCCTAGCGGCAGAGCGCCATGTAAGCAGGTGTTTCGACGCCAGACGAGGCGCAGGGCCGGCATCGGCGACAATGCGCGCTTTGCCCAGCGCAGCCATGTCCGAGCCTTCACGATCCAGCTCCGCTTCAGCCTGCGACCTCGCGGTGGTGGGAGCGGGGGCCGCGGGCATGATGTGCGCGGCCGTGGCCGCGCAGCGCGGGCGCCGCGTGGTGTTGATCGAGCACGCCCGGCGCATCGGCGAGAAGATCCGCATCTCCGGGGGCGGGCGCTGCAATTTCACGAACGTTTCCACGGGGCCTCGGTATTACGTGGGGCGCGACCCCGGTTTCGCGGCGCAGGCGCTGCAGGCCTACACGCCGCGCGACTTCATCGGCCTGGTCAAGCGCCATCGCATCGCCTTTCATGAAAAGCATCGGGGCCAGTTGTTCTGCGACCAGGCGGGCGGCGCCATCGTGGACATGCTGCGCGCCGAATGCGAGCGCGGCGGCGTGCGCTGGCTGCACCCTTGCCGGGTCCACGCGCTGCGCCCCGGCCCGCGCGGCTTCGACCTGGACACCGATGCCGGCGCGCTGCGCGCCGCACGCGTGGTCGTGGCCACCGGAGGCCTGCCGGTGGCGGCCATCGGCGCTACCGACTGGGCGCTGCGCCTGGCGCGCTCGCTGGGACTGGAGGTGGAGCCGGCGCGCCCGGCCCTGGTGCCCCTGCGCTTCGAGGCGCAGGATTTCGCGCCCTTCGCGCAACTGGCGGGGGTGGCGCTGCAGGTGCGCGCGCGCTGCGAGGGCGCCGAGTTCGACGAGGATCTGCTGTTCACCCACCGCGGCCTGTCCGGACCGGCGGTGCTGCAGGTCTCCAGCTACTGGGAGCCGGGACGGGCACTGCACTTCGACCTGGGTGCCGGCACCGACCTGGCCGGGCTCTTGCGCCAGGCCCAGCAGGGCTCGCGTCAGTCGCTGCTGGCCGTGCTGGCGCAGGCGCTGCCGCGGCGACTGGCGCAGGCCTGGCTGGAGCAGCAGGGCCTGGACGGAACGCGGCGCGTGGCCGAGACAGGACGTGCCGCGCTGGAGCGCCTGGCCGCGGCGCTGAGCGCCTGGTCGCCCAGGGCGATCGGCACCGAGGGCTGGAACAAGGCCGAGGTGATGCGCGGCGGCGTGGCCACGCGGGAGCTGGACCCGCGCAGCCTGGAGGCACGGCGCGTGCCGGGGCTGCATTTCATCGGCGAGGCGGTGGACATCACCGGCTGGCTGGGAGGCTACAACTTCCAGTGGGCCTGGGCCAGCGCCCACGCCGCCGCGCGCGCGGTCTGAGCGCGCGCCGGCCGGCCGCCGGGCGCCCGCGGCGCAGGGAAGCTGCCTGTGGGCTCAGGCCTCGCGCCAGTTCCAGCGGTACTCGCGCCGCAGCCCGCCCCGGGGCTGGCGCTGCAGCTCCAGCACGTGCATGCCGCCATCGGCATCGGCGCGCAGCAGCGTGGAGCAGCGCGTGCCGTATTCGGGCAGCTGGATGAAGGGCGCGGACAGCCCGCGGCTCCAGGCCTGGGAGAGTTGCAGGCCCTCGGGGGGCTGCGGGATCTGCTCGTCCGGGGCCGGATGCGGGTCGGCCAGGCAGTCGAGCAGGAACGCGAACTCCGGGTCCGGCTCGTCGGGCACCTGGCCATCCGGGACTGCGGATTCCACGCAACGAGCGATGCCCTGCTTGAGGCGCTGCACCTTCGGCCAGGGCGTGTCCAGCGCCGCATTGGACAGGCCGTGCACCCCCGGCTCCACCTCGGCGAAGCCCGCGCGGTTGGACACCCAGCCCATGCGGCCGTTGCGCAGGTCGGCGAGCAGCAGGTTGAAGCCGGCGTAGGCCTGCATGCCCAGCCGCAGCTCGGCCGCCCAGGCCAGCGGATCGGGAGCCTGCCAGGGGCGGCCGTCGAGCGGATGCTGGCCGCGCAGGAAGCGCAGGGGCAATTCGCCGCGCGAAGGCCGGGCCGCGTCGCGCGGCGCGGCTTCGCGCACATTGGTCAGCGCCGCCAGCAGGCCGTCGCGCCGCAGGCCCAGCCAGGTGCCCCCGCCCTGCAGGTCGCGCCCGGCCAGCAGGGGCGGCAGGCCCTCGTCCGGGGAGTCCCACCAATGCATGGGGTGGGCCGGACGTTGCAGCCATTCATCGCGGTTGGCGGCCAGCAGCAGGGTGCGCCGCTCCCCGGGCTGCCAGGACCAGGCGATCAGGCACATGGCGCGTCAGTCGGCCGCGGGCAGTTCGTAGGGCAGGCTGCCCAGGCGCAGGGCCGGGCCCTGCGCCTCGCGCAGGTGCAGCGCGGCCTGCGCCGCGGCGTCGAGCTTGAGCTCGGCCAGGCCCTCCCAACCGCCGGCCGGCGAGGGCGCGGCACCCACCACCAGGCCGCAGGGCTGGCCGGGGTCGGCGGCGCTGTACACCTCGTCGCCGGCCTGCATGGGCTGCTCGCCGTGCACGGCGAAGGTGCGGCGCTTGATGCTGCCGCGGTACTGGGTGCGGGCGACGATTTCCTGTCCGGGGTAGCAGCCCTTGCGGAAATCCACCGCGCCCAGGACTTCGTAGTTCAGCATCTGGGGCACGAACTGCTGCGCGGTGGCCGCACTCACGTGGCCGATGCCCGCGCGCAGCTCGGCCAGGCGCCAGGCCGACTCGGGCTGGCGCGCCAGCTCGCGCACCGGGGCCCAGTCGTCCAGCGCCTGATCGGCGACCAGCAGGGTGCGCCGCAGTCCGGGCGCGTCGGGCAGGCGTATGGCCGTGGCCGGGCCTTCGCGCCTGGTGCCCCAGACCGCCAGCGCCTCGCCGGGCAGCGACGAAGGGGCGTCGGCGGCCTCCAGCAAGCCGTAGACGCGACGCTGGGCGCGGGCGTCTTCCAGGGTGCATTTCAGGCGCAGGATGTACATGCGCAGGCGCTTGAGGGTGGGCTCGAGCAACTCGGCGTCGAGCAGCATGGCGATCGAGTCGTCGGCTTCGCGCCACAGCAGGAAATCGGCCAGCATGCGGCCTTGCGGCGTGCACAGCGCGGCCATGCGCGCGGTGGCCTCGGGCCAGTTGCGCAGCTCCTGGGTGAGCTGGGCGTGCAGCAGGTCGACGGCCTGCGGGCCGCGCGCGAGCAGGATGCCCGCGCCGGGCAATTCGATGAAGGAGGAGGGCATCGGGCTGGACGGCGGCAAGGCCGGCTGGCTGGCATCGGGAGTAGGTCGGCTAGTATAGGAATCTGAACCGAAACCTGCCCGCCGCGACCTGGGGCGCGCAAGGGGAGGTCCCTGCCGCAATCGCGCCGCGGTGCGCTTCCTGGAATCGAGTGAAAGGCTTGAAATCGCGTTGGCCGGCGCGCCTGTTGGCGCTCGTGATCGTGGGCGCCGTGGGAGCCGCCGCCGGATTCGTCGGCTGGGCGATGGCGCCCATACGCCTGGCGAATTCCCCGCTGGACTTCACGGTGCGCCTGGGCAGCCCGGCGCGCAGCGCGGCCGCGCAGATCCGTGCGCAGGGCGCCGACCTGTCCCCGCGCCTGTTCTACTGGCTGGCGCGCCTGAGTGGCGAGGGCACCCAGCTCAAGGCCGGCAGCTACGAGGTGGAGCAGGGCATCACGCCCTGGCAGTTGCTGCGCAAGATGGCGCGCGGCGACCAGTCCCTGCTGGCCCTGACGGTTCCCGAGGGCTGGACCTTCGCCCAGTTCCTGGCCGCGGCCGACAAGGCGCCCGACCTGGTGCATGACGCGGCGGGCCTGAGCCCGCGGCAGATCATGCGGCGCATCGGCGCGCCGGCCGATCAGGATCCCGAAGGCGAGTTCTTCCCCGACACCTACCTGTACGGCAGGGGAAGCTCGGAGCTGGCGCTGCTGCAGCGTGCCTACCGGCTGATGCAGCGCGAACTCGCGCAGGCCTGGGCCGGGCGCGAGCAGGGACTGCCCTTGCAGGACCCGCGCCAGGCACTGACCCTGGCCTCGATGGTGGAGAAGGAAACCGGCCGTCCGGGTGACCGCGCGCGCATCGCCAGCGTGTTCATCAACCGCCTGCGCGCCGGCATGCCGCTGCAGAGCGACCCCACGGTGATCTACGCGCTGGGCAGCGCCTACCAGGGCCACCTGAGCCACAAGGACATGCAGGTGGCTTCCCCCTACAACACCTATGTGCACGCCGGACTTCCGCCCGGGCCCATCGCGCTGCCGGGGGCCGCGGCGCTGCAGGCCGCGCTGCACCCGGCGGACGGCCGCGCCCTGTATTTCGTGGCGCGGGGCGACGGCAGCAGCGTGTTCTCGGACACCCTGGCCGAGCACGATGCCGCGGTGAGCCGTTATCTGTTGCAGGCGCGCCGAGGCGCCAGGGCATCCGGAGCATCCGCGGCTTCCGGCGCCGCGCCCGGGGCCTCGGGCAGCTCGGATGCGGCAGGCGCGTCCGCGCAACGCCGGCGCCAACTCTCCCGTTGAGGCACGAACCTTGAAGAATCCCTCGTCACGCGGCCTGTTCATCACCCTGGAAGGCATCGACGGTGCCGGCAAGAGCAGCCAGTTCAGCGCCCTGGTCGAGACCCTGCGGGGCCTGGGCCGCGAAGTCGTGGCCACGCGCGAGCCGGGCGGCACGCCCCTCGGCGAGCGCCTGCGCGAGCTGGTGCTCAACGAGGCGATGAGCACCTCCACCGAGGCGCTGCTGGTGTTCGCCGCGCGCCAGGAGCATGTCTTGCACGTGATCGAGCCGGCGCTGCTGCGCGGGCAGGACGTGGTCTGCGATCGTTTCACCGACGCCACGCTGGCCTACCAGGGGGCCGGCAAGGGCATCCCCCGCGACCGCCTGGAGGCGCTGGCCCACTGGGTGCACCCCGGGCTGGAGCCGGATCTGACGGTGCTGCTGGACCTGCCGGCCGAGACGGCGGCGCGGCGCATGCGCGAGCAGGGGCGCCAATGCGACCGCTTCGAGCGCGAGCCGGAGGAGTTTTTCGGCAGGGTGCGCCGGCGATACCTGGAACTGGCGCACGAGCAGCCGCGGCGCTGGCGTGTGATCGATGCCTCGCGCAGCCTGGAAGAGGTGCGCGAGGACGTGATCCAGAACCTCAAGAAGTTCCTGGAACTCTAGGAAAGTGATGGATTTTCCGGCGACATTGCTGCATGGCTCCCGGGGCACCGGGCTGTGGGAATCCCTGCTGGACGCGGGGGCGGGGCTGCTGTGCGAGGCGCCGGGCCGGGCCCTGCTGCCCTGGCAGGCCCGGGCCTGCGGAGTCTGCGCCGGCTGCCACCTGGTGCGGGCAGGAACCCATCCCGACCTGCGCGTGGTGGTGCCGCCGGCGCTGGCCGCCGAGCTGGGTCTGGGCGCCGAGGAAGGCGGCGAGGGCGCGCAGGGGCAGGCAGAGCCCAGGCCGGCTGGCGCCGGACGCGAGATCGGCATCGAGCAGGTGCGTGCGCTGATCGATTGGGCGCAGGGCACCAGCCACCGCGGGGGACCGAAGGTGGCGGTGGTGCATCCTCTGGATGCGATGGCCGCGCCGGCAGCCAATGCACTTCTGAAGGTACTTGAAGAACCACCGGCATCTCTTTGTTTTCTGACGGGAACCTATCAACTGGACCGGGTGCTGCCCACCCTGCGAAGCCGCTGTCGGCTGCGCGCCTGGGCACGACCGGATCCCCAGACGGCGCTGGCCGAGTTGCAGCGCCGGGGAGAGGCCGACGCGCAGGCGGTGCTGCACTGGAGCCGGCGCGCCGTGTTCGACCCGGACCCCGCGCGCGGCCTGGAGTGGACGCGTCGCCTGGTCCGTCAGCTGGCCGCGGGTCGGGTGACCCAGCTCGACGGCGTCACCCCCGCGCAGGCCCTCGAATCCCTGCAGAAGCTGACCCTGGATCTGGTGCGCGTGCGCGCGGGCCTGGCTCCCAGCTACCTGGCGGAGCTGGACGCTCCGCTGCGCCGCCTGGCCGGGCAGGGCGACACCGGAGCCTGGCTGCAATGGTGGCAGCGCCTGGCGCAGGCCGCGCGCACCCCCGACTTTCCCGTGCACGCGGGCCTCGCGGTGCAGGCCTGGGTCGTAGAATTGCAGCAACTATGCACCTCGGGGGCGAATTGAAATGGCCACTTCCCACGCAGCCGGCGCCGGCGCAGCGAGTTCGACCTCGCGGCCCAGCGTGATCCAGCTCGCGATCAAGGAAAAGCCCGCGCTCTACGCCGCCTACATTCCCTATTTTCCCGACGGGGGTATCTTCATCCCCACGCCGCGCGAGCACAAACTGGGCGACGATGTGTACCTGTTGCTGACGGTGATGGACAACCCGCAGCGCTTCCCGATCGCCGGCAAGGTGGCCTGGATCACCCCGGCGAACGCCGCCGGCAACCGCACGCAGGGCATCGGGGTGCAGTTTCCCGCCGACGAGAAGGCCAAGCAGCTGCGACGCCTGATCGAGGAAATCCTCGGCCCCGCCGCCGAGGCGAACAACCGCCCCACCCACACGCTGTGAGCCCCGCGCGCGGCGCCCGCGGCGCGCGCGCACCCCAGCGGCACGGCCCCGCGTGGCCGCGCATCGCCTGCCTGTCCTGCCCATGCCCCTGACCGACTCGCATTGCCACCTGAATTTCCCCGGCCTGCGCGAGCGCGAGGACGAGATCCTCGCCTCCATGCGCGAGCATGGGGTGCTGCGCGCGCTGAACATCAGTACCCAGGTCGCCGAGTTCGATCAGGTGCTGGGCTTCGCCGAACGCCATGCCAACATCTGGGCCACCGTGGGCGTGCATCCGGATACCGAACACGAGGCCGAGGTCGACCAGGCCACGCTGGTGGCGCGCGCGCGCCATCCCAAGGTGCTGGCGCTGGGCGAGACCGGGCTGGACTATTACCGCCTGGAAGGTCGCAGCCACGCCGACATGCAATGGCAGCGCGACCGCTTCGCCGTGCACATCCAGGCCGCGCGCGAGGTGGGCAAGCCGCTGGTGATCCACACCCGGGCGGCGGCCGAGGACACGCTGGCCATGCTGCGCGAGCAGGGCGCTGCGGACTGCGGCGGGGTGTTCCACTGTTTCACCGAATCCTGGGAGGTGGCCCGCGCCGCCCTGGACCTGGGCTTCTACATCTCCCTGTCGGGCATCCTGACCTTCAAGAACGCCAAGGACCTGCAGGAGGTGGCGAGGAAGCTTCCCGAGGACCGCATCCTGGTGGAGACCGACAGCCCCTATCTGGCGCCGGTGCCGCATCGGGGACAGACCAACCAACCCGGCTACACGCGCTACGTGGCGCGTTTCCTGGCCCAGTTGCGTGGCTGCGAGGAGGCCCGGGTCGAGGAGTTCACGGAAGCCAATTTCGATAGACTTTTCAAACCGCTAGCGCATTGAGTTCAAGTAAGAAATGAACATCCCACAAGCTCTGGCTACGCGTCGCCGCCTGCTCGGCGCGGCGCTTGCACTGGCTGCGCTGGGCCTGGGGGCCACCGGCTTCTCGCCGGCCCGGGCCGGCGCCTTCACGGAGTTCTTCCGGGCCCTGCAGACCGATGACGTGGGCGCGGTGCGCGAGTTGCTGCGCCAGGGCTTCGATCCCAACGCGGTGGACCGGCAGGGCAACAGCGCGCTGTACCTTGCGCTGCAGAACCATGCGCTGAAAGTGGCCAAGGTGCTGATCGAGCAGCCGGGGCTGCACCCGGACCAGCGCAACCCGGAGGGAGAGACGGCGCTGATGATCGCCTGCCTGCGCGGGGACTCGACCCTGGCCGAGGCCCTGGTGCGGCGCGGCGCGCAGGTCAATCCGCCGGGCCGGGCGCCAGCCTGGTCGGCCTTGTCCTACGCGGCGACCGACGGCCACGACGACCTGGTGAAGTTCCTGCTGGCCCATGGGGCACGGGTGAACCAGCAGGCCCCGAACGGCACCACGCCGTTGATGATGGCCGCGTATTTCGGCCATGCCTCCACGGTGCGCCTGTTGCTGGCGGCGGGCGCCGATCCCAAGCTGCGCAATGCCATGGGCTTCACGGCGATGGACCTGGCGATGAAGCAATCGCACAAGGACACCGCCGAGGTGCTGGGCCACGCGCTGGACACGGGGCGCAAGCCGGGCCAGTGGTGACCCGTCAGACCGCCAGATCGCCGGAACGGCGCATATTTGCATTATGTTAAATGTGATACAGGCCGAGGCAAGCTCAAGAACGTCGCGCATGGCGCGCTGGA